>JAWKTM010000099.1:0-18889 GCA_041399085.1 Pirellulaceae bacterium
ACCACAAACATCGCGCTCAACAGCAGGCGGCTAGGCATCGCACGATCCGCTCCCTCGGATTCTGAACATCGGCATCGAAAATCGAGCACGACCGGCGGCGACTTTCGAACGGCAATACTGATTGTGGTGTCCTTCCTGGACGCGTAGGGCCAGTGGCCAGGTGTCGCGCTTGTTTGAGTGACGCCAAATTTGTTATTCGCGAATCACACTGGGCCAAATTACGAATCGGCACGTCTTGGCCCGACCTGAAACGGACGTGCCTGAGACAATGGGGAAAACCCGCGCGAGACCGGCCAGCCGCACTAGTTGCATAAAGCCGGCCATGGCGCAAATAAGGATCGTGACGCTGGGACACGCCTTCGAGTGGGACGAGTGGGTCGGTTGCACGTGCTGCACGGTTCCCGCGAATCGCCGTTCAAACGAGCGTTGATTCTGGCGATGTCGCGGCGAGGGGAATAGAATCGAACCATGAATTTGCATGGATGCAACGTTTCCCTCGCGGTCCATCGGCCGCCGCCCGCCGACACTTGGCTCGACCAAAGCACGGCGGCGCTATCCAGCGACGCGGCCACAAGCACAAGGCCCCAGGTATGTTGTCACGCTGTAAAACGAAGCTCGCCGTCGCTTGCTTGACGTTGTTGTCGACGCTTGCCGCGGTCACGTTCCCTGCAATGGCCGACGAACAGCCGTCGGATTCCGCGGCGAATGCGTCTGGCCAAGAGTTTGCCGAAGCGTCCCGCGATGGTGTCGCGATGCGTGCCGAACGCTTGATCGACGCGCTTGGCTCGCCCGAATTCACCACGCGCGAAGCGGCCGCGGCGGAGCTAATGACCATGGGAGCGACTGCCCGCGACGCGCTGGCCGGAGCGTTGCGTCATCGTGATCTGGAAGTCCAGCTACGGGCCCGCCAAATCTTGGCTCGAATCCGCGACGGAGAATTCCAGCAACGCATCGCGCGGTTCCTGTCCGAAGTTGGCAGCGACACGGAGTACGACTTGCCGGGCTGGACCTACTATCGCGAGATCGTGGGAGACGAACGTGAGACACGCGAGTTTTTTGCCTCGATGCTCGAAGACGAATCGGATGTGCTGGAAAGCGTCGAACGGGAATTAGCCACGTTGGGCTCGGTGATTAGCGAGCGTGCCAAGTGGTTTCAAAGCCGCTCGGCCCGCGGAGGTTACCAAGCCGCGGAAGTGAACACGTCGAACATGGGCGCACTGTTGCTGGCCGGTTGCCGACTACAGCAGATCGGCGATGACCAATCCTCGCCACAGCCTCAAAACCAACTCGTCAGCAGCCAACTGTATTCGCTGCTGAACAATTCAAATGCCCGCGGCGCGGTGCTGGGTGGACGTGGGTCGAAGCAAGTCCAAATGTTGCTGGAGACTTGGATTCGCACGTCTTCCGGCACCACCACGGCTTATTATGGTTTGAATTTGACGTTGCAATACGGCTTGAAAGAAGTCGGTCGTGAGATCGCTCTCAAATCGTTGGACAACGGGAGTCTACCATCGTCCATCGCCTCGCACGCGGTCACGGTGCTGGGTCGATTCGGCACGGCGGCCGATATTCCCACGCTGGAAAAGCGTTTCCAAGACGAAACCGTTTGTCACACGTGGAGCAATCGTCGCATTCAAAAGGAACCCATCCGTATCCAAACGCGCGACGTGGCGTTGGCCATGGCCGTCCATCTCTCGAAGCAAGACATCAAAGAGTATGGCTACGAGTTTGCCAATCCGAACACCCAAACGGTCTATGATATTTACACCTTAGGGTTTCTGAGCGACAAAAAACGCGAGGCGGCTTTCGCCATGTGGAAGACTTGGCGAGATAAGCAGGCCAAATAGCCAATGGATCGGGTGGTGTGATTTAAAACGACAACAGACGAAGTCTTCGGGTCGCCAACAAAACGGCCCCATCTTTTCTGGGAAGAGATGGGGCCGGGGTTTGCGGAACGTATGTGCAACGGGTAGGTTGCTACTTCTTTTCGCCGTCGAAGGGGCGGTTGCCATAGGCGGCGCGGGGCGCTTCCTCGGGGACTTGATACTGCTTTTTCAAGCGTTCCAGTTCGGCTTTCAAATCCTTGACGACGTCCTTGTAGGCCGGATCGTTATAGAAGCTCTTGGTCTCTTGCGGGTCCTTTTCCAGGTCCAATAACTCCCAGTCGTCGACATCCGGCTTGTAATAGTGGACCAACTTGTAACGATCCGTGATCACGCCATAGTGCGGACGGACTCGGTGCGGCACTGGATATTCGTAGTAGTGGTAATACAGACTGGTTCGCCAGTCGGCCGGCGTTTCGCCTTTCAGCAATGGCACGATGCTGCGGCCCTGCATTTCGGCCGGAGCTTCGACGCCTGCCACATCCAGAAACGTGCTGGCGAAGTCGATCAGCGACACGATCCGGTTATTCTCGCTTCCGGGCTTCGTCACGCCTGGCCAGCGAACCATCATCGGCGAGCGGAGTGATTCTTCGAATATCCAACGCTTGTCGAACCAGCCATGCTCGCCCAAGTAGAAGCCTTGGTCGCTGGTATAAATCACAATTGTGTTCTCGGACAAACCTTCTTTGTCCAAGTAATCCAGCAGGCGTCCCACATTCTCGTCGACGCCTTTGATACAGCCGAGATAATCGTGCATATAGCGTTGGTATCGCCAACGAACCAGGTCCTCGCCTTTCAAGTTGGCTTCACGATAAGCCTTGTTGCGAGGCTCATAATAGGCATCCCACACTTTTCGTTGTTCGTCATTCAATTGGCGCGGGGCGACCAGCTTCATGTCGCGATCAGTCATCGTGCGATCAATACCCATATCATGATCGCTGACCGCCTTGCTGCGGCCGTCGTAGTCGTCGAACAGCGTGTCGGGTTCGGGATACTTGCGATCGTTGTCCCATCCCAAATGACGCAGGGCCGGTTCCCATTCGCGGTGCGGCGCCTTGTGCTGGGTCATCAACATGAACGGTTTGCTCTTGTCGCGATTCTCCAGCCAGTCGATGGTGAGATCGGTGATGATGTCGCTCACATAGCCGGTGTGCTGGACGCGCTGGCCGTTGCGAATCATCGGCGGGTTGTAATAGAAACCTTGCCCCGGCAAAATGTGCCAGTGATCAAAGCCCACGGGGTCCGACACTAAGTGCCACTTGCCGACGATCGCCGTCGTATATCCGGCGGCTTTTAGCAACTTGGGGAAGGTTGTCTGGCTGCTGTCGAAACGGCTGTTCGAGTTGTTGTAGAAGCCGTTCATGTGCGAGTACTTGCCGGTCAAAATCGTGGCTCGGCTGGGCCCGCAAATAGAATTGGTCACCAAGCAGCGATCGAAACGCATTCCCTCCTTGGCGATTCGATCCAAGTTGGGCGTGTCGATCAAGTGCCGCTTTTCGCCGTAGGCGCTGACGGCTTGGGTCGTATGGTCGTCGGCAAAAATAAACACAATGTTCGGGCGCGACGACTCCGCCGCGCGAGCCGCGCCGCCGGCCAAACACAAGGCGGCCAGCAGTCCGCACAGAAATCGTTTCATCACGATGCTTTTCCTCCGGGAAAACGAAACTAACGGGAGAACTTCGGCAAGCCACCCATCATAATCCGGCGGCCGTCCGATGCGACCGCTGGCGGCGGAGTTCGGGCGTTAGTGGCGGAGTTCGGCCAATGGGAACAACGCGAGTTCGGCGAATCGCACTCGGGCCAGCGATCAACCGCCAGCAATCGCGCCGATGATTAGCAGCGGTTCTTGGCCCGAGGCGACGGCTGCGGGCAAGGGGGCATCGAAGTTGGCGAAGGACCAGTCTTCTTGGCAGGCGAAGAACCGGATCAGCGGGCGTCGCTGGCCGGTTTCTAGATCGCCAATCGTGCCACGCAGAGGCGGATAGCTTTGCTCCAAAGCCTCGACGACTTTGCCGAGCGTCACGGGAGCGTCGATCGCCAGTTCGACGTCGCCCGTAATTTTTCCCAGCACGCGCAGATGGTAGGGCAACTCGACTCGGATCATGACAGCGTCTGTACTTCCACGGAAACGACCGCCGGCAAATCGCGCACGATGGTGTGCCAATGATCGCCACCGTCGGGCGAAACGTAAACTTGGCCACCCGTGGTGCCGAAGTACACGCCGCAGGAATCAAGCGAATCGACTGCCATCGAGTCGCGCAAGATGTTCACGAAACAGTTGCTTTGAGGCAGGCCATCGGTCAGCGGTTCCCACTGGTTGCCGCCCGTGCGGCTGCGATAGACGCGCAGCTTGCCTTCGGGCGGATAGTGCTCCGAATCGCTCTTGATCGGCACCACATAAATCGTTTCCGGTTCGTGCGCGTGGACTTGGATGGGAAAGCCGAAATCGGTGGGCAAGTCACCGCTGACTTCGTGCCACGAGTCGCCGGCGTCGTCGCTGCGCATTACGTCCCAATGCTTTTGCATGAACAGCGTATTGGGGCGGGCCGGATGCATGGCAATGCGATGCACACAGTGCCCGACTTCGGCCGTGGGATCGGGGATGTATTTCGAGAACAGTCCGCGATTGATTGGCTTCCACGTATGGCCGCCATCGTCGGTGCGAAAAGCGCCGGCGGCGGAGATGGCGATGTAGATGCGTTGTGGACTCGTCGGATCCAACAACACGGTGTGCAGACACATGCCGCCCGCGCCCGGCATCCAATTGGATCCCGAGCCTTGTTGGCGAAGTCCCGGCAGCTCTTGCCACGTTTGTCCGCCGTCGCGCGAATGAAACAGCCCCGCGTCCTCGACGCCCGCGTAGACCCAATCGGGGTCGGTCAGCGACGGTTCCAAATGCCAGACGCGTTTGAACTCCCAAGGATGCGGAGTACCGTCGTACCACATGTGCGTGCCGGGATCGCCTTCGTACTCGAACTTGTTGCCGACAGCTTCCCACGTTTGCCCGCCATCGTCGGAACGTTGGACGACTTGGCCGAACCAACCGCTGGATTGCGACGCATAGATGCGATTCGGATCGGCCGGCGAACCTTGGAGGTGATACACTTCCCAGCCGCCGAAGTGCGGGCCGCTGACGTCCCACTTTTCGCGTTTGCCGTCCGACGTGAGAATAAACGCCCCTTTGCGGGTTCCAACGAGCACTCGCACACTGCTCATAAGGCTTCCTTGATCTTGAATGGTTTCGAGAGAACGAGAGAGAAGAAGACTCGCCGACAGGGCTGGGCGAGCGGGTGATCCCACCGCACCGATCAGCGACGCTTGGTTCCGTTATACCATGCGGAAAGTTTCGCGGTGATATGTCTTTTCGACATCGAGAGCGACGATGGAAAAAGGAAAACTAGCGATGAAACCGCGCGTCGAAATCGTGTACTGCAACCAATGTCGTTGGCTGTTGCGGGCGGCGTGGATGGCTCAAGAGTTGTTGGTCACATTCGCGGACGAGTTGGGCGAAGTCGCGTTGATTCCTGGGTCGGGCGGCGCGTTTGTAATTCGCGTGGACGGAGTTCAAATCTGGTCGCGGGTCGACGACGGTGGCTTTCCCGACATCAAAGAGCTGAAGCAACGGGTGCGTGATCGCATCGCTCCGGATCGATCGCTCGGGCATAGCGACCGGCCGGTGGATTCTCCGGCGGGACCGTAAACGGCCGGTTATACTCGATCCGTCATTATCGACGTGGAACTTCGCTTCTCGCTGACTGAGGAAACTGTGATGTCGAAGCTCGAATCCAGAGGGCGATCGCTCTCGCGACGACAATTCTGTGTGGCGACATTGGCGGCGGGAGTTGTCGTGGCACAAGGTCGTGGCGAACAGCCCGGCAGTGTTACGGGCGAAGCGGATCGAGCGAAGGGCGTGAGCTGGCTGAGCGAAGTGCAGACGCCGCCGATGGACTTGGCCGCGGATTCACGGAAGCTGGCTCCGTTGTTGGTGGATGCCGATGGCAGGCCGATCGAAACCGTGGCGGCGTGGGAGCGTCGGCGGCGTGAGTTGCTCGACGCTTGGCGGAAGTTTCTCGGCCCCGCGCCGGCCGAGAGGACTCCGTTGCCGAAGATCGAAGTGTTGACCGAAGACCGCGAGTCGGGCGTCTTGCGGCAACTGATTCGTTATGAAGCGGAGCCGGGCGAGGCGGTCGAAGCGTATTTGCTGCGTCCGCTTGAGCCGCTCGTACCGGGCGAGGCGAAGCGACCGGGATTGGTCGTGTTGCATTCGACCGTGAATCATTCGATCCGGCAACCGGCTGGGGTCGAAGGCGTGCCGGAGAAAGCGTTTGGGTTGCGATGGGCGAAGCGTGGCTTTGTGGCGATCTGCCCGCGAAATTATCTTTGGCCGGACAACCATAAGATCGCCGCGCAACAGGAGGCCGAGCGATACTTGCGTCGCCATCCCAGTTCGACGGGCATGATGCGGATGCTGCACGACGCGCTGTTGGCCACGGACATCCTCGTTTCCCAGTCGGATGTGGATGCCGCGCGAATTGGGTCGATTGGCCATTCGCTGGGTGCGAAGGAGGTGCTGTATCACGCGGCGTTCGACGACCGGGTTCGCGTGGCGGTCAGCAGCGAAGGGGGCATCGGGCCGACGTTCTCCAATTGGGACGCGCCATGGTATTTGGGACCCAAGATCAAACAGCCCGAGTTTCGATTGGATCATCACGAGCTGTTAGCCGCGACGGCTCCGCGAGCGTTCTTGTTGCTCGGGGGCGATTCGGCCGACGGCGATATTAGTTGGCCGTATATCGAAGCGGCTTTGCCCGTCTACCGGTTGTACGGTTCGCCGGCTCGGGTTGGACTGTTCAATCACAAGCAAGGCCACGCGGTTCCGCCCGTCGCCGAGCAGCGAATCGACGAGTGGATCGCGGCTTATTTGTAGAGGTGTTCGTGTAAAGGTGTTCTTGTAGAGGTGGAACTGTAAGAATGTGTCCGTGGATATGAGAAAGCGGGGACAAGGCCCCGCGCTCCAAATTTGGAGTGCGGCGATTCATCGCCGCTTTCTGGCGTTGGCTCGGACGTCGCGGCGAAGCGAGCAAGAAACGCGAAAGGCCGTCCCGCGAAGGACGGCCTTTGTTTGTAGTCGACTTGGCGTTTATACCGATCGTGATTCTTCGTCGACGATTCCTATTCGACCCGAACGGCTACGCCGCCGATGTCGACCAGATCCAAAGCGTTGGGATTCAACTCAACCGGAGCGGCCGGGGCGACTGGTTCCGTCAGCTCTGTTTCGACAACTACCGGGGCGGCAACTGGCTGAGTCGCGGCCGGGGCCGTCTCAGCGACCGGCGCGGCTTCGACCGGTTGGACCGCCGACACCGCACCGTTTTGAGCGGCCGCCGCGGGAACTTCCACGATCGTGATCTCATCCCGCTTCAGCATCGCGACGTTGTTCACTTCGTTCGCCTCGGGCAACTCGTCGAAGCTGTCGATCGCCACGACCAGCATGTCGAACGGCAGATTCGCTTGCGGGCCCATCGCCATCGCGGTGGGAGGCAACTCGATTTGAGCCACGGCCGCTTCGCCCGGACCGATCGCGGTCACGTCGATGGTGACGGTCGGCGAAGTCTCGTCGATCTCGCCCCACACGGCGACTAGCGAAATGCGGAAGTGTTCGATCGCGGCCGGGCTGTTGTTGCGGAACGTGACGGCGTAAACCGGTTCGTTCTGTGGCGTCGCATCGGCGGCTAGTTCCACGTTCAGCAGTTCGAGATCGCCGACCGGTTGCGGCGCGACGACGGTTTCGACAGCCGGGATGCAGCCGACTTCCACCCAGATCGGATCGACGCAGTGCGGTTGCGGCTTGTGCCAGCACTTGTGCACCAACAGGTCGACCACGTGCTTGCAGTGCCAGTTGTCATACTTTTTGCAATTGTTGACGATGCCGTGGTTGTCAACGCCGATGCCGATGACATTCTTGCCGCCGTTGTTGTTGCCACCGTTATGGTTGCCAACTCCGATGGCGATTCCGCCCAGCACTTTGCCCAAGTCAACTTTGCCGCCGCCCTTTTTGCCGAAGTCGACGATGCCGGTGAACTTGCCCGAGTCGATCTTGCCCGTTTGACCACCGCGGTTGCCGTTCTGTGTGACGATCTTGCCGACGTTGCCGGGCAGATTGTTCAGAATCGTTTGGCCGTTGAACTTTTGAGTCGGCACGTTCTTCGTCTGGCCGCCCGGGATTTGGCGAGTGACGTTGGACAGTGGCGAATTGCCGCCGATCTGACGAATCGTGTTGGGCAGCGACTGCTTGATGCCGTTCAAGCTGGGCTGGTTCGTGATCTGTCGTGTGACGCCCTGCGTGATATTTCGCGTGACGCCTTGGGTGATGTTTCGCGTGACCGAGTTGCCGGAGACTTTCGAGCCGAACGAATTGCCGTTGATCGTTTGCGTCCGAACGGAGCTGGGCAAGCGATTGTTGAACGAACCGCTGTTGATCGTGCGATTCGAGGAGGAATTGTTGAACGAACCGCCGTTGAAGGACCGTGAGCTGCTGGAATTCGACGAGCCGCCTCGCGATCCGCCGACCGAAAAACCGCCTACCGAGAATCCCTTGCCGGCGAATGCGTTGCTGGCTCCAGCCATCAGCGTGATTCCGAGCACGACCAGCAGCGTCCAGTGTTGGAATTGACGTTTCATTGTTTGACTCCCGTGCGATTGGTTGGGTGTGGGTCGCGAGTCGTCAGTCGCCTCGCCTCTGTGCTAAGCGACGGCGCGAGCCGGATGTTACGAACTTTTTTCAAGCCCCGGCGGTGTCGGTCCGAGTGGCGGTTTTCCCAGGTGTTTCGCGATTCCGCCGATGCAGCGTCGGGCAAATCGATGGGGAGCATTCCCGGCTGTGCCAAGAAACGACGCAACCCGGCGTCGTTGGCAACGCCGGGCTGGCCGTGAGTATGTTTGTGCCCCGGAGAGAGCGGCTGTGCCTGGGTTCGGAGCGAAGCGAAGCCCCCAGACTCACGTCTGGAGGCTCTTGTTGGTCGGGCTTTGCCACCCGAAAGCTCCGTGGTCGCGAACCACTAGTAGCAGCCCCAGTACGACACGTAGCACGGCGAGTACGTTTGCACGTAGGTCACCGGGCGATAGCAGTACAGCGGTTGGTAGTAGGTGTAGCACGGCGAGTAGCAGTTGTAGCTGTAGCCGTAGTTGTAACCCCAACCGCAGTGCCGATAGCCGAACCGGCGGAAGCAGGCTTCGATCGCTTGGTCCGAATTCTCGCCGGCATTGGAAGCCAGAGCGTCGACATCCAGGCCGTCCAGGCTGGCGTCTTCGATCGCGATCTGGGCGTCTTGAATCGAGCTGGCATCCAACTTGGCCACTTGGCCGAACAGATCGTCTTCGGCCATCACGCTGGTGGCAATCAACAACATCGGAACAACGGCGAGCACCAATTTCTTCAACATCGCAAAACTCCTCGAATCGGCAGCTTGGTTGGTTCTTGGAAAGCCGCGAGTCTGCCGCGTGTCGCGTCTTTCCTGATTTGTCACTAACCAACCAAGCGACGATCCGCGGCCGTTGTTACCGATGCGAAAAAGTTTTTGAAGCCATGCGACCAAGTAAAGAAAGACCGCAACGTCTAACAAGTCCCGCTCGCGTCCAGCGATTTTGAGAGCACAACGCGCCGAAGCGGTTCGCAGCTCTACTGAAGCTCGTCGTCGTCGCGATTAGCTTCCAGGCCGCGCGGCGATCGCTCGCGGTCCCGTTCCCGATACAGTTGAGCTCGGGGCGTCAGCCGCACGTCGACGTTGACCAGGCGGTTGTCGCGATGATTGTGTACGAGCAGCAACACTTCGCCGCGCGAATTGGCGCGCAATTGCAACTCATCACCCAGATCGTATGTCGTTCGATTGACGCGACCGACTTGGTAGCCGTCGACCGTGATGATGACGTCGTCACGTTCGAGTCCCGCGCGAGCCGCCGCCGTGCCCGGCACAACTCGCGTGATGAGCACGCCCTTGGAAGTCGATTCCGCGTACACGCCCAACAGCCAATCGCGATTCGGACGCGGTGGCAAGTACTGCGGCGCGATGCGGGCGTCTCCGTCGCGTTCGGCCGCAGGTCGTCGTTGCCGTTCGCCGTCATCACCACCGCGCTCGCGGCGTTCAACGCGATCCTTCGGCGGCTCGGAGCTCGGCGCGTTGGGACGCTGCCCGATGGAAGCCGTTGTAAGAACGGCAATCGCAGCCAGAGTCGTAAGTCCAGTTAATGCTTTACGAATTATGAACATTTCTTCAGTCCTTGGTCGCGGTGGATGGGATGTTAAGGAAGCAGCGCGCGGAGATTGATACAATAGTTTGCTCGGCCGCGAACAGCGTGCCGATGCTCGACGATCGAGCATTCGTTCGGTAGATTCGTGCCGCTCGGCTACCGGTATTAATCGCCCGCAAGGAGCATAGCATTGGGAACTCGCGATATAATTCACGACCCCGTTAAACGCGCGTTGATCAAAAGCGGATGGGAGATAACTGCTGATCCATTGGTAATCGACTATGATGACTTGATGGTTTTCGCCGACCTCGCGGCGGATCGGCCGCTGGCCGCACAGCGAGGAACGGAACGCATCGCGGTTGAGATCAAAAGCTTCGTCGGCATGTCGGCGGTTCGCGATTTTGAATTCGCTATCGGACAATACCAACTCTATCGCAGCTTACTGGAAGTTACAGATCCGGCGAGAATGCTGTTCCTCGCGGTCAGCGAAGCAATATTTGCGGAGTTTTTTGAACGTCCAGCGATTCGTTTGGTTGTTCGCAGGTACCAGATTGCGTGTATTTCGGTTGACGTTGAACGAGAGGAAGTTGTGCGATGGATAGATTGGAGAAATATCGAACCTTAATTATGTCGCATCTCTCCAGTTTGGCCGATTTGGTTAGGAGGCAGCGACCGCCCGAGCAGACCGGGGTGGATTGCGAATGCGCATTGACGAACGGCGAGATCAGTACCTGTTGTTGAAGATCGGTTGGGCCGGTGGTCGCCGTGTACGAGCAACGACACTTCACGTTCGCATTCGCAACGAACGGATTTGGATTGAGGAGGATATGACCGAAGAGGGGCTGGCCGCCCAACTGTTGCGTGATGGTGTTCCCCCATCAGACATCGTGCTGGCTTTCCAACCGCCAAGCAATCGTAGACACACGGAATTCGCAGTCGTCTGACAAAGCTTGCGTGCGGCCCCCTTCGTCGCGGCGAATGCTTGGCGAATAATGGAGTGGTGGATTCGTGTCGAGGGATGTCAATCGTTCCTAGTCCGTCAGGCGCCAACGAGAGCTGACGTTGAATTTCCGACCAATCCCCGACTAGGAGCATGCCGGACGCGTACATGCTCCGGTCGACAATCCCACATTACCAAGGCGGTTAGTCCCACCACCAAGCGTCGCGTGGAAGCGACTTGGGCGTCGAGCCGTTACGTTCGGCTGGCATGATGCCGTAGGTGTCCGGCTTGATCGCGTCGCGGGTCACCAGCAACGAGGGCTGAACCGAGACGCCGCCGCTCGCGCCAGCAATGAAGCGCCGCTGATCGACCGCGCGATGACTAACGACGGTCGTCACTTCGCGCGGCGCGACGCCCAACGATACGGGGCAACGCGACTCGTCGAGCAAGTGCGTCATTTGCCAATCGACCGAGCCGGGCAAATCTTCGACGCGCAACAGCGCGGCGATCAACGACAACTCGAACACATTCCGCAGCTCGGCGTAGACCGGGTACTTGGCCGCCAGCTTTTCGAACTCCGCCGTGAATCCGCGGGCGAATCGCGACGCGAACTCATCCGACTTGCCGGTATGCGTTCGCTGTCCCAGGTTGTCGAGCAGTTCATTCTCGCTGAGCACTCTCACAACCGAGCCCGACAACGAGTAGGCGTCGCGCTGCTGGGTTGTCGTCAACGACGCTTGATTCAAAGTGAACCACCAACGCAACATGCTCATGTCGCTGGGCGTCTTGCCGGCGTCGATCAACATATCGAGGTAGCTGGCCACGCCGAGCGTTCCGTTTTCCAATCCCATGCCGACCAACTTCATTCGGTAGTCGGCTTCGACCAATACGCGAGCCGCGTGAGTTCGCGGGTCGATGCCGAAAACTTCGATGTCCTGCTGGCCGAGGTTGTCGCGAAGTTGCTCGAGCCACTGGTCACGTTGGCCAGGCCGCAGCGGCTTGGAGGCGGACGTTTCCAAAAACGATTTGGTACGAGCCAGATTCGCCACGCGTGGCTCGATCGAGCAACCAAACTTCGGCTGCCGGCCGTAGGCGTGTCGCAGCGTGACCAGCAGATCGTCCAGTTGCAACACGGGCTGGCCATCGTCCGCGCCGACCAATCGCCCTTCGTGATCCTCGCGCCAATCGCCGGCCGGTCCGGCGAGCACGATGTCACCGGTTTCCGGGTAAACGAAGACATAACGGACGCGGCGAAGTCCGGCGAGCGCTCGCATCTCGTCGTCGGCCGATTCGCCCGCGGCCCATTTCAACTGAAGCTGTTTTTCCAACCGCGTCAGCGAAACTTTGCGAAGCGGCGATCGGCGTCGAACGTCGCCAGTTTCGGCCGTCTCGTGCCGAGCCGCTTCGCGCAAGTCGGCCAGCGGCAGGCCCGTGGCGACGATCGTGGTTCGCTTCATCAATCCGTTCGGGTCGACCATCACACCGCCAGCAAACTCGGCGATCGCGCCGGGCCCGCCAACCGCGTCCCAGGAATCGGGAGCGACCGTGGTTTGCAGCAGTTCAATCAGCGGCTCGAAGTCGGCCATCGCCGCTCCGCCCCGCGCGAAAGGCGTGGCGCCGGCCGAGCGAACTTGCTGCGCCGCCGCGGCTCGGGCCGATTCGTCGGAAAGATCGGCCAAGCTGCCCAGCGCCGCTCGACGCGCTCCGGCGCGGGCTTGCGCCGCCGCGACTTGTGCGAGCAACCGATCGCGAGCCGCCGGCTCGGTCGCTTGCCGAGCCATCCGCTGAGCGACGCCGAACTCGCCGGCTTGCAAATGTTCGTTGAAGCGTTGCTCCGGCGCGTCTTGAGCTTGAACAAGATTCGTTGTCGCGAGCAGAACCGCGACGGTTGCGCTTAGAAAGAGAAGATTCGCGCAGCGTCGGACGAGAGTCGCGTGAGACATGTCCACCTCTGTTCCCGTTTATCACCCCTGGTTCGTTTAGAGTCGCATAATGGGCGAGGCGGTGTCAAGCGCGAGCGGGAAAATATCCCGTGCGCGAGGATGGTCTCGCGGGGCTGGGGAAGAAGTGATTGGGGGATCGCGCTGTGTGGAAGGTTGGAGCCGTTGGGAAAACGAAGAGAAAGCGGCGATGAATCGCCGCACTCCAAAAAGGAAACGCGTCGATGCAATGAGTCAATGACTACTGCTCTTCGGACTTCGCGCCGCCCTCTTCCTTCGGACGATCGCCTTCGGCTCGCGGTCGCGTCGGTTTTTCCGCCGGCAATCCCAGCGTTTGGCCGCCGCTGATTTCCATGCGTTGCGCGATAATTTGTGATGGTTGCATCGGATTGGCCCATCCCGAAACGGCGACTCGATCGCCCACTTGCAGCAACCGCCAGTCATTCACCGAGATGGACACCGCTGCGTCCTCCGCCACATCCACCTGCATCATCGTCGGCCCGGCGGCCACATACAGCTTGCCGTTTTTCATGCCCGTGACTCGGCCGGCCACGCGGTAGCCGGTCAGCTCCTCGGTCGGCTTACGTTCGTCGACATCCGCGAACAAATCCTTGGCCCCCAAGCCGGCCTCCGGAAACACGCCCAACCGATCTTCCTCGGCTGGCGGTTGGTTCCGCGCGGGAGGCTTCGGCGTGAACACTTCCAATCGCGAAAGCGGCTCGGCCACATTCCCCTTGGAATCGAACCGACCGCTAAACCGCACGATCATGCCGGGCTTGAGAAACCCGATCGTCGCTTGGCCGTTGTAATTCACATACTGCGTCCGGTCGGGCAACTTGATCAGATACTGATCGCCCGCGTCGTTCACCACGTGGATGATGTTGCCTCGCATCGCTTTGACCGTGCCGGCCGCATCGGCGTTCGGCTGCATCGGGTTCTGTTGAGCCACGGCGGTCGCGCCGCAAGTTGCCACGGCCACCATTACGATCGCAAGCCACTTCATTGCATGCTTCCTATTCGGTTAAAGATGAAACGCGTTCCGCTATAGCGTAATTTCCACCACGTCCGGCTCGCGCGACTCAGGCGGCCGCCGCGTGTCGACCCATTCTTCCGGTTTGAAGTTCTTCGAGTACACGCCGTACTCGTGAAAGGCGATTCGTTTGGCCAGCCGATACGCCCAGCTTCGCTCGGGGATTTCGCCGCCCGGATTGTATTGCGACGGCCGCGGCGTCATCGCTTCCAATTCGGCCATTGCCGTGCCGCGAGCGGTCGAGTCCTTCGCGCCGTGCTGTTCGACCAACTGCTTGATGACGTCCGGCCGCTCGAGCACGATGCAGCCGCGCGTGTGCTCGGCCGCCATCCGTCGAAAGTCGCGGAGAAAGCCCGAGTCGTTGAACACCTCCCGCAGCGGCCGTTCGTCGTGAATCGAGTCCCGCGAAAACTGGATGATCGGACACGGCTCAATATCGCCCCAAGGGCTGATGTGGTGCGTAAAGCCAGTCGCGGCCGGACAAAGCGCGTGGCCGTCGGCGTCGTAATAGGCGTCAATGATGATGATCGGCTTTTTCACTCGCATGTCGACGACGAATTGCCGAGCCTGCCGCTGCTGGTCTAGCGTCAAAGCCAGGTCGTCGTTCGATTCCGGGCCGACGGGCCGATAAATGTGAAACCACGTGTACAGCACGCCCATCTCGATCAGCCGGTCGACCCAACGTTCCTGCAACAAGTCGTCGAAGTTCGACTGACACAGACTCGTGCAGACGCCCGTCATCACGCGATTGTTCAGACAGTTTTGCACGCCCTCCATCGACTTGCTCCAGACCTGGTCTCGGCCGCGGCGCACGTCGCTAACGATCTCCGTCCCTTCGATGCTGACCAACGGCGTGACATTGCCCAGCCGCCGCAACCGCTTGGCCACTTCGTCCGTGATGAATTGGCCGTTCGTGAAGACCTGAAAATACGCGTCGGGATGAGCTTCCAAAATCTCGAACAACTCGCCGTGCATGAACGGCTCGCCGCCCAACAACCCAAAGAACGCGTTCCCCATCGACTTGGCTTCGGTGATCATCCGATTCATCGCCGCCACGTCGATCTTTTGCTGCTTGGCCGCGACATCGACCCAGCAGCCTTGGCAGCGGAGATTGCAGCTATTAATGATCGAGATGTACAAGTACGGCGGGAAAAATTGGCCCTGCCGTAGTCGACGCTTGTGAAGCTGCACGCTGCGCAGTCCCTTGACGCCCATGTTCCATGCCAGCTTCCACAGCAAGCGTTTGTCGGTTTCCAGCAACATCCGTTTGGCGAGACGCAAATACATGGGCAGGCACGATGGGTGAGCGTGGCGGAGCGGGGAAACAACACCGTTCAGTGTAACCCAGGGGCCGCGTGGTGCCAGATTGCAAAGTTTGCTTGGCCCTACGCCGTCTTCCAATATCCGCCACGAGCGTGGTCGTACTGAGCCTCTTGGCCGGGGCGAGTTTCGTCGATGCGGCCCTCCCGGAAGACTTCGTGCCCCATGACCCAGGTACGGACGGGCCAGCCGGTAAGCGTCTCGCCGTGCCACGGGCTCCAGCCGCATTTGGTTTGTTGCTCTTCGTTGCGGATCGTTTGCGTCCGCCGCAGATCGACCAGCACCAAGTCGGCGTCGTAGCCCACGGCGATACGGCCCTTGTTGATGATGTCCCACACGCGAGCCGGCGCGTCGCACATCCAATGCACGACTTGTTCCAGCGTGCAACGGCCTTGAGCCACTTGATTCAGCAGCAACGCCAGCGAATTTTCGACGGCGGGCAAACCAGACGGCGACTGCGGGTAAGGCTGCTGCTTCTCGGCCAACGTATGCGGCGCGTGATCCGTGGCGATGACTTGAATGCGGTTGTCCAGCAACGCTTGCCACAGCGCGGCATTGTCCTCGCGCGTTTTGATCGACGGGTTCATTTGGATCAGCGTTCCAAGTCGCGGGTAGTCGTCGACGCTGAAGAACAGGTGGTGCGGACACGCTTCGGCCGTGAGCAAATCGGCGTGATCCGCGAACACCGGAATCTCGCCAGCCGTCGACACGTGCAGCACATGAAATCGATGCCGGTGCCGCTTGGCCAAATCCACCGCCCGCCGCGTGGCGATCAAAGCCGCCTCGTGATCCCGAATCCGCGAATGATCGGCCACGTCGTTTGTGCCAGCGAACTTGGCCATATTCGCCCGCACGGTCGATTCGTCTTCACAGTGAGCCGTCAGCGGCAGCGTCGTTTCGGCGAAGATTCGCTCCAGCGCGTCTTGTTCGTCCACCAGCAAGTCGCCAGTGCTCGAACCGATGAAAATCTTGATTCCCGGCGTGCGTCGCGCGGCTTTCAAATCTTCGACATTGTGCGGCGTGGCGCCGATGTAAAAGCCATAATTGACCAAACTCCGCTCGGCCGCCAACGCCAGCTTCTCGTCGATCCGCGCTTGATTGATGGCGTTGGGCTTCGTATTCGGCATCTCGAGAAACGTCGTGACGCCGCCCTTCGCACAAGCCCGAGACGCGTGCCGCAAATCTTCTTTGTGCGTTAAACCCGGCTCGCGAAAGTGAACCTGGTCATCAATCACGCCAGGAATTAGATGCAGCCCCGTGGCGTCGACCACTTCATCGACCGCGATCTGCACGGCCGGATCGATGTCGGCGATGCGCGAGCCGTCGATCAACACGTCGACTTGCTGACTTCCTTCGGGAAGCACCACCGTGGCATTGCGAATCAGCGTCTTCATAACTCAGCCGATCTCCAACGGAATAAGACGGCCGAGCGCCTGGGTGGCTCAAGCCGCGTGTAGTCCAGCGATCACCGTTTCCAAATACTCGCGCACTCGCCGGGCCAGTTGATCGACGCCGACCGGTTCGGCCGGCCGCGGCACCAGCGGGGCGAAAATGTTCTCGCAGCATAACGGCATTCGCCGACCTGTAAACGCCACGGGATGCAGCAACCGATAATGGTCGATCTCACCAAAACCCGGCCCGCAATCTTGATCCTTCGGCCAGTTGCGATGGTCCTTCATACAGAAGCTGCGCACCGTGTCCGCGCAAGCTTCGATATCGGGAATCGGATCCACATCTAGATAGTCCATCACGTTGCCGGCGTCATAGTTCACCATCACACCCGGATCATCCACTTCACGAACGATCTCCGCACAAGCTTTGCCAGTACCGGTCTCGCCACCGTGTTGTTTGACGACCAGCGTCACATTGTGGTCCCGAGCGATCGGGCCAAGTTGCTTGAACCGCTCGACCCACACCGCGCGATTGCCGCCGCGTGTGTGGCCAAACGTTAAGACTTGCGGCATCTCGGCCGCGGCCGCTTGCTTGATCCGATGCGTCAGCACTTTCAACCCATCGGGATGTTCTGGATAGATCATCGAGAACATCATCAACGGCTCCAGCCCCATCTGGCGGCACCGCGCGGCCAATTCGCGAGCCTTCTCGGGCCCGGCGTCCGCGGGCATAACCGGCACGCGCTCACCGCCCGCTTCCACGTGCGTCGTACCCCAAGCCACATGTTGATAGCCGGCTGCGCGGATACCTTCCAATGCGCGCTGCAATGGAAACGCGCCATACGGAAGCGTCATGCAAGCCAACTGAAACTGAGTCGGACGACGGTCGCCGCCCGACGATCCCACGGCATCTTCACCGACGACGATTCGCGATCCGCCCGCCGCCCCGGCGATGCCCGCCAGACAAAGCCGGGAGAATTGACGCCGCCCGATCCGCAAGACTTCGGATCGAGTGGGTTGCGACGCCCGTGGCGATTGTTTGACTGTGGGGTGCATCATAACAGTCCTTCTCCCAAAGTTACGAAATCCGCAAAGCATGTCGTCCAGCGGTTGGCCCGAACGTTCAACCGAGTCGCGGACCGGTGGTCAGTGGAGTCACCGGATTGTCGACGCGGCGCCCTTGCGCGGTGGCCAAGCGGCACTGCTTTAACCTCGGCAACACATAACGACCAAATAACTCACATTCATCGTGATGGGGATATCCCGACAAGACAAAGGCTCGCATTCCCATATCCGTGTAACGCTGCAACTTCGCCAGCACTTGATCCGGGTCTCCCACAATGGCGCTGCCACATCCGCTGCGAGCTCGGCCGATTCCCGACCAGATGAAGGGCTCGATGAAACCTTCTTCATCCGCACCGGCACGCAACGCGTTCTGGCGTTCGACGCCGACGCTGCGCGAGTCTTGCGACATGTGCTTGATCCGCTCGCCCACGGACGCATCAAGCTGCGAAACCAGCCGCCGAGCGGCTTCGCGAGCCTCCGACTCAGTCTCGCGGACAATCACATGGATGCGCAGGCCAAAGTCGATCTGCCGACCAAACTCGGCGGCGCGACGCGACATGTCCAGCATCGTTTCGGCCAGGCGCGACTCGGTCTCGGGCCACATCAGAAATACATCACAACACTCGGCGCACAAATCGCGAGCCGGCTCGCTAATACCGCCGAAATACAACAAAGGTCCGCCGTTCTGTTGATACGGCTTCACCGGCAATGACGGCAGGTCAAAATTATAAAACTCGCCCTGAAACTGAATGTGATCCTGCGTCCAAGCTTGTCGTAAGATTTGAATCACTTCGCGAGATCGTCGATACCTCGCGGCCGACTCCATTGTTTCGCCCGGCATATCGGACGAAATGATGTTGATCGTCAGTCGGCCTTCGAGCATATGATCCAGGCTGGCAATTGCCCGAGCCAACATCGGCGGATGATACTCGCCGCAACGGACGGCGACGAGCAACGAAATCCGCTCGGCCAACGCCGCCATGCCGCCAGCAAACGTCAATGTATCCTGCCCCGGAACGTAGCCGCTGGGTAGCAAGACATTGTCATAACCCAGCCGATCGGCCCGCAGCACA
>JAWKTM010000100.1:0-18808 GCA_041399085.1 Pirellulaceae bacterium
GCCGCGGAGGCGTCCACGTTCGCCGCAGGGTCCGCCGCGACCGGTTCCGCGTCATTCCATTCCGCTTCGGGATCGACCCACTCCTCTTCTGGATTGGCCGGCTTCTCGGCAACCGGCTCGACACTCGCCGGGTTGGCCACCGCCACTTGGCCTTCGTCGTCTCCGCCGCCAGCAAATAACAGGTAGGCGCCGAATCCGATGCCGGAAAGCAACATCACGCCGGCGATTGCGGCGCCGCCGATGATGAGCGCCATCGGCAGCGGCTTCTTATCGGCCTTTACGGCGGCTGGCTCTTCCTCCGCGTTCGGTTCCGTCGCCACGGTTTCGCGAGCCGCGGCAGGCGCGGGAGCCGGAGCGGGCGCCGCTTTTGCGCGGGACTTTTTCGTGTTGATCGCCAGCCCGATGCCAGGCGCCGCTGGTTCGGATTCGGCAACGGCGTCCGCCGTGCTGAGGTCCACGATTTCGGCCGAATCGCTGGCGGTGGCGGCAAGCGGCTTGGCGACCTTCCGAGCTTTGGCCAGCTTCGATCCCGAGCCGTTTGCAGCAGGCCCACTTCCATTGGTCGACGGCGAAGCGGCGTCGTCCTTCGTCGCGGCGGGCTTCGGCTGAGCAGCAACGGCTTGTTTCGCGGCAACCTGCTTCGTGGCGACTGTCGCACCGGCCGCGGCCGTATCCGCCGCCGGTTTTGCCTTCGACTTTGGAGCCGCCTGGATGGCCGGCGCGGAATCTTTCGGTTTCTCGGCACTCCCGCCGGGCGACCAAGTAAATGCGTTCTCGGATGACGACGCTGGCTTGTCAGCCGCAAGGAAATTGAAAGAGATCTCGCCACTTGACGCCGAAGCGGCAGGCTCCGGAGCGACGTCGCTCGGCGGCTCATCCGTCGCGGCCGATTCCAGAGGTTCGACAGATTCGATGGACTCGATCGACTCCAATTCATCGAGCGGTTCGATCGTCTCGATATCTTCCAGCTCTTCGATCTCGTCGGCTGAATCATCGAGAATATCGTTTTCGGCAAGCCACTTATCGAGCGATTCGGCAACCTCGTTGGCCGATCCGACGCGCTGTTGCGGCTCGGCGTTTGTCATCTGGTTAATCAAGCTCGCGATCTCCGACGCCACGTCGGTCATCGGCTCGGGCCCGCCACCGTCCGGCATTTTTCCGGTCAACAGGAAGCGGGCCGTTTGCCCGAGCGAATAGATGTCGGCGCGTGCGTCGACTTCGCCACCTGGTTGATTCTGCTCGGGCGCCTGAAACACTCGGGCATCGGGCACTTCATCGGTCGAGGCGTCGGCCATGCCGCTCTCGGACAACCGCCCCATTCCCATGTCCATGATTTTCACGACCCCGTGGCGGTCGATCAGCAGATTCTCGGGCTTGATGTTGCGATGGACCATGCCGCGCTCGTGCGCGTGGGCCAATCCCAGCGCGGCTTGGCGGATGTATTCGGCCGTCGTTTGTTGATCCAGCGGGCCTTCGTCCGCCACGATCTGCCGCAGGTCTTGGCCCTCGGCCAACTCGGTCACGACATAGAAGCGGTCGGCTTCGCTGTCCACGTCATAGACATGAATAATGTTGCGATGATCGAGCGCGCCCGCTTGACGAGCGTCCGCCAGAAACCGCTGAACCAGTTCGGGATTCGACGTATTGCGGCTGGCCAACGTGCGGATCGCGACGCGGCGATTCATCTGAGCGTGTTCGGCGGCGAACGTGCGTCCCAGCTCATTCTTGCCAATCTGGTCGTACAGCTTGTATTTGCCGATGTGCAAATGGTGCCAGCCGCCAAGCAATTGTTGGGCTTGCCATTGCGAGATGACGCTGCGTTTGATCAGCGTCCGCGCGAGAACTTTAGGGTCGTCGGTTTGCTGCGCCCAGCCGCGAACCTTTTCGACTTGCTCGTCGGGCACAATCTGGCTCTTTGCCAGTATGTTGCAGAATTCCTGGGCCGTCTGGACCGGCTTGAGCTTACCCATATCGCGCGTCTCTCCTGAAGAATTCGGGCTGCCTTGATTCTGGCAGTCACCCTGCTCGAACGCAAGCAGTTTTTGATGTTCGCCGCGCCTCGTTCGAGCATTCAAGGCGATCGGCCGCCATGCGGTGATTCGAGCGCTGGACGCTCCGATCCAGGCAAGATTTCATCCCCACGTGGGCGGTGACCATCTCCGCCTCGGTTTGCAATAATGCGGCAGCCTGACGGCATGCGGTTTCCCGGCAGCTGCTTCGGAGACGGTAGCCAAAGTTTCGGCAACGGCGTCAAGCCAATTTCATTCGACGCGCGTTTTTCAACGCAAACTTCCATTCATTGTTCGGACTGCGTCAACGTTGACAGAAAGTCTGATGCGAGGTGGCCCTGTGACTATCAAGGTTTTGGTCGTCGACGACCATGAACTAATTCATCTTGGTTTGGAGAGGATGTTCGAAGGCACGAACATCAAGATCGCCGCGCAAGCTCGCTCGGCGGACGAGGCAATTAGCCTGACTCATAGCAAAAAGCCCGACATGGTGTTGCTGGATATCCGTATGCCTGACGGCGACGGATTGAACGTCTTGGGCCGAATCAAATTGGACAGCCCCGAGACACCGGTGCTCATGTTTTCGGCTTACGATAATCCCACGTACATCGCGCGGTCGGTCGCGCTCGGAGCAGCCGGCTACGTGCTGAAAGGTTCGGATCGGGCGGACTTGATGTCCGCCATCGAGTCGGTCGCACGCGGCGAGGACGTATGGCGGCGCGACGAGCTTCGGCGAGTAACCGGGGCGCTCGCCACACCACGGCTGAACGCCGATGTGGAAGTCCCGCTGACGCAGCGCGAGAGCCAAGTCTTGCGGCATCTCGCCAGTGGTCTGACGAACAAGGAAATCGCGGCGGCGCTGAATATCAGCTACGAAACGGTCAAAGAACACGTGCAGCACGTGTTGAGGAAGATCGGCGTGTCGGATCGAACGCAAGCGGCGGTCTGGGCGGTGCGTAAAGGATTGGTGTAGGGCTCTTGCTGGCGGTTGCCGACGAAGGCGAGCGCCGAGGGAAACGCAGTCCCTCGCCGATTATGGGAACTTCTGCCTAAGATAGGCGGCTCGAATTGTTCGCCCGTTTCGTCCGTTCATGACTTCATCGTGTATTGCCCGCCATGTCGCGTCCCGGTTCGTTGTTGGTCATCTTCCTCGTCGTTTTCATCGATCTGCTGGGCTTCGGCATGGTTCTGCCGTTGCTGCCGATCTACGCCGACCAATTCATCATCGACGAATCGGGCTGGCAACTGGGCGCGTTGATGGCCAGCTTCTCGCTGATGCAATTTCTGTTCGCACCGGTGTGGGGACGATTGTCGGATCGAATTGGACGGCGGCCGGTCTTGATGTTGGGGCTGGCCGGGTCGGTCGCGTTCTACGCGTTGTTTGGCATCGGCACGGTGATGGCCAGCTACTCCGTTCTGTTGTTTTCACGGATCGGGGCCGGCATTGCCGGAGCCACGATTTCGACCGCTCAGGCTTACATCGCCGATTCCACGACGCCCGAGAACCGATCGAAAGGGATGGCTCTGATCGGAATGGCGTTCGGAATCGGTTTTACGTTTGGGCCGCTGTTCGGTTTTCTGGCCGTGCCGAGCGGCAGTGGCGATCCGGGGCCGTGGCCCGGTTACTTGGCCGCGATCCTGTCGGCCGTGGCATTCGGACTGGCGTATTTCCTGTTGCCCGAATCGCGGACGCCGGACAGCGATACGGCGGCGAAATCGCTGTTCGCTCGCGACGCCTTCCGCCAAGCGATCTCGGTTCCGTCGATTGGCTTCGTGCTCATGGCGTTGTTCATTTGCGTGTTTTCGTTCGCGAATTTCGAGACGACTCTTTCGCTGTTGATTAAGGGGCCGAGCGCCCACGTGGCAGCGGAACCGCCCGCGGCAAGTTCATTGGGCGACGGCGTATCGGACGCGAATGCCGAGCAGCCGTCGGCCGGTTCGACGATCCTGATGATGTCCAGCAACAAGACCTCGCCGTTCCATTTTGGCTGGGGACAAGTCTGTTTGACTTACGCGTTTATCGGCTTGACGCTGGCCTTGGTGCAAGGCGGCATCGTGCGTCGGTTGGGCGGCAAAGTTTCCGAGGGGACGTTGACGCTGGCCGGCGCGGCGTTGCAGGTGATCGGCTTCGGCGTGGTGATGACGGCGATCTCGATCGGTTCCGTATCGATGTTGTTCGCCTCGCTGGCCGTGATCGTGACCGGCTTTTCCTTCATGCAGCCGAATCTCAACGCTTTGCTCTCGCGGCGCAGCGATCCCAGCCGACAAGGCGTGATTCTCGGGCTGGGACAGAGCACCAGCGCGCTCGCCCGGATCGTCGGTTCGGTGATCGGCATCCCGTTGCTGCGAGCCCAGATCTATCTGCCGTATCTCTTGGCCGCTGGTTTGATGGTGCTGGGCGCGTTGCTCGTTACCTTGGCGGCATCAAGCGGCCGGGATTTCGGCGCTGACGAGCCTGCCGAAGACAATGCCCGAGAAATCGAGACGGCGTAGAACGGCGCCGGCCGCTCTCACGTTCGGACTGGTTCACGCTTCATTCGAATTCGATCAACGAAAAGATGAAGTGAATGACCAGCACGAACACCGTGCCCCACAGGATCGCTCGCGTGATCGACATGCTGACGTCGCGCGTCGACGCCTTCGGTCGCATGCCTTGAAAATACGAAATCAAACCGATGCCCGCGGCGCAGACCAGGGTCTTGGCGAGCAGCCAGCCGCTGCCGGCGAACCAAAACGGCTCGGCCGAAATCAGCTCGCGATGAAAGTGCAGTCGCCAGTATTCGGGGCCCTGAGCCGGATGCGAAAACGTGAACACGAGCAAGCTGGTCGCCGAAGCCACCCAGTACGCGATCGCTTCCAAGCACGGAGCTCCGAGCAACATCGCGTACAACATCGGCGTCAATAGATAACGAGGCGGCGCGGCTCCCAACGACCATAGGGCGTCTGTCTGCCGGCCGTATCGTTTGCCGCCGACGTCGGACGCCAACGCCGCGCCGCTGCGAGCCGCGATCAGGATCGTGGCCAAAATCGGCACGAGCACGCGGTACAGGGCAAAGCCGATTGAGGCCAGCAAGTCGTCGATCAACAGCGGCTCGGTGTACTTCGCATAAGGCAAGAATCGAAACGTGAAGTACGTCGTCACGAAACCGATGATGGCGCCAGTGATCGCCATATACGCCCAAGCGGACGGCCCGGCGACCAACGCCAAATAATGCCACACGAAACGGCATCCCAGCGAGCGGCGCACGCCTGACGGCAACAACCGATACGGCAACAGCACGACTTCCTCGGCCACGCGCGAGGTTGTCGCCAAGCACGTTGCCACGGCGCGCTGCGGAGGTTGGCCGCGACGCTCGTCTTCGGTGACTCGCCCCGGTCGCCGTGCTTCTTCTTGGGCTTCGTCTCGCTGGACCGGTTCGTCTCGCTGGACGGATTGGTGGGCGGGGGTCGCTTCCGACTCGAAATCTTCCTCGCGCGCTTTGATCTCTTGACTGTTCGAAAGCTTCGGCAAAATGCTCACGCAGCGCCCGGCCGTTGTTCGCGCGGAATCTCTTGCAAGGATCGCGTGGCAGGGTTCAACAAGTACACGCGATCGGCGATCGGACACAGCGATTCAGAATCGTGAGTGACGATGATCGAGAATCTTGGGATGCCGGGCGTAGGTCTTGGCGATCAGCCACGCGACACGACGCAGTCACAGGATCGAGTCGAGGTTGGTTCGTCGTACAGAATGACTTCGGGGTCGTAAGCCAGCGGGCGATCGCCAACCGTTGTCGCTGTCCGCCGCTCAGCCGGGCCGAGGCGACGTCGCGCGGTACATTCAGTTCGTCGAGCAAGTTGGCTGCGGTTACTGGCGATCCGGCCGGGAGCCGCCCGCCATGATCCAGCGCGAAACGCACATTGGCCGTCGGCGAAAATTCGTCGAAGATCGCGAACGTTTGAAACACGACGCCGAGGCGATGCGTCCGAGACGGCTCGGAGTCGACCGTGCTTCGGAACTCGATCTCGCCCGTCGAGCTGATGCCGGCTTCCGATCGTTCGGCCAAGCCAGCGAGCACTTGCAGCAACACCGACTTTCCCGCGCCGCTGGGACCGACGATCAACGTCACTTCCCCCGCCGGAAAATCGGCCGAGGCGGCATCCAGCAGCGTGCGAGCGCCAGCTTTCACCGTGAGATCGCGAATCGTCAGCGAGACCGACGCGCCGCCTCGTGCACCGATGTTGGCATTCATAGCGGCGACGTCTCGACGACGAACGGGTTCAAGTTGGGCACGCCGCCGGGCCTCACCATCAACGTCCTCGGTGGCTGGTTTTTCCGGGAAGCCTGGCGTTGTGGGACGCTGGCCAGTTCGCTGGTCCGCACGACCAACCAGCGTTGTTCCTTGTTGAGGACGCGGTTTCGCAGAACCCTCGCGAATTCCGGCGTGATCCCGAATTCCGGCGTGCCGATGACGATTTCGCCGATTCGCGTGACCGTGGGCTCTAGACGGCGGCCGATGCGAGCATACACGGCGTGTGCCTCGGGGCTTCGCCAATGGCGGTCAAACACGTCGTGAATTCGCGGGTTGTCGATAAGCAGCTCGCGCATCAATTGCCAAACGACGCCTTGTAATTCTCGGTCGGCGATGATTTGCTTCATGCTCCGCTGCATGACTTGGCGCACTTCTTCGTTGCGAGCGACTTCGGCGAGGATTCGCTGCTGGGCTCGAATCAAATCGTCCGTGTGCTCTTCCAATACGGGGGCCGCATCTTCTTCGACGAACCGCTCCCATTCTTGCTTCAACAGGTTCTTCTGCGGCAGCGGCGACCGGTCGTAAGCCATCCGCCAACCGAATCGCCACAGCGAAGCTTTCCGCCAAATCTCTTGGCTGATTTCCGTGACGGCCGGTTCCGCTTCGCGTCGCACGATCGGCCAGATTTCCTTCCGCACCAGCGGCACGATTTCTCGTTCGACTAAATCACGCTGATAGCGACCGCCGATCTGCTCCAACTCGGATTGATGCCGCGCGATCGCCGCCGGCAACTCTTCCTCGACCACGACCAGCGCGTCGCGCAAACTGGCTTCGACCATCGGCCGCAACGAGTCGACGATCTCTTCGTGGTGCTGCTCGAACGCCTCGGTCATGGCTGCGATGATTTGCTCGCGTTTCGCTGGCGGCAGCATCGTTTCGACTACCCATTGCATCGAATCGGGTGTGCGATAGGCCGTGAGATGTTCGATTCGCTGAACGGGCGGAGCATCCGGGTAGAGTAAGACCGTTGGCGCATCGGACGACTCGCCCGTCCAACGCACTTCGCCCACTTGCCGAAAACGATCCTCGCCCGCTTCCACGAACACAGGATCGCGATTGGCCACGGCCGCGCCGGGAACGATCCGCAGAGGAATGTCATGACGTTCGCCAGCCACAAAGTTCGTTAACTGAGGCAGCCAGAATTCGCGAACGCGCCGTTGGTGCGCGCCTCCCAGCCAAGCGGCTAACCAACCGGCCAACGCCATCCAGATGACTAGTCCGGCGAATGGACGTGCGAGTCTTTTCATGAATTGAACCATTGCCATTTGCCGTTAACCAATCGCTGGTGCGGCCGGTAGTTGGCCTTATAGGCCATGTGTTCCGAGTCGGCGACGTAATAACCGAGATAGAGGTATTCGAGCTCCCATTGCCGACACAGCTCGACTTGCTTTAAGACCGAGAACGTGCCGGGGCTGAATGCCGAAAAGTCGGGATCGAAAAAACAATACACGGCCGACAATGAAGTGGCTCCCCGATCGCAGATGGCCGCGCCCAACATCCGCGATCCGACCCAATACGTGAGTTCGATCGTTTCGCACGCCGTGTCGACCAGGAACGACCGATACTCGCCGATGTCGATGTCTCCGTCCGCGCCAGCCAGCCGCCGCAGATTGCGATGCTTGTTGAAGATCGCAACGCGGGTTTCGTCGACCACCGGCTCGCCGACCTCAACGCGAATCTCGCGATCTCCGCGCCGCATGATGCGTCGTTGCGTGCGGCGCGGCTCGAAACGCGCGACGTCCAGACGGATGGGTTCGCAAGCGCGACACTTAGGGCAGCTCGTGTTGTACAAGTAGAATCCGGTGCGACGATCACCCGCGGCCAAACAGTCGTCCAATTGCGCCGGAGTGAGCCGTTTGCGCGGCCATCGCAACGGCAACCGAGCCGTGCGGCCAGGTAGATAGGGGCAGGACTGCACGGCGTCGAAGACGACCAGTTGATCGGCGACATTTCGATTCATGAAGTCAGTCTGCCCCGTGGGAAACTAGTTCGTCACTCCGCATTCCAATCGTCGAAATCGTCCAATCGCGCCGGCGCTTTGTTTTGGAACCGCGTGAAGTCCTTTTCCCAAACCAGTTCGATATCGCCCACCGGGCCGTTTCGTTGTTTCGCGATGATGATTTCGGCTTGCCCCGCGTACTGAGCCTGCTCTTCGCCGCGATGGTAATATTCCTCGCGATGCACAAACATCACCACGTCGGCGTCCTGCTCGATCGCACCCGATTCGCGCAAGTGGCTCAAGCGTGGTCGGTGATCCTTGCTGTCCTCCGCTTGCCGATTCAACTGGGCCAAGCACAACAACGGCACTTCCATTTCGCGTGCCAAACCCTTCAAACGTCTGGCGATCTTCGCCACCTGTTCCTGACGCGGGTCATTAGAGTTGTCCGGTTCGATCAACTGCAAGTAATCAATCACGATCATTCCCATGCGTCCCTCGCGCCGACGAATCCGACGAGCGGCGGCCGCGATTTCCGTGACCGTGCGGCTTGGCGAGTCGTCGATGAACAACGGCGCTTGGCTGATAATGTTCGCCTTCTCGATCAACCGCATGCGATCTTCGTTGGATATTGTACCGTTCCGCAGACGATGTCCATTAACGCGAGCGACGCTGCAGAGCATCCGGTCCACCAATTCAATGGCCGACATTTCCAAGCTGATAAACAACACGGGATGCCCGCCCTGGACCGCCACGTTCTCGGCGATGTTCATCGCGAAGGCCGTTTTTCCCATACTGGGTCGAGCCGCCAAGATGAGCAGTTCCGAGTTGTGCAAGCCACCGGTCAGCGCGTCGAGGTCCGTGAACATCGACTCGACGCCGCCCGTCGCGTGCTCGCCGCGCATCCGGGCGTCGATCCGGTCCATCGCGTCGTGCAGCACGTCCCGGATATTGGAAACCGAACCGCTGCCGCGACCATCCAGAATCGAAAACACGCGTTGCTCCGCCCGGCTAAGCATTTCGCGGGCATCGCAGTTTTCTTCGTAGGCGTCCCGCAAAATCGAAGTGCTGGCGTCGATCAACGAACGATAGGTCGCTTTCTCGCGGACGATTTGGCCGTAATAAACGGCGTGCGCGGCATTCGGGACGGCTTGGCTAATCTTCGCCAAGAACGGCAAGCCGCCGATCCCATCTAGATCGCCGCTCGACTTCAGTTTGTCGACCAACAGCGTGATGTCGATCTTCTTGCCCGAATCGTGCATTTCGAGCATGTGCGTGAACAACTTGCGATTCGCGTCGTCGTAGAAATCATCGCCCCGCAAGAACATCGCCAATTCATCGCAGACATCTGGTTTGAGCAAGATGCTGCCCAACACGCAGCGTTCCGCCTCCAGATCGACCGGCGGTTGTCGCTCAAGTAGAACGTCGCTGGAAACCAACGGGCGGCGTTCCGCCCGATCCTTGCGTCGAGTCGTAGCCATGGACCGGCCTTCGTCCCTTCCGTGCGTGAGAGCCATGATTCCGGCTGAAGCCAACCGGGAATGAGCCAGGAATTAGAGGCAGTTTGCCTAGTTACGCCAAGCCAGCGGCCGGTCGCGATCCCTATCCGATCGGTTCGCCAGCCACAACGGTGAGGCCGTTCATCGTACCGACTGCGCCCCCTTCCACAAGCACGCAAGCAACGTTCAAAAACACGGCGAATCGCGGTGCATTTCCTGTCGACGCTGTCATTCCCGTGTCGCAGCACAGCCGGTTCATTGATGCGGATTCGATGCGACCTCGAACTACTTCGTACTCCTCAACCAACCGGTTACGAGGTTCGAGTAATCCGCGTAGGTCATCTGTTCCGGCAATATTTCGAGCTCATCGCAAAGATACGGCAGTTCTTCGGAAAACTTCTGGTATCGGTGAAAAATCGCGTCTCCACCGACGATTGTCCGCCGCTTCGTCAAAGCGTGCAGCCAATTACGCGCTACTGAGATAAGTCGCCGTGGCTCGGCATGGTGTGCCTTGATATCTTGCCCAGCAATATCAGAAATAAACTTCTGGTATCGAAATTGCTCGAAGTCCAAAATTAGACATGCCTTTTTCTTCTGATGGGCATCTCCAAACCGCTTGGCGGCGAGGAACAGACCTAGTTCAAGTGGCATGTTGAACCGCGGAAGTTCATGAGTCGGATCAAGCTCAGTCCGACTGATATCATGGATGCCATACCGTGACTGGCCGATGATTCGAAGAATCTTCTCGAATCGCACCTCGGAGCCGTCGTCGATTTCGAGAGCACAGCGAACGCGAAATCCACAGCTCGCGATGGTGAAATACAGGGCCTGAAACAGCGGATAATAATCTTCATCAAACGGGCAGTTGATGAAAACGTCCCGCGAGGAAGTGGCGACCATCGTCGATGAGCCTGTCTAAGGCCACCCTAAAGCTGCTAGGAATGGCGCGTACCGTGCTCGCGTAAAAAACCAAGGCTCATCGGGCGTATGTGATCATCGTCACGAACGCCGCGGCTCATTCGCGAAGCCGCTTTCAGCTTTCCCTGTCGCCGCGCTTTCGCGACGGCCAGTACCGCATCTTCAATCTTAGCCGTGGACAGAGAACCACCTTGGACCGGTGAAAGAATCACTTGCTTTTTTTGTCGCGAGCGAGACATCGCTTCCTCACGATCCAAGTTTGTCCGCGATTTACTCTCGTTAGCCGAACTAACCGTTATCGTCAGCACCGACCGTGGGCACGACCCAGACCTTGAGATCGGCTTCGATCTCTTGATGCAAATGGATCTTCACGGTGTACAAACCCAGTTCCTTGAGCGGACCTTGCAAGCGAACTTGGTCGGGCTTGATGTTGAAATCGACGGCTTTCAACGCCGCTGCGATCTCGTGAGTTCCCACGCTGCCGTACAGATGGCCTTCGTCGTTGGCGTTGGCTTCGATCGTCACACTCTGCTTGGCAATCGCGTCGGACAAGTCCTGCAAATTCTTAAGACGCGATTTTTCGATCTCCATCAACCGCGCCTTGTGCTTGTCGACCATCCGCTTGTGATGATCGGTGGCAATCGTCGCCAAACCCTGCGGCAACAGATAGTTGTTGGCATAGCCCGGACGAACTTCGACGACATCGCCTTGCTTGCCAAGGTGATCGACGGATTGGATCAACAGCAATTGAACGCCGCCTTGCGGACCCTTCGGCAATCGCTTGAAACGCGGCTTTTGTGACTTCGTTTTCGGCATCTCTACGACCTTTAATTTCGTCTAGCACGAGTGAGCGATTGTCATGAATCGAACTCGCTCACAATCAATACGGTTGAACAGTTCTGAGGAACAGGCCGATCGAGACCTGCTCAGCGTCTAAAACGGAATATCGTCTTGTGGCGGAGCGCCCGACGACGAGTTGGACGACTCGGAGGCGTCCGAACCGCCGCTGGCATAACTGTATTCGGATTCATCAAACTGGCGTGAAGACGATTGTCCGCCACCGCGGTTGCCGCCACCACCACCGCCCGATTGGCCGCGAGCTCCCAACATCTGCATTCGCTCGCCGACCACTCGCAATTTGGATCGCTTCTGGCCGTCGGTTTCCCAAGTATCGAGCTTCAAACGGCCTTCTACCAGGACCGGCGAGCCCTTGCTTAAGTATTCACTGGCGATCTCCGCCGTTCGTCCCCACAAAGTCACATCGACAAACGTGGTTTCCTCGACCCATTCGCCCGTTTGCGTTTTACGTCGATCGTTCACGGCCAAACCGACTTCGGTGACCGCCGTCCCACTTTGGAGATACTTTAGATCGATGTCACGAGTCAGGTTGCCGACCAAAATCACTCGGTTGAAACTAGCCATGGCGTCTCTCCTAATCGAATAGACACTGAACACCTGTACGGCGTGAGCCTAGCAAGTTCCTCGAGCGAATACAAGCATCGGGGGGATTTTGGTCGAGCGAACGGCGTCGCGCTACTCGCCGGCCGCCACCGCCTCTTCCTGCGTTTCACCGGCTTCCGCGGATTCGGCAGTCTCGCCCGACTCGTCGCCTTCCTCGGCCACTTCGACTTGCCGACCCTGAGCGTGAGCCACCAGCGTCTCGACCAAACGCGGATCCACCTTCAACGCTAAATGCCGCAGGACATTTTCGTTCAACTGAAACGCCCGATTGAGCTTCGTAATCTCCGGCCCTTCCAGGCGGAAATACGTCAACCAATACGTTCCCTTGTGATGGCCGTCGATCGGGTAAGCCAACTTCTGTTCGTTCCACAGGCGGCTGACCAATACCTCGCCATCCAGCTTTTCAATCGTCTCGGCAATCTGGCTGCTTACGCCGTGCGGGTCACGGGCGTAACGGTTCGAATCCAGAATGAACAACGTCTCGTAGACAGTCTTAGCCAATTGTGTGTCTCCCCATCGGTTCGTTAATTGGCGTTGTATTGATTCATGCAATATTCAGTTCCGTGCCGAATCCAGTCGACGACGGCCTGCGCCGCGCGATTAATCGACTGCTCGACCTCGGCCACTTCATCTTTACGAAACTTGCTGAGCACATAATCCGCGACATCCCAGTTGTCCGGCGGCGGACTAATGCCGACTCGCAACCGCGGAATCTCCTGCGAACCAAGTCGCGTAATTATGTCCCCCAAGCCTTTTTGCCCGCCCGACGATCCGCCTCGCCGAAATCGCAGCTTGCCGAGCGGCAGCGCGAAGTCGTCGCAAATCACCAACACGGACGAATTTTCCAACTTGTAAAAATCACGAGCCGCGACGACGCTGGAGCCACTGCGGTTCATAAAAGTCTGCGGAGCCAGCAGAATCACTCGGTCGCCACCGAGCGACGCGTCCACCAACTCCGCATCAAAACGACTCTTTGGCTTCTCCGTTACCGACTCGGCCAGCTTCCGTAACACATCGAACCCGATGTTGTGTCGAGTTCCTTCGTACTTGCGTCCCGGATTGCCAAGTCCCACGACCAGCTTCATCCTCCCGCTCACTTTCAGCCAACCAAGTACAAGCCGAACATGGCAGCGCGGCTTGCCCTGAGGCGACCCGTAGCGAAAATCCGACTAACCCTCGTCGCCTTCTTCCTCTTCGGCCTTGCGACCAATGACCTCTGGCTCGGCAGCTTCGCCCGGAACCGCTTCCTCTTCCGCCGTCGGCAAGACGCAATGCACGATCAACGTCTCGGCTGCCGTGATGAGCGAAGCGCCCTCGGGCAAAGTCAAATCGCTGGCATGCAACGCATCATCCAAATGGAGACCGTTGATCTTCAACGACAGCTTTTCGGGCAGCGACCGAGCCGGGCAGAGAATCTCCACCTCGTGTACTACATGCTCGACAATGCCGCCTTCCTTCGCGCCAGGAGCTTCGCCGCGCAGTTCCACCGGCACCGTGACTTCGACCTTCTCATGGGCTGAAACCCGAGTCATGTCGACATGCAACACGACCATACCCAGCGGACCCCACTGTAACTCCTTAAGGAACGCGCTCTCATTCACCGCGCCCTTCAGTTCCACGAGCTTGCCGCCGTGACGCATCACCGCGGCCAGTTGGTCAGCTTGAATCGTCAAGTGCTGGGTTGCTTCGCCGTGTCCGTACAACACCGCCGGAATGCGACCGTTGTCGCGGATTCGTTGTGCCGCCCGCGTGCCCATCGACTCGCGAATTTCCACCGTCAACGTATCTGCCATCGTTGTTCCTCGAAAACCCTACCGACCCGCAAAATCGGAGCTTTTCGCCGAGTTTCGCGGGCTTTCTATATCCGAAACGGGATTATGGTCCTAGAAGCAAACGGAACATTCTGGCAGATTTAGGCCGGATTACAACCCCATGCGCGCGGGCGAAAAACCGGCATTTCGGGCCCAATCACGAGGCGTTCCACGAAGGCGACTCGGCTGGCCTTATTCGTAGTCCCATTTCATGATCCAAGGGTCGCTCGTTCGGTTTTGAAACGACTTGAGCTCCTTCTTCAAAGCCTCAAGCTGCTTGGCATAGGCCGGATCGGTCGCCAGATTGTGGCCTTCGTGCGGGTCGTTGCGGACATCGTACATCTCGAACTCGGGACGCTGGATGTAGGTGCCCACCGTTTTCTTTCCATAGGGCGCGTCCGAACCTTGTTGATATTGAGCCTGCCAAGTCGGAGCCGCCCATAGGTCCGAGGCGAACGGGAACGGCAGCGGCCAAGCGATGTTCCAAATCAATTTGTATTGTCGACCACGGACGACTCGCATCGGATAGTACATCTGAATCTCGTGGAACGTGTGGGACGCATAAACGCTGTCCCAACCTTTCGGCTCGGTCTCGTCCAAAATCGGCAGGAACGACCGACCGTGCAGCTCACCACGTTTCACGTCGTTCGTGTTTTGCGAATCTCGACCTGGACCGGGAATCTGCTGGACGATCGATGGCTTGACGCGCCCGTTTTCGTCTAAAGCCGCGGCGAAATCCAAAATCGTGGGCGTCAAGTCGATCCAGCTAATCATCGCGTTGTTCACCAATCCGCGTTTTTCCTCGTAAGGATTCCGCGCCAACAACGGAGCTCGCATGCCGCCTTCATACAAAGTTGTCTTCGCCCCCGGCATGGCGATGCCGTGATCGGAACAGTAGAGAAACAGCGTGTCGTCCCAATGGCCGGCTTCCTTCAAGATCTCAATCAAGCGGCCGAGGCCCTGGTCGATTCGCGAGCACGACTGGTAATACTGAGCCAACTCAGCTCGGCAGGTCGGCGTATCGGGCAAGAATCCCGGAACGACTACGTCCTGCGGGTCGTAAACGACTTCTTTGATTCCCGGATAACCTTTGTGGTTCGGTCCCGGATTGCCGAAGCGATCGGGCTGGTGAGGCAACTCGGTCGCTTGGCCGCCGCCGCGGTGCGGATCGGACGTGCAGATGTACAGAAAGAACGGCTTGTCGCTTTCCTCGGCGATCAACTCGCGGCAGTTTTCGGCCATCGCAACCGGACTGCGCGAATTGCCCGGAATCGCCTGCTCGAACTGATACACCGACTCCGGCGCCACGTGGTATTTTCCGCATCGAGCGGTCCGATACCCGGCGTGCGTGAGGTACACGGGCAGGCCGATGATGTTGGCGTAAGCGTTGAACTTGTGATAGTGATGCTGGTGGCCGTAGTGCCCGTTTGCATGGTTGTGCAAGCCGGACAGGATCACCGATCGGCTGGCCGAGCAACTGGCGGTCGTGCAGAACGCATTGTCGAATCGCACGCCGTCGGCGGCCAGCGCGTCCATGTTTGGTGTCTTCATCACCGGATTGCCGTAGGCGCCGAAGTCGGGGCTCTGGTCATCCGTCACAAACAACACCACGTTGCGCGGAGCGGCCTGCGTTTGGCCAACGCCGGCCAGCAATCCCACCACCACGGACAAGAGCGTCGCCGCCCATCGTATCGTTCGCATCGCCTATATCTCCCGCCAATTCAAGTAGCTGAATTCCATTCACAAAGAAGGCTCAGGTTAGTTGCGTCGTCCGGGCCTCGCAATGTTCGACGCGGGTGTCGTCTCGCTTAACCGGCCATTCGGAAACGACGAGCCACGTGAGCGGCAGGGGGCGAGCCGTCCGGTTTCGCATTACCGGAGGGCTTGCGCCCTGCCGCTTCTATGCAAGCCAGACACCGGAGGGCTTGCGCCCTGCCGCTTCTATGCGAGCCAGCCCGTTATTTCTGAACGCCCGCCAAGCCGCCGGATTCCAAAAACGCCAACAGGTCCAAAATCTCGTCGCGCGTCAACGAGTTCAACAAACCTTGCGGCATCGGAGACAGCAGCGACGTTTCGTAAGTCTCGATCTGCTGCTTGTCGAGTTCCGTGATGTCGGACGGATCCTCGGCATTGGCCGCGATCCGCAGCTTCGGCGAACGATAATCGCTGGCCGGCAACACTTGCCCCGACAGCACGCGGCCATCGGTGGTCACGATTCGCACGGTCCGATACTGCTCGGCGACTACCTTCGACGGATCCAAAATCGACTCCAGCAAATCACGGCGACCAAAGCGCCGAGCCACGAACGTCAGATCGGGCCCAATCGCCGCTCCCGTAAAGCCCACGCGATGGCAACGCACGCATAACGCCGCCGCGAACATCTGCTGACCGCGACGCAGATCGCGACCCTGCGAAACGTCGTCCAACGCTCCCACCAAATCCGCCGCCTGCCACTTGCGAACTTCGGGGCGAGGCTCGATCGGCGGCAGCGTCGCGGGTTCCTCGGCCGCCAACATCGTCTGCCAACGCGCTCGTTCGTCGCCCGTCAACGTCGCCAGCCAGTCGTTCTGCAACTGCCGTTGAAACTTGGGCATCCCTTCGCCACCTTGATATTGCCGCATGCGGCCGAGCGCCGCGGCGTATCGCGCACGCTGCTCGGCGTTCATCTCGCGGCACTCGCGCAGCACGAACAGATAATGCATCTGCTCGGCCTGGTCGTCGGTCGTCGCCAGCAATTGCAGCGTTCGCTCGATCGCATCCGGCGACTTCAGCCCGATCAGCACGGAACTCAGCCGGCGATTCAGCCGCGCTTCGGCGTGCGGGAACAGGCGGCCGAATCGCTCGGCCAACGCCGTCTTCGTCGATGGCTGAAGCCCGGCCTCCGCGGCCAAAGCCCGTTCGACCACATAGGTCGCCATCTCCAAACGATCCTCGTCCAACTCGAACAAGTTCAGTTCCGCCACTCGCGAGGCCGCCGCCACCAAATCATCGGCCTCCGGCGAACGGACAAGCGCCAACAACGCCGCCACGGCCCGCCGCGGATGCGTCTCGTCCAGCGCACGCTCGCGCCACGCGTCGAGCGGCTGGTGCTCAACGGCGTTGCGAGCCGCATAGCGAATCCACGGGTCGGCGTGATCGAGTTCCGGCCATGCTTCGGCCAACGCCCGCTCGGCATCGTCCCCTTCGCAAAGCGATTCCAGCCGCCGTCGCAATTGGCGAGCTTGCCGCGCGGCAGCGTCTCCAGCCTGATCCGCCTCGGCAGTTGCCTCAGCCCGATCGTCCTGGCTCGCGCCGCCAACAAAACGAACGCGGTATAGCCCCGACTTGGTCTTTCGCCCGCCGGTGACAAAGTACATCGCTCCGTCCGGCCCGAAATCCAGATCGGTCACGTTCAGCGGCCGGCCCTGCAGAAACGTTTCCGCCGTTCCTGTATATCCCGCGCCCGAATATCCCGCGCCCGATGGCTTCAGATGCACGGCCACGATTCGGCCGTAAGCCCAATCCAACGCGAACAACGCCCGACGATACCGTGACGGGAAATTCGACCGCGTGCCGAACTTCACCGCCGTCGGCGACCCTTTGCCGATGTCCATCGCCGGCAAGGCGTTGTCGGGATGATCGGGGTAATAGGGCGGCCAGTTCCCCGTGACGCCGCGCCAGCCGAAATCGCCGCCACGCACCACATGCACGATCCGCGTCGGGCGATACCAGGGCGAACCCATGTCGAATTCCGCGTCGGCGTCGTACGTGAACAGCTCGCCGTCCGCATTGAAGTCGATCCCGAACGGATTCCGCAAACCCGTGGCGAAAACCTCGGCCTTCTGTCCATCGCGGTCGAACCGCAACACATGCCCTTCGCGTGTGAGCTGCCCCTGACGATGTTCGCTCAGCGGCGAAGTGGCGTCGAAAAACTCGGTCGGCAGATCGACCGAATCGCCGTGGATGCTGTAGATCATGCCGTCCGGTCCGAGTGCCAAATCGTTGCGTCCGTGCCCGGCGCCGCCGGCCGATCGGTATAGCAGCGTGCTCTCGTCGAATTGATCGTCGCCGTCCGTGTCGCGCAGCCGGTACAGCCCCTTCGAGTTGTTGGCGTTCGCATACAGGCTGTCGTGCGCGAACAGCAGCCCGCGGCACTCCAGCAGCGTGTCGTCAATCGTCTCCACTCGCGGTTTGTCACCGGACTGCTGAGGCAGCGTGATTCGCAGCAGTCCCCGCTCTTCTTTGGCCACGATGATTCGTCCACGCGGATCGATGGCCATGCTGACCCAGGAGCCTTCGTCCTCGGCGGCCGAATGCAGCAGCTCGATCTGAAAGCCATCGGCGATCCGAAACGAAGCCGGGTCCGTCCCCCGCTCGGCATTCAACGCCTGTTTCCATTGCGTGTAGTCGTCGGCTTCGCTGATCTTCACACCGACCGACGAAGCCGCGCCGCTGGCCGAAGAATCATTGCCGGTTTGGCCAATCGCCGGGCGAGACGCAAACAACGCCAAAGTCACCAGCAGGACTTGCCCGCCCAGAACCGCTCTCGAACCGAATCGCCGCATCGCACGGACCTCCCGCTTACCCGCAAACTGAACTCGTCTGTTTCAGACGTTGGAGTCGATCGAGCTGATAGTCGATCGAGTTTGGCATGATAGTCCAGCCAGCGGCGGAGCGTTTCAAGTTTCCGGCGACCCTATGGCAAACACCGCCAGATTGTCGTCCGTACCGGAAATTTCTCGTCCGTACCGCCGGATTTTCGTTCGTACCAGGAATTTTTCGATGGTAACGGCCAATTTGTCGTTCGTACCGGAAATTACTGGCTCGTAACGGACAAGTTGTCAATCGTACCGAGATTTTGAGGCTCGTAACGGCCAGATTGTCGTCTGTACCGCGATTTTCC
>JAWKTM010000101.1:0-17628 GCA_041399085.1 Pirellulaceae bacterium
TCAGCCTTCTTCATCAAAGCCGCATCCGTGCGTCAGTCTCCGTAGAAGTAGGAGAAACAGGAAAACACCTGATCCCCGGCACTGACACAAGATTCATTACAAGGCTTCGACCCCAGGCACGTTTCGCTCGTCGAGAGCCTCCGTCTCGCGCTGTCCCCTTATCTCCCTGTCCCCTTGTCCCCCTCTCTCCCCCTCTCCAAAACGTCTCGCCGCCGCATGAACCGATTCGATTTATCGCGGTATGATTGTGTAGCCGTTGCTGTCTCGGCCCGTTTGTTCGCTTCCTGCCGCTTGTTGAAACCGGATGTCGTTCGTCAATCTCAGTTTGTTGTTGGGCGGAGTGCTTATTTCCGCTCCGATCATCTTGCATTTGGCCATGCGGCAGCGGCCGAAGACGATGGTTTTTCCGGCTGTGCAGTTTCTGCGGCAGCGGCGGGAATCGAATTCCACGCGGCTGCGCCTGCGACATTGGTTGCTGTTGTTTCTACGATGTTTGGCGATTGCCGCGGTGGTGGTCGCGTTGGCTCGGCCGCGAGTCGCTTCGGCTCGTGTCGGCGATTGGGTGACGCTGGGCGGGTTGTCCGCCGTCACGTTGGCGCTGGCCGGCGTGGCGGTGTTTGCCGCGGCGACTCGGCGCAGCAAAGCCATCGTGTACGGTTTCGCTGGCGGAGCGGCCGCGGCGGCACTTGCTGGGATCGTGCTGCTGGCCAGTGCGCTGGGTGCGAGTTCGGGCGTGGCAATTGGCGATCGGCAAGCTCCCGGAGCCGCCGTGTTGGTATTCGACACCGCGCCGCGCATGCAATATCGGAACAACAATCAAACGCGGCTCGAAGCGGCTCGCGACACGGCTTTGTGGCTGTTGCGGCAGTTTCCGTTCGACAGCCAAGTGGCGGTGTTGGAGGCGCGGCCGCAGCCGCCGGTGTTTTCGCTGGATTTGGCGGCAGCCAAAAAGGCGATCGAGCGGCTCGCGCCAACCGGCGTGCCTCGGCCGCTGACCGAAGTGCTGATCGACGCCATCGAGCTGGCTAAGACGAGCGAGCTGAAACGCCGCGAAGTGTTCGTCTTCACCGATCTTTCCCAGGCGGCTTGGCCAGCGGACGACGTGGCGGCCGTCCGGCGAGCTTTGTCCGAGGCCGAGGACGTGGCGATGTACGTGATCGACGTTGGGGCCGAGCAGCCGATGAACGTAGGACTTGGGCCGCTGTCGCTAGGCGGCCAAACGCTAACCAAGAACAGCCCGCTGCAGGTCGATGCCGACGTGTTTAGCCTGGGGATGTCGGGCGAGCGGACGGTCGAGTTGTTGTTGGAAGAGTCCGACGCGTCGCGGCCGACGATCCGCGATGGCCAGTTGCTGTTGCCAACGGCGCATCCGCGAGGCCGCGAGATTGTGACCGTCGCACCGGGCGAAGCGACGCGGGTTAGCTTTCAGATCCAGGGGCTGGAATTAGGCGTGCATCACGGCGTGGTTCGCTTGACCGGCCAGGATGGTTTGCCCGCCGATGACGAACGGCATTTTACGATCGACGTGCGGCAGGCTTGGCCGGTGTTGGTGGTCGAGCCGCGTGGCGGAACGGCTCGGTTCTTGGTCGAGGCGATCGCGCCGTACGAATTGCGTCAAACCGGACAAGCCAGCTTTGAATGCCACACGATCGAGCCGGCGGATCTGCTGAATCAGGAGCTGACGAACTTCGCCGCCGTGTGCCTGCTCGACCCGGGTCCGCTGACGCCCGACGTGTGGCAGCGTTTGCATGAATATTGCACGGCCGGAGGAAGCCTCGGCGTGTTCCTTGGCCACAATGCTGATCCGCCGAGTTCGTTTCATGACGAGGCGGCTCAGGCGGTGCTGCCGGGCCGCCTCGAGCGGCAATGGCGGACCGCTTCGCGCGACGTGTTCCTCGCGCCGAGCAGCTACGATCATCCGGCGTTGGTCGAGTTTCGATCGTTGTCGACCAGCGTGCCGTGGTCCAGCTTTCCGGTGTTTCGCTACTGGCAGATTGCGCCGTTGGACGCCGACGCGCGGGTGCTGATCCCGTTCAATCAAGCGAACCCGGCGGTGATCGAACAACCGATCGGCAAAGGCCGCGTGGTGACTTTCGCCACGCCGATTTCCGATCCGGCTCGCCCGGCCGGCCGGCAGACTTGGAACGAGCTGCCAACGGGCGAGAACGCTGGCCGTACTTCGTGCTAGTCAACGAGCTGATGCGATACTTGGTCGAAAGCGACGCGGCTCGGCTGAATTACACGACCGGCGAGATCGCGGCAGCTCGGACAGCAACCGCAGCGCGATCCCGAGATTTACCAGTTGTTCACTCCAAACGCCGAACCGCAGGAGATTGCCGCACGCGGCGATCGACTGTCGATTCGCTTTACCGAGAATCCGGGCGCGTATCGTTTGAAGGGCAATCGCGGCGGACCGGTGGTGCGCGGGTTTAGCGTGAATCTGCCGCCCGAGGCGACGGAGTTGCGTCGCGTGGAATCGACGCGGCTGGACGAATTGTTGGGCGAGGATCGCTATCAGTTCGCTCGCAATCGCGACGAGATCGAGCTGAGCGTCGGAGAGGCCCGCGCGGGACGCGAGTTCTATCCGACGCTGCTCGTGTTGTTGGCCGGGGCGTTGGCGATGGAACAATTGTTAGCCAATCGTTTCTATCGCCGAGCGGAATAGCCCCGGCCGGGCGAACCCGTGGCTCAGCCCTCTTCGCCCAAGGCGTAGGTCGTGTAGCGATTGCGGTTGCGATTGCGGTTGCGATTCCCCCGACGTCGGCGTCGATCACGATCCCACCAATCCCAATCGAATTGGTTGTTGCCCCAACCGCCTTCTTCAAACAAGGCTTGCGTGGTGTAGCGATTGCGGCCGCGTCCCCAGCGATTGTTGTCTTGCCACCAGCGATTACGACCACGCCGACCGCGGCGGTTCCAATCGTTCCGCCCGCCTTCTTCGCCTAAGGCATAGGTCGTGTAGCGGTTGCGGCCGCGGCGTTGATCGCGGTCGTTCCACCAGCGATTGTTTCGGCCACGGTCGCGGTCACGGTCGCGGTCGCGAAAGCGGTCGCGGTCGTACCAGTTGTAGTCTCGGTCGCCCAACCAATCGTCGTCGCGATCGTCGTTCCATCCGCCGCGCCCGTCGTTTCGGCCGCGATCGTTCCTGCCGCCGCGCTGATCTCGGTCGCCTCGGCCACGATTGCCTCCGCCCCGGTCGCCGCGTCCATCGCCGCGTTCTTCGGTGAAGTTGAGTTGCGCGGCGGCTGACTTGCCGAACAGGAATGTCACGACTCCGGCCGCGAGCGCCGACGACTGCATCAAGAACGAGCGGCGCGAGCCAGCGGCGGCAGGTACGCCGGTTGCTGCGGAGTTCGCCGCCGAGTCCGGCGTTGAATGGCCTGGGAATGCGACCTCGGGCCGTTCGAGGCCGTCGAATGGATGTCGCATGATCTGCTCCTTTTGGATTTGCTGAACAACTTCGGCATAGCCACTCGCCAATTACGGAACGGGGAGAACAACGTGGCCATTTTGATTTTGGGAGATCGCGACGACGAACATGCCGCCGCCGTGTTATCGCGTTTGAAAGCCAGCGACTTCGATGCCGAGCTGTGGGATAGTCGCGATTTCCCGGCCGACATGACGATTTCGTTCGATCCGCTGAGCGGTCAGGGCGCGCTGGGCTTGCCGACCGGTCGATCGTTGTTGTTCGAGCAGATTCAGTCGGTGTATTGGCGCACGTATGACGGCGTGGAGGTAGTCGACTTGCCGAATCCCGAGCAGACGTGGCTGGCGATGAACGACTCGCGGAGTCTGTTCGAGTCATTGTTCCTGCGGTTGCCGGCGCGGTGGGTGAATGGCTGGGAAGCGTACCGCTTGCACCAAACCAAACCGGCACAGTTGGCGATGGTCGCCGAGCAAGGGATTCGCGTGCCGGACACGCGGCTGACGAATTGCCCGGCGGAAGTCCACGATTTCGTGGCGCATCACTCGCGCGTGATTTTCAAACCGGTACAAGGCGGCGCGCACGCTCGGCGGCTGACGGAAGAGCACGTGACCGACGAACATCTGCGGTACCTGCAACTGGCGCCGATCACGTTGCAGGAAGAGATCGTCGGCACGAACATCCGAGCGTTCGTGGCGGGCGAACGTGTCTGGCCTGCGAGATCAACACGGACGAAGTGGACTTCCGCGACGACGAAGCCCCCGAGCTGAAGCCGCACGTGTTGTCGTCGGCGATGATCGAGCGGTGTCAGGCAATCGCTCGCACGTTGCAGTTGCTGTGGACCGGGATCGACTTTCGTCGCACGCCGGCCGGCGACTATGTGTTCTTGGAAGCGAACCCCAGCCCGATGTTCTTGGGCTTCGAGGAAGCGACCGGTTTGCCGCTGATGGATTCGCTGGTCGAGGTGCTGACCGAGGAGCGGTGAAGAAACCGGAGGGCTCGCGCCCTGCCGCTTACGTGCGATTCGCGGAGAACGGAGGGCTCGCCCCTGCCGCTTACGTGCGTTTCGCGGAGAACGGAGGTCGCGCCTGCCGCTTACGTGCGTTTCGGGAACCGATTGGCGGAACGGCTGCTGACGGCCGCGAGGAAACTGCGTTCCGAGTGTTATGTCAGATGTAGTACATCGGCTCCGAGCGGCCGCGGGCTCGTTCGGCCAACTCGGCAAATGTGACCGAGTCGAGCAGTTCGCGTTGCTGGTCGTAAGCCTCGCGCCACACGTCCATCAACGCGGCGGACGTGGGCGTTTGGATCCCGGCGTTGCTGGTCGGTTCGCTCGACGCGGCTTCAACGACCCGCATCACTTCGCCCAACGTGACGTCGCCAGGGTCACGGGCCAATTGGTAGCCGCCCGCCGCGCCGCGAATGCTGTTGACGATCCCCGCCGTCTTCAATTGCAGCAGAATCTGCACTAGGAATCGCGAGGGTATGCCGTGGGCGTCGGCGATCGAGCGAACGCGGATCGGTTCGGTCTGACCGTATCGCGCGGCCAATTCCAGCACCGCGATACAGGCATACTCGGTCTTGGCGGATACGTTCACGATCGGCAGATGCTTCGGAATGAACCAGGCCAGTGGATGAAGCTTCGAGACGCTCTTCCACCGGGTAATTACGACTTGTCATCCATCGAATGCAAACCGCATTCGGTTTTGGCAAAGCCGCTCCATCGGCCGGCCCGTTCGTCTTCGCCGAACATCACGGCACGCGTACAAGGCCAGCATCCGATGCTGGAGTAGCCTTGATCGTGCAGCGGGTTGTACGGAATATCGTGGTCCAGAATCAGCTTCCAGACGTCGTTCTTCGACCAGTTCGCCAGCGGATTCACCTTCACCAAGCGGAACTTCTTATCCCAGCCGATGATCGACGCGCGAGCTCGGTCGGGGCTTTGATCGCGGCGAATGGCACTGGCCCAAGCATCCATCCCTTCGGCCGCTTCGTGCAGCAATTTCAGCTTGCGTTCAAAGCAGCAACGATTCGGATCGGTTTTGTAGACCGGGCCGCCGTTCGCCGCTTCGTACTCTTCGACGGACAACTCCGGGCGCTTCAGCTCGACTTCGATTCCGTACCGCCGCTTCACACGCTCGCGCAGCTCCAGCGTTTCGGCGAACTGATATCCCGTGTCGAGATTGAAGATCGGCGTGTCCGGCGCGATTTCGGCCAGCATGTGAATCAGCGTCATGCCTTCCGGACCGAACGCCGTGGCCATCGTGAATCGCGGCGCGAACCGTTCGACCGCCCACCGCAAAATCGCTTGGGGCGTCGCGGTTTCCAACTCGTCGCTCTTGGCCCGCAATTCGGCCAGCAGCTCGTCGGTCGGCTCCAGCTTAGCTTCGTCTGGCGAGACAACTCGCCAGCGGGGCGGTTCGTTCATCACGGGTAAAGTGCTCATAGTCGACGGCGAGATAGGCAATGGCCGTACCGCGGAAGTCATGGTTACAGTACCTCGAACCGGCCGACCAACCGGGCCGCCGATCCCTTGGGCTTGCGAATCCTACAAATGTTACTCAACAAAGTCAACTATCGGCGATGCGCGTGCGTAAAGTGTCATCGGCGCGGACTGCAACGGAACTGAAGTCTGTTCCGCGCTCACGGTTTACGGGGAGGTTGCGGCCGGCGATCGCACGGCGGGGCGAATTCGGCACGGTTGAGGCCAGATGCTGGCGGCGGGGCGGTTTACTCGATTGGCTGCACGACCACTCGGTTGCCTTCGATGGCAATCACGCGAATCTGTTGACCGGCGGAGACGTAGCTGCCGTCGGCGACCACGTCCAAATAGTGGTCGCCGAATTTGGCTCGGCCCGCCGGACGCAGCGGCGAGTGAGCTTCGCCCCAATCCCCGACGGCGACCAGTGGATGAGCGGCGGCAGCCATCGGCTTATCGCCTTTATCCAACATGCTCGCGTCCTGTCCAGGGTCGCTGGGCGGACGCAACGCCAGTCGGCCGAGCAGCGGGATTTCGCCCAGCCAGCGCGTCATCATCACTCCGGCGACCAGAACAACCACGCCGGAAACAACGACCACGCCGGCCGAGCGTCCCAGCGTCTCCAGTTCGCGGCCCGTTGACGGAATGACAAAGTCTTGGCTGGCCATCAGCACGGAGACCAGCATCAAAGCGATGCCGCTGAGTCCCGCGATGCCGAAACCCGGAATCACGAAGAACTCGAGGGCCAGAAACACAAGCCCGACGAGAAACAACGTGACTTCCAGCCAAGTCGATGTGCCGCCGAGAAACCGGCTCCAGAAAAACAGCGCGAAGCAGAGTCCGCTGATGAGTCCGCCGACGCTGATGCCCGGCGCGCTCAACTCGGCGAACAACGCGATCAAGCCGATGACGAACAGGATGCCGGTTACGATCGGCCGATTCAAAATGTAAACCGTGGTGTCCACCGCGCCGGGCCGGAGTTCGATTATGGGCTCCGTCAGGTCGTAGCGATCGACCAGCTCGGTTTGACTGTCGACGGTTTCCGCGGCCAGACCCAATTCAACAGCCCGTTCGCCGGTGACCGTCAAGAACTTGTCCTCTCGCGTTTCAAAGACCGGTTTGCCGCGTTCCCATTGCTCCGCGTCGCTGGCTGAATCCAATTCCGCTTGGGACCAATAGCGAACTTCGCCCGTCTCGCGGTTGGTGACTTGGTACACGACTAAGTTGCGATCGGCCATCGCTTCGACCAGCGCCGGCGACCGACCTTTGGATTCCGCCAAATCCCGTAGATGCGCGGCCAGCTCGCTCAGCACCTTTTGCTCGGCGTGGCGGAACAGACCGTCTTCCCCCGCCACGATCGGTCCCGCGTCGCCCAACCGAGCTCGCGGCGCCATCACAATCTCATCGCAAGCGAGTGCGACAATCGCCGCTCCGCTGATCGCTTCGTCCGGGATGTAGGCGACCGTGCGAGCCCACGGCAAATCGCGCAGGACGTCGATCATTTCGTAGGTCGTGTGCAAATACCCGCCGGGGCTGTCGATCTCCAAGATCACTAGATCCGCGCCGCGATCGCGAGCCGTGTCGAGTTTCCGCTCCATGAATGCCTGCATCATGGGCGTCACGGGGCCTTCCAGCCGAATCAGCGCCGCCCGTTCATACGCCATCGCGGATGAACCAACGAGCAGCCCGGCCAGCGCGATCCACAACGAAAGTCGGTTCATGGCGTTATCCAGGCTCTACGCAACCGAAGGGATGGGAGAGTTAGCCGAGCGGCACAAGGGGCATTGGCCGAACCGCGAAGATTCTGGTCGGCCCCTACGATCATACGGAACGACGTTGCGCGGGCCAACTTGGCTCACCGCCACGCGATCGTCAGCGTCTGCGTGCCGTTTGGTAAACTTTGCGGATTGAGCTGTTTTTCTCGATTCCGGGGACTTTCCGGCCGATACATGTATCCGTTGTTGGAAACTATCAAGGCCACGCCTGCTAGCGACGATTCGCGCGTTCGCTTCGGTCGGCGAGGAATGCCGCGGTCGAGCTCTGGCGGCTCGCACGCGTTACTCATGGACGAGGAACACGGCTAATGATTCGCAAGGGAATGCTGATGGGGTGCGTCGCGGCGTTGCTCGCGGCCGCCGGTTCGGGATGTTGCACCAATCCGGGATACGGAGGCTGCGGAATCGGACCGTGTGGAAGCGGGCCTTGCGCCGGACGCTTGGGAGGCATCGTCCGAAATACGATGACGTGTAACTCCGGTTGTGGCGAAGTCTACGTGGACGAGTGGATTAGCGACCCGCCGGCTTGCTGCGATCCTTGTGATTCGTGCAGCGGACAATACATCGGTCCGCAATCCTGCTGCGGACGACCGTTCGCCGGTCTGTTGAACTTCATTGTCGGCTACCGCTACAACGGCGGCTGTGCCGACTGCTGCGGTACTTGCGGCGGTTGCGATTCGTGCGGCGGAGTTTCGGGCCACGGCTATTCGGGCTCGCCCGGTTGCCAATCGTGCGGCCATCCCATGCAGGGCGAAGTGATTCAATCCGACGAGTACATCCAACCGCAACCGACTCCGCCGCGCAATCCGCCGCAGCCAACCCCGGCCGGCAACGTGTCGACGCCGCGTCGCTTCGACCGTCCGTACTATCACCGTGCCACGGCCGCTCGCCCCGCCACGCATCAGACGCCGCAAAACGCTCGGCCGATTCGCTAGGGAGAAACGTCGAGGGCCAAATCAGGAGGGCGGTTGGGCTCGTTTAGGCGCTGCCGCCTACTGAACTCCTGATACAATGGTTGGACCCACGGGAGCCACCAGATGCCCTATACACCCGAAGCGATCGCGAACTACTTCATCGAGTTGCCAGACGCAACAGATCTCACGCCGATGAAGTTACAGAAGTTGGTTTATTTCGCACATGGTTGGCATCTCGCGCTGACCGACGAACCACTACTCGACGAGCCTATTTCGGCCTGGGAGTATGGTCCCGTAGTCGAACGGCTCTATCACGCACTTAAGCAACATGGAGACAGTTCGATTCACGAGCGTCTCAGGCGTCTGAAGATGATGCCTCCTGACGATTCCGAAAATCGATTGGAGGAATACATACCGTCGCTTGATGACGAACCGTCCGCGCGGGCATTCACAAAGAAGCTGTTGACTCGCATTTGGGAGATATATGGACGCTACAATGCGATCCAGCTTTCGAAGATGACGCATCAGGAGGGAACGCCGTGGTACGAGATCCGAAACCAGTTCCCGACCCTGCTGCCGAAGGGCGTTCCCATTCCGAACGAAGCGATCAGGACCTACTTCGCGAGCAAACTGCCGGCCAAGGTAGCGGGCTAGAAGCGTCGATTGATGAGATTCCCGAGCCGATTGTCGCGTCTTCGGGTGAAGACGATGAACTCACATTTCGAGAGCGGCTGGATCTTACTCCCACGCTCCGTTTCAAATACGAGCACTTTCTGTTGTGGCGCCGCCGACTTGACCGCCAAATCGAGGACTGGAGCAGAAATGCCAAGTCCGTGAGCGGCAAGTTGAGGCGATGCTTCCTCGCTTGGCGGCATTTGAACAAGCCGAGCGAGTCGCCAACCACTCCTCGATCTCGTCGCCGCGGCTTGGGCTCTGGGTGGCGGACTTGTGAGCGTGGCGGGTATAGTTACGAATCGCTTCGTCCCTATCTAGTCGCCAGTGGTAGTGTCCTTAATCGTGTGGGCCAGTGTCAGTCTCATTGTTACCAATCGAGCGGCGTGGCCACGACGAACCAATGGTAGCAATTCAAATGGGGACGGCAGTCAAGCTATTGGCGAAACGCCGCGGCCGCATTGAGCCTCAACTCCGAACGTCTACTCCCATTCAAAGCGACCATGAACCCAACTGTCCGGAATTCAAGCGTTTCTGGAATTGCTGGCCGAGTTCGGCGTGCGATACATCTTCGGCAATCCGGGGACGACCGAGTTGCCGTTGAACGATGCTGGTTGGCGACGATCGGTTTCAATACATCCTGGGTTTGCAAGAAGTCCCGGTGATGTCGATGGCCGACGGATTCGCAATGGCTTCGCGCGGCGTGGGCGTCGTGAATTTGCATATCAGTTGCGGGCTCGGCAACGCGATGGGCATGTTGTACAACGCCTACCGCGAGGGGACGCCGCTGCTGGTCACGGCCGGGCAACAAGATCGCCGACTGTGGTTTGAAGAGCCGATTTTGTGGGGCGATATGGTGTCCGTCGCCAAACCGTGGACCAAGTGGGCGACGCAAGTGGAACGGGTCGAGGACGTGCCGCTCGCCGTGCGTCGCGCCGTGCAAACCGCGCTGACGCCTCCCACCGGCCCCGTGTTTCTGTCGTTGCCGGTCGACGTGCAAATGGAAGCCAGCGACCGGCTGGACATGTCGCCGATTCGGTTGCCCAATCCGTTGGTGCGACCGCCGCGCGAATCGCTCGTCCGCGCCGCCGAAGTGCTCCGGTCGGCTCGCAATCCGGCGATCTTGGCCGGCAGCCGGATTACCGAACGCGATGCCTTCGAGCCGCTGGTGGCAGTGGCGGAACGGCTCGGCGCGCCGGTCTTTACCGAATCAGGAACGACACATGGGCGGCTGGCTTTTCCGAGCGATCATCCGCTGAACGGCCAAGGGCTGCCGCTGTGGTCGCCGGAAGTGCGTGAGCGTCTGCAAGAGTTCGACACGCTGTTGGTCGTCGGCATGGATCTGCTGCGGCAGTATGTTTACCACGAGCCGGCGCGAGCCATCCCGGAACACATTCGATTGGTGCATCTGGACGAGGACGCTTGGCAACTGGGCAAGAACTACGCGGTCGAAGTCGGCGTGTTGGGACACATTCGCATTTCGCTGACCGAGTTGAACGACGAGCTGCGGACGACGATGACCAACACGGAAGTCGCGGCCGCACGCGAGCGAGGCGAGACGCGAGCGGCGGCTCACCGCGCGGCGCGGGAACGCTTTGCTGCTCAGATTCAGGCCGAGCCCGACTCGCGGCCAATGACGCCGCTGCGATTGATGGGCGCTTTGGCCGACGTGCTGCCCGATGACGTGGCCATTGTGGAAGAAGCCGTCACCACGACGAACACCACGTTTGAACGACTCGGCCGCTTGCGAAACAACACCGGGTACTTCGGCCATCGCGGCTGGGCATTGGGCTGGGGCTTGGGTTGCTCGATCGGTGCCAGTCTCGCTCGGCCCGAACGACCCGTGTTGGCGATGTTTGGCGAAGCGCCGCGATGTACGGCATCTGCTGGGGTCTTTGGTCGGCGGCTCGCTATCGCATTCCGGTGACCTTTGTGATTTGCAACAACGCCCAGTATCAGATTCTGCAAATTGGTGCCCGCGGCTCCGCACACATTGCCGCAGGCCGCCGCGGGTCGATCTGAAGGCCTCGATCTCGATGTGCCGGAGATCGACTTCGTCGCGCTGTCCAAGTCGTTTGGCGTGGAAGCTTATCGAGTCACCGAACCGGATGAACTAGCCGAAAGAGTCCGCGATTCGCCGCTGAATCGCCGCCTCTGCCTGTTCGATGTTCCGATCAGCCGCACGCCGCAAAGCCGTTTGAATTACGGCTAACACACGTCCGCAAACAACCAACGATTCAAGCGCGGTTCGGAGCGCGAGCCGGCCGATTTCGCGCGCATTCCAGCACGCAAGTGCGCCGCAAGCAAGTGAATTCGCCGAATCACTCGCGCTAGTCGTGCAACGATAGCGGCAGGTCGAATCTACCGGCGCGTCGTATAGGTCGCAAAGCAGCGGGGCGTTTCCCACAGTCGCGTTTCGACGATCGGAAAACCGTGTTCGGCCGCGAACTCGTGGATCAGCTTGGCGATGTTCTCCGCTGTCGGGTTCGTGTCCAGCAGATACAGCGGCTCGTTCATCGACTGCAACACCGGCACGGCGGGATCGTTGCGATGCAGAATCATGCGATGATCCAAGTTGTCGTCGATCCAAGTGCTAACGACCCGTTTGATGTCCGAAAAGTCGAGCACCATGCCCCGCTCGTCCAACGTCTCGGATTCCAGCGTCAACACGGCCCGGCCGTTGTGCCCGTGCAGGAATTTGCACTTGCCGTCGTAATTCAACAGCCGATGGCCGTAACAAAAATCAATCTCTCGGGTCACTTGGTGCATTGCAGAGTCATCCATCTCCGGAAATTAACGTGAGCGATTCGACAACTTACTTGCGGATGAGTCCTTACGCCGTCATCGGCCGCGGAAGTTCATCGAACGAGCGTTCAGCATAGACCGTCGAATCCAATCGGCCCACGCAGCGAAACGCCGCCTGGCGTTCGGCGCACTTGTTACAGCTTCCGCAATGCAGTTCACCGCGTGGATCAATACATGAGAACGTCAGCTCCAGCGGCAGCCGAGTCCCAAGCTGCATCACATCTTGCTTCGTTGAACTGGCGAACGGATGTTCGATCTTCAGGTGCGGCGCGCCGCCACAATTCAACGTCGCTTGCAAACTGCTGAAGAACGCGGGCGACGCATCGGCAAACGGGCTGCTCCCCAGCGGAGCCAGCGCCAAGCGTCGAACGCCTCGCATCTGACACCACAACGCCGCTTTCAGAATTAGCAGCGCATTCCGCCCCGGCAAGAACACGGCCTCGTCCGGCGTCTTGGCGTCCGGCACGCCGCGTCCGCTCAAACTCCAATGCTCGCCGTCATACAGGTCGTCGACCGGCAGTTGCAACGCGACCAGCGGCTTCAACCGTGGCGATGCGATCGCCGCCAGAAATCGGCCGACGGCCGCGAACTCGGCGGCTTCCCAAACCAACCCGGCTTGCACGTAGAACGGCTGAACCGTATGGCCCGTCGCCAGCAGATGCCCGACTAAAATGCAACTGTCCAACCCGCCGCTCGTCAGCACGCCAATCGGCGATTCATCGAGATCACGATTCATGGTCGCGGTTTCCAGGGAGGGCAGGTTGCGGGGCGTCGGTGAACTTTAGGCACCTGACTCCGATTCAGAAAGCCCGAAATAGCTCCGCAGATGCGCCCGCCGATCGTCGGCCCGCACGTACTCGACCAACGCGTACAACTTCAACTGATCCCGTCGCAACTTCTCGGCCAGCCGCGTCGAATCCGCCAAGTCCTCCGGCAACTCGTACACCGTGTCGACGTGCGGCACGGTCAAATCACCCTCGATCGCACCGTAGCGTTCCAACATCGACAGCGATGTCTCCAGCCGCCGATCGTGTTTGGCTTTGGCATGCAATCGCTCGCGCAGCCACTCCAGCCCGAACGCGTTGAACTGTTCCAAATCGTGTCGCAGGAAATCGAACACTCGGTGATAGAATTCGGCGTCGGGGTTGCTCCACTGCAAGAACTCCATCTGCGTCGCCAGATCGCGTTCGTCGTACAGCAGCCGACATTCGCTCGGCAGCCCGTCGCGGCCGGCTCGACCGATCTCTTGATAGTACGACTCCAACGAGCCCGGCACGTCGGCATGCACGACGAAGCGAATCGCGTCCTTGTCGATTCCCATGCCAAAGGCGTTCGTCGCCAACACCAAGGCATCGGCCCGCGACATGAATCGCTCCTGCACGCGACGACGCTCGTCGCGCGGCAACTCGCCGTGATAGATGTGATGAGCGACGCCGCGCTGCCGCAGCCGCTCGCTGAACTCCAGCAACGTGCGAATCAGCGTGAAATAAACGATGCCGCTGCCCGGATAGTTTTCACGCACCTGCTCGATGGCGGCCAACTTTTCGTCGTCGCCCCACACCGGCTGAACCGCCAGACTCAGATTCGGCCGATCGATGCCTTCGTGAAACAGAGGCATCTGGTCCGGCGCCAGGTCAAGCTGCGCGACGATATCCCGCTGCACATCCGGCGTGGCCGTGGCCGTGAGCGCCAACGTCGTCGGCTCGCCCAGCGTCCGGCGAATCTCGCCCACGCGCGTATAGTCCGGGCGAAAATCATGTCCCCATTGGCTGATGCAATGCGCTTCGTCCACAGCCAGCAGGTCCACGCGGCGCGACGCCAGCACGGCCAGAAACTCAGGCTTACGAAACCGTTCGGGCGTCACATACAGCAACGAATATCGTCCCGCGGCAATCTCCGAGTAACGCGTCTCGCGCTGCTCGCGCGACAGCGACGAATTCACGAACGCCGCATCGATGCCGCGCCGCACCAGCGAATCAACCTGGTCCTTCATCAACGCGATCAGCGGCGAAAGCACCAGCGTGAGCCCGCCCGGTTGCCGTTCGGCCAGCATCACGGCCGGAATCTGATAACACAGCGACTTGCCCATTCCGGTTGGCATGATGACCAGCGAATGTTCGCCGCGCACGGCTCGCTCGATGATCGCCAACTGCGGACCGCGAAACCGGTCGTGGCCAAAGTAACGTTGCAGAGCGTCAAGTGGCTGCATGATTCCTGGCGTGGGTTTTCGACGGCGAGGTGTACGAATCCGTCGGCAAACAAGTTACCGAATCGTTTGCAGCGGTAGGGCGCAAACCCTCCGGTTACGCGGCACCGGACGGCTCGCGCCGTTCCGCTAAAACGACAAATTGTTTTTGGACGGGTTCCAATGCGACTGGTTTCGCGGGACGAGCTGGCGTCGGCCAACGCGAGGCGAGCTTCGTTTTGCGGGTGGAGCCGGCATTGTAGCCAGTTTATGCTGAGGCGACAGAACGCTTGTGCCGGTCGCGGATCGCTGTTCGATATCCCATTGAACGACCGCACTTTTCTTCAATCGACTTCTCCCCTCGTCCTCTATTGCACCGACTTATGCGAAACCAATTCAAACTGCATTTGATCCTCGCCGCCTTCGCCGCTACCGCACTGGTTGTCTTCGCGTCATCGGCCGAAGCCGCGGACAAGACCCGGCCGAACATCGTCTTCTTTCTGGTCGACGACCTGGGATACATGGACATCGGCGCCTACAACCCAAACACGTTTTACGAGACGCCGAACGTCGACCGGCTGGCTCAATCCGGCATGCGATTCACGAATGGCTACGCCGCCAATCCGGTTTGCAGTCCCACGCGTTACAGCATCATGACCGGCATGTATCCAACGCGAGCCGCCGCCACCAATTGGTTCTCGGGCAATCGCGAAGGTCGGTTCAAAGGAGCGTCGTTCAACGATTTCATGCCGTTAGAAGAAGTGACGTTGGGCGAGGCGCTGCGCGACGGCGGCTATCGCACGGCGTTCTTCGGCAAATGGCATTTGGGACCGACCGAGAAGTACTGGCCCGAAGCCCAAGGGTTCGACATCAATTTCGGCGGGCATTCGAAAGGCTCGCCTCCGGGCGGATATTTCGCGCCGTACAAGAATCCCAAACTGAAGGACGGGCCTGACGGCGAGCTGCTGACGTTGCGACTGGCGGACGAAGCGGTCCGTGTGATCGAAGCGACGCGCGACCAGCCGTTTTTGATCTATCTGTCGTTTCACACGGTCCACACGCCGCTTCAGGCCCCTCAGGATTTAGTCGAGAAGTATCGCCGCAAGGCCGCCGCGATGAATTTTGACGGCCCGGAATTCGGCGACGAAGAGCAAGTGTGGCCGAACGCCGGCGACCGCAAGGTGCGTATCAGCCAACGGCATGCGGTCTATGCGGCGATGGTCGAAACGATGGACACCGCCGTAGGACGCGTGCTCGACAAGCTGCACGAGATGAAACTCGACGACAACACGATCGTGTGCTTCATGTCCGACAACGGCGGTTTGTCGACTTCCGAGGGCTCGCCCACATCGAATCTGCCGTTGCGAGGCGGCAAGGGTTGGGTGTACGAAGGCGGCATTCGCGAGCCGTTCATCATTCGCGCTCCGGGCGTGAGCCAGCCCGGCTCGACCTGCGACACGCCGGTCATCAGCACCGATTTTTATCCGACGTTGCTCGATCTCGCCGGTCTGCCAGCGCGGCCCGACCAGACGCTGGACGGCGTCAGTCTAAAACCGTTGCTGGCTGGTAAATCGCTGCCGGCCGATCGCGACTTGTTCTGGCACTATCCGCACTACGCCAATCAAGGCGGATTTCCCGGCGGTGCGATTCGCGATGGTCAATGGAAGTTGATTGAGCGATTCGAGAGCGAGGCGCGTTCACTTGTTCAACCTCGCGGACGATGTGAGCGAGCAACATGACTTGGCCGCCAAACATCCCGACCGCGTCGACGCCATGCGGCAGCGATTGCACGATTGGTACAAGTCGGTAGACGCTCGATTCCTACAAGCCAAAGACAGGCACGTAGCTGGAACCTGGAGTCCATAACCCGCAACCTCCCATTCGCCCATGGGAGAACGAGGCTCCTGTCGATGGGAGAACGAGGCTCCTGCCCATGGGAGAACGAGGCTCCTGCCGAGTTAATGCCACTGGGACCGAGCCATCTTGCTCACTCGCTCCCCAAGCGAGTCCGGGTGGCACGCCCAGAGTCTTCGATGGGCGTGGCTGCGTCGCTCGAAACGTTCCGGGCTACATGGGATCTTGCCCCTACCGCCCACGCCCAGTGATGCGCTCCGGGCGTGCCTCCCGACCGTTTTTGATTCGGGCGATCTCGTTAGCTCGGGTGAGCACGGGCTCCTGGCCACCAATCGCCGTGCGAAGCTGTTCCATCCGTCGCCGGTTCACGCCCAAGTCAGAATGGCCGACGCGCGAAGCCGAACGGAAATGGATTAGGCCGGCTGCTTCATCCACGTAGAATTCGACATCGTCCACGAACCGAAACAGCAGCGATTTCACTTCGGCGTGCAGGTAATCGTCCGTTTCTCGCACGATCTTGGTGCGAGGCAAATCGGCGACCGCTGCCTTCACACGCTGCATCGCTTCGGCTCGCGAACCGGCAAAGCGAATCGGCTCGATACGATGCGAATCGTCCTCGGCCTGCGTGGAAACACAATTCGGCGTCGACGGGCAAGCCGCCAGACGACCGTTCGTAACGCCAAGATTATCGGGCGGGTTTGCCATCCAATTCATCGCCAACATCGAGAAGATCCACGCGCCGGCCGAAATCCCCACGATCGCCGCCGCGCGTCTCAGCCACGGTCGTCTCATTTGCCGTCGTCCCTCTTACCGTCGTCCGTCTTACCACGAACCCGTGATCTATTCGCCCGACGAAGCGAACTCGCGGGCCCGTCGCTGAATCACATTGGCCAACGCTTCCGCGTCGTCCGTTCCGATCCTCAACACGCCGCGATGCAAACGCACGACCACGCAATCGCGTCCCCACAAGTTCCACACCCAACCACCGCGTAGACTCATGTGAATTCCCCAACCGTCCAGCACCGTCGTGCGTCCGGGCTCGGCGTCCGCCACGTCCCGGTACTTTAGCCAGCGACCGAACAATGGCAATGGTCCAAACTGAATGCGCAGCCGCTCGCCACAATCCGTCACCGTCAGATGATGAAAGCCAGCAGCCAGCGTACAGACAAACGCCCCCGCCGCGCCCAGAATCCAAGGCAACGCCGGCTGATTCCACAGCGAAACCGCAATCCCCAACTCGCTAATCCCCACGGCATACAACAGCCAACACATCGGCGCGGACTGCGTGTGTTGGTAAATCGAATCGGCCCGATCCCATGTTCCCGGCGGCATTGTCAACCTCGTGGCGAATCTGCGAACGTGAGTTGATTTTTATGAGTAATAATCCCCCGCCGCAACATCATCGCCCTGGCAACGCAGCATCGAATCGCTGATTGGATCTGCAAGGTTCCGGCTATGGCACCGCATTAAGCGTCGAGATCGGCGGATAAATGCACGCACCATCGACACTTGTTCCGCCC
>JAWKTM010000102.1:0-17285 GCA_041399085.1 Pirellulaceae bacterium
TCTGGAACGGGTCTCCTGGACGCGTGGGTGGATTTCAATCACAACGGCGTCTTCACCGACGCTGGCGAACAAATCTTCACCGGCGTCGCGGTTTTCGCCGGCGAGAACGTGTTGTACGCCTCAACGCCTGGGACGGCATTATTGGGAACCACCTACGCTCGGTTCCGACTAAACTCCACGACGGCGCTGGGGCCGGATGGCTTGGCGCTGGGCGGTGAGGTGGAGGACTTGGTTGTTGAAGTCGTGCCTGGCGATCCTCCCGTATCGGTCTCCGATAGTTACGCGTTGGACGAAGACACGCTTCTCAGTGTTGACGCAGCGAATGGATTGCTGTCCAACGACATGGATTCAGATAGCTTGCCGAGTGAATTGACGGTATCCCTGGTGCAGGATGTGCAACACGGGTCGTTGATTTTGATGGCCGACGGATCCTTTGAATACGTTCCCGATGCCGACTTTAATGGTACGGACACCTTCATCTATCGAACTCGCGATGCGCGGCTCGCGTCCGACGAACCGGCAACCGTAACACTGACGGTTCGCTCTGTTAACGACTTGCCGATCCCTGGTTTGGTATCTCGTACCAGCGTGGAAGACGTGGTGCTAACAATCGATGGCAGCGATGTCTTGGCGGCGGCCAAACCTGGGCCTGACACGGCGACAGACGAACTGGGGCAACAGCTATCGCTGGGATTGCCCATCGTTCTGGGCGTTCCCCAAACGACCACGACCAACGGCGGAACGATTGCCCTAGTTAATAATCAATTTGTCTACACGCCTCCCGCGGATTTCAATCGCAACTTTGCCTCCGCTCCCGATACGTTCGTCTATACGATTACGGACAATGGATTCAGCAATGGGGTCAGCGCGCCTCGTACCGCGACTGGGACGGTTACCGTGACGTTGACGGAAGTCAATGACGCTCCCGTTCCTGGGATCGACTTTTTGAACGCGACGGAAGACCAAGCGCTGACCGTAGCCGCTTCCTTCCTGACTGCGAATGATCTAGCGGGGCCGGCAACCGCGACCGACGAAACGGCCCTTCCGGCAATGGGTGGTCAGACAATCTCATTGGGCATTGTAGGAGTTCAACCACGCGCAAGGCGGCACTGTTCGATTGAACGCAAGTGGCAATGTGGTTTATACACCGCTCGCGAATTTCTGGGGAACGGACGTCTTTACATACACACTGACGGACAACGGACGAACCAATGGATTTGCGTCTCCCCGTTCCGCGGTCGGAATCGTCACGGTGACGGTTGCCAACGTGAACGATGCGCCCGTGGCGAATCCTGATTCGATTGGTGGCACTGGCGGTAGTGTGCGTGAAGACGAGCCACAAACAATACTCTTTAGCACGCTCACCGCGAACGATTCACCGGGACCAAACGAGAGTTCGATTCAGACTCTAACCGTATCGTTGCTTGATGCATCTTCGAGTTTCGGCGGCAGCGTGGCGATCGCTCCCAGTGGCAACGCGTTCGTATTTACTCCACCGCTGGATTTCAACAAGAACGATGGAATCGCCACGTTCCGCTATCTGATTGCCGACAATGGTTCGCCATCTTTGACAGCCACGGGTACCGTATCAGTCACCCTCGAAGAAGTGAATGATCCGCCGATTTTGGCGGCGGAGACTTTGACGGGGTATTTCGAGGATCCGGCTTCGCCTATCACGATTGGGACCGGTGTGTTGTTGTCTAATGACCAACCGGGGCCGGCAAATGAGTCGACTCAGTCGAGATCCGTCACGGGCGTGTCGGCAGTGACCGTTGGGGGTGGGTTGATCGCGCTGAACGGAGGGAATGTCGTTTACACGCCGGCCGCGAACTTTAATGGGCTGTTCGTGTTCGACTATACGGTCCGGGACAATGGATCGACGGCCGGAGTGGTGGACGCTCGCAGCGCGACCGTTCGCTCGACGATTTCGATCGCCGCGGTCAACGATGCTCCGGTACCTGGTGGTGATACGATTGTTGGTGTGAACGAGGATGTGGATAACTTCCCAATCTCGATCGCTCCGCTGTTGTCGAACGACGCGCCGGGCCCAGCTACGGCTACCGACGAGGCTTCGCCGAATCAAACTGTGTCATTTGTGGGATTGGTTAATGGCTCGGTTGTTGGCAACAACGGCGTCTCCACCAATGGCGGCGTTGTCACGACCGATGGCAATGTCATTTTCTATTCGCCGGCTGATGACTTCTTTGGGACGGATTACATTCCTTATGTGATTACGGACAATGGCGCTCCCGCGATGACGGCGACGGGTACCATTACGGTGACCGTTGCCGCGGTGAATGATCCACCGGTGGCCAATGATGATCAGAAACCGGGCGCCGAGGATACGCCTTTGTCGTTCCTGGCGTCGGACTTGACTGTGAATGATTTGAAGGGTCCCGCCAATGAGTCATCACAGACGCTGACCGTTATCGGATTCGGTTCGGCGGCTTCTCCGTCGCTGAACACGGTGACGAGCCGCGGCGGTTCGGCAACTTTGGATACCCAGACCGGACAGATTCAATACACACCGGCGCCCAACGTGTCGGGGAACGACACGTTCATCTATGTGGTCGAAGATAGCGGCACGGCTGCCGGCGGCGGGGCGGACAAATTGCGAGACACGGCAACGGTGACCATAAGCGTTGCCGAGCGGAACGATACGCCCGAGCCGATGGACGACCTGACGACCGTGGGAGAGGATCCCGTTGGCGATTTGACCATAACGTTCGCTTCGCTGCTGTTGAATGATTCGGCCGGTCCTGGCGAGAGTCCCACGTCGGCGCCGCCTCAGAATCTGTTTGTCAGTGGTCCGACTTCGACGTTCACCAGCGCGGCTGGCGGGACGGTAATGGTCGACTCGGCGAACTCACGATTCTTATACCATCCGCCGGCTGATTTCTTTGGCGCGGATCACTTTGTTTACTTGGTGACGGATGACGGCACGACCTTTGGTTCGCCGGATCCGAAGAGCAGTTCGGCCACGGTGTTTATCAATGTCACCCAAGCGAATGATCCGCCGGTTCCGACCAACGATCATTTCGACACGCCAGAGGAATCCACAGCTACGATCACGGCCGTTCAATTGACCGGCAATGATTTGGCTGGACCATTGAATGAGTCCCAAGGTTCGGCGGCGCAAACGCTGACGCTGTTGGGCCCCGAAACATTGGCCGCGAACGCCAATAATCAAACGGCTCAAGGCGCGTTGATCTCGATCAATGGCGGCGTGGTGGAGGTGGACTACAGTGGTTTGGTGAATTTCGTCGGTGTCGACACGTTCTTCTATGTGATTGAAGACAATGGAACGACCAATGGCACCTTGGCGCCATTGCGAGCGACCGGTGTGGCGACCGTGACGGTCACGGCGGTGAACGACGCGCCGATTGCCAGCAACGACGATCTACGAGCCACTTTGTCTTCGACGGAAGCTCTGGAGGATTCGGATATCACGATCGCGGCATCCCTAGTCCTGGCCAACGACGCGGCTGGGCCGAGCACCGCGGCGGACGAGCTGAATGGCAGCCAGACGGTGACGCTGGTGGACGTGGCGGCGCTCAGCGGTCAAGGCGGTTCGGTTCAATTGCTGGGCGGTTCGATCGTCTATCACGGGCCGGTCGACTTCGTAGGCGAGGACATCATCACCTATGTGATCGAAGACAACGGCACAACCGACGGAGCTCCCGATCCATTGCGAGCTACCGGGCAGATTACGATTTCGGTCCATCCGGTCAACGATCCGCCAGTGGCCGGAGACGATGTAGTAGCGGCGACCGAGGACGAGCCGATCGTGTTCAGCACGTTGCTGGCCAACGACTTCCCAGGTCCGGCGACGGCGATCGACGAACAAAGTCCGGCGCAGCGTTGAGCATCGTGGGCGTAACGATGTTGGCTCCGGGAGGCACGATTCAGGTGGTTAATGGTACGGAAGTGGAGTTCACACCCGCTCCGGACTTCAATGGATTCACGTCCTTCCGCTACACGGTTCAAGACGACGGCAGCCCGGCTCGCGTGGCCACGGCGACGGTCAGCGTGCAAGTGTTGGCGAAGAACGACCCGCCGATCCCCGGAACGGACAATCGTTCGACGCCCGAGAACCTGCCGCTCGTGATAAGCGAAACCAGTCTGTTGGCGAATGATCTGAAGGGTCCGGCCGACGAATCCAACCAGAGCTTGACGATACCCGCGACGGCCGGAGCGGTGGCGGTGTTGCCGGGCGACGTGGGTAAGATTTCGGTCTCGCGTTCCGCGGGCTCGATCACGGTCACTCCGATTGGCGAGTTCAACGGCGAAGCGCGGTTTACTTATGTAGTGCAAGACAACGGCACGCCGTCGCTGTCCGCGACGGGAACGGTGGTTGTGACGGTCACGCCCGTGAACGATCCGCCCGTTCCGGTCGACGATCACTTCACGACCGACGAGGATACGCAACTGTCGTTCAACGTCAGTGCCCTGTTAGCGGGCGCGTTGGGCTCGAACGACGTGCCCGGTCCGTCGAACGAAAGCTCCCAGAACCTCATCGTGCGGTCCGTTGCCGGTCCCAGCGCCGCGGGCGGATCGGTGGTGTTCAACAACCAAACGGGAGCCGTCAATTACACACCGCCGTTGAATTTCGCGGGTGTCGACACCTTCACCTATGTGGTCGAGGACGATGGCTTCTCGGGACCGAATCCCGATCCGCGTTCCGCGACCGGCACGATCACCGTGACCGTCAATCCGATCAACGACGCTCCCAGCTTCACGAAGGGGAGCGATCAAACGGTGAACGAGGATGCGGGAGCGCAAACGGTGCCGGGATGGGCGAGCAACATCGCGGCCGGCCCGCTGACGGCGACCGATGAGTTGCAAAATCAGCAGGTCGGATTCCAAATCTCGACCAGCGACGACGCGTTGTTCTCGATGTTGCCGGCCGTGGATGGAAACGGCCAATTGACTTACACGACGGCCTTGAACGCCAATGGCGCGGCGACCGTCACGGTGCAAGCGGTCGATAGCGAAGGGGGCGCATCGCCGCCGCAAACGTTCACCATCACGGTGCGTCCGCTAAATGATCCGCCATCGTTCGCTCTGCTGGGCAATGTGACCGTGGCCGAAGAATCCGGTCCTTATCAGGCGGATGGATTCGCGTCGGCGATTTTGCCGGGGCCGCTCGGCGCGGTCGACGAACTCGGCCAACTCGTTACCTTCAATGTGACGAACAACAACAACGGTTTGTTCTCGGCTCAACCGGCCATTGATTCGGCCGGGCGGCTGACATTCACTCCGGCCGCGGACGCGTTTGGCGCGGCCGTCGTCACCGTGGTGGGCCGCGACACTGGCAGCAACGAGGCGCCGAACAGCAACACGACGTCGCCTCGCACGTTCACGATCTCGATCACCGAGCAGAACGATCCGCCGGTGGCCGTCGACGATCATTATTCCGCGGATGAGAACAGCGTGTTGGTCGTGGCGGGCAATGGATTGTTGGACAACGACACGGACTCGGATTCACCGGTCAGTTCGTTGACGATGGATACGTTCGATTCGGTCAGTATTTTGGGAGTGCCCGTGTCGGTGAACTCGGACGGCACGTTCACCTACGATCCGACGGGCGTGGCCGTGATCCAGCAACTGACGACTGGGCAAACGCTGGTCGACACATTCACCTATACGGCGACGGACGGGCTGTCGGCTTCGGCCCCAGGTACGGTAAGTCTGACGATCACTGGATCCAACGACCCGCCAGAAGCCAAGAACGACGCCGTCTTGGTGCGAGTGAACACGGCGACAAACTTGAACGTGCTGTCGAATGATTCCGATGTGGATGGCACGATCAATATCGGCTCGGTCACGATCGTGACGGGGCCGAGCAACGGAATGGCCTCGGTCAATCCGAACGGGACGATTTTGTATACGCCGGGAGCCAATTTTAACGGCGTCGATACGTTGACTTATACAGTCAAGGATCAACAGGGCGCTACGTCCAATGTGGCGAACGTCACGATCAACGTGAATCATTTCCCCGTCGCGTTGGACGACGCGTTTGTGGTGCCAATCGACGCGGTCAATCACAAGCTGTCGATCTTGGCGAACGATTCGGATCAGGACGGTTCGCTGGATCCGTCCAGCATCACGATCCAGGTCTTCCCGACCAATGGCTCGCTGGTCTTCAACAGCACCGATCCGACGGCCGTGTTCTATACACCGAATTCGGGCTTCACCGGCACCGATTCCTTTACCTACACGGTGGCGGACAATCTGGGCGCGGTGTCGAACGTGGCGAACGTGCGAATCACGGTATCGAACTCGCCGCACCGCAATCCGACGAATCCGTTCGACGTGAATGCGGACGGCGTGGTGTCGCCAATCGACGCATTGATCTTGATTAACGAGATCAACCGCAATGGTTCGCGAGCATTGCCGATTCCGCCCGTCGCGCCGGACGTGCCGCCGCCTTACCTGGATCCGACGGGCGACAACACGCTGTCGCCAAACGACGTGGGTGTGATTATCACCGAGCTGAACCGAATTGCCGCCACGCAGTCGGCCGAGGGCGAAGCGGCAGGTCAGATCGGAGCGGCGAATTCGCTCGCGAGTGAATCGCTGGTCGCGGCTGCATTAGCCAGCGACTCGACGACCTCCGACGCGGCTCTGTCACCGTCGCTGTTGTCAGCGCCGGAGCAGACCGTGCGGCAAACGCCGGGCGATCTGCACACTCGGTTGGTCGACCACTTGCTGGCCAGCAGTCCCCGGACGTTGCCGGGAGCGGGCCTGAATTCGGCGGCCGGGCAAGATGATTTCGATTCGATCCTGGACGAAATCACGACCGAAGTGGATCGGAAGCGACGAAGCTTGGCGTCCGACGTGGCGCTGGAGGATTTGCTGTGGGGCGACGATCGCCGGATGAGTTAGCAGGTCGTTCGGCAATGGATTAGGCGAAAGATTAGGCGCTGCTCGCGAATCGTTCCCGGTACGCCGAGACGATCATGCGAGCTAGCGCTTCGTCCGAGAAACGCTCGGCGTTCAGCACCAAGTCGAAATGGTGTGGATCGCAGGCTTCGCTTTGGAAGTAAAACTTACAGAGTTCGCTGCGACCGTTGTCGAGCAGTTCGAGCCTTTGCTTGGCTTCCTTCTCATCAAGATGCATGCGGCGTGTGCGAAGTTGTGGATTCGCCATTCCAGCGGCGCGACGATTCGCACACTTAGCCCGCATTCGCGCGGCAGCAAACAGTGGGCTCCACGTCCCACGAAGACGACACGGCCGTGGATGGCCGCCAAGTAGATGATCTTTTCAAGGTGAAACACATAGTCGTCGGCGCCGACGGCGTGCGCATTGAACCACCCGCCGAAGATATCATGAAACCAGTTGGACTGGGATTCATCGACGCTATCGAGCCGCTCGCGGGGCATGCTGTATCGCTGCGTCATGAAATCGAGCAACTCCTTGTCGAGCACGTCCCAATTCAAGAGTTTCCCCACGATTCGGGCCACGTGGCTGCCTCCCGCGCCGGCTTCACGAGACACGGCAACATACGGTCCCGTCCGATCGGGTCGCCGCCGCACGTCCTCGGCGTTGTGCATATAGTCACGCAACTCCTCCGAGAGCAACCAACGCTCAAGTCGCCGACGAACCAAATTTTGGTGTTCTCCCGTCTCGGTTGTTTGCTGTTGGTCGTGGGACATCGAAGTGGCTCCTCTCGCTGAAGAAAACGACCGCACCCGCAAGGCAAATGGAAGCAATTCCAGTACCGCATGTCAATCTCGGCTTCGTCGTCCAACCTTGGGTCGCGAAATTTGCCGCTGAAAGATGAAGGAGAGGGTCCGAATCGCCGCTCGGCAAAACAGAGGCTGATCTTGACCCGAATGTCGCAATTTTGATAAACCGCCGCTCCTTTCTCCGCTCATCATCTTTTCGAGCTCGGTTCGGGAGTAGCGCTGTGTCGCGAATTGTAAATTGGCTGGCCGTAGGCGGCTTGGTGTTGGCAGGTGTCTTCGGGACGACCGCCGCCGTGGGCCAGGAAGTTTCCGTGCTGCGAGGCAAGCCCGTCGGTCGGTCCGTGGATCGAATTGGTCGCTTGGAAGAGAATTCGCAAGCCAGCGACGCGGCGCCGTACCAGCTCAGCGGCAGTTGGGGCAACGCCCGTGTGTTGGTTTCGTCCGCCGATCAAAGCACGTTGGACCAATACCTGGGCCGCCGAGTCGCCGTGCGGGGACATCAACAACGCCTGGAAGATGGGCGAACCCTGCTCGTGGCCGAGCGCGTGGTGCCGCTGGAACGAACCGTTTCGACAGCCGAAGCCAGCGCCGCGCCGGTGGGCGCGGGAGTACGCCGCACGGCGCTGCAGGACATCGTGCCCGTTCCCAAAGGAGCGCGGGTCGAGACCCGGCCGGCGGAGACAATCGACTTGCCGCCCGGACGAATTCCGATGGATGGGGCCATCCAAGGCACGCCGATCATTGTTCCGCCGGGCGAATATGAGCTGGGAAACTATGGATACGATGTGGCCGGCCATTGTCCCGATTGTGGACGAGTTCCCATGCCTTACGGCGGACAGCCCGGTTGCGGTTCGGGGTGTGGGTCGCCGGAATGGTTTTGGGTGCGAGGTGAATATCTACTGTGGTTCTATGACGGAATGCGCACGCCGCCCTTGGTCACAACCAGCCCGGCCGGCACCGCCCGGGCCTCGGCGGGCGTCTTAGGGGAACCAGGCACCACGATTCTGTTCGGCAACGAGCGAATTAACGACGAGTGGGTCTCTGGTTTCCGCATTCGCGGCGGCGGATGGCTCGGCGAAGCCAAGCGATTCGGGATCGAGGGCGAGTATTTCTGGTTGGCCGAAGCCAATACAAACTACTCCGCGACATCGACCGGAAACCCCATCTTGGCTCGCCCGTTCTTTGACATGCTTAACGGTCAAGAGACGGCCGAGCTGGTTGCCTTTCCGAATGTGGTCCAAGGCACCGTTTCGGTCGACGCCAGTACGCAGTTGCAATCCGCCGGATTGTGGGCTCGTATCAACGCTTGTTGCGCCGACTGGTCGCAACCGATCAATCAATGTGGAGCGCGCAGCGCGGACGGTTATCGTTTGGATTGGGTGTTGGGATATCGATATATGAGATTGAACGAGGATTTGGTGATCCGCGAGAATCTCACATCGCTCGACACGGCCAACCCCGGTTCGTTTGTGATTCGCGATACGTTTGATACCGAAAATTCGTTTCACGGCGGCGAAGTTGGCACCGTCTACGAACTGCGGCGCGGCCGTTGGATGCTAGAACTGCTGGGTAAGTTGGCTTTGGGCAACAATCGCCAGACGGTTCGCATCAGCGGCGAAACGACCGTGAACGAGAACGGCTTCATCACGACCGATCCGGGAGGCATTTTGGCCCAACGCACGAACAGCGGCACGTTCACACGCGATGATTTCGCCGTGATACCTCAATTAGGAGCGACTGTCGGTTTTCAGGTCACGCCACGTCTCCGCGCCACCGCTGGATACACGTTTGTGTATTTCAGCAACGTGGTGCGGCCCGGCGATCAAATCGACCTGGATGTGAATCCGAATCTGTTCCCGCCGGAAGTCAATCCGTTTGTCGGGCCCGAACGTCCTCGCTTCATGTTTCGCGAGACCGATTTCTGGGCTCAAGGATTCAACGTGGGCGCCGATTTCCGCTTCTAATGAAAACTCCCATAAGATAGCGCCCTCGGCGCTGCCGAGTCGAATGGCCGCGCCAGGTCACTTCTCCCGTTTCTGTGCCCGTGGCTATGCCTGAGGTATGGGAGTATTGATTAGGGGGATTTCTCGTTTCGTTGTGCTGTCAACGATCACACGGTTGGCCGTAGAAACGGTTTCGGCGGTAATGTTATCGTAACCGATCAAGTGCCGAGTCGCCCTGGCATTCTGTCCCTGTTTTTACTGTGTGTGGCGCTCAGCCCCTGTCGATGACGTGAGCGGGATTGCCGTGCCCGCGCGATGTCGCGATGCACGGCACAGAGCGGACAGGGGCAGCGTAGTGACATATCGGTCCATTGACAGCGAGCGGTATTCCATTTGGTTGGGGCAGGTTCTTGCGCTTGCGGCGGCATATACCTTGGCGGGTCGTTTGGCGTTGCTGTTGGCCATACCGCCCGGTTACGCCTCGGCCGTTTGGCCTGCCGCCGGAATCGCGTTGGCGGCTGTGCTGTTGTACGGAAATCGCTTGTGGCCCGGTATTCTGCTGGGGTCGTTCTGTGTTAATGCGATTACCGCTTGGCAACACGGGCCCAGTTGGTGGTCGATGGGGACGGCGGCCGCGATCGGAGTCGGAGCGAGTTTCCAAGCCCTCGCGGGCGCTGGGCTTATTCGGCGATTCGTGGGATTTCCCACCTCATTGAATCGAGAAAGTGAGATCGCCAAGTTTCTTTTGCTAGGAGGCCCCGTCAGTTGCGTGGTAGGAGCCACCTGCGGAGCGGCCGTATTGTTATGTGGCACGATTCCACCCTCGCGATTTCTGTTCAGTTGGTTCACATGGTGGGTCGGAGATACCGTCGGCGTCCTGATCTTTACGCCGCTCATACTGACGTTTCTCGCCCTGCCACGTTCGGCCTGGACGAAACGCCGATTTACCGTGGGGGCGCCGTTGGTCGTGACCTTCGCGGTCACGGTCTTATTTTTCGTGATCGCTCGCCATTGGGATCAGAAGCGCGGCGAACAAGCATTTCGGCAACAAGCTCATGTCGTGGTAAGCGCTATTCGTGAAAAGTGCCAGGTGCCGTTGGAATCGGTTCTCTGTCTGCAAAATTTCTATCATGGTTCCGAGAATATAACTCGCGACGAGTTTCACACAGTGGTAGGCGCGATGTTGCAGCGTCACCCTGGAATGCAAGCGTTGGAGTGGGTCGAACGAGTACCGCGGGACTCGCGGACCGACTACGAGCGCCATCAATCCGCGGAACTGTCGTCGCCATACCATATTACCGAGCGGGATTCCCAAAGCCGGATGACATTGGCAACCGTTCGCGACGAATACTTTCCGGTCCGGTACTTGGCGCCCTTGGAAGGCAATGAGCGAGCTCTAGGATACGATTTAGGATCTAGCCCCGTTCGTCTGGCGGCATTGAGATTGGCATGTGATACGGGCGAGGCGGTTGCGTCGGGCCGTTTGGTGTTGGTTCAGGAAGAGCACCATCGGAGCGGCATCATCATCTTCGCGCCGGTCTATCGAACGGGGCACTCAGGCGGCCACGGCGGAAGAGCGCCGCCGCGAACTAGTAGGGTTTACCTTGGGTGTTTTTCGTGTCGAGGACATTATTGACGCGGCGGTCAGCGACTTAGGAATCAATGGTTTGCGAGTTCAGTTGGTTGATGTCACAAGCGAGGGTGATCCCACGTCGTTAGGCGTATGCTCTTTGACAGAGCGGGGGACGCGGTGGATCGATGGGAGGGCGGAACTTGGCAAGTCGGAAGGCCCCACGCACGCGGCGACTTTTGAATTTGCCAAACGCATCTGGAAAGTGGAAGTCGCGTGCGGGCCGGAGTTCGCGGATGCGGCGAGGCCCTTCCAAGTGTGGTGTGTGTTAGCCGGTGGGCTGATGTTGGTTAGCACCATTGGCGGCTTTCTCTTGATTCTGACCGGTCGCACGGCCCAAATAGAAGCTTTGGTAGACGAGCGGACGGCGAAGCTGAAGAACGCCAATGTGCGTTTGCAGCATCTGACGTTGCAGGCCGAATCCGCAAGCCGCGCCAAGAGCGAATTCCTAGCGAACATGAGTCATGAGATTCGGACTCCCATGACGGCCATTTTGGGGTTCACGGATCTTCTGCGAGAAGACGGGGACGCCGCGTATGGGGCGGACGAACGCAAGGCCGCGATTGCCACGATCCAGCGAAATGGACAATATCTATTAGATTTGATCAATGATATTTTGGACTTATCCAAGGTCGAGGCGGGCAAATTACAGGTGGAACGGATTGTTTGTTCGCCGACCAAACTGTTGTCGGATGTCCTGGATCTAATGTCCGTCCGCGCGCAGGCGAAAGGGTTGACACTAAGTGTGGAGTTCGATTCGCAACTGCCGGCCCAGATTGAAACCGATCCGACTCGGCTGCGCCAGATTCTGATCAATCTGATTGGCAACGCGATCAAATTTACCGAGGCCGGCGCGGTTCGGATCGTGGCCTCAATGGAATCGCGCGACGATGAGTCGGGCGACCGTTCGATGCCGCTGCTACGCATCGCCGTGATCGACCAAGGGATCGGTATGACCGCCGCGGAAGTGGGCAGGCTGTTTCAGCCGTTCAGCCAAGCGGATAGTTCGACGACGCGGAAGTTCGGCGGCACGGGCTTGGGGTTGACGATCAGCAAACGTTTTGCGGAGATGCTGGGCGGAGACATTCAAGTGAGAAGCACGCCGGGGCGCGGCAGCACATTCGCCGTGACGATTGCAGCCCGTGGTTTGCATGACGCGAACGCTCTGCGCGACGGGCAGAACACGGGCAACGGCGGGAACTCCGTGGTCGTTGGATCTGATGCAGCCAGTCCGCCGGAGCCAGCGGAATCGCTTGACTGCCGCATCTTGTTAGCCGAAGACGGGCCGGACAATCAACGGCTGATTTCCTTCGTGTTGCGAAAAGCCGGCGCGGAGGTGACTTTGGCCGACAATGGGCAAATCGCGTTGGAGATGGCGCTTGCGGCCGTGGCCGACAACCGGCCGTTCGACGTGATTCTGATGGACATGCAGATGCCGGTGATGGACGGCTATCAGGCCACGGGGCGTTTGCGAGACGCGGATTATCGAGGGCCGATCATCGCGTTGACCGCGCATGCGATGCGGTCGGATCGCCAACGGTGTCTGCAAGCCGGTTGTGACGACTACACCACCAAGCCAATCGACCGGCGTTTGTTGGTGAATCTCGTGGCGACCTGGGCTCGTCAAGGGCATGCAGCGGCAGCGCGGGTTTAGGGTCGAGCACGGTCCGTGCCGATTGACCGATCTTTTGGTGATTGATAGAGTTATCGCCTTGCGACGCGGGCAACTCACGCACGGAATCTCCGTGATCACATCACGCTAGGGTCTTCCGTGGGGGTTGCGTTTCGCGTTGCGTCAGGCGCCGAAGTTGTTGCGGCGTAATGATTTACCGTCTCATTTTTCACGACGCCGGGAAGGTCGAAGGCGCGAGCCTGTGGTTGTCGGCGGACAGTGGTTGTCCGACGAAGCCATGCACCGATGGCGTACCAGGAGAGTTTGTCGATGCCGAATCCGATTGTGCAAGAGTTGATTGAAGCCGGCGTTCACTACGGTCACCGAGCCAGCCGCTGGAACCCGAAAATGGCGCCGTACATCTACGGCCGCAAAGCGCTGATTCACATTATTGACATCCGCGAGACGGTTCGCGGGTTGTTGCGAGCGAAAAAATATTTGAGCCAAGTTTCGGCGGGCGGCAGCTTGGTGCTGTTTGTCGGCACCAAGCGTCAGGCTTCGGCCGCGATCGAACGCGAGTCGTTGCGAGCCGGAATGCCGTTCGTCAGCGAGCGGTGGTTGGGCGGCACTTTGACGAATTTCCGCACGATTCGCAGTCGGCTGGGGCGTTTGGAAGAATTGGAAGCGATGCGCAGCGGCGAAGAGCTGTCGATGTACTCGAAAAAGATGCAGTCGGCGCTGAATCGCGAGTATCGCAAGATGTATCGCAACTTGAATGGTTTGCGAACCCTGAACCGAATGCCCGAATGCCTTGTCATTATCGATCCCAAGAAGGAAAAGAACGCGGTCCGCGAGGCTCGCAGCTTGGGCATCACCACGATCGCCTTGATCGATACGGATTGCGATCCCGACTTGGTGGATCTGCCGATTCCGGGCAACGACGACGGTATTCGCTCGATCGACCTGATCGCCCGCGAATTGGCCGATGGCGTGCTGGAAGGCAAATCGCAATTGGGTGGCGTCGAAAAGCAACATGCCGATTCGGCCGCAATGGATGCCGAAGCACAGGCCAAGGCCGAAGCCGTTTCCTAGCGGATGGGGCTTGTCGCGGAATCCGATTCGTACATTCAATCCGGTCGCGACCGGAATCCAAGATACTCGCAAATACGGAGGAGAAACTTCCATGGCAGATATTTCCGCTGCCCAAGTACGTGCGTTCCGTGAGCGCACTGGTTTACCGTTGATGGATTGCAAACGAGCTTTGGAAGCCACTGGCGGCGACGAGGACGCGGCCATCGAGCAGCTACGCCGCGAGGGCGAGAAGCTGGCCGAGCGGCGGGGCGACCGCGAAACGACATTCGGTCGATTCGGCCTTTGCATCGGTTTGGACAAGTCGGCCGGCGCGATCGTCGAGCTGAAATGCGAAAGCGCGCCGGTCACTCAGAACGGCGAGTTCATCCAGTTGGCCAACGACATGGCCGGAGCGCTGGCCGCCAGTGGCGGAGTAGCGTCGGTCGACGAGTTGTTGGCTTTGCCGTCGCCGAGTAAGCCGGGCCAAACGCTGGGCGATCAGCGTTCGGAGCTTTTCAACCGCATTCGCGAAGTGTTCAACGTTGGGCGTTTCGCTCGCGTGGAAGGCGCCACGGGCGGATACAGCCACAACGCCACGACGGTTTCCGGCGTGTTGCTGGTGGTCGAAGGCGGTTCGGATCAAGCCGCCAAGGATGTGTCGATGCACGTCGCGGCCTGCAACCCAGTTGCGTTGTCGAAAGAAGAGATCGACCCGGCGGTCGTCGAGAAGGAACGCGAGATTTTGCGAGCCGCCGCGTTGAACGAAGGCAAGCCGGAGAACATCGTCGACAAGATGGTCGAAGGCCGGCTGCGAAGCTTCTTTGCCGAGAAGGCCTTGCTGGAGCAACCGTTCGTGAAGGATAACGCGATGACGGTCGCCAAATACGCGGACGACAACGGGATGAAGATTAAGCAATTCATTCATTGGGAATTGGGCCGCGAATAAATTTCGCCGCCGTTCGACGAAGCCTCGGAGACCATCCGAGGCTTTTTTTGTAGACTCGGGCAACCGACGCCCGGCGCGACGTCGCGCTGGCAATGCAACCGTACGCTTCCTCAACGAAAAACACGGGAAAGGCTTCCCATGTCCGACTCAGCCGAATCAAATTCCAAATCCGCCGTTCGTCGCGTGGTGCTCAAGCTTTCGGGCGAAAGCTTTTGCCATGCCGGAGAACGCGGCATCAGCATGGACGAAGTCGCCACGATCTCGCGGCAAATCTTGCGGGCTCATGAATTGGGCTGCCAGATCGCGGTCGTGATTGGCGGCGGCAACATTCTGCGCGGGGCCCAGTTCAAAGGCGCCAACTCGACGATTCACGAGGCCACGGCTCACTACATGGGCATGTTGGCCACGGTCATTAACGGCTTGGCGCTGCAGGACGCGGTCGAATCGCTGGGCGGACAGACTCGACTGATGAGCGCGATCCGCATGGACGGCGTGGCCGAAGCCTACATCCGGCGGCGAGCCCAACGGCATTTGGAGAAAGGCCGCATCATCATTTTGGCCGCCGGCACCGGCAGCCCGTTCGTGACGACCGACACCGCCGCGGCTCAGCGAGCGATGGAGTTGGAAGCGAATATTCTGCTGAAGGCGACGCGGGTGGACGGTGTGTACAGCGACGATCCCGAGCGGAATCCGCACGCCGTGTTGTATAGCGAACTGGATTACAATACGGTTCGCGAGCAGAATCTGCGGGTGATGGACAGCACGGCAATCACTCATTGCATGGAACACAACATGCCGATCCTGGTCTTCAACTACAAGAAGGAAGGCAATATCGAACGCGCGGTGCGTGGCGAACGCATCGGCACTTGGATCGGTCCCTCGCGAAAATCCACCGCTGCCACTTAAGGCCCGAATCGTGGATTCGTGTGTTACTGACGATAGTTCGACCGACGTAAATACAAAGGAGCAAACGCCATGAGCGCTGACGACATACTCTTGGACGCCGAAGAACGCATGGATAAAGCGCTAGGCGTGCTGAAGAACGGCTTGGGCGGCATTCGCACGGGCCGAGCAAATCCGGGATTGGTCGATTCGTTGCGGGTGGAAGTCTACGGCTCGCCGACACCGATCAAGCAGTTGGCGTCGATCGGAGCGCCCGAGCCGACGCAGATCGTGATTCGCCCTTACGATCCGAGCACGATCAAGGACATCGAGAAAGCGATCATCGCCAGCGACTTGGGTTTCAATCCTCAAAATGACGGCCGTTTGATTCGCATTAACGTGCCGCCGTTGTCGACCGAGAATCGGCGTAAATTCGTGGCCCGAGCGAAGGATTTGCTCGAGGAAACAAAGGTTTCGATTCGCAACATTCGCCGCGACGCGAACAAGGCGGCCGATCAGGCGGAGAAAGATAAGACGCTGAGCGAGGACGAGCGAGACACGGTCAAGGACGAGGTGCAAGAGTTGACCAAGAAGTATGAGAACTCAGCCAACGACTTGGCGAAGGCCAAGGAAAAGGAATTGATGGAGGACTGAGCGATCGCACGCTCGCCGTCATCCGCTGCTTCCGCGTTGGTTCGGTATTATCGCGCGGAATGCCGACAACGTTTAACTGGACCAACTCATCATTTGATAAGCACCATGCGAAACAACCGTCTCAATCGCATTCTTCCCTTTGGATGGAGACTGGGGGCCGTGTTCTTTGCCACGATTGTGTTGGGCGGGGCCGCCCGTGCGGCTGAGTTGCCCGAGTTAGCGGCCGCGCGCGTTCGCGCGGATCGGATGCTGATTATCGCGCATCGGGGGCACAGCAGCGTAGCGCCGGAGAACACGCTGCCGGCCTTCGAGTCGGCCATCGCGGCTCGTGCCGACTTGATCGAGCTGGACTATTACCATTCGGCCGACGGCGTGCCGGTCGTGTTTCACGACAAGACGTTGGACCGCACAACCAATGCCGAGCAGGTGCTCAAGAAAACAAAGCAGCCGGTGGCTTTGACATCGTTAGAGGAGCTGCGGCGATTGGATGCGGGAAGCTGGTTTGATCCGAAGTACACCGGCGCGAAGATTTTGACGCTGGACGAAGCCCTGGACGCCATCCAAGCCGGGTCGATGACGCTGATCGAACACAAGGGCGGCGACGCGGCAACCTGCGTCGAACTTCTTCGGAAAAAAGAGCTTGTCGACCGCGTCGTGGTGCAATCGTTCAATTGGGGCTTTCTCCGCGATTGCCACAAGCTCGAACCGCGCTTAACGCTGGGCGCGCTGGGCAGCGATGAACTGACCGACGACAAACTGAAGCAGATCGAAGCTTGCGGCGCGCGAGTGGTGGGTTGGAATCACAAGTATATTGGTCCTCGTGAAATCGCCCGCATTCATCAATCCGGCAAGCAG
>JAWKTM010000103.1:0-17197 GCA_041399085.1 Pirellulaceae bacterium
CGGTTGCCAGCGGCAATTTGAGATCGCACAGCCGTTGGGCGATGGCCAATTCAGCCGGGCATTGCAACAAGTCCGCGGCGGCTTTGTTCCACTGCGTCACTCGATCTTGCTCGTCGAATCCGATCAGAATGCAGGGCATGCAGCGGAGGAGATGCGAATTCTGCTGGTTGACTTGATGCAGCTCGGTTAGCAGCAACTGGCGTTGCATCGCGTACCGGATACAACGCCCCAATGATTCGACGTTGAAGGTGTTCTTGACCAGATAGTCTTGAGCGCCATGTTCAAAAGCCTGAAGCGCCGTCTCTTCGTCGTCCAGCGCCGTTAGCACAATCATCGGCGTCTGGGCGTCGTGTTCGCGGATGCAACGCAACGTCTCGAAGCCTTCCGTTTCGGGCAAACCGAGATCCAGCAGCACCGCGTGATAGACGTTATCTCGCAGACACTCGATGGCGTCCGTCAAACACGCGGCCGTGTCCACGCGGAATCGTGGCCGGCGAATCCGCTGCAACAATCGCGCGGTCATTACCGCTTGCGAAGGATCATCCTCGACCAACAGAATATGGAACATCTCGTTGCCCCTCATGTGATTTCGCTCCTGACTGCGCGGCCAACGCATTCGTGATCAACGTCTCTCAACGAGTAGCTTGTGCTTTGCCTCGGTCAAATGCGGGTACGACCGCCGAGTCGGGGGTGCGTGACGCGAACAATGGGAATGACCGCAATCGGACTGCGGCTCCGCGAGCGGGCGGCGAACTGGCCGAGACGCTGGGACTCGCGAATATCGGAATCGGCGTCGCTTGATACCGATCGTGCCGCTTGCCGATTGTCGATCGGTGACGATTGGCCACATGGGCGCGGCCTTGGGTAACGCGCGTTAAATCCGACGAAGCGGGCTCGAATTTCGTGCGGATCACCGAAAAATATTGAGCTACGGCGAGCGGTTGAAGCGATCGCGCGGCGAGGACCGCCGTTCACGTCTAAGTTTCGGGAGCCAGCTTTTCTTCAGCGGCGCTGCGGCGGTAATAGATTGGCGTCAAGGACCATAAGTCATTGGCTTGCGGAAGCCCTAAGCCCCGCGCGGCCAAACGACCGACCGTCGCGGCATCAGGCACGCGGACCCGTTCGGCCGGAATCTGGCAAGCAGCCGGAAGCCGCGGAATCAGGGAAGCGGGAATTGGGCCGGCCAACAACGCGGGAATCTCGTCCTCAATTTCGCCGGACAACTTCACCAACCAAGCGGCCTGATCGACGATATCCACGCTGGGCTCGATGATGTGTGCCAACTCGCGGATCTCGCATCGCATGGCGAAAAGCTGTTGCCGTTGGGCGTCCATCACGGCGTGGATTCGAGCCGGTGATTCGCCGTGGCTTTCGCGCCACCAATCGGCGGCTTGCTCCGCCACGACTCGCAACGTGTGGATTCCAGCCACCGCAGCGTTCGTGGCGTAAGCAAACGTCTTGGCAGTCGTCACGCCAACACGCAGACCTGTGAACGAGCCCGGTCCGATCGTGGTCGCCACTAATTGAATGTCGGTCGGTTGCCAGCCGACGTCCTTCAACAATGCATCCAGCATCGGCGTCAACGCCTGGGTCGTTCGCCGCTCCGACGGCAACGAGCGACGCTCCAAACATTGTTCGCCGTCCAACACCGCGATGCTGCCCGGCGTCACGGAGCATTCGATTGCCAAGACTCGCATGCCATTACTCGGAACGAAAGAACAACAACGTGCCGCCCACGGGGACTCAAGAAAAGTCGGCCGCGAAACGGTTGCTGGTAAAGGGGGAGGCAACGCGTCGTTCGACCGAGGAGCGTCCTGCCGTCGCGCCGCGAGTCGCAACGCCATTGCCGATGTCTAGCCGGGCATAGTAGTATTTGAAACAGGAAATCCGCACCCGTGCCTTCGAGGGGATGGTCGTGCGCGTTCAGTTGATCCGAGGGCTAAATCGCGGTGCGGTTTGGCCCGGCTTTGTTTTTCGTCGGTCCGAACGGCGAAGACCCAGCGGAAAGGCACAGGGGCGTGAAGCGAGCCCTCATTAGCGATATTCATGGCAATCTGGAAGCGTTGCGCGCGGTTCAGGAGGATATCCGTTCGCAAGGCATCAACGAGGTCTACTGCTTGGGGGACATCGTTGGCTACGGACCGAATCCATGCGATTGCCTCGACACGGTGATACGCATTGCTCGCGTCACGATCTTGGGCAACCACGATCAAGCGGCGTTGTTCGATCCCGATGGCTTCAATCCGGTCGCCTTGCAGGCCATCTATTGGACTCGCGATCAACTGGATCAGAACACCGGAAACACAACGGCCATGAACCGCCGCTGGGATTTTCTGGGCGAGTTGCCTCGATTGCATAACGAAGGCGAGTTTCTGTTCGTGCACGGATCGCCGCGCGAACCAACGAACGAGTATGTCTTTCCCGAAGACATCTACAAGGAAGGAAAGATGGAGGCGCTGTTCGCGCGGATCGAACGTTATTCCTTCCAAGGACACACGCACATCCCAGGCGTCTTTACCGAAGGCCGCAACTTCTACTCGCCGGACGAAATCGATTACCAATTCCAGTTGGGCGAGAGCCGCGTGATGGTGAATGTCGGCAGCGTCGGCCAACCACGCGACGGCGACAATCGGGCCTGCTATGTCGTGCTGGATTTGGATGCGAAACGCATCGAGTTTCGTCGAGTCGCGTATGACTTCGAGGCGACCGCCAACAAGATTTACCGCATCCGCGACTTGGATAATATGCTGGGCGATCGGTTAAAATCCGGCCGCTAATTCTCTCCTCGACCGGTAGGAAACGCGGCGTGAAGCGAGCGATTCTGAGCGACATCCACGGCAATTTGGAAGCGTTGGAAGCCGTGCTCGAGGACGTGCGGGAGCAAGGCGTCTCGGAAATCTATTGTTTGGGAGACATCATCGGATACGGGCCGAACCCGCGCGAGTGTCTGGACCGCGCCACGACGTTTACCCGCTGTTTGCTGGGCAATCACGACCTGGGCGCGATCTTCGACCCCGAGGGATTCAGCAGCGGCGCCGAACGGGCCATCTTCTGGACTCGCCGCCAACTAGAGAACCCCGAGGACGACCGCGAGCAGAACGTGCGGCGCTGGCAATTCCTGGCCGAGCTGCCGCGAACCATTCGCGAAGACGGGCTGATGTTCGTGCATGGATCGGCTCGCAATCCGTTGAACGAGTACGTCTTTCCCGAGGATGTGTATCACGCTCGCAAATTGGACAAGCTGTTCAGTTTGGTCGAACGCTACTGTTTCCAAGGCCATACGCACGTGCCGGGCATCTTCACGCACGACGGCAAATTTCTGCCGCCGGATCAAATCGGATATCGCTATCGTCTGCCCGATTCCAAAATCATGGTGAACGTCGGCAGCGTCGGCCAACCGCGCGATGGCGACAGCCGCGCTTGCTACGTGATCCTGGACGACGAATCACTGGAGTACCGTCGCGTCGTCTATCCCATCGAGCAAACGGCGGAAAAGATCTACGCCATTGCCGAGTTGGACAATTTCCTGGGCGATCGACTGCGCGAAGGACGGTGAGGACCGATCCCCGCGTCGTTTCCTCACCGCGCCAAAAACGCTCGCTTCGACAAAGTTCGCGGCGGCTGCACCAATGCGGCATCTTGATCGTCTTCCGCCGGAACGTTGTTATTCGGCGTCGAATCCACGTCGAATTGATCGACCGCGCTCACTTGAGCCGTGTTGGTCTTCGGGCCGCCCGTTACGACCGTCGCGGTGACTTGCAAAGTAACTGTCGCGCCAGGGGCCAGCGACCCGACCGTCCACAGGCCCGTGGCCGCATCATAAGTGCCTTGACTGGGCGTCGCCGAGACGAACGTCAAACCGGCGGGCAGCACGTCCGTGACAACCACTCCAGTGGCCGTCGCGGGACCGGCATTTGTCAACGTCGTGGTGAACGTCACGTTCTGACCGATGGCTGGCGAGGCGTCGTCGACGGTCTTCGTCAGCGACAGATCCACCGTGGGCGGAGCGACCGCCGCGGAGGCTTGATCGTCTTCCGCGGCCGCACTGTTTCCGGGCGTCGAATCGGGATCGAATTGATCGACCGCTTGCACTTGAGCCGTATTGGTCTTCGTGCCGGTGCTGGCCACGGTCGCCGTGATTGTCAGCGTCGCGTTGGCGGCACTGTTGATCGTGCCCACCGTCCAGACTCCCGTGCCGCTGTTATAAGTGCCTTGGCTGGGCGTGGCGGAAACGAACGTCAAACCGGCGGGCAAAGCGTCGGCAACCGAAACATTCGTGGCGGCGTCCGGCCCGGTGTTCGACACGGTAACGGTGAAGGTCACGTTCTGGCCGACGTTGGCCGAAGCATTGTCGACCGTTTTCGTGAGCGACAAGTCAGCGATCGGAGGCGTGACCGTGGCGCTCGCTTGATCGTCCTCCGCGCCCGCCGCGTTGTTGGGTGTCGAATCGGGATCCAATTGATCGGAGGCCGTGATCTCGGCCGTGTTGGTTTTTGCTCCGGTGTTGGCAACGGTGGCCACAAGCTGCAACGTGGCCGTGCCGCCGTTCGCGACGCTGCCGACCGTCCAAACACCGGTGCCGCTGTTGTACGTGCCTTGGCTGGGTGTCGACGAGACGAATGTCAAACCGGCGGGAAGCGCGTCGGTCACTACCACGCCCGTCGCCCCGTCCGGTCCGGCGTTCGACACGGTGATCGTGAAAGTAACGTTGTCGCCTACGTTCGCGGCCGCGTCGTTGACGGTCTTCGTCAGCGACAAATCGGCGGCGGTTGGCGAGACGGTTGCCGAATCTTGATCGTCTTCGGCCGCGACGCCATTGTTGGGCGTCGAATCCGAATCGAATTGATCGGCCGCCGTGACTTGAGCCGAGTTGGTCTTCGCGCCGGCCGAAGCCACGGTCGCTACGATCTGCAAAGTGGCGTTCGCGCCGTTGGCCACGGCACCTACCGTCCACACGCCCGTACCGCTGTTGTAAGCGCCTTGACTGGGCGTCGAAGAGACGAACGTTAGACCAGCCGGCAAGACATCGGTCACGGTCACTCCCGTAGCGCCGTTCGGACCAGCGTTCGTCAGCGTGACGGTGAACGTGACGTTGTCGCCCACGTCGGGCGAAGCGTCGTTGACCGTCTTGGTGACCGCCAAGTCAATCACTTGCGGAGTCACCACGGCGGCGTCCTGATCGTCCTCGGCCGCCACATTGTTGTTGGGCGTTGAATCGCTGTCCAATTGATCGGCCGCGGTCACTTCCGCTGAATTGGTAATCGCCGTTGAACCCGTGACGGTGGCCACGATTTGCAGCGTCACATTCGTGGCCGAAGTGATGTTGCCGATCGTCCACACGCCCGTGCCGCTGTTGTAAGTGCCTTGGCTGGGCGTCGACGATACAAACGTCAAGCCGGCCGGCAACACATCGGTCACCGTAACTCCCGAAGCGTTGTCCGGCCCGGCGTTCGCCACGGTAACCGTGTACGTGATGTTGTCGCCCACATTCGGCGCGGCGTCGTCGACGGTCTTGGTCAACGACAAGTCAATCGTTTGCGGATCGACTTGCGCGGCCGCTTGATCGTCTTCCGCCGCGTTGGCATTGTTCGGGGTCGAATCCGAGTCGGCTTGATCCGCCGCGGTCACTTCGGCGCTGTTCGTCTTCACGCCGTCCGTCGCGACCGTCGCCACGATTTGCAGCGTCGCGTTGGCCGCTGAGTTCACCGCGCCCACGGTCCAGATGCCGGTGGCGTCGTTGTATGTGCCTTGGCTAGGAGTCGACGAAACGAACGTCAAACCAGCCGGCAATAGATCGGTCACCACCACGCCCGTGGCGTTGTCCGGGCCGCCGTTTGCCAACGTGATGGTGAAGGTCACGTTGCTGCCGACGCTGGGGGCGGCCATGTTCACGGTCTTGGTCAGCGACAAGTCGATCACGGGCGGAGTCACCACGGCGCTGGCTTGATCGTCTTCCGTGTTGACGTTGTTGTTGGGCGTCGAGTCGCTGTCGGCTTGATCCGAGCCGGTCACTTCCGCCGTGTTAGTCTTCGCTCCGGTGCTGGCGACCGTGGCTGTGATACCCAGCGTGGCGTTCGCGGCAGCCGCGATGGTTCCCACGGTCCACACGCCGGTCGCGCTGTTGTAGCTGCCTTGACTGGGCGCGGCGCTCACAAACGTCAGACCAGCCGGCAACAAGTCGCCGAGTGTGACGTTGGTCGCCGAATCGGGTCCGGCGTTCGCAACCGTGACGGTGAAGACCACGTTCTGGCCGACGTTCGCAGCGGCGTTATCGACGGTTTTCGTGACGGAGAGATCCGCGACTTGCGGAGTCACAACCGCGCTGGCGTCGTCGTCTTCGCCGGTTCCCGTGCCGGGCGTGGAATCGGGATCGAACACGTCCGACGCGCCGACTTGGGCCGTGTTCGTCTTGCCGCCGATCGAAGCTACCGTGGCGGTGATCGACAGCGTGGCGTTCGCGCCGTTCGCCAGCGTTCCCACGGTCCAGACGCCGGTGCCGCTGTTATAGGCGCCTTGGCTGGGCGTCGACGAAACAAACGTCAGCCCGGCCGGCAGAACATCCTGCACTTCCACGCCCGTCGCAGCGTCGGGCCCGCCGTTAGTAACCGTGATCGTGAACGTAACGTTGTCGCCCACGTTTGGTGATGCCGTATCAACCGTTTTTGTGATGCTGAGATCGGCGGATTCGAAATTGGCAAAGTTCTGCGTGAACGTGGTCGGCGCTAAAGTGCCGACCAAATCCAACTGAGCATCGACGCCCACGACCGCGCTAATCAAATCCATTTCGATCGCGCCGACGTTCGAGAAATCAGCGCCCGTGCCGCCCGCCGTCGTGAAGTCGGTGAACTTCACCGCCACCACTTCGTTGGCCGTTCCATCGATGTCGTCGATGTTGAACGTGAAGGTCGAAAAGTTCGCCGCGTCGGTATAGACGGTCAACATCACTTGGCCGCCGACTTTGTTTGCCGCCACGGTCAAGTTGAACGCTTGGTCGGCCCCGCCGCTCGTCAAATCCACGCCGCCCAGGCCAGTGGCGTTCAGCGCCGTGGCGTCGTTATCCACGCCGTCCCACGTCACATTGCGATTTCCCACGGCCGACGAACTGGCCTGCGAGTCCAGCATGTTGGCGATCAAACCATTCACGTCGATCGAAATCGAACCGGTCGCCGAAGTCAGCTCGACGAACAAATCCCGCTCGCCGCCGATCGCTTCCGGCGCGGCCACCGACGAAGCGTCCGTCAGCGTCGTGATGTTGCTGGCGGACACGGATTGCGAAGTCACGTTGAACGGATCGATCACGGTCGCGCCCGCGACGCCCTGTACGTCGGTCGGCGTGATCGTAATCAGCGAACTCACGTCGGCCGCTAAGTTCGTCGCGCCCACGGTCTGAGCCGGCTGCTGAACCCAATAGCCTCCGGCCGTTAGGAAATCGAAGCGATACTGGCCCGCCGCATCGGTCGTATCCGTCGCGGCCAGCGCGTCGCCCGCGCCAGGCTCGAACACGCCGTCGCCATCGTCGGCGTACAAATTCACCGTCGCTCCGACCACTTCCTCACCGGCCGTGTAGCCGTTGCCCGTGGCGTCGTCGAAAACCAGACCCAGGATCGAAGCCAGATCGGTGGCCGCGAGCACGCGGCGACCTTCCAGCGGCTCGAAACCGACCAGCCGCCGCCGAGCTTCCTGGCGTCGCCGCTGCATGGCTTTGCCGCCCGTCAGACGTTTCCAAAGTCGTCGCCAAGGTGAACTGCCAGTCGAAAATTCAGGGGCCATGATGATGCTCGTCGATGCAGGTAGGGCCGGCGGGATACGAAACGCGCGCAACGGCGCATGGGAAGGGCCGGCCAGTGTAAGCAATTATCGGCCGGCACAATCCGCAAGCTTCACCTAAATCGCGCAGTCACGATAACCGGCCCGAGCGGCGAGTCTGCCCCGCGAGGCCGTCAAGCGTCGAAGCCAGCCAGCCGCAATGCCTCCCGGTAATCTTCCGGGAAATTGCAGTTCTTCAGCGAATGCAGCTCGGCATCCACCTCGCGCAGCGTCGCCACATCCACGCGCCGCGTGGGCACTTCATCGAACAAGAACAGCGGCCGCAAACGATCCTCGGCCAGCAGCCGGCGAATGACCGGCAGCACGCCGACCCGGTAGACGGCGGCCAGCGGATGAGCGAACTTGTCTTCCACGGCCACGGCAATTTGATGCGACGCATCCAACTCGGCCAGCATCCGCCGCACGAAAGCCGGCTGCAATAGCGGCACGTCGCAACTGGTCGCAAAGGCCGCCTCCGCGCGATTCTCCAGTGCCGCCAACCCCGCTTGCAGTCCTTCCAGCGGCCCGCGATCGGCACGCTGGTCACGAGCCAGCAACGTCCCGGCGGGCAGCTCGGGCAGCGTCTGTCCCTCGGCCGCGACGACCACGATCGGCGACACGACTTCGCTCAACAACCGCACGACCCGCTGCACCATTAGCTCGTCGCCGAACGGCAACGTCGCCTTCGATTCGCCCATCCGACGGCTCTTGCCGCCGCACAGCACCACGCCGGCGAACGAATTGGATGGCGGCGGTTGAGCTGCGTGCATGGGCAAGATCGCTGGAAAATCGCGGAAAGAAACGCTGCAAGATTGCTGGGAAATCGAAGCCGTGCGAACCTGAAATCTACCGACTCTCGCGACCGTTGGTTATACTCGCCCCGTCGTTTCGTTCCCACCGGCGGATGCAATATGGCTCTGGAAATATCGATTCGCGAGACAACTTCGGTTCCTCTGGAAGTCGAAGGGATTCTGCCCGAGACGGTGCGAGACAAGTCGCTGGACGAGATTCGCCGGTTGTCGATTTATCACGGCAATCGACAAGAGCAGTTTGGGGACTATTTCGACATCTCCGGCGATCCGGCCGACGAAACGATGATCTGGCAAGGCAACTTGGCGGGCGTGCATTGGCTGGGGACGAAGATGAACGGCGGCGTGATTCGCGTCGAAGGCGACGCCGGCCGTCATGTGGGCAGCGAAATGCGTCGCGGCGAAATTCACGTTAGCGGCAACGCCAGCGATTGGGTCGGTGGCGAAATGCATGGCGGGTTGATCCACATTCGCGGCCGCGCCGGGCATCTGGTCGGCGCGGCGTATCGCGGCAGTCCCCGCGGCATGACCGGCGGCACGATTCTGGTTCACGGCAGCGTGGGGAACGAGCTGGGACACACGATGCGGCGCGGTCTGATCGCCGTCGGCGGCGACACGGGCGATTTGGTGGGCTTCAACATGTTGGCCGGGACGATTCTGATTTTTGGCGAAGCGGGCATTCGCCCCGGCGCGGGAATGCATCGCGGCACGATTGGCTTTTTCGGACCGAGCGCCCCGCCGTTGCTGCCCAGTTTTCGACGAGCCTGTCGTTTTCAGCCGGACGTCCTGGCTCTCCTAGCCAGCGAACTCCGCCGCCTCGATTTCCCGTTGCCCGACAGCTTCGGCAGCCAACCCATCGAACTCTTCCACGGCGACATGATCGAAGGCGGCCGCGGCGAAGTGATGATCGCCAGCTAACCCGAGGTAGTCGAGGAACCTCCGCTTCCCGTCTTCCAAACTCGACGACCACAACCCAACTCTTCCTTCATTTCTCCGCGATCTCCGCGCCTCCGCGTTTCCAACCTCCGTCTGGCTTTTGATCGTGGCACAAATGCGTCGCACTGATAGAACGATGCGACTAACACCGGCCGAAACTGCGCAGGAAGAATCGGAAACGCGGAGGCGCGGAGGGCGCAGAGAGGGGAGTGCTGTGAGGAAACTAAGGGCAGCGTGACAGGATGCAGGTTTTCAGCAAGTTTCGTCTTCTCCCTCTAAGCTTCATCGCGCGCCTCCGCGTTTCAACCTCCGTCTGGCTTTTGATCGTGGCACAAATGCGTCGCACTGATAGAACGATGCGACTAACACCGGCCGAAACTGCACAGGAAGAATCGAAACGCGGAGGGCGCAGAGGACGGAGAGGAGAGTGCTGTGAGGAAATTAAGGGTAGCGGACAGGATGCAGGTTTTCAGCAGCTCCCTTCTCCCCTCTGCGATCTCCGCCTCCGCGTTTCCAACCTCCGGCCGATTTGTAATCGTGAAGCGGACGGACAATCTTCCCGTCCGGACCGCGTCTTTCTCGCCTGTACCGGACAGGTTGTCGTTTGTACCGGCGGTCTTTCGTTCGTACCGCGAATTTTTCGCTCGTAACGGACAAGTTGTCAATCGTACCGCGAATTTTTCGCTCGTAACGGCCAAGTTGTCGTTCGTACCGCGATTTTCGAGCTCGTAACGGACAAATTGGCGTCCGTACCGGGAATTTCTCGTCCGTACCGGGAATTTTTGGTTCGTACCGCGAGTTTTTCGTCCGTACCGCCGGTTTTTGGTTGGTACCGCGTTCTGCTGATCGGTTCTTGGGTCCGGTAAAGCACTGGCGGGCTGCGGCTTCTTTACGTCCCGCCGCTTGAGCCGAAATGAAAGCTCCGACAAGGCGGAGCACTCCAAGAAGCTCCGATAAGGCAGAGCACTCCAAAAATCTTGGGGCACTCGGTCACAACCGGAAATTCCGGTTGTCATTGGTGCGGAGTCAACGAAATCCGCACATCGCTTTACCGAGGATCCGAGTATGCTTTCCCAGTTTTGGCGCCGTCCCGCGACGGCTCGCTCCCGCCGCTCTCGTCCGAATTTTCGCCGCCGACCCGATCGCCAATGGCTGCGACAGGGGCTCGAACCCCTCGAAACGCGGCGATTGATGGCCGGCGATTTGTTCGCGGCCACCGAAGCTGCCGTCGAATACGTGGTCGCTCCGAACGGCGACGACTGGAACGCCGGGTCGCTCGACCAACCGTTCGCCACGATTCGCCGAGCGCTGGATGCCGCCAAACCGGGCGACACAATCTCGCTGAGAAACGGCGTCTACGAAGGGGGCATCAACATCGACGTCGACAACCTCACGATCCGCTCGCTGCCGGGCGAATGGGCCGTGATCGAGTCGCCACTGACGCAGTGGGGCGACGGCCACTCGGATTCCGTGATTCGGTACGGATTCGATGTCGAAGGCGGCCGGCTGGAGAACCTCGAGATTACCGGCGGATACTGGTACGGCGTGATGTTTTGGGACTGGTGGGATTCGGACTTCAGCGAAGGAAGCACGCACGTCGGAGCCAGCGGCATCACGCTCGACGGCGTCAAGGTTCACGACACGGGCGTCGACGCGATCAAGATTACGCCAGGCGCGAACGACATCACGATCATCAACAGCGAAGTCTTCAACGCCGGTCGCCGCTCGACGACTTCGGCCGACGGCATCGACAACAACAACGGCGATCGGATGGTCGTGCGCAGCACCTACGTGCATGACGTGCCCGGCATCGGCATCCTCACCAGTGGCGGGACCGAGGATTCGATCATCGAGCGGAATTTGGTGCGAGACACGGGGGGCGCGGGGATCGTCGCCGGCTTCTACAGCGAACTGGAATGGCTCGAGCCGAACAATCCCGATTACTACGCCGCCATCAACCCGATCGTCCGCAACAACATCGTGGTCGACGCCGGTCATGCCGGGATCGGAATCTACGGAGCGGACAACGCCCAGATCTACAACAACACGCTGGTCAACGCGGCCGACGATGCGCAAGCTCCGATTCAATTCGGCGGCTATGAGATGTGGATCTCCAATACCGCGCCTTCTTATGCCCACGTGGCTTCGCACGATCCCGTGGTCGTGAACAATCTGATCGTTACAAACCCCGAGAACGACACGCGAATGGTCGATATTCGCGAAGCGAGCATCACCGGCCAATTGACACTGGATTACAACCTGTACTTTGGAACCAGCACGCGCGGCACGCTATTCATCGACCGCAATCTGACGGGCGAAGGAACTCCCGAGCAGACGTTCTCGCATTGGCAAACGAACTATGGCTACGATCTGCACAGCCTCGTGGCCGATCCGCGGCTCGGCGACGACCGCACCGGTCGGCCGACAGCCCAGCGATCGGGCGCGGCGATTGCCTTGGCCGGACTGGACCGACGACTTCGACGGCAACCTTCCTGGCTGATCCGCCCGATCCCGAAGCGTTCGACATCGGGGCCGACGAATTCAACGCGGGGGCGCGAAGCTGGCCACGCCGCCGGCTCCGTTCGGCGCGCCGTCGCTGGATATCGCCTGGTTACGCGGCTATCACGACTACGAATCTCAAACGATCCAAGTCAAAGCCGCGGCACGGTTCGACCGCCGACACGGTCACCGTCCAGTATGCGACGATCGGCGGTTCGGCCGTCGCGGGCGAAGACTTCACCGCCGTGGCCGGCACGCTCACGTTCGCTCCGGGCGAGACCGAGAAGTTCGTTTCGGTGCCGCTGCTGTCCGACAACGAAGCCGAAGGGGACGAGCACTTTCTGTTCCTCGCGCTTCCAGCCCCACGGGCCGACGGCGACTATCCCGTGCGGCTTGGCCACCAGCAAATGGCCTCGATGACAACGACGCACAAACGCCGACGACCACTCACTACGCCACGAAATGGGTCAGCCCCGATGGCAGCGACGTGGATGGCGACGGCTCGCAGGCCCATCCGTGGAAGTCGCTGCAACACGCGGCCGACAACGTGATCCCCGGCGACTATGTGATCGTGATGCCCGGCAAATATTGGGGCATGAACATGACGACCGACGGCAAGCCCGACGCGGATCACGTTCCACGCGTTGCCGGGCGTCGAGATCGACGAGCCGTTTCCGGGCCAGCTAGACGGCGTCAATCTGAAGCGCGGACTTCATCACGATCGAAGGCTTTTATGTCCACGACATGCCGCGAGAGCCGGTTTGCGGTCGGTCAACAACGAAGGCGTGATCTTTTGCGCGGCAACACGTCCGACCACAACGCGATGTGGGGCATCCTCACCGGCTGGTCGGAAAACATTCTGGTCGAGAACAATCAGGTCTCGCGTTCGCAAGTCGAGCATGGCATCTACATCAGCAACTCGGCCGACGGGCGCGATCGTGCGGAACAACGTGGTTTGGGGCAATCGGGACAGCGGCATTCAGTTCAACGCCGACGGCTCGCTGCCCGGCGACGGCGTGCATTCCGACAATGTGATCGAAGGCAACATTATCTATGGCAACGGTAATACGGGCGGCGGAGCGGCGATCAACTTGACGGCGTGCAAGACAGTTTGATTCGCAACAACCTGCTGTACGACAACCATTCGACTGGCATCGTGCTGTACGTGGGGTTCGGGTGGCCGAGCCGCTGACGAACAACGTCGTCACGAACAACACGGTCGTGATGGCCGAAGACGCTCGCTGGGCGTTGCTGATGTGGAACGGCAGCTCGGGCAACGTGATCGCGAACAATATCTTGCTGAACCGCAATCCGAATCGCGGCAGCATCGATGTCGACTCGTCCAGCCTGCCGGCCTACTCGGCCAACAACATCCTGCAAGACAAGTTCTCGCCGAACGGCTGGTTCCGGCTCGTTCGCCGATTGGCAAGCGTTCTCGGGCGGCCAGGATGTGTTGTCGCTGGTGATTCCGCAAACCAGCGTGGCCACCGAGTTGAACAACCTGTTTGTCGATCCGTCGGCCGGCGACTTTCATCTGCGAGCCGGCAGTGCGGCGATCGACGTGGGCGATCCGTTCCATACGGCTCCGACCGATATTTTAGCCACGCGCGACCCAGCGGCGCGGGAATCGATATCGGCTGCTCGAAGCTGGTCAGTTCTCGCCGACCGTGCGGTTCGAGTCGGCCGATTGGATCGAGTGAGTTCATCGGCATGGCCGAGATCGTTGCATTCGCAGCGCGACACAGAGCAACCGCTGGCCGTGTTCTGGTTCGATCGCCGGCATCACGGACGGCACCGCATCGGCCGACGATTTCAAGGCGTCGACGGCTATCTAGTGTTTCGGCCGGGCGAGTCGCGAAAGACGTTCCGCATCTTCATCCACGACGACGCGGCGATCGAATCGCGCGAAGCCGTGCGGCTCGATCTGCGGGTGGTCGGCGATCCCACCGGGCTGATCCCCATCGACCAAGTCGGCGATCCGACCGGCTTGATTCCCACGGATCAAGTGGGCGATCCCACGGGCGTCGGCGATCCGGTCGGCGTGGGCGATCCTGACCTGTGGATGCCCGACGGATCAAGCGACGCTGCATCTGGTGAGCGACGACGCTTGGCGCTCGGTACGATCGAATTCGACAGCCGCTCGACGTGAACGAAGCCGACGGCGTGGCAACGATCACCGTGCGACGCACGGGTGGCAGCAGCGGCGAAGTTAGCGTCGACTTTGCCACGGCTGATTGGGTGAAGCCGCGGCAAGCCACTTGGATCAAACGCCACACGATCTGCTCTATCCGACCGATAACGACACGCCTGCCACGGCTGGCAAAGATTACACCGCAAGCCGGCACGCTCACGTTTGCCGACGGCGAAACCGAGAAGACGATCACCATCGACTTGACTGACGACGCTTGGTTCGAGGGCGGCGAGGCGTTTGCGTTGAAGCAACTAATGCGACGGGCGGCGCTGACTTGGGAAGCCGATCGAGCTTGAAGGTTCACATCGACAGCGACGATGCGAAACAAGCGGGCGAGTTCGGGTTCAGCGCGGCGAGCTTATGTCGTTACCGAAGGCACGCCGTCGGTCAACGTCACAATCGAGCGGCTGGGCGGCGGCAATGTCGAAGTGCGCCGCGTCTGTACGACACCGGGCTGGCAACGGCTGGTCGACCGCGTCCGCTTGGGCCGGTTCCGACTACGCGCATCTGCCGGGAAGTGGTGTTCGCGGCGGGCGAGATGTCGAAGACGATCAGCATTCCGATTGTCGACGACGGCTCGACCGAACGGGACGGGTCTTCGATTCAGCTCTACAGTCCGTCGAACGACGCCACGATCGGCGCGCTGGCCACGACGCAGGTCACGATTCAGGACAACGACAGCGCGATCGAGTTTGCTCAGTCGAACTACGTGGTCAACGAATCGACCGGCGTGATGCAGATCAAAATTCGCCGCATCGGCAGCACCGCGGGAACGGCCACAGTCGATCTGAACATCAACAGCGGCGGCGCAACCGCGGGCCAAGACTTCATCAAACCGCCCAGCCCCACGGTCACCTTTGCCGACGGCGAATTTGAAAAGCTGGTCGACATCGCGATCGTGGATGACGTGTTTGCGGAAGGAGACGAGTCGTTCTATCTCTCGTTGTCCAACGCCACCGGAGCGAAGCTGGGAACCTATCTCTGGGGCGGCGGCAAGATTCTGGCCAGCGATTAGGCGTCGCGGACCGAGAGTGATTCGCGGGTTCGTTCCCAGGTGCTGGCTTGGGAACGAACCGACGTGGTTGGCGGTATGGCCGGCGGGTCGTTTCCATGAGCACGTGCCCACTTGCTTGCAATTACGCGACGAGGGTCGTACGTTGGAATCTGCTCGGCGAGCGGCGTGTTGAATCCGACGCGGCTGGCCGACGCCCGCCTTTCCTTCCGCCTCTGGCCCGCCTGAGATTGCGAGTTGCCGTTATGCCGCTGGTTCGATTGCTGTCCGTTGTACTCGCCGGTTTGTTGTGTCTCCCGCTCGTCGCCGCGGCCGATGATTCGAAGCCGGCCGAGCCCGAAAAGCCGGCGGAAGCGAAACAAGAGAAGCCCGCGGAAGCAACACCGACGGACGCTAAACCCGCCGAAGAGAAGCCGGCCGAAGCAAAGCCTGCGGAAGCGCCCGCCGAAGCCAAGCCGGCCGAGACGCCTGCCGAGAAACCGGCGGAGGAAACTCCGGCCGAAAATAAGCCCACCGAAGAGAAGCCAGCCGAGCCGAACGAACCTGCCGCCGGGCACTCGATGCACGGCGAAGCGTTCAACGAAGGCCCGCGCCAAGCGGCTTATCTGATGCCTGGCATGGCCAACGTGACTTTCCCAGTTACGACCAAGAACGAGCAGGTTCAGAAATTCATCAACCAGGGCGTCGCCCAACTGCACGGCTTCTGGTATTTCGAGGCCGAGCGGTCGTTTCGCCAAGCCGCCGCGCTGGAGGCGGATTGCGCGATCGCTTATTGGGGCATGGCGATGGCCAACGCCAACAACGAAAAACGCTCGAAGGGGTTTATCGACGAAGCCGTGAAACGCAAGGGCTCGGTCAGCGAACGCGAGCGGATGTATATCGAAGCCCTCGATACGTATTTGAAAGGCGACGCCAAGAAGAAGAAGGAGCGAGGCGAGGCCTACGCTCGGGCATTGGAAAAGATTCTGTACAAGTTTCCCGACGACGTGGAAGCCAAGGCGTTCTTGGCGTTGCAGTTGTGGGGCAATCGCTCGAACGGCTCGACGATCGCCAGCTACTTGGCCGTCGACGCGTTGCTGCAGCAAGTGTTCGCGGCCAATCCGATGCACCCGGCTCATCATTACCGGATCCATCTGTGGGATTTGGAGCGGCCCGAGACAGCCGTGAGCTCGGCGGCGGTCTGCGGCCAAACCACGCCCGGCATTGCCCATATGTGGCACATGTCGGGACATATCTTTTCGCGACTGAAGCGATACGACGACGCCGTCTGGCAACAAGAGGCGTCGGCTCGGGTCGACCACGCGCACATGATGCGCGACCAAGTGTTGCCCGATCAGATACACAATTTCGCTCACAACAACGAATGGTTGATTCGCAACTTGAACCACATCGGTCGCGTAACGGACGCAATCGCGCTGGCCAAGAACATGATCGAGTTGCCGCAGCATCCCAAGTACAACACGCTCAGCCGTCGCGGCAGCGCTCGCTATGGCCGCGAGCGGTTGTTCGAGACGCTCGTGCGATACGAATTGTGGGACGATCTGATCGCGCTGTGCGATACGTCTTATTTGGAACCGACCGACGACGAGACGTTTCAAATCGAGCGGTTGCGGCATCTCGGAGCGGCGCATTTGCACAAGCACGATGTCGCGGCCAGCGAGCCAGCCCGAGCCGAACTGCAACGCCTGCTCGACGCGGCCAAACGTAAACGGGACGACGCCGGACGCGACGCCGCCGCAAAGGCTCTGGAGAAAGAGATCGACCGAGCGGCGATCGACAAGGCTGTCGCCGAGGCCGAGGAAAAAGCCAAAGCGGACGGCAAGGACGAGGCTCAGATCGCTGAAGCCAAGTCGGCCGCCGAGAAGACGGCTCACGAAGAACAGGTGAAGAAGGCCAAGTCGAAGGTAGACAAGGCCAAGGCCGACGCCGAGCGTCCGTTCGCCA
>JAWKTM010000104.1:0-16846 GCA_041399085.1 Pirellulaceae bacterium
CCAGAAGAACATCTGGTCGAGTCGATTCGACCACGATCTTTATATTTCGGACAACGAATGAGATCCGCGGACAAAGAGACAGATGTGCCGAATGAGGGCGGTTCGCCATCGCGAGACCGAAAGCGGCGGACGTTGATTGCGCTGGTGGGACCAGGGCTGATGCTGGCGGCGAGCGGGGTCGGAGCAGGCGATTTGGCTGGCGGCGCATTCGCCGGGATCAAACTGGGAACCGCGGTGCTCTGGGCCGTGTTATGCGGCGCGGCATTCAAATTCGTCGTGACCGAAGGCTTGGCTCGCTGGCAATTGGCCACGGGAACGACATTGTTGGAAGGAGCCGTCTTGCGATTGGGGCGACCCGTCCAGTGGGGATTCCTAGTCTATTTATTGGTATGGACATTCGGCGTGGGCACTTCGCTCATCAGCGCCTGCGGCGTGGCGGCTCATGCGTTGTTTCCCGTTTTCGATGATGCCGTTCGTGGAAAAATTGTATGGGGGATCGTCCACTCTTTGATTGGGCTGGCGATGGTATGGTGGGGAACGTTTCGCTTTTTCGAACGCATGATGGGCGTCTTAGTCGCCATTATGGTGGTCGTGGTGCTCGTTACGGGATGGATGGTGAAACCGGATTGGTTGTCGGTCTCGCGTGGCCTGTTCGTCCCCAATATTCCCGATCAACCGGAAGCGGTCGCTTGGACCTTGGCGCTGATGGGTGGTGTCGGGGGAACGCTGACGGTGCTTTGCTATGGCTACTGGATTCGCGAAGAAGAACGAACCGGTACCGAGGATCTGGCCCTTTGCAGGCTCGATTTGGGAATGTCCTACGCGGTAATGGCTTTGTTTGGGATCGCGATGGTGATAATCGCCACGGGTGTGAGCCTTGAGGGCGCTGGGGCGAAGTTGCTCGTTGAGTTGGCCGAGCGGCTGCAGCAGTCATTAGGCAGCACGGCGCGGCATCTGTTTCTGGTTGGCGCCTGGGCTGCTGTGTTCAGCAGCTTGGTGGGAGTTTGGCAAGCGGTGCCGTACCTGTTCGCTGATTTTTGGCAATTGCTACGTCGGCGTGGCAAGTTAGAGGCCGAGACGTTTCTGCCCGCGCCCGTCGACAAACGAGGTTGGGCCTATCGAGGCTATCTGCTCGCGCTGGCATTGGTTCCGATGCTGGGGCTGCAATACAACTTTCAATTGGTGCAGAAAGCCAACTCCGTTTTCGGAGCACTGGTGATGCCGATGCTCGCCGCCGCTTTGCTCGTGATGAACGGCCGCTCGGATTGGGTCGGCGCTCACAACCGAAATCGGTGGTGGACGACCGCCGCGTTGATCGGAATTCTGGTCTTTTTCGCAGTGGTCGGACTTCCATCGGTGATCGAAGCGTTGACTTTCTAGCGACGCGGTGCGCTCGCCGCGACTTTGACACGGCCTGTCGCTTGGTCAATAGTGGTGCTTCGCCGCGTGGCCCGCACGCGCCTCGCATTGTTCCCGAAATACATCGTTCTCAAACCGCATTTGCTCCCGAGGCAATTCGATGAATGGCACTTTGGCTGATAAGCTGTCCGCAACAAATCCATGGTTGAGTCAACGAGTGCCGCTCGTTCTCGCGATGCTGCTCTTGGCCCAACCATGTTGGGCACAGCGCGACCCGATCCGTTTAACTCATGGTCCCATGCTCGGACGTCCAACCGCAAATTCGATGGCGGTCTGGGCGCGCACCTCGGATCCTGGCGAGTTCTCGGTTCACTACGGTGTTGATGCCGACCAAATGAATCAAATCAGTCAGCCGGGCAAGACCACACTGGATCACGACAATACGGGCGTAGCTTGGCTGGAGAATTTGAAGTCCGACACGCGTTACCATTATCAAGTCTGGGTAAACGGTCGGCCGCACGGTTGGCCCGGCAGCTTTCGCACGTTGCCCAGCGCCGGGGATACTCGCAATGCCGAATACAATCCGGACGGGCTATTCAACTTTCGGTTCCAAATCGGTTCCTGCGCGAACCAGAATCCCTTGCATGGCGGTGGGCACCGCGAGACAACCTATGAGCATCTCAATCGCGACTGGGCCGACAAAGTCCACTTTCACATCATGAATGGGGACTGGTTGTATGAGGAATTGCGAGACTATCCGCCAGAAGCTTGGCGACTCACGCAAGGAGTCAAGGAGTATCCGCCAGTCGTGCAGGTCATGCCGACGATTGTGGGAGTGTGGGAGAATTACAAGCTGTACCTGGATCGCGGAATTGACTTGGCGAAATGGCACCGACACGTGCCGAGCTATTTTACTTTCGACGATCATGAACTAGTGAATGACATTTGGGGATCGTCCGAAGCGGGAAAGCGGCATCGCCGCACGGTGTTTCGCGATATCGGTACCCACGCCTGGTTCGATTACCTTGGCTGGTCGAATCCGATGGAACACGACCATCCATTGCATTATGGCCGCGCCAAGATGAAGTCAGGCAGTGATCTGTTGGTCGATCCCAATACGGACTTCACCAAACTACCGCTGAAGGAAATGTTGAATCTGCATGTGCATTGGGGGACGCCGGAAGCTGGCTTGAACGACATTGCTTACGACAACGACGAGGGGAACAAAAATTCGTATGTGTATGACATCGTCTCCGTCGTCGATGCTCACACGTTGCGATTGCACATGCCGGCCCAGGTGGATGACGAGGTCAGTTATTCGATCGGCCGTCGCAGCTACGGTAAGTTTCGCGTGAGTAACTGCGAGTTTTACTTATTGGACACGCGAGGTGATCGCGACATGCACGACGTGCGGCAGCGGGACAAGCCGGGTGTATCGATGCTGGGCAAGCCACAGCGGGAATGGCTCATTCGATCCATGCAAGAGAGCGACGCCGACTTTTTCTTTGTCGTGTCGACCGTGCCGTTCATGATACCTCACAGCGGCGCTGGCGGATTTGAATTCGACGAGGAAAACAAAGAGGAAGCTTGGACTGGCTTCTTTCACGAACGTGAACTACTGATTGACGCTTGGCAAAAGCTCGATAAGAAGGTCTTTGTGATGACTGGCGATTTGCATAACAGTTTCGCCATCAAAGTGACCGACGACATCTGGGAATTCTGCTGCGGCCCTCACAACAGTGTGAACCACGTCCCGAAGCTCGATGAGAGCGACCGGCCAGCAACGGGCAAGTGGCGGTTCGGGCCGCGTGAATGCGATATCCGCTGGAGCAGCTACGTGTTGCCCGATTTGCCGCGACTGGAGCGACTGTATCCACATTTCTGCGTCGTGCAGATCAACAATGTGTTTAACATGCCACAGAAGCTGGGCGGAAAGCGATGGGTGGCTTATCCCCATCCGCAGGTTGTGTTTCAGTACTACGATGGCCGCACGGGCGAGCTGGCCTATGCCGAAGCGATCTCGTTGGACCGTGATTAATCGTTGCTGTCCGCGGCTTAGTAGACGGACCGATTCGGTTGAGCGAGCCAGTCGGAGAACAGGCGGCGGCATTCTTCCGTCATGATATCGCGAGTCAGTTGGACGGGACTGTTGCCCAATCGCACGATCTCTTCGGCCGGAACACTCAGCTCATTGAACCCGGCGGCGGTTGCGTCGGCGATCGAAGCTCCGTAATAGACTGCGTCGACACGAGCCCAATGCAGGGCGGACATGCACATGGGACAAGGTTCGCACGTGGAGGCGACGACGCAACCGGTCAGATGAATGTCGCCGCGAACTCGGCAAGCTTCGCGCAGGGCGTTGATCTCGGCATGGGCCGTGATATCGGTGTCGAGGACCACCGTATTGTGAGCCACGATCAATCGACCGCTCGGGTCGGCGATCGCGCAGCCAAAGGGACTTTGTCCCCGCGACATGCCCTGTTGCGCGATGTCTATCGCGTGCTGCATAAGCTCAGCGGGATCAATTAATGTCTGGGGGCTCGCTGGCACTTATAGTTCCCACAACAGCACGATAGAGTAGTTTACGTCGTTCGGCTTAGCCCCGTTCGGCGTGCTGTCATAGCGATCGATCGCGCCGACCTTGAGGCTCAAATTGTGTTCTTCATCCAATAACAACTGCCAACTAGCGCTCGTCACAATACGATAATTCGAGAAATCTCCCCAATCGGGAAAGTAATCGCTGGTCAGCGAGAACTTTTGACGCTTACTAATTTGGCGTTCGTAGTCTAATCCCATGACAGCTTCGGGAACGAACTGATCCTGGGGGCCGCCAAACTCGCGCGACCAACCGGCACCCAATCGAGTCGTCAGCTTACTAATATCCGTCTCGAACCAGCGATAGCCAAAGCCGGCGTTGAAAGCCAGCCGCACATCGTATGCCTGGAACTCGTCATATTCGCCATACAACTTGGCGAACATCGACCACGGTGAATCGGCGAACGGCCATTCGACTTTGCCATTCATGATCGCATTGTGTTGGGTCAATACGGAATTCGTATTCGTTTTGACATAGGCGATGTCCATTTCCAAGATGCTAAATTCCGTTTTCCGTTTGGCCTTGCCGCCGGCTTTCATGCTGAACGATTCGGAGTTGCCCGTACTGCCGTTAATGCCCAGTTCGACACTGCCTTCCCAGATGTCCGCCGGAAACCAATAAGACGGCGTATACCAAACGGGATCGGCAGCCATCTCTTCGGCGATCGGGGTAGCCAACGCCGCATCGGTCGAAACCACTTCTTCCACGACGCGACTGGCTGGGGAGGAAGCGCGCTGGTTTGGCGAGCCAAACGTAGTGATTCGTCCGCGCCGCGTAATTCGGAGGTGGGTAACTGGGAGTTGCGTAATTCGGCGGCACGTATTCCGAACTGTTGGTAGCTCGTATTTGAATCTGGATTGGGAATCGAGGTTGGATAGCTGGTTGGCTGCGAATTGGAGATGTTCTGAGCCACATAGGGATTTCGAGCCACGTATGGATTCGTCGTGTACTGGCTCGAGCCACCGGGCGGCGGAGCATAGGCGTTGCTCGCACCGCTTGCGCTGGCAACGTAGGGATTGGAGGTATAGCCACCGGCGTACGGATTTCCACCGCCGTTGTTTGTTGGTGACGAGTAGCCCGGGGGCATCTGCGCAGCGGCTTCCGCGGCGAACGACGCGACCACAACCAGGCCGCAAACCCAATGTCGGTTCATAACACCTTCTCCCCGCCGAGCGATATTGTCCCCACAATCCGGCGGCTTATAGCCAAGTTGACTGTTGCCGGCAATGGAAACTGGGCAAGATTTTGACCGGCTTGTTGTCGGGCTGCGGCCAATGGTTGCGAACGGCTCGCGGAAGATGGATACTTACAGCCCGCTTCAGTCCTTGGCGACGTCACACCGATGGAGGCAGATCACCATGCGAACGCGCGCGACAGCCTATATTTCAAGCGTTTTGGCTGGCATCGTGGGAATTGCCATGTGCTTCACTCCCGCCCTAGTGGCCGAAGAAACCATTGTTCCGCGACTGGGGCAGACGATCGAATTAAGCCGCGGCGATGATCTCTCGCAATTCACGACGTGGCTGAAGGATACCCAGCACGATGATCCACGGCGTGTGTTTTCCATTCGCGACGGAGTCATTCGCGTTTCAGGTGAAGGCGCTGGCTACCTCGCCACGAAGGACTCCTACCGCGATTATCATCTGTCGCTGGAGTACAAGTGGGGCGAGCGAACGGACGGCAGCGGGATCGTTCGCAATTCGGGCGTGTTGCTGCACGGCACCGGGCCACACGGCGCCGCGCGCGGCGTTTGGATGGCTTCGGTCGAAGTACAGTTGGCTCAAGGGTGTGAAGGCGATCTCATCGTGATCCGGGGCAAGGATTCGAAGGGCGAGACGATCCCGGTGACTTTGACCAGCGACACGCGATTGGCCGAAGACAACCGCACGCGGTGGCAGCGCGGCGGCAAACCAACGCTCTATTCCGGCCGACAGTTTTGGTGGTCAAATCATCAGCCAGGATTCGAGGAGAAGTTGGATACGCGTGGCCGAGACGATGTCGCAAGTCCGCTAGGACATTGGACTCGCGTCGATTGTCTGTGTCGAGGCGATCGAATCACGGTGAAGATCAACGGCGTAACGGTGAACGAGGCTTACAATGTCTTCCCGGCCGCCGGAAAAATTCTGCTGCAAAACGAGGGCAATGAGATTTTGTTCCGCAACGTGCGAATACAATCTCTGCCTCGGGACGATTCGGATTCAACATCGGAGAGAAAACCATGAGCGAGCAAAGTTCTCAAGCGAAATCCGCATCGTCCGCGAACAGCGGTCGTCGTCGGTTTTTGGGTACGAGCGCAACGGGAGCGGTGGCCTTGGCTCTTGCGGCCGGCACACGCTCTTTCGCGGAGGATGGTGAAGACAGCGGCACGAAAGCGCAGCCGAACGGCGGCGTCCATTCCGGTGGCGACCTGATTCGTATCGGTTTGATCGGTTGCGGCGGGCGAGGCACGGGCGCGGCGGGACAGGCGCTTCGAGCGGACAAGAACTGCAAACTCGTGGCTATGGCCGATGCGTTCGATGACCGCTTGGAGCTGAGTTTGCGGAGCCTCAGTCAGACGGAGGACTTAGCCAAGAAGATCGACGTGCCGCCCGAACGCCGTTTTGTAGGTTTCGATGCTTATAAACAATTGTTGGAAAGTGGCGTCGATGTCGTATTGCTGGCGACTCCGCCCCATTTTCGGCCGTTGCATTTGGCGGCGGCGATCGCGGCCGATAAGCATGTGTTCGCAGAAAAGCCCGTGGCCGTGGATGCGCCGGGTGTACGAAGCGTTCTGGAAACGTGCCGGTTGGCGAAACAGAAAAATCTGTCGGTCGTCTCGGGGCTTTGCTTGCGGTACTCGTATGGGTTTCAAGAGTTGGTGCGTCGGATTCACGATGGTGGAATTGGCGACATTCACACCTTGCAAGCCAACGATTATCGAGGCGGCATCTGGATCAAGCCGCGGCAAGCGGATTGGACCGACATGCATTGGCAAATGCGGAACTGGTATTATTTTACCTGGTTGTCAGGTGATTTTAATGTCGAACAGCACGTCCATTTTTTGGATGTGTGTGCCTGGGTGATGGGGAATGAGTATCCGGTGCGAGCCATTGGTATGGGTGGACGACAAGTGCGTACCGGCCCCGAGTTCGGCAACATTTTTGACCATCACAGTGTGGTCTATGAATATGCCAACGGCGCGAAGCTGTTCAGCAACACGCGGCAAATGCGTGGATGCAAAAACGATATGAGCGCTCAGGCCGTCGGTTCGGGCGGCCGAGCCAATTTGAACGAGCGGCAAGGCGGGTTGTATCTCGATGCCAAATCACGTTGGACTTATGAAGGCCCAGAGAACAACATCTACCAAACGGAACACGACGAGATGTTCGCCGCGATTCGCGCCGGCCAGCCGATCAACAACGGGGACTACATGGCTCGCAGCACGCTATTGGCCATTATGGGCCGCATGGCGACTTACACAGGCCAGCAAATCAGTTGGGAACAGGCGATGAATTCCCAAGAGGATTTGACGCCGCCAGCCTACGAGTGGGGGCCGTTGGCAGCGCCGCCCGTGGCCGTTCCTGGCGAAACAAAGTTCGTGTGAGTCCGCGGCGTCGACTCATATGCATTGAGGAGGCCGTCAGTAATACGGAATCGTCAGCCATCATGATTCCGGGCCTTAACGAAATGGACCGCTCGAATTGCGATCGGCGACTCGAGCATTCTGATTTTCATGCATGGTAAATTCGGCCCAGATGGGGAGATGGTCGGAGACTTCGAGCGTCTCTTCCATCGTCAGACCATACTCAGCCGCCAAGTCCATGACTCCGGCGCGGCCTATGAATTCGGTCGTGGGGCGACTATCGAAAATCATGTTGTCGTAGGTTTCCGTCCCGCGCGTGTTCGTGGGAATTCCGGCGATCGTCCATACCACGCCTGGCATGGACGCCAGCGGCCCGAGGTGCTTTTCGTCGACATTAAAGTCGCCCAGCAGAATCACGTCGTCCTCATAAGGCGGCTGATTCTGGATCAGCGGCAGCACTTCGGCCATCGCCGCCATCTCGCGGTCCGTCTCGTCGGGATCGGTGTGCATGTTGATCAGCGTAAACGTGAACGGCGGCCGGTTGGAAGTGCTGAGCGTTTGAAAGCTGGCGACCAGCGGCTCGCGATGCAACCAGTCGTCGGGGTCGTTAATCGAATAAACCGAGTTCGGAACGAGCGACACACGTGCGGTATCGAACAAATAGACGTACTGCTCTTTGCTGCTAGTGCGGCCAAGTCGCGGTCCGACCACATAGTCGTAGCGGGCCCCGTCGGCGTTGATTAGTTGCACGAAATAGGGAATCAGCGTTTGATCGGCCGCACGCAGTTCCTGAATGGCGACCACATCAAAACGCCGCACGACGTCGATCAGCACGCTCACGACCTGTGGCTTTTGCATCTTCGATTCGCCGAACACTTGGATGTTGAATGACGCGATGCGCAACGCGTCGAACGACCGCGGCGGCAGCAGCATCGCCGACGCGCGAGCCGCGGGACGAACGCCGCCGTCGCGCGACGCCCCGATCGGTTCCACTTCAATATTGCATCCGGCCAGTGCCAACAAACACAGGCCCCAAGTCCATTGCCGCGCGATTCCTCGCATGGCGCAACCTCCCTGTCGATAACGTGCGAACAATCCAGCGATTCGCCGCCAACGCTCTCACGTCGTCGCGAACCGCCAAGCGGGGCGGGAAGTTACGCGCTTCGCCACATCGTGTCCAGACACATTCCGACGCGGCTTGGCGGGTTTCCGGCGGGGCTGTCGCCGCTTGTGAGCCGTGGCGGCGGGGACGCAATAGTTGACCGAAGTCGAGCGTTTCGATATCGTTACGGCCGTTGGCTAGGCGGTCATTCATTACCCTCGGGAAGCTTCCGAAAGCGCCGGACCTATGAGTATCGGAGAAGGCATCGGCACGGATTACACGACGATGCGGGGGCGCGATTACCCCACGATTCGGCAGTTTACCGTGTTCTTGGAGAACCGCGTCGGACAACTTCTCGAAGTGGTCCGGCGTTTCGAGGGCAGTAAGGTCCGCATCGTGGCATTATCGATTAACGACGCCACCGAGTGCGCCTTCGTGCGATTCTTGCTCAGTCATCCGGAGCAGGGCCGCGAGATTCTTGAGCGAGCCGGTCTGGCGATGATCGAAAGCGATTTGCTCGGCGTGGAGTTGCCGAACGGGACGCAACCGCTGTTGCAGGTTTGCACGGCCCTGCTGCAGGCCGAAGTGAATATCATCCAGGCTTACCCGCTGATCGTTCGTCCGCATGGTCGCCCGGCCGTGGCTCTCATGGTCGACAATCTGGAAATGGCGATGGAAACCTTACACAACAAAGGTTTCACGATGCTCACCGAATCAGATCTGGCCGATTTGGATTAGTCGCGATTTCCCGCGGGTCGCAGACTCGGCGAGCCATGCATGACTGCCACGCAATCGGCGATCGATCGTCTGGGACCGACGCGTCGGCCCGACCTGCCAATCGCGGGCACGCAGCAATGGCGTTCGTTGCTCTTTCTGCATTGGACGGCGCCGGTCGAGCTGCTGCGACCTTTGGTGCCTCGGGCGTTTGAGCTTGATTCGCATGACGGCGTTGCTTATGTCGGCCTGGTTCCCTTCGCGATGCGGAAAATCTGGTCGGTGCGGTGGCCTCGATTTATCGCTTTCAATTTTCTGGAAACCAACGTTCGCACGTATGTTCATTATCGCGGCCGACCTGGTGTTTACTTCCTGTCGTTGGACGCCAGTTCGTGGCTGGCGGTGAAAGGCGCGCGGATGGGTTGGGGGCTGCCGTACTATTTTGCCCAAGCGGAAATGAACTGGAAGGGCGCCGATCCGTCGCTGATTCATTTCCAGTCGCGCCGTCGTGGTGGCATCGGTCACGTGACGGTCGAGTATGAAACGGGAGCGTGGCTGGGCGCTTCGCGTCCCCAAACGCTCGAGCACTTTCTGCTGGAACGATATCTGTTGTTCGTCGAGCGGCGCGGTCGGGTCCTCGAAGGGCAGGTTTACCACACGCCTTACCCGGCGCAACTGGCGACCGTGACATCGGTGGAAGAGAGCCTGCTCGCCGCCGCCGGATTGCCGACGATTCAAGGGCCGCCGACGCTGGCTCACTATGCCGAAGGCGTCGACGTCGAGATATTTCCGCTGCGGGATGTGACCGTGAGTCGGCACGCCGATTGAAACCGTGCCCTGGGCAGGGCGCCATTAAAACTCGTCGCCGCCGCTCAGCTTTTCTTCGACCTTGTCGGCTTGCCAAGCGACGGCCGTCAGCAGTCGCGTGACTTCCAGCGGATCGGCCGTGTCGGCCAATTGGTTGGCTTGGACCACGATCATTTCTCCGCTGCCGGACGGTTGCACGGCGAACGCTCCGTGGACCATCTTGCGGTTGTATCGAAGCAACGCCAGGGCGTTCTTTTCCGAAGCCACGCCGCAGGTGGACGAGTAACAAATCAGCGCGTGCCCTTCTTCGTCGCGTTGGGAAAAGTCCACCGCAACGACCTGTTTACGCAACGATCCGACCGGCACGGTCACTTGCCAAGCGTCGCCGGCTTCGGCAAGTTGCCAACCGCTCGATTGAATCACATTGCGAACCATTTGCCGAGGATCGACCGTCGCGGGCGCCAAGTCATTAAAGTCCAGACCACCAGCCGCCGCTGCGGCGCCAGCGCCCGCCGCGGCGGCGCCGATTGCCGGTCCGGGTCCGCCAGCTTGTGTCGTCGCGCCTGGATTTTGGGGCGATGGCTGCATTGCCTGAGCGATCATTTGCGGCATCATCATGCCGAAGCCCGCGCCCATGCCCATGCCCATCGCGTTGCCGCCCATTCCGCCGCCTTGTTCGGCCATCTTCGACATGCTGTTGGCGGCTTGGAACATCGTGAACGCTCGCAGATCGCCAATCGCGCCCATGCTGCTGCGGGCGTCGATCGCCTTTTGCACTTCATCTGGCGGAGTGATCGCATTGATAAAGAAGTCGACCAACTCCAAGCCGTACTTGGCAAACTCCTCGCCGACCTTCACGCGAGTGCCGGCCGCGATCTCGTCGAACTTGGCCGGCAGATCGAGCATGCTGACCTGCGAAGTTCCCAGCAGATCGGTCATGCGGGAAACGATCAAGTCCTTCAAGAACGAAGCGACTTCGTCGGTCGTGTATTTGCCCTGGGTGCCGACCAACGTGTTGATCAGAACCGGCGAATCGATGACGCGGAACGAGAACTTCCCGAAGCTGCGCAAGCGAACGATGCCGAAGTCCTTATCGCGCACAATGATGGGCTGGCGAGTTCCCCATTTTTGATCGAGAAACGTCTGCTTGCCGACAAAGTAGACCTGAGCTTGAAACGGCGATTTTTCCCAGGGGATCGTCAAGATTCGGGTCAGAATCGGTACGTTCGCCGTCGTCAGGGTATAGCGGCCCGGCCCGAACGAATCCATCGCTTTGCCATCGCGGAAGAACACGGCTTCCTGGCTTTCTTGGACGATCAATTGCGCGCCGAGTTTGATGTCGGCGGATCCTTGCGGTGGCACGCGATGCACGAGCGAGCGGTTTTCGGGATCAAAGTAGTCGATAACTTCCAGGCGAATGCCCATCGTGATGGCTCCTTGGCGACGAGGTGGATTGGCGGTGTGGCGAGTGACGAGGGTGGTTTACGAAATACGGCGTTGTTATCGGCGGCGAATGATTCGCGATTATTCGGAAAGCCCTTTCAGCAATTCGCCGCGACGAGCGTAACGTTGTTCGAGCTGGTCCGTCTGCCGCAATAAGTCGGCTGCCGCGGAAGATGGCGACTGTTCGTTGGCCGATAGTTTTTCGACGGAGGTTCCGATTGCTTCGGCATCTTCGATCAAAGACATATCCAGCTCGTAGACATCGTCCAACTTCTCCTCGTCGACTCGCACGTAGTCGAAGAAACCGCTGTACCCGCGAACGTCGCCCCGCAGCTTGGAGATCAAGCCGTCCAGCCGAGTGCGCAGCCGTTCGAACTGGGGCAGGTCGTCCAGCCGACCATCGGCGACCAGCGTATGGAGATACTCGTCGAGCGGCCGTTTGGCTCGCTGCAAGCGATCGGCCAGCCAAGTCCTCGCTAAGTAGTCGCTTTCGCGGCGATACTCCTTCTGCAAGTAGCCGTGAAAGCCGGGAATCCAGTTCAGCACCGATTCGACCAAGTTGCGGCGGTCGCGATGAGCGGCGGGGTCGATCGGACGTTTGGGATCGGTCATCGAAGGCTCCGGTCAGTCGAGTTAACGGGCGGACGAGTTTCAAGCCGGCGAGTTGGCCAAACTTAGGCTCGGGAATGTTGCGGATTCGACGCGTTTCCAGCCGGACATCATATCGCGTTGCCAAGCTGCGGAGAACAACGGCAACGCAATCGCATGTCCGCCGACGACTTTAATTTTTTTGAGATCAGCCAGGGAACTTTCGGGAAATGCGTCAACTCTAACCAGCGGCTGGCATTGGGTGCCGTTCGCGCACCAAGCTGATGCGTACCGTGAAACCGGCGAAGTATTCGACAAAGAGGCGGGGTGCAACTGAGGAGGGGTTTGAACCATGTGGCCCTTGATCGAAACTGTACGATTCTGACAACCATCACGACTCGTGAGATTGCTGTAAACGTCAGTTCCGGCGAGGGTTTACTGCTTTTCGCTCGCACTCGTCCAAATTCGTTGCAAACCGGAATTGGCGTAACTAGTCTGAAGCTTGCGAATCGCGAGGGAAACAACCCGGATTCCCTAGATTGCGCAGATTCGCCTTTTCGGCATCAGTAATTATGATGGTTGACCGTACAGCAGCCGCTTCCGGAGCGGTATTCGTTTAGTCGTTATCTTCAGCAACTGGTTGGGGCGCGTTCGCGACCTTATCTCTTGTGCGGAACAATGGAAAACACGATGAGCAAATTGACTAGCCGTCTCCGTCGTCTTGCGAAGTTTGGGCGTAAAACAAAAACCGCTCGCCAGGAGACGCGTCGGCGTCTGATCCGCACCGAGCAGTTGGAAGAACGACGTTTGCTGGCCGGAGACGGATTGGCTCCGTACCACAACTCGATGATTCCGGTCGACGTGAACTTTGACTTTCAGCTTTCGCCGATCGATGCGTTGATGATTATCAACCGACTGAATACCACCGGTGCAGGTCAGTTGCCCGCGCCCGGAAGCGAGGGAGAAGGCGAGGCTCCGGCCGGCTACGTGGACGTGAACGGCGACAACTTTGTCAGCCCGGCGGACGTGCTGTACGTGATCAACGCCTTGAATGCCGAAGGCGAACCGGGCGACTTGATTGGCTTTCGTCTGGAAGTCACCGATTTGAACGACAATCCGATTTCGCAGATCGGCGTTGGCAGCGACTACAAGGTGCGATCGTTCGTCCAAGATTTGCGAACGTTCAGCCCACCACCGACCGGCGTGTTCACGTTCTTCTCCGACATCAACGTGACGAATTACTCGCTGACCGGCATCGAGTACAGCGAAGTTCAACAGATCGTTCTCAGTCCGCAGACCAACGGCGGCAGCTTCGTGCTGAGCTTGGGCAGCCAGAACGTTACGATTCCCATCAACTCTTTAGGCGGCATCACGACATCGATTCAGAACGCGGTTAACACATTCTATGGTGCGGGTAACGCCACCGTCGCGCGGAAGCCGTTCGATGATCCTGATAAGAATGATGCGGACGGCGACACGAGCAACCCGTTCATTTGGAATGTGAAATTCGGCGGTTCGCTAACCGAAGTCGACGTGCAGAATATGACCGTGAACGCGTCGGGCTTGACTGTCTCGGGAACGGGATCGCCCTCGGCCGAGGTGATTGAGTTTCCGGCCGATCCAACCGATTCACGTACCTTTGCCGCTTCGTTCAACTACGAATTCAATCGTTCCTCGGTTGACTACACGAACGGCAATACGGGCCGATTGGTCACCAGCGGCAGCGACGCGGTGTTCGACGAAGTGGGTGGTTTCGCCGATTCGTTCAGCATCAGCAACGCCGACGACCGCGGCTTGGAGTTCCTGTTCTGGGAAGCCGTGTTCCATGCGAATTCGGCCGGCGTCGTGACATTCCAAGGCGAAGCTCCCGACAACAGCGTTTCGGACATCGGCTTTTTCAATGTGAACGAAGAAGTCGACCCGTCGATGGTCGAATTCGGCAATCCGGTCAGCATTACGATCGTGCAGAGCATCCAGGCCGTGAACGACAATGCCACGGTCGACGAAGACAGTCTCAGCTCGGCTGCCGCGAACAACATCAACGTGTTGACAAACGACCAACTGTTGACCGGCACCGAGAAACGCTTGCAGTCGGTCGGCACGGCCGCCAACGGCACGGTGACCCGGAACGATAACGGCACCCCCAGCGATCTGAAGGACGATACCGTCCGCTATCAGCCGAACGCCAATTTCTTCGGCACCGACACGTTTACTTATGTGCTGGCCAACGAACTGGGCGATCTCAGCACGGGCACAGTGAACGTGACCGTTCAAGGGCTGAATGACGCCCCGACCACTTCGCCCGACACCGTTTCCGTCAGCGAGAACTCGACGGCCACGATCACCGGCAGCGTCGTAACCAGCAACGATTCGCCCGGTCCGAACGAAGGGTCGCAAACGTTGACCGTCACCAACGCCACGACCGCGACCGGCACGGTTTCGGTGAGCAACGGCAACATCATTTATACGCCGCCGGCTAACTTCAATGGCCAAGCGTCGATCGTCTATACGGTGACCGACAATGGCACCGACCGCGGCGTGGCGGCTCCGAAGACAGCGACTGGGACCATCACCGTGACGGTTACCGGTGACAATGCCGCGCCGACCACTACGAACGACAACGCCACGGCGACCGAAGACACGGCACTCACGATCGCGGCCACGACGTTGACCAGCAACGATTCGCCCGGCCCGAACGAAGCGACGCAAACGTTGACCATCGTGAGTGTCAGCGGAGCCAGTGCACAAGGTGGAACCGTTGCTCTTAACGGCACGAACGTCGTCTATACGCCGCCCGCCAACTACTTTGGCAGCGACTCGTTCACCTATGTGATCGAAGATAACGGCACGACGGCCAACCAGCCCGATCCGAAGCGTGCGACCGGCACTGTGAATGTCACCGTAAACGCGGTGAACGACAATCCGGTTGCCACGGACGATCCCCTAGGGACGATCGACGAACTGACCTCGAACAATCAATTGGATGTGTTGGCCAACGACAACGCTGGTCCGAACGAACCCAGCGACAGCATCACGATCGTGGGCGTCGGCAACGCCGTGGGCGGCACGGTCATGATCGCGACCGGCGGAACGCACTTGTTGTATACGCCGAACGCGACGTTTACCGGCTCCGAGACGTTCACCTACACGATCGAGGACAGCGGCGGATTACAAGACACGGCGACAGTCACCTTCGATGTCGTTCCGGTCGTTCGCCCGCGAGCAGTCAGTGATCGCGTTTCGTTCCCGGAAGGCAGCAGCAACAACGTTATCAATCTGCTGAACAACGACTTGCCGAACTTGAACCCGACCGAATCGATCAAGCTGAAGTCGGTCAATCAACCGGCTGCCGGACAAGGCACGGTGACGTTGAACGACAACGGAACGGCTGGCGACCTGACGGACGATTTCGTCACCTACTCGCCGCCGGACGCCGAATTCAACGGAACGGTCACCTTTACGTATGTCGTGAACGACACTCGCGAAGACACGGATCCGCAGAACGCCGGAGCCGATTCCACGGGCACGGTGACTGTCACGATCACGGCGATCAACGATACTCCGTCGGCCACGAACGACAATCAATCGACGACGGAAGACATTCCGCTGACGATCATCGGCTCGAACCTGACCTCCAACGATTCGCCGGGACCGGCAAACGAGAGCAATCAAACGCTCTCGGTGGCTTCGGTCAGCTCCACGAGCACCCAAGGCGGCACGGTCGTGCTTTCCGGTAGCTCGGTCGTCTACACGCCGGCCGCGAACTTCAACGGACAAGACACGTTCACCTATGTCGTGACCGACAACGGCCAGACCAATGGCTCGAACGATTTCAAGACCGCGACGGGCACCGTCACCGTTACCGTCTCGGCGGTCAATGACGCTCCGGTCGCCACGAACGACACACAGTCGGCGACCGAAGACACGGCGAAGACCATCGCAATCACCGACCTGACCGGAAACGACACGGTTGGTCCGGCCTCGGCCACCGACGAAACCAGCTCGCAGCAAGTTGTGTTCGGCGCGGCTTCGGCCACTTCGGCTCAAGGCGGTACTGTTACCCGTTCGGGCAACAATCTGATCTACACGCCGGCCGCCAACTTCAATGGCCAAGATACGTTCACCTATACCATCACGGACAGCGGCACGAATTCAGCCACGGCTACTGGTACGGTGACGCTGAACGTCGCGGCCGTCAACGATCCGCCGACTGCCGGCGTCACGACCACGCCGGGCGACGATCAAGTAACGGCGTTCAAGAACCAAACGCTGACAATCGTTGTGTCTCCTTTGTTGTCAAACGATTCGCCGGGTCCAGCGGACGAAGCGAGCCAAACGCTGTCGGCCACTTCGGTTCAAGCCACCACCGCTTTGGGCGGCACGGCCACGTTGTCCAGCAACGCCAGCGGCCAAGTGATCATTTACACGCCGCCAGCGGGTGTTTCGGGTCAGCTCGACACGATCACCTACACGGTCAGCGACAGCGGCACTCCGGCGGCGTCGGCCAACTTTACGATCTCCGTCGATATCAAGGACTTCCAGCCCAGCACGATCAGCGGCGTCGCGTATGTCGACAGCAGCGGCGATGGTTTGATCGGCACGGCCGAGCGTCGGCTGGTGGGTGTGATGGTGACTTTGACTGGCACCAACACCTCCGGCCAAGCGATCGCGCCGC
>JAWKTM010000105.1:0-15719 GCA_041399085.1 Pirellulaceae bacterium
TGAATTCGATGAGGCGAAGGCCGGTGACTACTCAGCCACTCCGAAAGCCTGCGATTCCTTCAGCCGATCCTTGCGCATCACTTCGTCGACCGCCCACGCGAATAACGAATCGAACGGGCTGCTCGGTTCCTCGGCGGTCGAGTGATTCGTGTCGACAGCCGATGCACTCGCTTCGCCCTCGCTGACTCCGCCCGAGTTCAGAAAGTTCACGACGACCAGCACATCGACCGGCGACAATTCGTTGTCGCCGTTGGTATCGAGCAATCGTTGCGGCAAAAGGCCCGAAGTTTCGGGGTGAACCAGCGAACCGGCTTGGCCAGCGTTCAACGCATTGATGACCAGCAGCGCGTCGATCGGCGAGACGCTGCCATCACGATTCACGTCCAGCGGATTCAGCGGGTTTTGCCACGGCGCCGCGGTATCAAGCAACAACAGCGCGCCGCTTTGAGAAACGCGATGTCGGAATTCGCCACCGACAAACGTGGGAGCCAGCAGATTCCAACCATCGCCGATGCTGAGCGAATCGTCGGCATCCATTCGCACCGTGAGCGTGTCACTTTCGTCCGACAACTCGATCACATCGAGCGGGCCGAGCGACAACTGATTCGCGCCGTTGCCGGTGATGTCAATCTCCTCGACACCCATCAAACGACCATCTGCCAATGCCGAGAGATTCAAATGCATTCCGGCTCCGTCCAACAACAAAGCATCCGCTCCGTTGCCTCCATCGATGGCCGCGAACTCCAAATCTCGAACCGAAATCCGATCGTCGCCCTCCTCGGTTTGAATCGTGTCATTTCCGGCGACGAACAACTGATCCGGCAATTCGCTGCCGAACAACTGATCCACGCCGCTGTCGGATTCGTAGACAATCGTCGAACTAAGTTGTGGGAAGTCGGCTGCCGTGACGGCTTGCAGATTGATCGTGTTGTCGCCCGCTCCGCCGAGGATCACGATCGAACTCACGTCGCTCGCCGAAATGCCGCTAAAGTCCGAATCCAACAGGCTATTGCGAGTCACTTCCACTTGTCCCGCGTTCGCGGCGACGGCAATCGAATCAAACGCCCCGGCGACGATCGTCAACCGGCCGCTCGCACTATCGAACCCATTTTGCAGGACGCCGAAGTTCACGTTCGCAGTCACTTGACCGCCTAGAACTGCCGAGCTTTGAAAGCCGCTCGCCGGCGTGGTCCGTCCCCAACCAGCCATCGGCATCGAAGCGACTCGGTAGTTGCCCGGCGTCAGCATGGTAAACGCGTAGTTGCCGTCGGCGTCCGTCAGCACACTTGGCTCGCCCATTTCCATTTGGTTGTTCTGATTCAAATCAAGGTAGATCGTCCAGCCGCTCAAACCCGGTTCGCCAGCGTCACGCGTTCCGTCCGCGTCCCGGTCGTTGAACTGAACGCCCGAGAGGTCGCCGAGCGGTGGATCGTCGACATTGATGATCGTGCGACCCGTTAAAAATCCCGTCGCCGCGGCCGTAATCGAAACGGTTTGCAAACCGTCGTTTTCGTTGTCTTCCAGCGAAGCGACGTCGATCGTCACCGCCTGTTGTCCAGCGGGAATCGTCACTTCCGTCGCGAAATTCAATTCGCTGGAGTCGCCGTTCGTCAGAGTCACGGTCAGCGGAGCGGCGAAGTTCGTCGTGTGTCGCGTGATCGTCAGCTTCGTCGGCTCCGTTTCGGTCAAGTTCAACGCGTCCGCCCGCACGCTCAATCCGGTCCGAGGCATACTCGCGCTGACGTAATAGAACTCGCTGCGTAGCACCGTGAGATCCGCCGACAGAAAATCGAATTGGCGAATGCCGGCAAAGAAAATTTCGTTCGACGTGATCGCCATCGCCGGATACACCATTTGGTTGCGAAGCGGATCGGATTGCGGCAACACCCGGTCGATCGTCCATACGCCGTTCTGTTTCACCGCATGGCGAATCTGACCGGCGAACTCATCAGCACCGAACGTGGGAAAGTGCTGCGAAGCGTGATCGGAAAAAGCGATGTGCGGCAAGCCCTCGGCGTCGAACTTGAGCAACGGCGCGTAGCCAGTGAACTTGGGGCCGTCTCCGGCCGAGTATCCATCCGGCGCGGACGCCACGGTTTCCGTCATCCAACCGCCGCCCGCTTGTCGTGTGTGATACAACAATCGCGAGAAGCTGGCTGAACCCGTGGAAACGCGATCCACAAAGAACTGAGCGATCGCTGGTTGCCCGTTTGGTCCAATTGCGATCGTGGCCCCCGAGCCCGATTCGCCCGAGTCGTCGGTCGGTTGATGCACGATCTCCGTGGTCCAACTGCCCGAAGCGTTAGTCGCATATGCCAGTTGATTGAACGGCCGCGCGAAGCCGCCCGTGCCGTTATCGAGGAACTCGGGCGTGAAAGTCACATGTGCGGCGTTGTTGTCGTCCACGGCCATCGAAACATAACGACGATGATCGGCCGCGAAGTAGCCGAACGTCTCCGTCGCCGCGGGATCGGCCACTTGTTGCACTTGCCAATCGCCACTCGCGTTCGTGCCGTACACCAGCCGACCGGTCTTAAAGCCGCCGACCGTGGCGATGAAATGCAGCGAGTCGTCCGAGCCGATATCAGCCGCCAAGTGGGCGATCGACTCGAACGAGCCGGCCGGCAACTCCACGCTATCGACCAACGTCCAGCCCGCGTCGTCGCGCCGATAATGACGAACCGTTTCACCCCCGTCGCTCATCAATACATGCGGCTTGGCATCGGCCCCGAACAACAGATTCGCTTGAGCCGGATGGCGCGGATCGAAGCTGCCCGATGTCGGACTGCTGGCGATCGATTCCTCGGTGACCTGTCCCGTGTGGCTTTGCACGCGATAGGTCAGTTGATCGCCGAACCACAGCAACTGAGCCAATCGGCCGTCGGGCGTAAACTGAACGGCGTTGATCCCTTCGCCCGCCAATCGCAGGAAATCGACGCGTTCCATCACACCGACGGGATTCCGCGACTGGACCTCTAAAAAGTAGTTTTCGACCTCTTGTCCGAAGTACGAGACCTTGGCGTAATAATCGCCTGGCGTCAAAGCCCACGCTCGCAACAAGCCGGTCTGTGGATCGCCCGTGCCGATCGGATTCACCGTATCATTGACGGAAAACAGTTGCACATCCATGCCAAAGCTGTCGGCCTGAGTCGCTTGCACGATCACATCCGAGTTGTCGACCAACTGGAACCGGACCCAATCGACGTCGTTGCCGCCGTCGTGAATCGTGTGGGATTGCGGCGTGTCGTTCAGCGAAATAATGCTCGCATTGGTCGGCGTGTCATCGTTTTCATACACATCGGCCACGGCCAAAAGACGGCGCGTCTCCAGATGCTCGAACCGCGTCGTTCGTCGCCGACGATGGCGGCGAGGACCAGCCGGGCGGGCAAAAGCTCGCATCAATTTCGAGATGGATGATCGCGACATAGCTGTTCAAATCGTCTAAAGGCCGAACTGGCAACGGCAACCACGCTCGCCAGTCGAGCGCACGCCGCTTCCCATTTTGTTTGCCTGTCGAAGGGCCTCCAAGCGACAACAAGCCGGTGCGCGAGATAGTTTTGCTTGCCGACCCGCTACGATCGCACTAACCTGCATAACACACTCGCCTACCATCTCCCGATAGTCGCTCGCCTCGAAAAGTTCCCGCCTTTGGAGATTCTTTCATGTACTGCCCGACACACCGGCGCTCCGTATCCGTTTTGTTGCAAAGGTCGCTTCACGCCGGAATGCTGGCCGCGATCGCTGGCGGCCTAGCCGTGACGGCTTTGGTCCAAGCCGCGAATTGGCCCGAGTTCCGTGGCCCGACAGGTCAGGGACACGCCACGGCGCAAAACCTTCCAACCGAATGGAGCGACACGCAAAACGTGGTTTGGAAGCAGCCGCTGCCCGGCGAAGGCTGGTCGTCACCCGCGCTGGTCGATGGCCGTTTGTATCTGACCGCGGCAATCCCCGTGGAAAACGGTAAGGAAGGCGATCGCTCGCTGAGTCTACTGATCCTGGACGCCCAATCCGGCCGGCTGCTTCGCCGCGTCGACGTGTTTCAGCAAGACGGAGCGACCGCCCCCAAGATTCACTCGAAGAACAGCCACGCCAGCCCCACGCCGCTGGTCGATGGCGATCAAGTGTTCGTGCATTTCGGTCATCAAGGCACCGCCTGCCTGAATCGCGCCGGAGATATCCAGTGGACGAACCGCGATCTGCAATACTCGCCGGTCCACGGCAACGGCGGCTCGCCGATTCTGGTCGACGAGCGGCTGATATTTAGCTGCGATGGATCGCGCGAGCCGTTTGTGGTCGCGCTGGATCGCCGCTCGGGAAAAGTGCTGTGGAAGACGATGCGGCAGGCGGACGCCGATCGCAAGTTTTCGTTCAGCACGCCACTGTTGATCACAGTCGACGGTCAGCGGCAAATCATCAGCCCCGGCAGCAACGGCGTCGTGGCTTACGACCCGCAAGATGGCTCTGAGATCTGGCATGTCACTTACGACGGCTATTCCGTCATCCCGCGTCCGATTTACGGCCACGGTTTGATCTACATATCAACCGGCTATAACACGCCCAGCGTTTTGGCGATTCGGCCCGATGGCCAAGGCGATGTCACCGAATCGCATGTCGCTTGGACTTTCAAACGCGGAGCGCCACACACGCCTTCGTTGCTGTTAGTCGGCGACGAACTCTATATGGTTTCCGACCGCGGCGTCGCCACGTGTTTGGATGCCAAGACGGGCGAGGAAGTGTGGCAAGAACGACTGGGCGGGGCTTTTTCCGCGTCGCCCATCTACGCCGATGGCAAGATCTACATGCAAAGCGAAGAAGGTGTTGGCTTCGTCTTGCGTCCCGGACGCGAGTTCGATCTGGTGGCCGAGAATAAACTAGGCGAACGCACGCTCGCCTCGTATGCCGTGGATAATGGGCGATTGTACATTCGTTCGGCCGAGCACTTGTTTTGTGTGAGCGGACAATGAAATTGTTGGGCAAAGTTGCCTTGGTAACCGGCGCGGCTCGTGGCATCGGACGCGGATGCGCGCTGGAGTTGGCTCGCGCCGGAGCCGACGTGGCGATCAATGATCGGCAATCGTCGCCGGATACCGAGTCGTTGGTCGCGGAGATTGCGTCGCTAGGACGACAAGCGACGGTCGTGGCGGGCGACGCTTTCGATCGTTCCAGTTGCGAAAGGATCGTCGGCCAAGCGATCGAAGCATTCGGCCGACTGGATGTGCTCGTGTCCAATCCGGCCTATTCGCGGCGAGCTCCGTTTTTGGAATACGACGCGGAGACGTTCGAGCAAGTGTTGCGAGGCACGCTGACCGCTCATTTCCACATGAGCCAATTGGTAGCGCGACGGATGGTTGAACAAGCCGCTGGCGGAAAGATCGTGTTTATCTCCAGCGTTCAGAACCGGATTCCGTTTCCCAACAGCGTGGCTTACAACGCCGCCAAGAGCGGCCTGATCAACATGGCTCGCACGATCGCCACGGAACTGCTGCCGCATTCGATCAATGTCAACGCCATCGAGCCCGGTTGGATCGACACGCCAGGCGAACACGAAGCGTTCGGCGACGAAGCGGTACGCGATGGCGCGGCCAAGCTGCCTTGGCGTCGGCTCGGCACCCCCGCCGACATCGGCAAAGCGGCCGTATTTCTCGCATCCAGCGACGCGGATTACATCACCGGCACTTCCCTACTAGTCGACGGTGGCCTGTGCTTGGAGTTCGCGAGACGCGGAATCTAATTCGCGTTGAGCGCATCACGCCGCGCCTGCCAATACTCGTACTGATACTCGCCCTTCTGTTCGTACTCGTACTCGTATCAGCGAAGCGATACTTTCGCCACATCTACTCAATAAACGGATCAGGTTCGACAAACCGAGCAAGCTTCGGCTTTGCTAGTAAGCGTAGGGCATGCTATGCATGCCGCAAACAGCAACAACAACAGAAGAACCCGTGACGCGAGATTTAACGTCTGGCAGCGAACACGATTCATAATAAGCCATGCGCGCATATGACCTACTTCACTGACGAAATCAGAACACGTTTTTCTGCGTGCTGACATGCTTGGAGCTGGACTTTGCGACCGCTTATTTGGAGGCCGTGCTTATTGCTTTCCGCAGGGATTGCGTTTTGCCGCGTAGATCGAACCTTTAAGAGTAGAGAACAATTATGGATCGGACGAAGGTAAACTACATTGCGTCCCGCTATGGCTTAGTTGCGATTGGAGTGGTAATAGGCTACTTCGTTCACTTTTTAGTTCCGTTGGGAGCACCTACATTGCCCGGTGATATGTTGCCTGACGGTGATCTGTTACGCACTTTTGAAAGCCGCAATGTCCATTGTGGTCAAAGATGACTCACGAAGCGCGAAGCAGCGGTAAGCGTTTCAAGTAATCATTAGGTAGTACATTCGTTCAGGGCGGTTTCGTCGCCGCTCGGTCGCTTGTGGTTTGTTGGGCCTGCTCACTGTCGGCTGTGTGCGCGCGGCGTTCGATGGCGTGTCGAATTTGTTTCTTACTATGCCAGCCCGGGCGACCAATGCCATTCGGCCGACATCGCTCACGTACCCGGACGGCCGCACGCTGACCTACGACTACGGCGCGGGCGATTCGATGCCCGACGCGCTCCGGCCAGATCGCCGCGATCGTGGATGACGACGGCTCCTCGACGCATCTGGCCGACTACAGCCCCATCTGGGCCTGCGTTCGTTCGTGGAAGTGGATTACCAGGCGACATCCGCTACACGCTGGTCGGTGTGGCTGGCGGCAACGATCGGACACGAGGGGACATTGTGGCCTCGATCGCGCCGGCCGCGTGAAAGACTGCCGCTGGAACCGTTGCAACTCGGCGACCGATGTGGATCGGATCAAGTATGGCTATGACCGCAACGGCAACCGCCTGTGGCGCGAGAACGCGTGGTGGCCAGCGGCAATATGGAAAGAACTTCGACGAACTGTATGGTTATGATCAGATCGACCGGTTGCAGACGATGGATCGAGGCGACTTGACCTCGCTGAAGGATTCCATCCAGAACAAGACGTTCGCCCAAGACTGGGCGCCGATCAGTCAGCAGCTGGAAAAACTTTCGCGAAGACGACAACGGCGACAACACTTGGGACTTGAACCAACAGCGGACGGCCAACAAGGTGAACGAGATCAGCAACATCTCCGAGTCCGTCGGACCCGCCTGGGTCACGCCCGCCTACGACCGAGCCGGTAACATGACCACGATTCCCAAGCCCGCCGATCCCACCATCGCCTTCACCGCGACCTACGATCCGTGGAACCGGCTCGTGGGGATCGAAGAGCCAGACGGCCTGGGCAGCACGCAGAAAGCTGGCCAGTACGCCTATGACGGCGGCAAGCGCTTGGACGATGAAGAAGACCTATAGCGGCAACCCTGGATGGGACGTTCTTCTACCGAACCGAGCAAGTGGCAAGTTGTGGAAGAGCGCGTCGATTCACCTCCACCGACACCAACCGCCAATTCGTCCTGGGGCCTGCCAACACCCATCGACGACCTCGTACTCCGCGACCGAGACACCGCGCCAACGGCACCCTCGATGAACGTCTCGCCCTCCAAGACGCCAACTGGAACGTCACCACGCACTCTCCGATGCGTCCAGGGAGCATCACCGAACGCTTCGCGCCACAGCGCTACGGTACGGTCAACGCACGCTCACCGGAGCCTTCGCCGCCCGATCCGCCACGCTGTACCAATGGGAGACGCAACTCTCGGGATATCGCTTCGATCGGGAATCGGGGCTGTATTGTGAGGAATCGGATGTATTCCAACCGCCTCGGCAGAGTGGTTAGCCCGAGATGCATACGGCATTCAGAACAAGCGAGTCTTTATGAATATGCTCAAAGTAACGCTGTGCGCTGCCAGATCCAAAGGTCTCTTCGTATGCCGCCTAGTCTCATGGGTTGAGTCTACAATACCAGCCGTTGTGCCGACTGCTTATGCGCGCAATAGCTCTTTTAGATATTCTTGATGCGGCAGCCCGCAAGTTGCAGGTTTTACGTCAACTCGATTGCGTGTGTGGAGTTCTGTCGGTCGCACAGGACTATTGCCAAGGCAATTGCACGAACGCAGCTATAGCCGCACCGGTAGTCTTTCTTGATTGCCTTGCCGACTTGGCCCAGTTCGCCAATCTCATAGAGCCAGGGGCGGGCGTACTGGCAACCGTTTTGCTGGAAGTACTCTTTTTGAAATAATCGAAGGTGCCGTTCCGCATGATTGGAGGGGCGCAAAGCACGATTGTATCATGTCTGAAGGCCTTCATGGCGGCAGCTTTTAACAAATGCAACATGACCGAGTATATTTCAGCGAAAGATCTGTCGTACTGGCGTGGAGTCAAGAACGCTGGTCGACGATGGGGCATCCTGTGCGTAGTCATTTTCGTAGCCGTGGCAGTTTGCTGCCCGCCAAACGGCTGGGGCGATATGTTGGTTGCCGTCTGTGTACTAATTGGGGCCTCGTTGTTCGCTATGGGCAAACTTTGGCTTCAATACGTTATCCTTTCAGAATATGCCCGATTAAGTATATGATGTTTTTGAAAGTCGGATTCTGGTTCAGAACTCAAAGACTTCCTGCGTTATTATCTCCTGGGACAGTGTCGTCTGGCGATCAGGCCCGCCATACTCTCCTTCGTACATTCCTCCGGACACCACCCCAGTCGCGAGCCTGTATTCGCGGAAGCCAAATCGTTTTTTGAGTCACAGACACCGCTCGACAATACTTAGACGCAATGCGGCTTCACGGCAGGGCAAATAACGATTTAAGACCAAGGCCCATCAATAGTGTTAGACAGCTAAACGTGTTTCAGTGGATACGGTCTGCTGAACATTGCTCACGTACCGGACGGCCTGACATGGAACTACCGAAACATGAACGCGGCGCAGAATCTGTCGATCCCCTTGTCGCAGGTGCTTTAATCGTAATCGCACGGTGAAATGCGTGCTGACAAGGTGGTGTCTTCGGGGTTTGTGCGATTCCGGACTCTGGAGGAAAGATGGGAAGGTCTGGTGTGCGGGAGCGATGGGAGGACATTACACAATGGTTCAGCCTGGCACAGTTGAATAGTACATGGGATTGAACTGCGATGATTTCACGACTGAAGACTCTGCTATATCACCTCTTCTCGTAATACGTTCTTGCTACTCCCTAGGAATGCCCATCAGGACGGCCTCTTCTCGTGCTTTCGGATTTGGCATTTACGCATCCCTAACATGTGTGTTACTGCTCTGTACGCTGTATATACGACGATATTCCCGACCTGACTACTTGAATGCCGTTTCTCGTTGGGATTGGGTATGGTGGGTGGTGCTCGCGATTGACTTTGGATGCTGTTGTCATCTTGAAAGCGTGCTCTTCACGATGGCATGAATTTCACATTTAATGTCGCCTCCAAACTAACGCGTTCGTCTGCTTTGCGTGTGGCACCTTCAACTCTACATATAGCGACTTTTGTCATTTTGAGATAACGTTCTTTCGTTCATGACTCTACTCGGCCAACTCCGCCGCCGATGCCGTCGGTCGCATTGCGTCGATCATCGACGACGATGCTTCGTCAACGCACCTGGCCGACTACACCTATCTCGGCCTCGGCACGTTCGTGGAAGTGGACTACACCGAGCCCGACATCAAGTACACGCTCGGGGGCCTCGCCGCCGGCAATGATCCCGACACCGGCGACATCTACCGTGGCCTCGACCGCTTCGGCCGCGTGAAAGACTGCCGCTGGCACAATTACAACACGGCGACCGATGTGGACCGGATCAAGTACGGCTATGACCGCAACGGCAACCGCCTGTGGCGCGAGAACGTGGTGGCCAGCGAGCAATATGGAAAGAACTTCGACGAACTGTATGGTTATGATCAGATCGACCGGTTGCAGACGATGGATCGAGGAGACTTGACCTCGCTGAAGGATTCCATCCAGAACAAGACGTTCGCCCAAGACTGGGCGCTCGATCCGGTCGGCAACTGGAAGAATTTTCGCGAAGACGACAACGGCGACAGCATCTGGGACTTGAACCTCCGTTGGTGTCCGAAAGTGCTGGTCTAGGGCAAGAAAGCGAAACAATCTCTTGCAGTTTCCATCCCAGACGCTTGAGCTGGCGATGCTTAAAGCTGAATGATTTCGGCTTGGAGTTCCGATGCAACATCACGATACGAAAGTCAACTTCTTCCGTCGTCCCGACAAGTATCGGACGATCGCGATTAGGGGGTCCGTTGAGTTTACGTACAGCACACGTGCCGCTCTGGAAGTTTTGAACGAGACGAGCCATTGGCCAACAATTGAGAATGAGCTAAAGATAATTGTGGAAGTGCCGACTGGCCACGACAGTTTGCGGGAACGACTCGGTGTATATGGAGTTGGACACCACACGTGGGAGCGAAGTCACAAAGCTTACGCGACTGCAATAGCGGGAGAAGGCTACAGACGGCTATTAGCAAAGTCAGGCATTGCCAATCGCGACCAATATCTAGAAGACCACGCTACCGCAATAGTGAATGTCTCACGAGACATTTGCGCTCCTCGGAAGATTTAGTTACCGAGTTAGTGCGGGTTGAAACTCTGAACAGGTTGCGGGAAGAGGCATCCTGCCGAAGGTCCCGTGTGGCCGTTTTCATCCGCTTTTATATGCCTCAGCCAGACGCTGGAATCACACGGATATCGATTCGTGGTTCAAAAGGTTTATGGATCTCACCAAAGCAGCTATTGAAAAGCTCGCGACCACATCCATTTTAGCGACATTTGTGCGTCGCTGGATACTATTCAACAGGGTTTTGTCCGAATTGCGGTGGAGCAGAATGGAAGACGAGTTGTGAATAGAATCGGATGCCTCATGGTTGTCGACCCAAATTACTACGCTGGAATCATCGCCATGAGCATGTCACCATATGCTAGGCCGTCCAACTCCAGGATCAGATATGTATTCTCAGGCGTTGGAGATGGAACACAACATTGTCTCGATTATGAATCAGCTGCATATTCGAGGAACTCGGGAGCGAGGCACGCAGATTACCTCAAATTGATGCGACACTACCCTGCATATATTGGCGGCAGTGGCCCTCACACTTCATGGTATTATGCATTGCTTGTCTCTTGGCGTCGTTATTCGTTGCGGGCATCTTGTGTTTGGGATGGTGGTAATGTTGCCAAACAGATTCCTTCGAAGTCATCACTTACCGAACACAGCGGCGAACTACCATGTGTTACCACACGTGCGTCTTTATGATTGTCATGGTGGCAGCGTGAATACGTCGACCACGCCAAGGTGCAGTACGATTGTATGCCAGCGGAGCGACCAATACCATTCGGCCAAAGCGGTTACGTACCTCGACGACAGACGTTTGTTGCCTTCTATTTTCTCTCGGCCCGTCAAGTTGGCCAGAATTTCAGTCGAAAAAACAAGCGGCGGTGAAAGACACCCGATGCCATTCCATGCGATTGGGTAATAATAATGTTCTGGAAAGTAGTATGCGTGCTTGCAGTTGGATGCGACCTCGCCATTTGTTGTGTCGCCGTAACGGCCTTGGCCGTGATTAGCAGCTTCGCAATGGGTCTGCTTGCGGCAGCGTTGATTAATGAACCAAGAGCCAGGTAAGGCAGCGGCTCATACTTTTGGTATTCGGGCCGACGAGTTTATGCTTAGCTTCCCCGTTGCTACATTTTTCACCCGTTAATATCCATTAGGTTTCGTCGATCGCCGGATGGGGAGGTATTCGGCTCGTCCCGGTTGTCTATGCTGCTGCGACATATAGTGCGACGTTCTTTTTCGCGATGTATCGCGGTCAGGATGCAATGATAATCGGATTGGCTCTATTATTCGCCGCTTCCGTAGCCTATCGTCAGGTGTATGTTCGTTTGCCTAAGATGCTTCCAATCCCGCGGCAATTCTTAACCCGATACAGGCGATTCTACGAATATTTATGCGATTAGGATGCGGCCGATACAAACGCCGCTACATCGGCGAGTCCATCCGGCCAACGTCAGTCCTTACATCAAGGGGAAGCCTCGATAGCTTCTTCCATTTGAAGCAGTCTGTGAGCACACCGCTAAGTGAATCAGGTATCTGTGATAGAGTCGACATCAGAGCGATTGCGAAATGGCGACTAAATACCCAGCAGTCATCAGGTCGATTTACTGTCGTTCGTGGAAGTTGCTCACACCCAGTATACAATTCGAGTCAGACTGGTCGGCACGTCCGGCTACGTTACCGAAACTAGGTCACTCAGCACGCAAGGACCATACATTGCGTACAACACACGAACTAATTGAAGCCCTTCGGGGTAATGATCCTAGAAGACGGCTATGGGCCGCCACTTTTGCTGGAGGTTTCTGCAGCGAAGCGCTGGATGCGCTAAGCCACTTCGCTGAGGTTATCGATGAGATATGTAACGACACGAGAGGCGATCGTGAATACTATAAGTTCCCCACTGAATTCGAGGAAGAATTATTTCTTGGCCACGCAATTGTTTCCATGGCAGCAGTCGCATCGGCGATTCCAGTTCATGATGCCTGTAGAGGCGAATCACGACAGATGGTCCTTCGCTCGATGGAAACTCTTTCTCGTGATTCACGCATTCAAGTAATCGGTCATCTCGTCTTTGCGATAGAGAAACTTGGAGTGACGTCGGAAGGTACAGCGTCCCAGTTAAAGTTGCTCCTTGGCTCCATACCAAACGACGCGTTCGCTGAGAGAATCGCTACAATTGTGAACAGTTTTCCAAGAGAAGCGATTTAGACCGATAGCAGTGTCGAGTTGCCAATTTGATGTGTCTGTTTCGCTGAAGTCTGGCGAAGCACACCAGCTACAACAGCGAGACCGTGGGGAGCGTTTCTGGGATCGACGAGGTCCAGTTCTCGTACAATGACTTCGGTCAAATTACCGCCGACTATCAGTTCCCGTAGGGCATGCTATGCATGCCGCAAACGGTAACAACAACAGAAGAACCCATGACGCGAGATTTAACGTCTGGCAGCGAACACGATACGCAAAAAAGTCACGCGGAGCATGACCTACTTCACTTGGTCAAGTCGAACGATTCATATATCAGTTGTCATGCTACCTTTGTCTCGCTATTCCGTGATGGTCCTTTGCAAACGGCTCATTCCAATGGGCAGGTTCCCAAGAATTTTGTTTCAGCACTTTTGTTCGCGAATAGATCAGTCCGAACAGCATGCATTGGTGCGCCATCTGGATATTGAGGGTTTAACAGATGTATCGCAAACACTTGCTTAGCCAGTTGTTTACTGTTACCACGCATGGGCGGGTATTGTAGGAATTGCTGTGCTGCTGACATTTTTCGATGAAACTGGACGCCTCCGATTTCTGGAGGCGTCTCCCTTTTTTGCGCCCCCTTACTCGTGACGGCGGGGCTATTTTATACACCACTGGCGGCTTAACCCCGAGTCGGCACGTATTGTTCATTGCATTAGTCGCGGTTCTTCGTTCTGCATACTTGCTGCTGTTATGTCGATGGCATTGGCGGGGATATTGGACGGAAGCTTCAATCAAACATCCCTATCCGATCGATCTGCTGTGGTTCTCTCGTGTTTGGAGCAGCTGCCGCCGTCTTAGTTGTTATGCACTGGACTGTTGTTGCCATTTTGGTATGTAACGAAACTGTGCAAGTGACCGTGCTATACCGGAACGTCATTTCGGGAATGGCTCTCACTCGCTTAAGTCACAATGGGCTCTTTGAATGAATAAGCACACTCTGCCTATTGGACTCATGGTGGCAGCGTGAACACGTCGACCACGCCCAAGGTGCAGTACGGCTATGCCAGCGGAGCGGCCAATGCCATTCGGCCGACACATCGCTCACGTACCCGGACGGCCGATTCGATGCCCGACGCGCTGAGCCGCATCGCCGCGATCGTGGATGACGACGGCTCGCAGACGCATCTGGCCGACTACAGCTATCTGGGGCTGCGTTCGTTCGTGGAAGTTTAACTCGGCAGGAGCCTCGGTCTCTCGCTAGTGCGACTCGGCAGGAGCCTCGGTCTCCCATTAAGGCGGCTCGGCAGGAGCTTCGGTCTCTCGTTAAGGCGGCTCGGCAGGAGCCTCGGGCTCTCGTTGTGGCAGGTTCGTGGGCCGGGACAAGTTTTGGTGGAGCTGCGGGAACACGTGTCATCGACTATTCGCGTGAGCGGCGAAAACGTTTGTGAGATGCGAAACATAAAAGTTCACCCGGTGACTTCCCTCGCGAGGGCCGTTTGAATAGAATCTTCGGCCATCCCGCCGTGGTTCGCTCGGGGCGTCTGAGTGAGGCGAGATGGTGCTCTGTTTCGGAGGTCATACGATGGCCGGGAACTTGATCGACGCCACGTTGGCGGATGCCGATCGCCAGGAAGTGCTGACGGCAATTCAGACGATTCGCACGAAGCTGCCGTTTTTGATCGACTTGGATGCCGACGCCAAGCTGGAGCTGCCGGCGCTGGGCGATCGCAGCCGGGGCTTTGTGCTGCGGGCTTTGGAAGGAGCCAAGCAGACGCCCGACTTTCTGCCTCGAGCGTTCGACATCGAGGCGATGGAGCGGGACTTGAACTTGTTCAATGCCCTGCTGCCGATTCAGATCGCGTTGAACCAGTTGAACGAGCTGGTCAACGACACGGTTCATGCCGCGGGCGGCGAGGCTTATAACGATGCTCGGATGGTTTATCAGCTCGCCAAATCGGCTCCGGCCGAGTTCGGTCTGGATTCGTTGGTGAACGATTTGAAGCAGCGTTTCGCTCGGCGTTCGCCTGGCGGCAGCGGCGCGCCGGCCGACGTCTAGCCGCTTTCGGGCGACAACCATGACAACCAGCTAAGGCGGGGCGACGGGCTCCGCCTTACTTTTTGCGCCGATGCCGCGATTCGCAGCGGGGCGACCGGCTGAACCGATGCGTTCGACCCGGCTGGACAGGTTGAAAACCTCGGCCGACAGGTTTGGAACCTCGGCCGACAGGTTTTTGACCGCGGCGACGAGGTTTTTGACCGCGCGCGAGAGCTTTCGTACCTCGCCCGCGACGTTTCCAACCCCAGCCATGAGGTTTTTACCTTCGCGCCCAAGGTTCCGAACCTCGGCGTTGAGGTTAAAAACCTGGCGCGCGAGGTTTAAACCACGCGCGATAGGTTCCAACCTCGCGCGGTCGACGTTTTCCACCTCGACGACGAGGTTTCAACCTGAACGGAGAGGTTTTGAACCTCAAGGCCGAGGTTTTAAGCCCCGACGTCGAGGTTTTCTACCTCTCGGTCGAGGGTTTGTACCTCGCGCGCGAGGTTTTGAACCGCGCGCTCGAGGTTGGAAACCTCAACGACCAGGTTCAAACCTCGGCGATTGGGTTGGAACCTGGTCGCCCGACGGTCACGAATAGCAGCCGAAGTTCTCGTAGGGCATGCTATGCATGCCGCAAACGGTGACAACAACAGAAGAACCCGTGACGCGAGGATTAACGTCTGGTAGTGAACACGATACGCACAAAGTCATGCGGAGCATGACCTACTTCTACTGGCCCAGGTTGGAAGCAACCTAAGCCACCTGTGATTCCGAAACGGAAGTACTGTCACACCCATTTAACGTGGGTCTCTGGCACCGGCTGCCCGGAGCATGTCGGCGATGTCGCCTTGATAGTAGCCCAAGCCGAGAGGCGTTTTGCCGTTGGTATCCAAGTGATTCACGTCAGCTCCCGCTTCGATCAAGAGCTTGACTATCCCGGCGTGCCCCTGCTTGATC
>JAWKTM010000106.1:0-15616 GCA_041399085.1 Pirellulaceae bacterium
GGTGCCTTGATCCGCCGCGGATTCTGGTTGCGATTCGCCATCGTTCGGCTGCGTGGAAGCGATCGCGGCTCGATCCGCCGAATCGACGAACAGTTCGGGGTCGGTGTAGGGAAAGTTGTCGTTGTTCATGAACTTCCCTCCTGGGAGAGCGAGATTAACAGCATGCCGTCGCGATAATCGACTTGGATGTCCAGTTGCTCGATCTCGATGGGCAATTCAATGCGTCGTTCAAACTGCGAGTAGCAAATCTCCATCGAGTAAGCCTGTTGTCCGTCGATGACGCGACAATCGCGGCGTTCGCCGGTGATGACCAACTGACGCTGCCGACAGGAAACTCGGATTTCGTCGCGTCGCACCCCGGCTAAATCCACTTTCACGAGCCAACCGCGCGGACAGCGATACACGTCCACCGGTGGCTGCCAATCCGGCGCACAGGGATGTCGGGTCGGTACAAAGAACGAATGTCGTTCAGCCATCGTGATTGGTGCCGATTCGAGGTTGCGGCGATATCGGGCGACTGCCATTTCGTCAGCGGTTTTGGCTGTGGGAGAACAATGGCAAGTGATGTGCCAACGCTACGCACCGAGATTTGTCCACTTTGGGCCAGCGAACTATACTTGGACATTCCAACCCGGCTGTGCTCGGCGGAGCTTTCACGCAGCCACATCGCCTCCCGCCATTTCGTGCTCACCAGAGGAGTTTGCTCGCCATGCGTTTTCGTTCGTTCGCAACTTTGTTCACCCTGGTTTTGTCGGCTCAAACGGCCTTGGCCATCGACCATCGCGTGGAAAAGCTGGACGAAGCCGCTCCGGCCGATGCGTTGTCGCCCGAAATCGCCGGCCAACTGGCTGAGTCCGGCGTGCGAGTTATTCGCGGTTCGTCGCGGACGCTGTGCGACATTTGGCTCACCAAGCAATGGCCGCTGAAATCGTTGGAAGCGGGCGCGGATTTGATCTATCCGTTTCAGCCGGGCCAATTGATTGGGGTCGTGCGGTTCGATCGCAAAAGCAGTGATTTTCGCGATCAGGAGATTGAGGAAGGTGTCTACACGTTGCGTTACGCCCAGCAGCCGGTCGACGGAGCTCATGTCGGAACGTCAATCACGCGAGACTTTTTGCTGGTCGTAAAGGCCGAAGCGGACAAGTCCGCGGAACCGCTGGCTTACAAGCCTTTGGCCGAGAAGAGCGCGGCCGCCGTGCAGACGTCGCATCCCGGTTTGCTGTCGATGCAACGCGTGCCGGAAGAAGCGGGCGACACGCCGGCGATTCGCGAAGACGAGGAAAAGGAATGGTGGATCGTACGGTTGACCGGCAAGGCGGCCGTCGAAGGCAAGCAGTCCGCGATGCCAATCGACTTGGTCATCGTCGGCCAAGCGACCGAATAGTGGGCGCTCCGTCAGCCTCGCATCCCTTCCACACTCGGACAATAAGGAAACGCATGCGAAACAACGCGCCAACTCGTACTCGTACTCGTACTCGTACTCGCCCCCCCCACGCCACCTCATTCGCACGCTTCTCGCAGCATTTCTTACCACCGCCGTCCTCGCATCATCAACTTCGCCAGCGCGCGCATGACAAGCCTCCGACCGCAACTCAGCGCGCCCTCACCGGCCGCGTGGTGTACTTGGCCGAAGCGCTTACCAAAAGCTGCATGGTGTGAAGACTGTCGACGAAGCTCGGCAGAACACGCTGGCTCTCCAGACCGACGACGAATCAATTGATTCCGATTGTCGAAGATGTTGCATGACGGCCTTCCGTCGCGACGATCGGCTGAAAAAGATGCGGAGGTCCGAGTTGCTCGTGCGTCGCTATGAGCGTGCCGGCCGTGCAGATTATTCGCGTGTTCGAGCTGACGGACGAAGGTCGTTTCAGATTGGACTACTAGTGCGATATCTGTGCAATCGCCATGTTTGAATTGAAGCCTGCGACTGCTGCCAAGGCCCGATCGAATTGCGACGACGCCCGGCATGCGACGATCGCTAGAGCTTTGTGACGACTGCGATTTAGAGCCGAGTGCCTGGACTCAAAGTGTGTGCCTCGGGGAAGAGTGTGTGCCTGGGGTCGAGCGAAGCCCCCAGACGAATTGCGTTAACGGATTGCTTCACGAACTCACGGACGAAACTCATGCCCGAAGGCGACACATTATTTCGTATCGCTCGCACGTTGCGGCCGATCATGCGCGAGCAAACGATTCAAGCCGCTCGGCGGGGCCGCGATTGGTTTCGTATCGATGCCGATTCGTTTGTCGGACGCGTCGTGACCGAGGTGGAAGCTCGCGGTAAACACTTGCTGATTCATTTGGATGACGGCCGAGCGATTCATTCCCATCTGGGCATGACCGGATCATGGCATGTCTATCATCCGGGCCAACCGTGGCTGAAACCCGTACGCCGAGCGGCTTTGGTTTTCGAACTGGCCGAATGGACGATCGTATGTTTCTCGCCCAAGTCGCTGGAGACGCTGTCGCCGATGGGATTACGCCAGCAGTCGTATCTCCGCAATCTGGGCCCCGATCTGCTGTCGCCCGATTTTGACGAGGAAGCCGCGTTGGCTCGCTACCGATTTCACGGCGAACTGCCGATTGGCGAAGCGGTGATGGATCAGACGCTGGCGTGTGGAATCGGCAACGAATACAAATCCGAGATTCTGTTTCTGGAACGGCTCGACCCGTTTCGGCCGGTCGAACAGATGAGCGACGAGCAGGTGTTGTCGCTGCTGCGGCGAGCTCGCTGGTTGATGCATCGCAATCTACGAGGCGGTCCGCGCCAGACTCGTTTCGGGCACGGCAAGGCGCGCGTATGGGTTTACGGCCGCGCGGGCGAAGAGTGCTATGAGTGCGGTACCGCGATCCAAATGCGTCGGCAAGGCGATTTGGGCCGTTCGACTTACTGGTGCCCAGCGTGCCAGTCGTCGAGTTGTCCGCCAGAAGGAAAGCGGGGATGAATCGCCGCACTCCAAATTTGGAGTGCGGGGCCTTGTCCCCGCTTTCTCTTTGCACTTCGATAAGCTCAACGCCGCGTAAGAACGATGCGCGGCGCCAAGCTCTCGTAAGAGTCTCGCAAAAACTCGCTTCCGAGCTCGCGGCCTAACTCTTGGCCGGGATGGCGAAATCGCCGTGCATGTCGCGCCACACGCAGTGGATGTGATTCGCTGGATTGCCAGCGGCGTCGGGCTGGGTGTTAACGAACTCGATCAGAAACGTCGAGCCTTGAATGCGGTAGTAGTGGCCCACGCCTGGCTTCGTCGCGCCGGCCCAAGCGAAACGCACGTCGTCGGGGCCAGCCTCCTTGATCGCATCAATGCGTTCGTCGTAAATCGGACGCGGCAAATTCCGTGCATATTCGCTGACCAAACGACGCATCAGCTCCTTCTGCTGGTCGTTTAAATCGCCGTAGCGAATACCGACGTTTTCGTCGGCCGGCGGTTGCGGGCTGCCAGCCTCGCGAATTTCGGCCGGTGCCTTGTCGGCGATGATCGCTTGCTTTTTCTGTTCGTCGTCGAGCGACTGCACCAACTCGAACGCCAGTGTCTCTTCGAGCGCCAAGACGCGGGTGCCTTTTTCAATGTCGGACCCCTCGACGTCGCTCATCACCAACGCTGGATTCGCCGCGAAGAACGTCGGCGTCGAGCTGGCGACTTTGCCGCCGTCGACCACGAAATTCAGCGAAAGGTGGTGGCCTTCGATGCTCAAGCCCCAGCGACCGTCTTCCTTGGGTTCGCCGAACAGCGTGAAGTAATAGCGTTCGGGATCGCGAATCGGGCCGCCCGTGCGCCCCTTCTCCAACTCCCGCAGCAACGCTTCAAGCTGCATGATCTTGCGGGCCTTGCCATAGCCGACTTCGCTCAACGACGACTTGAGCAACTGCATGGCCGCCTTGCGCTGTTCGTCGTTCATGAACTTCACTTGCAAGCCCTTGCGTTCATCCTTGGGGATGAAGTGCCAATCGACGCGTTTTGGCGTGTCGTAATCCAGCAGCGATGTCTTGCGCTGTTCGTCGGTCAGCGTCTTCAGATACGCTTGCCCCGCGGTCGTCATATCCACGCCCGGCGCGGCTTCCTTGAAATGCGAACGCACCACTCCGGCGACGGCCAGCGTAAACAAACACAAAAACACGGCTCGGCGTTTCATCGGTCACTCCTTCGTCAATGATCTTGTTGAATCGATCGCGTTGAATCAGTCAATGATCTTGTTGATCGGATACTCGACGATGCCGCGAGCTCCGGCTTCCTTCAGACGCGGCACGATCGAGCGAACGAAGCGTTCTTCGACGATCGTGTTCACGTCCACCCAATTGGCGTCGGATAACGCGGCCACGGTCGGCGTTTGCAGAGCCGGCAGCAGGCTCAAAATCTCGTCCAGTCGAGTGCGTTCGACGTTCATCATCAAGCCGACTTTGCCTTCGGCCGCCAAGCAAGACTGTAACATCAATGAGATGTTGTCCAGCTTCGATTTCTTCCAAGGGTCCGCGAACGCCTTTATTGGCGATAAACCGCGTCGTACTTTGTAGCACTTCGTCCACGATTCGCAGGTTGTTCGCACGAAGCGAGCTGCCTGTCTCGGTCACCTCGACGATCGCATCCGCCAGCTTCGGCGGCTTGACCTCGGTCGCGCGCTCAGAAACTCAACCGTCGCCTCGACCTCATGCCGAGCGAGAAAAGCCTTCGTCAAACCGACGGCCTCGGTTGCGATCCGCTTGCCCTGCAAATCCTTGACCATTGCACCGGCGAATCTTCGGGAACGCACAGCACCCAGCGAACCGGCCGGCGGCTGACCTTCGAGAAAATCAGCTCGCAAACTTCCACCACATCGGCTTGCGTCTCAGCACCCAATCGTGCCCGGTGATTCCGGCGTCCAAAATGCCTTGCTCGACATACCGAGCCATCTCTTGGGCACGGATCAACAGGCATTCTGATCTCGTCGTCGTCGATCGTCGGATAATACGACCGCGACGAAAACGTGATGCGATAACCAGCCTTGCGAAACAGCTCGGCCGTTGCCTCCTGCAAGCTGCCCGCCGGAATGCCAAGTTTCAGAATGTTGTCAGCCATATTTTCGGTGGATGTTCGGGAACGTTGATCGGAAGCGACGCGGCGGTCGAGCGACTCGGCTCGGCGCGGGTCGCTTAATGTTTCTTGTAAACCTCGGCCGGATCGAATACTCGCTCGCCGATCACTTCTCGACTTGGCCGTCTTCAGTCAGCCGGCGGAAGAAGCAACTGCGGTAACCTTCGTGGCAAGCCGCGCCGCCGATCTGATGCACCTTGGCCAGCAGCGTGTCGGCGTCGCAGTCGAAGTAAAGTTCCTTCAGCTCCTGCACGTTGCCGCTCTCTTCGCCCTTTCGCCACAGCTTCTGGCGGCTGCGGCTGTAATACACGACGCGGCCCGTGCGGCGAGTTTCGTCGTAAGCTTCGCGGTTCATATAGGCCAGCATCAGCACGTCGCCGGACTCGGCGTCTTGAGCGATGACGGGGATCAAATCGTGCTTGTCGAAATCGGGTCCGTTCACTTGCGGCTCGGTCGGTTGAAGGCAACGTCGGCGTCCAGCAGGCAAGTCGCCACGGGGCGGGCGACTTTCGGCCGGAAATCAAAACGGGCCAGAATACCAAGAACCCGCGAAGCGACCAGCCGCTGGCTTATGTCCGACGCCGGTCGAAGGCCGTTTGAATCGCGCGGGGCGACCAGCTACGATGGCTCACTCCGACAACTGAATTTGACCCGCCCGAATACGGACGGCAAGTGTTTTCGCGGTCGCTTGGCCGTGAGATTCCCGCCGCCGCTCCCATTCACTTCCCGCCTGACCGAGACCAACCATGAGCGAAATGAATCCCGACGATGTGGCTGCCGTGAAACGCTGCCAGGAAGAATACAGCCGCTTGCGACAGGAATTGTCCAAGGTGATCGTCGGCCAGGACGATGTGATCGAGCAGGTGCTGGTGGCCATGTTCGCTCGCGGCCACGCGCTGCTCGAAGGCGTGCCGGGCTTGGCCAAGACGCTGTTGATTAGCTCGCTGGGGCAGGCGTTGCACCTGTCGTTCAAGCGAATCCAGTTCACGCCCGACTTGATGCCCAGCGACGTGACGGGCGCCGAAGTGATTCAAGAGGATCTGGAGACTCGGCAACGAGCCTATCGGTTCTTGCCCGGTCCGATTTTCGCCAATCTTCTGTTGGCCGACGAAACTAACCGCACGCCGCCCAAGACACAGGCCGCGATGCTCGGAAACGATGCAAGAACGCCAAGTGAGCCGGCGGCCAGATGCACAAACTGCCGGCTCCGTTCTTTGTATTGGCCACGCAAAACCCGCTGGAGCAAGAAGGAACGTATCCGTTCCCGAAGCCCAGCTTGACCGCTTCCTGCTGTACATCAAAGTTGACTATCCCACGGGCGCCGAGGAGTGGGAAGTCGCTCGTCGCGTCACCGCCGGGGAATTGGGTGAAATCCAACCGTGCATGTCGGGCGAAGAAATCATCTCGCTGCAGAAGCTGGTGAATCGGGTGCCGGTCAGCGATCAAGTGCTGGGCTACGCGTGGGCATTGGTCCGAGCGACTCGGCCCAACACGCCCGAGGCGCCGGAGTTCGTGAACAAGTGGATCAGTTGGGGCGCTGGTCCGCGCGGCGTATTGACGCTGGTCACGTGCGCCAAGGCGCGAGCGATCCTACACGGACGCTTTCATGCCACGGTGGACGATGTGAAGGCGATCGTGAAGCCAGCACTGCGGCACCGCATCGCCGGCAATTACGCGGCCCAGGCGAACAGCTTGGGAAGCGAGCAGTTGCTGGACATGCTCCTGCAAGCGATCCCGGCCGACAAACGGTATGAGAAACCGGCCGCTTAGGCGAGCTCGCTTCGGCGAATCACCGTTCCTTCCGCATCGCGTCGGCCGCACGTTGCGTATGTAGCTCCACGATCGGAATTATATCCTCCTCGACGATATATCCGCCGCTGGCCAATTTCTCACAGTATTCGCGAATCCTTCGGCGATACATATCCGCATCGCCGTAGGACTTTTCTAACGAAGGCCGCGGATCGGCGGTTTCGGTTCGTTCCGCTTCCGTGGTGGGCAGCGGAATATACGAGCCATTCAAACCAACCAATTCATTTTCCGGGCCGGTCTCTTTGTTGCGAAGGCTCCAGCCCGTGTAGCTGGCGATCGGCACGGCGACTTCCGGCGGCAACAAACATCCGAGCTCATTCCCGTCGGCGCCATATCGTGGAACCAATGCTGGATACCGATTCACAATCCGCGGCGGCAACACATCAATGATACTTTCGCTGGCCCAACGCGAACCGAGATCTAACAACATGGGCTGGTGGATGACTAATGGATATCTCACACCGGGAATTAATGGGAACTCGGTCGATGTTTGTGAGAAGTCAACCAACGTACCTTCGTCGATACGCGGATAGACGCTGGCGGGCGGCGCGACATCGTCGGCCGCCCAACGATCCAGCGCGATGAGCAAACCTCGTAGCAGCGGTCGATAGTCGCCCGGATTCGCGAGCGTCTGGCCGATGCCTTCGCTGGGCGGAAAGCTGGCCGGACCATGCTGAGTGCCGCCGAACGCGTAGACTCGCACGTTCTCCGGCAGCTTGGCGTCTTGTTCGCCGCGCGTGTCGGTATGCACTAGCGAACCGCCGCGGGTCCAATACTCGGTGCTGGACTGTGTATGCATCACTCGCGGCGCCGATTTGCTGGCGACGGCACGTTGCAGCAGCCCAGCGGTTCGCCCGGAGAGCGAATCGGTCTGTGTCTCATAGGCGAACGGGAAACGGTCGGCCCAACAATCGTGGTGTTCGTGCTGAGTGCAGAACGCAGTCGGCTGAGCGAAGCGATGATTGAAAGAACCGAGTCCGCCGCCAGCTACATGTGGCATCAGGCCGTCGAAAACAATTCGCCCTTGTTCATCGGCGTTGAATCCGCTGTACACCATCTCGCGCAGAAACCGCCCGCTTTGCGAGACGCCAAAACCGTGAGCTCGTCTCACAACCGGCTTGCCGTCAGCCAGCAGCGGATTGTCGCGGCCTTCGCCGTGCTTTAGCGCTGCGATCAAATCCCGCACGGCCGTGAAGCACACGCCATGAACCAACGGATCCTGCGCCTCATAGATCAACTCGTACAAATAACCGGGGCGAAATCCGGCGGGCACTTCCAATTCAATCAGCGGCAATTGGCCCGATTCGCGCGAGCCGATTTCAGTCACATGCACGCGAAACTGATCGCGAGGAATGGACACGCGCGAGTCGCTTTCCCGCAATCGCCAAGTCAACGTCGCGCCGGCCAGCCCGGCTTCGGTCGGTCGGTAGGCGCCGTGTTGATCGCGGTTGATGTTCATTCGCGTCGCCTTCTTCAGCGGCGCGACTTCGTAGCGGACTCGGCCCGTGATCGGGCGACCGTCGTCGGACGCCACCGGCGCTCGCATTTGCAGCCGATGATCGCCGGGCAACAGTTCGCCGTCCCAACCGCTCCAAACCACGACGAAGCCGTTGCGCAGCAGGAATCCGTTGCCGCCCTCGCGGGGATTGTTGCCACCGGGCGAATCGTTGAAGAACCGTAACGCCAACTTGTTGCCGCGATTGTTCACGTCGTACAACGCCGCGCCGCTGGCCTTCGTCAAATCGCGAGGCGCCAGCAGACACAGATCGGCCGTGAACGTGACATGTCCCGTCGCGTCGCGATTGGCCCGTTTGAGATCGACGACTTCGGCGTTGGCGGGATGATTCACGTCCAGGCGATAATGTACGCGGCCTTCCAACACTTCGTATTCGCCCACGTCACCGAACGTCTGACCGTCGGCGAACGGATGCCGCTCGACGATCTCGAAGCGAATCAGTTCACTGCGAGCTGATCCGGTCCACAGTACGCAGCCGACAAAAGCGACTATTCGCATCCACATTTTGATTGGTTTCATTTCCATTCCACATAATCCAAGGTCAGCGAGCTCATCGGTTCGGCTCGCCATTGTGATCGAACCCGGCGGGCGAAAAAAGTGCGGAGGCGACGCGGCGAACCTTGCGGCGTCGCACTGGCTCTGTTGTGGGTCGCCTTTATACTAAGCGAGCCGCCTTTGCCTCCCGCCCCACCCATCCCGCCTACGATTTCCGCCGAGAATTGTCCATGAATGCCCCAGGGCCGCCCCGCGATCCGTCAGACGGCGACATGCCGCCGGGCGACGCGCCGATATCCGCCCGGCGGTTTGAACGGCGAATGAATTGCGGCGAAGTTGCCAATCCCTATGGCTCGGCCTTCTGGTTCTGCTATTTGGCCAATACGGCGTTGATGATCGCCGTCAGCATTTTGTTTCGCTATGCCGATTTCGTGATTGGATATCTGGGCGGGACCGAGCAGGATTTGGGGTTGATTGTCGGCATCGGCATGATCGGCGCGATCTTGATGCGCGTGGTGCAAGGCGTCGGGATCGATCACTACGGGCCGCGAACGGTGTGGCTGATCTGCTTGTTGCTGTTCATCGCCAGCACATGTTGGCATCTGCTGATCGGCTCGGTCGATGGCCCGTCGATCTATCTCGCGCGAGCGTTGTTCGCAACTAGCGTCGCGGGTTGTTTCGGGGCGTCGCTAACTTACATCTCGCTGAAAGTGCCGCCGCAACGCGTGGCGGAAATGGTGGGAACGCTCGGCACCTCCGGTTTCGTGGGTTTGGCGATCGGGCCGGCGATTGGCGACTTGTTCTTCAGCTCGGAAACGATCACTCGCGGCGAGATCAACCGCATGTTCGTGGCCGCGGCCGTGATGGGTTGCGTCTCGTTCGTGTGTGCGGCCGCCGCCACGCGAGGACAAACGCGGCGCGAACGCCGGCGCCGTCCGCCGCTGTTGGCGGTTGTGCGTCGCTATCATCCGGGCGTCGTGTTGTTGGTGGCGGCGGCGATGGGGTTGGGCGTAGGCTTGCCCCACGTGTTTTTGAAGTCTTACGTCGATGACCTGGATATCCCGCGCATTCGCACGTTCTTTTGATTTATGCGGCGACGGCTTTTGGTGAGAATCCGCACGCGTCGCATCACCGAGCAGATGGGGTTCCGGCCCGTGATTCTCATGGGGCTGGGAAGTTTGGCGGCCAGCATGTTGGCTTATATGCCGGTGCAAAGCGAATGGCAGTTGGTCTTTCCAGCGTTGCTGCCAGAGTGGCTCACGCGTTTCTGTTTCCGGCCGTTGTCGCGGCCGGAGGGCACGGTTTCCGGTTCGCTATCGAGGCGTCGCCACGACGCTGACGCTGGCCCTGTTCGACGTCGGCAATTGTTTCGGCCAGCCGTTGGTCGGCACGATGATCGTCACTTCGCGGCGATTGGAACTGCCGTCGTATCCGCTGATGTTCGCTACCGTGGCGGCGACGATGCTGTCCGTCGCGGGCTTCTACGCTTGGCGAACCAGTCCCGCTTTGGTCGCCCAGCGCCAGTCGCGGCGAGCGGCCCGGCGAGCCGGCGCGACGGTGAATGGTCGGCTCGTCTCCTTACAGGATTAGGCCAGCGACTCGCGGCGATAACTCAGATCCAGCAGTTCGATCGGATGCACGATCTTCAGCACTTGGCCCTGCATCCGTGCTTCGCAAGCGATCTGCATGAGGCAACCGGCATTGGCGGTCACCACCACGTTCGCGCCGGTCGACAAGATGTTGTTCATCTTGCGGCGACTCAAGCGACCGGCCATTTCCGGCTCGGTCAAGTTGTACGTGCCAGCCGCGCCGCAGCAGAGTTCCGATTCCGGTAGATCGACCAGCTTCAAGCCCGGTATTTGACGCAGCAGATTTCGCGGCTGCTCGCGAACCTTCTGGGCATGGGCCAGATGGCAAGCGTCATGATAGGTCGCCGTCAGCTTCAGCTTTCCCTCGGGCGGAACCAGCCCCAGCTCATCGAGAAACTCGCAAATGTCCTTCACCTTCTCCGCGAATCGACGCCGCGACGAACGGCGACCGTCCTGCCAATGATGGCCGTAGTCCTTCAACATCGCTCCGCAACCCGCGACGTTCACAATCACGGCATCCAACTCTTCGAGATCGAAGGCCGTCACGTTGCGGTCGGCCAGCCCGCGAGCCGGTTCGTCGTTGCCGGCGTGCAAGTGGATCGCGCCACAGCAATTCTGGCCCGACGGCACAATCACGTCGCAGCCGTTCTCTTGCAGAACGCGAGCCGTCGCCCAATTCGTCTGGCGAAACATCACGTCGGAAACGCAGCCGGTGAACAACGCCACGCGGGCTCGCCGAGTTCCCTTGGCCGGCAAAAAATCGGGCAGCGGAGGCAGTGGCTTCTCCAGCTTCGGCAGCATCGTCAGCAACCGTCCCAGCCGCGGCGGCAACAATCGCCATAATCCGCTGCCAACAATCAGCCGGTCCAAACGCAACGCCTGAGCCACGCGAGCTGGCACGAGCGCCTTTCGCAGTCGATCGGGATATGGAAACAATCCGAAAAGAATGTACCGGTGAAACCAATCGCTGGACTTCGCGTTGCTCGACCCGCCGTTCGGCGACCGCTCCATCGCCACGCGAAACGGTTCGATCAGCTTGCCGTATTGCACGCCCGACGGACAAGCCGTCTCGCACGCTCGGCAATCCAAACACAATTCGAGATGCCGCCGCACGTCGCGGTTTAATTCCAACCGCCCGTCGGTCACCGCTCGCATCAAATAAATGCGGCCGCGGGGGCTGTCGTTCTCGTTCCCTAATTCGACATACGTGGGACAGGCCGCCGTGCAGAGCCCGCAATGCACGCAGTCGAGAAAGTACTTGTAGTCGATTCCGGCGCCCGGATTCGCCGTGGTGCCGCGCGACAGATTCGTGCTGTCCGAGCTCGCGTGTCGAGCGGGACTGGGCGGCAGCGTCGCGCGCTTTTCCTCGGCGATGGATGTTTGCTCGGCGCTGTTGGTCATCGGGAACCTCAAAGTGTTGGCTCAAGAAGTCAATCGCACGATTTTAGTCGGACGGCGCAAAGCAAACGACCCGCGTCGAGCCGAACGACCATCGAGCTCCCAACCAGTTCGGCGTACATCAACGCGGCTTGATTGATTAAGATCGTGAAAGTACGCGAACCCTGTTTGAGGAACGATTATGCGTCGCCATTTCTGGCTGCTGGCGTGGGCTTGTTGCGGAGTCCTATTGGTCGTGCCCGGTCGCTCGCCGCTGTTGGCCGACGGATCGAGCGAGTCGATTGACTATGTGCGGCAAGTCAAGCCGATCTTGGAAAGCCGCTGCTATGCGTGCCACGGGGCGTTGAAGCAGGAGGCCGGGCTGCGAGTTGACACGGCGGCGGCGATCATCGCCGGTGGCGACAGCGGCGCGGCCATCGCGCCCAGCGACTCCAGCGCGAGTTTGCTGTTGACTCGCATCGCGGCGACCGACGAATTCGAGCGGATGCCGCCCGGAAGGGCGAACCGCTCACGACCGAACAGATCCAGTTGATTTCCGCACTTGATCGAACAAGGAGCCGGCGCGCCAACCGATGAACAGCCCGAGCAAGATCCCCGCGATCACTGGGCGTTTCGCGTCCCAGTGCCCTGCCCCGCCAAATGTGGCGAACGCCGATTGGGTACGAAATCCGATCGATGCTTTTGTCGCCGCCGCACGAACAGCAGTCCGCGTCGCGCCATCGGCCGATCGCCGAGATAAGCGCGCCGCGTAACGCTGGACTTAACCGGCTTGCCACCGACGCCCTCGGAAGTTTCCGACCTGGCGGACGATTCCGGAGATGGCTTACCAACGCGTCGTCACGCGACTGCTCGACAGCCCGCAATACGGCGAGCGTTGGGGACGCCACTGGATGGACATCTGGCGGTATAGCGACTGGTGGGGCTTGGGCGCCGAGGTTCGCAATTCGCAGAAGCACATCTGGCACTGGCGCGATTGGATCATCGAATCGCTGAATGCCGACACGGGCTACGACCAGATGCTGCGCGAGATGCTGGCCGCCGACGAACTGTACCCGAACGACTTGGACCGCTTGCGAGCGACCGGCTTTCTCGCCCGGCAATACTTCAAATTCAATCGCACCACGTGGCTGGACGGCGCGATCGAACACACGGGCAAGGCGATGCTGGGGCTGACGCTGAATTGTGCCAAATGCCACGACCACAAATACGATCCGTTTTCGCAGGAAGAGTATTATCGGCTGCGAGCGATTTTTGAGCCGTATCAGATTCGCACCGAAGCCGTGCCCGGCGAACTGGATTTCGAGAAGAACGGCATTCCGCGAGCCTTCGATTGCAATCTGGCCGAAGTCACGTATCTGCACATTCGTGGCGACGATCGAAATCCCGACAAGGACCGCACGATCGAGCCGGCGATTCCCGCGTTCCTGACCGGCGAAGTGAAGATCGAATCGGTGCAGTTGCCGCCCGAAGCTCATCATCCGGGCTTACGACCGTATGGTGGAAGCTTACGTGAAACAAGCCGAACAGCGGATTGTCGCGGCACGAACGGCCATCGAAACGGCCCGCACGAAATTGGCGGAATCGGAATTGGTTGAATCCGAACGGGCGGCGAAAGCGGCCGCGGAACTGGCGGCGAAGAAAGCCGCTGAAGAAGCCGCCGCGGATACCAAACCGGCGCCTGATTCGGCTCCAGCCAAAGCCGCCGCCAACGCGCCGTATGCTGGTTCACGACGATTTTCCGGAAGCCGCGCCCCGATCTGTGGGAGATGCGTGGATACGTGGAGCTGATGTGAAAGGTCGGCTTGTTCAATCGCAAACCGTGTGCGACGCGAGCCGCATTGCGGTTGAAGCAATCGCCGCCAACGGACTTCGAGGCCTGACTGAAATACATCGCGCGCGGCGGCCAGCAATGGAAGCCGGTCGGAATCACGTGTTCGACGTGGTCGAGCAGAACGAGGTGCTCGCCTACCTCAGCTCGTACGCCGCTGGCCCCAAGTCACAGATTTCATACAAAGCCGAAGTGAATCACACTTATCCGCCCAATGTCGCGCAAGCTCGGCCTGTGCCGTTGGACCAGCCGTATGAGTTGCTGCTGCGAGAGCGCCTGCGCGCCTTGGTCAATGTGGTGGCCGACGGCGAACATTCGCTGGCGTATCGCTTGCCCATCGAACGGCGGGCGGGCACGCTCGAGCTGATTACGTTCGACGCTCACGCCGAGTTTTTGGAGTTCGAACTGCGCGAGTTGCCGCCGTCGGTGATGTTGGCCGAAGCCGCCGCGCCCGCCAACGCCAAACCGGGCGATGCGAAGCCGACCGGCCCGTTGCCCGTCGAACAGGCGAAGTGGAACGTGACAATCGCCGAACGCACGCTCGCCGTGGCCGAAGCGGAGTTGGCCGCCGTGCAAGCTCGCGCCGCCGCCGATCGCGCTCGTTATCTCACGCCTTCCGCCGAGACGGACTCCACCGCGTCGGCGGAAGATTTCGCGCGAGCCGCCTCGCGGGCCGAACGCGTTTTGGCTGCGGCCAAAGCCGACGAAGCGTTAGCTCGCGCCGAACTGGCCGTGCTGCAAGCTGCCGCCGACAAGCGAGCCGAGGCCGAAAAGAACCTGGCTGCCGCGAAGACCGCACTCGACGCCGCTCGTCAAGCCGTCGAGCGCGACGACACGACCTACGCCTCGTTGCGCGGCGCGCTCAAGACGCTGGAAAACAACCTGGAGAACGAAGCTTCTCGATCAAAACCGTTTCCGACCACCAGCACCGGCCGCCGCACGGCTTTGGCCAACTGGATCGCCGCCGAAACGAACCCGCTGACCGCGCGCGTCGCCGTGAACCACATCTGGAGCCGCCACTTCGGTCGTCCGCTGGTCGCGACCGTGTTCGACTTCGGACGCAAAGGCAACCCGCCTTCGCATCCCGAATTGCTGGATTGGCTGGCGGTCGAGCTGGTCGAAAACGGCTGGAGCATGAAGCACCTGCATCGGTTGATCGTGCTGTCGAACGCGTATCGCATGAGTTCGTCGCAAGCCGGAGTCAGCTCGGCCACGCTGCAAGCCGATCCCGATAACCGGTTCTATTGGCGAATGAATCCGATTCGCATGGAAGCTCAAGCGGTGCGAGACAGCCTGCTGCATCTGGCTGGCGATTTGGACCTGACAATGGGTGGGCCGTCGATCGCGGTGGGCGACGATGGTTCGCGTCGCCGCAGCTTGTACTACGTCCACTCGCACAACGACCATCAGAAGTTTCTGTCGATGTTTGACGACGCTAACGTTTTGGAGTGTTATCGCCGCGCGGAAAGCATTGTGCCGCAACAAGCCTTGGCGCTGGAAAACAGCACGCTCGCCGCCTCGGCCGCGGCCAAGATCGCCGCGACGATCACCACGAAAATCGCGTCGCCCGATCGCACCGAGTCCGATTCGATCAAGACCGACGCGTTCCTGCGCGAAGCTTTCTCGACCGTGCTCTGCGTCGAACCGAACGTGGACGAACTCGCGTTGGCCGCCGAAGCCTTCGACCAGTTTGTCGAAGCCGCGAAAGTTCGCAAACATGCCGATCCCGAATCACAAGCTCGCACGAATCTGATTCACGCGCTGCTGAATCACAACGACTTCATCACAATCCGTTAATGCCGGCCGCCGCGAAACCAACCGCCGCGCACTTGCCGCCTCGAAACCAAACACCAAACACCAAACACCCACCGCACAGGACGCACTCATGCATTCGAGATCCTCGAACCATCATCGCTGC
>JAWKTM010000107.1:0-15078 GCA_041399085.1 Pirellulaceae bacterium
CGAGTGTTCACGGCGGAAAGGGAGTCGCCGGTTTTTAATCGCGGTTCAGCGCGGTTAGCTCGTCGGTGGAAATGGCGGATTCCAGCGGGCAGTGTCGGGATGGCGGTGCGAAGTGCGGTAGTTGGCCGATGGGGCCGAGATTCATCGTGACGCAATGCAGCGCGCCGCCCAGCTTGGCCACTCGTTCCGCATCGATGCCGACGATCTTGTGTCCGGGCAACAGCCGAGCGAACACGTCGCGGGCCGCTTGGCCGCCCGTCGGATCCTTGCGCGGATAGGTTGGCATCAGCAGCGCGCCGTTGCAGTGAACCACGTTCGTGTAGGTTCGCCAGATGCCATCGTCGTGCGGTGGCATCGGCACGCGCACGACACGCAGCGGGCCGTTGCCCGTCGTCACTTGTTCCAGTCGTTCGGCATTGCGGTCCAACACCTCGGCGTTGATGAAATCGCGAGCCGGGTCGTAGCGGCCCACGACCACCGTGTCCGACGAGACAAACGTGGCGAACATATCGACGTGAGCCGTTGGCTCGCCGAAGAGCGGTTCGAGCACCACGACTTGCTCGGCGCCGTAATAGCGCGAAAGCAGATCCAGCGTTTGATCGTCCTCCAAGCCGCGGGCTTGGTTCTCGTCCAACGTCGCCTGGGTAGTGATGGCGAGTCCCCGTCCGTTCGTCAGCAGGTTTCCGCCGTCCACTCGGATCGGCAGCGAGATCACTTTCAGGCGTGTTTGCAATCCGAAGCCGATCGGCACGTCGTCGTCGTCCACGCGCGTGAGGCTGTCGTATTGGGCGTTCAAGGCAATCGGTTGGCGATTTTCGCCGAGCGCGATCGCCGGGCCGTAGTCGCGCGACCACATCGTATCGTGTGGGATTTCGACGAAGTGGAGATTGTCGTGCGGAATGCGGTGGCTATCCAGCAACTCGATTGCGTGACGCCACTGTTCGTTGTCGTTCACCAACATCACGACCGGCACATGCGGTCGCGCGGCGCGGACGATTTGCACGAACAGTTCGGGCAGCGTATCGAGCATCTCGCGGCAAGCCAGCAGCAAACCTTGTTGCGGATCGAACTCGGCCGGCAGGCGGTATCGCTGCTTTGCCGCCGCCGGTCCGAAGAACTCTTCCAGCTTGGGGGCCGGAATCTGAACGTGCGGTCGCAGGAGTTGCTCGTCGCCGTATGGATTCACCACCGCGCGAGCTCGGCCGGCCGAGTCGCTTAGCCCCGCGTTGGACACCGAGCCGGTTGACGTCCACCGTGACCAGGCACGTTCGCCCGCCGCCGAGTGACCGGCGAGCGCGAGCAGCGTGAGGCAGATCAAGCAACCGAGAACGAGCGGGCGACGAATGGTCGCCGAGGATGCGCGACGCGAGCGCGGCGCGCCAGAGCAAACGGGCTTCATGGAATGCGAACCCCAACGGCAACGCTGGTCCGGGCGGCGAGCCACTCGTGGCTCGGATCACGTGTCCGAGTCGGCCGCTGGGAGTTTCGCCGGCTGCCTGAATGCGAGACGCAGGGCAGCCGTGTTACCGTTCTTCGATTCTGATAACGTGCCGCGACCGATGCAATAGGCCGCGGCGGCTGAGTTCACTTGTGCGGATGGATCACGAGTGCGGTTGTTCGGTCGGCGAGCTGGGTCCGCCCTGCACTTTGCGTTTCTTCGGCAGCGGCTCGATCGGCACGAAAGCCGGGTCGATCATTTGCAGCAGCTTCGAGATGCACAATTTGTTCATGCTGGTTTGCCGACGTTGCGCTTCGTCCAGCAGCGACTTGTGCATGCTGGCCGGCAACCGCACGGTGATGACGCGCGTGGGCTCTTGGTCCTCGGGCGGCGCGGTTCGTTTTTCGCGCAGCTTGGACAGCATCTGTTGAATCTCGGCGAACTCGCCGGACCGCTCGAATTCTTCGATCGCTTCGGCAGCCGGAAAGACGGTTTGGATGAGGCCGCCGGTGGCCAGGATCTCGCGGAAGAACGCGGACCACTCGGGCGACTGCGCGAAGCGGCGACGAGCCAGTTGGATCACTTTCTCGCGTCGCAGATCGAACGACGTTGGCAAGCCGACCAGTTCGTCTTCCCACCAGTAACGCGGGGCGGCTTCTTCGATCGGCGAGCTGCCCATGAAGCCCGGCGGTTTCGCCATCGGCGATTCGGTATTCGCCCCCGGCAGGCGATTCACTTCGGTATGCGATTGCGTGTAGAGGTTCCCAGTTACTTGATCGTGCATGGTGGTTCCTTCCGCGGAAGACTCCCTGTTCGTTTCGTCGTCGGATTCCGGCAGACCCACGTCCGCCAACTCGCCCGAATCATTCGGGAGAGTCAAGCGCGTTGAGCGATAGCATTGCCGTGCAAGCACTTACGACGAACGAAACGACCGTGCTTAAAATCAAGGCAGGCATGCCGAGAGAGTCGGCAGCGGGTGGCGTGCTTAAGTTTTAAGCACGGCGGTTTTTCCCATTTCCCAACTGTCCTGTCCGATGAGGCGGCGGGATTTGCGGAAGTGGGAAGCTGGGGAATGGTTTAACCCGCAGAAGCTGGCAAGGAGCGGTTTGGCGCGTCCTCGCCTGCGGCTGCGGGTTAAACGAAGGTGAGTAAAGATGCGTGGCAGCGCGGCGCGGGTTGGTGTTATTGGGAGTCGGCGGCCGTTTCTTCCCAGTGGCCGGCCGAGGTCCAGCGGTACCAGCGGTCGGTGTCGACCACGATCAAATGGACCCAGCCGTTGGTCACCAAGTCTCGCACCGATGCGTGGCGCTCGATGATCTGTTGCACTGCCTCGCGCGGCGCTTCGATCACGACCGACAGCCGCAGCGGCTCGTGCTGCAACTGGCGCCCGTCGTGCACCGATTGCCACGGCAGGCCGACTCGCAGGTCGCCCGTGTTTCCTTCCAGCACACCGATCTTGCCGACCACGTTGTGCAACGTCTTGTTTCCCGCTCCGAACAGCCGGTTCTCGACAGTCGATCCGTAGTACTGCAAGTTAATCCAACTGGCCACGACCATCGGCGCGGTCATGATTAGCTCGAGCGTGGAGAAGTCGTGATCCTGCCGCCAATCGTAGGAGTGCAAAAAGGCGCGACCGCCCAGATCGACTTCGGCCGTCCGCGAACGAGGCGCGACGATGAACGCTCGGCAACCGGCGAGTCCCCATTCGGGCCGAACCTGTGACCAATCTCGGCTCCGCGCCAACACGGCCTCGTCCACTTGGTCGCTGGCCGTCAAGCTGAATCGGAGCGCCCGTTCGGCTCGCGCGCCTCGGCCAGCTTGCTCCAACCACTGCTCCAGTTCGAGAAGCTGTTCGGCGTGGGTCGACGGTACATCCGCTCGGTTGAAGATTGTTAGTTCGTCGGTGGTTGTGTCGTGTAGACAAGCCAGAAAGATCGTGTCTTGGGGAACTTCGATGCCACGCGATCGCAGGGCCTTGCGCACCGCTGGATCGTTCAACACGCCAGCGGCGACGCGCGCGTTGGCTTCTCCCGAATTCCCGCCGCAAGCTCCACAATCCAAGCCGGCCGCGTGCGGATTGTTCACCGTCGTGGAGCCATGCCCGACGATCATTACCAGCGGCGCGAAGCCGCCGGTCAGCGACATCGCGCGGAGTGCTCCGGCGGCCAACTCCACTCGCTCGGCCAACGTCAACCCAGACGCCGCATGTCCATGTTGCTCGTGCTCAAGCCGCGGACCCTTGGCTTGCACGGACGAGGCCGGCAGCCCCGCCGAGTCGGCCGTCGGAACTGGCCGAGTTAGTCCGAACGCGTCAGTGAACAGCTTCGGCAGATATCCCAAGCCGACCGGACCGACGAAGCTGAAACAGGAGATCGCGCCCATTTTGAACGAGTACCAGGCTCGCCCAACATGGCGTTTCAGCGTGCGTCGGGCGACGGCCCGCTGGTGGTCTTGTTCGTCCGGCAAGGACTCCAGAATGGTATGCCGCGGCGTCAGCAGCACGGGACATTGGGCTCGCGCTTTGACATGGCCGATCGGCACATAGGCGAGCGGGAAAGCAAAGAAGCCCGCGAAGCCGAGCGTCTCGATGCCATCGGCCGTCGATTCAAAGTGCCGCCGGAACACTTCGGACCGGACGTCGATGCAGAACACGGCTTGCACCCGCGGCCGCGCGGCCTTCGTTTCCCGAACGTTCGAGCCGGCGAGGTTCGCGATCGTGCGTCGCTGTTCGGCTCGGTCGAACGCCGTTTGCAAAATGACCGCATCCCAGTCGGCTGCCTCTTCGTCGGCGCATTCCGCCGTCGCGGCCAGTCGTCGACAGGCGTTTGCCCAGCGCGACGGCCAGGCGGCGTCTTTCAACGTTCGGTGCAGAGCCAGTTCCCAGCTAAGCAGCACGGCCTGAAACTCGATCAGCGAGTCGTCGGCCTGCCCGTCTCGATTTCGTTCCCAAGCTGTTCGAGCAGCGAAGGCCGCCCAGCCGCCGACTCGCAGCAACAGCCGATGCAGATACAACTCCCAGGCCGTGCGCGGCACGCCGAGTTCTTCGAGGGCGAGTCGTGCCGCTTCGAGCGGGTCGTCCGGCAGCGACTTCACCACTTGGCGAAAGCCTTTCAGGCCCATCAGCTCGGGCGTCCGATCAATCGAGGCTTCCGCTTTCCATGACGCGAAAATCGTTTCCGCGCGAGTGGCGGATGGCCAGAGCGCGTAGCCTTCATCGAAGTACGCGGCCGCCCAGTTCGCGATGCGCTCGCTCGCCAACCGCTCCCAATCCTTGCCCGTGAGCTCGCGAGCTTCGTCCGCGACCGTGGGAACCAGCTCGATTGGCGCCGCGGTCGATGGGGTTGAACCAACTTGCCGCAGAAAACCTTCGACATCCTCGGCCCGCGAATCGTCGCAATCGTCGAGCGCCGCGGCCACATCCGATTCCGTAATCCGACGCTGGGCGAGCAGGTCGAGATAGTAGGCGATCGGCATGGTCGTGCGAGCGCCGGCCACCTTGGCCAACCGCCCGGCAACTTCGCCGAACGTCATGTCGGTCATTCCCAAGTACGGATTGACGGCGACAAAACTTTCCAGCGGCCAGACGGGCGCGAGGCGTTGGCCGGCTCGCAACAACGCGGCCCGCACGGTGTCCACTTTGGCGAAATCCGACGACCGGCCGATCGTCGATAAATGGTTCTTTCGGTGACTTTGTTTGGCTTCCAACTGCAACATGAGTGTTCCCTTCAACAATGTTTATGAGCGATGGGTGTGTGAGCAGAGAGTGTGTGAGGGACTTGTAAATTCGTCGGTTCTTCAAACAGCGTCGGCGCGAGCCGCGGCGGAACTCGGTCGGTGGCGTAGACCTCCGACCAGGCGGTCGAAGATCGCGTTGGCGTACAAGCCGTTTCGTAGATGAACGACCAAGTGGCGAGCCCAGGTGGATTGGAGCCGTTCGAGTCCCACGATTTGCAACAACACGGTCACCGCGAAGGCCAGGAGGACGAAGCCCGTCAGACTCAGGGTGAGTCCGCTCGGCCGCCCGATTTCCGGCAGCACGTCGTGCAACAAGAGGTGGGCGCCCGTTTCGAGACTGAAGAACGCCAGCGTCACGCAGCTCGCCAAGAGACACGCCTGCGCGACTCCCACGATCGGGCCGCGCGAGTCCCAGGCTGGCGCTATGATCTGCGCCAATCCCATAACCAGAATCGCGCCGACGGCCAGCAGTGCCGGTTGCCGCAGCGGATCGATTCCCCAGGCCCAGGCGAACAATCCGTAGCAAGTGATGGCCGCCACGATGCTCGACGCGATTCGCAGCGGACTGGCCAATCGTTGCGGCAGCAGAATCTTCTGGGCCCGCGCCGCCTCAACCACACTGCCCGACGACAGGAACGCATGAGCTTTATAGAACGAGTGGGCGACCAGATGTAGAACGGCCGCCGGGTAAACTCCGAGACCGCAGACCATCAACATGAATCCCATGTGAGCCGCACTGGAGTACCCAAGGGCAACCTTCACCGATGGCTGCGTCAGCAAGACGATCGAGGCGAACAGCGCGGTAAAGCCGCCGCAGGCAACCAGCAGCACGGGCGCGGTCGCCGACTCGCTTATGACGATCGCCATGCGCGTCACCAGATAGGGCCCGGCGTTCAAAATCCCAGCGTGTAGCAGGGCCGAAACCGGCGTCGGTGTTTCCATTACTTCCACCAACCAGCCGTGCGTCGGGAACTGAGCCGATTTCAGGATCGCGGCGAAGGCGATCAATACTGTCGCAAGCTCGAAAGCCGTTCCGCCGAAATCCGATTCGCGCATGGCGACGAAGATCGCTTCCAAGTTGCCGGTGCCGAATTTCACATACAACAGCCCGCAAGCCATTAGCAGCGCGGCGTCACCGAGCCGGGCAACGAAAAACTTCTTTCGCGCCGCCAATTGAGCTCGCGGTCGCTCGGGATAAAACACCAACAGCGTGTGCAGCGACAGGCTGGTCGCGATCCAAGCCAGCGCGAGCAAACCCAAGTTGCCGGCCAGCACCAGCATTTGCACGGAGGCAATCGTGGCGGCTAATCGTCCCAGAAACGCGCCGTGCCGTTGATCGCCGTCGAGATAATTGCAACTGAAGCGGACAATGACTACCGCCAGCAGCGCGATCATCAGCAACATGGTGGAACTCAGCGGATCCAGGCGAAGCGAAAGCCCCAGTCCCTGCCAACCGAGCGTCGGTGTTTGCAGCAAGCCGAAACGGAGCGTGGCGACCGCACAAACCGCGGCGACCGCCAACCCCAGATACGAAGCCCCGCGAATCGAGCGGATCACCGTTTGGGGGCGCAACCCCGGCTGGTATCTCGAAATGATCGCCGCGGCAAGGAAGCTCAACGGCGATAACAGAACCGCCGCGGATGCAAGCTGTGTTTCCATTCCCGATCTCCCGGTTACTTGGCAAACTCGAACATCAATTAACCTGGCGACGATTTTACATACGAAACACGTTTCGTCAATTGTGTATCGTGCTATTTTCTTCGCTACATGAGAAAACTCCGTGGCGGTCTGGGTGTTTTCCCCCGGTTTCCGACGAACTTCGAGTTGCGAACCGATTGCGGGGCGGTGGTGGACGACTGCGAGAGCAACGCGGCGGTTCGGCGTCCGACTTACCGCAACTGTCGAAGACGAAGCGAGTTTCGCGAGTGACAGTTCGTAACACTTCGGTACAATGGCGGTCTGTACCGCACGAGGTCGGAGGCGCGGGCGCACCGAGTCTTTCCGCGGCGGAACGGATTCATTCCAACAGGCGGATTTACGTATGGCAAAAAAAGCAGCTTCGAAAAGACAGCCACCCGCGGCCAGCGAACGACCAGCCACGCGCGTCTCGGCCACAGCCGAATCCCCGGCGCCGCCCGCTCTTCGGCCGGAACCGGGCACGGGGCGTTGGACGTTTCTCACCAATCATTCGCATGTCATGATTCTGCTGTCCCGCTACCCGTCGATGGTGCTACGCGAAGTCGCCATGCAGGTGGGCATTACCGAACGAGCCGTCCAGCGAATCATCGCCGACCTAGAAGACGAGGGCTTCATCGAGCGAGAGAAAGTGGGTCGCCAAAACCACTATCGCATTCTCACATCGCAAAGACTCCGTCACCCCATCGAGGCGCATTGCACGATCGGCGATCTCTTGCTGCTGATCAACGATCGGCTCTAAAACACGCGTTCTGTTATAACGACGGCGATTGAAACTACGTCTGGGCAACGGCCGTGTCGGCGCGATGGAACTGAGACAAGCGGCGCGTGATCCATTCCAGGGCGAGCAGCACGACCAGCAGCGTCCAAAGCAGCGGCGAATCCCAGAGCGGCACGTTGTGAAAGAGCACTTCGCCCGGCGTGGGGTCGAAGCTGCCGAGCAAGTCAGTGAACTCGCGCGGGCCGCTGAGTCGTCGGCCGCCGGACGCGGCGGCGATTTCGTCAAGCACTTCGGGGCGGGACTGGGGATCGAGCCATTCTTTGGAATCATGCAGCAAGTGCAAACTGACGGTCTTCGCTGCGATTTGCTGATCGCCGTCGTAAGCGGTCACGAGCAGTTCGACGGGCTGACTGATGCGCGCCGCGTCGCGCTGGTCCGTCGGTAAACGAGCTGGCAACTCGCCGATATAACGCCGCGGCGAATCGCTGGCGACGAGCGTGGTCGAGAACGCCGTCGACGAAGTTGCTGCCGCCGTCTCATTCGTTTCCGCCGGCGCCGAGTCCGTCTGGGCACGAATCAACTGAGCGGTTACTCGATACTCCGTCGTCGGCTGCAATGTTTCGTCGTAGGCTTCCACCGACAACTGGATTGGCTGGCCCGGCGTGTAGATCACTTTGTCTGTCTGAACGTGCAAGCGTCGGTCGGCCGACAACGAATTCTCGGCCAACCATCGGACGACATTGCGCCAAAACTTGCGGAAGTAGCGGTTATCGCCCTCGCCCCATTGCGATTCAAAATCTCGTCCCCAATAAACCGTGGTGTCGGTGGACATTGCGAACGTGCGGCCTCGACCAAACGGTTGCGCCGCGAAGACCGGCATGACATCGCCGATCTGTGGCAGCGAATGATCGGTCTCGCCCAACAACGTCGCCGCCGGCTTTACCCGCGCGATCAAATTCGTGCCGAGAAACGCGGGCATGCGATCGAGAGCTTGGCGGTTTTGCGCCGGGTCGTCGAGCAACTGCCAGATCGGATGCGACTCGGCATCGGCCGGAATAACCACGTGAAATGTATCGCCGACGTACTGGCGCTGACCGCTCATATCGAACGGAATCAGTTGTTCCCAGGCCGTCCGGTCCCAGCCGCCCGAGCCGAAACTGGTGTGGCCGCCTACCATCACAAATCCGCCGCCTCGGTTGGCGACCAAGTCGACGGTCCAAGCGATTTGCTCCTGCGTAAACGCCTGCTGCGAAATATCGCTGCAAATCACGACGTCGAACTCGAACAGCTCGTCGCGCGTCGCCGGAAAGCCGCGATACGGATCTTCGACGCGTTGCAGCGTGGGGCGGCTGGCATACTGATCGTTCACCGTCATCGAAACGCAGCGGATGTCCGTGTCTTCTTGCAACGCATCGCGCAGCCAGCGATACTCCGCCCCTTGCGTGCCTTCCATGTACAGCACTTTCAAACGCCGGTCTCGTTGAGCCAGTCGAAAGGGGACTGTGTTGTTCTCCCGCGTCGCTTCGCCCGGCAGCACCGGCAGACTCAGCGTCATCGCACCGACGTCCGCATCGACATCGACGACCAATTCGCACGGCTGGCGGCCATCCGTCAGCGTGATGGGCAGCGTCGCCAGTGGCGGCGCACTTTCGCGACCGGCCGCATGAACCGCCAGCACCACTCGCTGCCCCGCAAACCCGCGGCTGCTGACAACGGTTCGCAAAGTCGCCTTGTCGCCCGAGGTCACTCGCGGCGGCACAGCCAACTCGGCAATGGCCACGTCGCCACGCAGGCCATTGTCGCCCGCGATCAACGTGTGAATCGGCAGCGACATCTCGCGATAGGCGTCGGTCAGTTTCGTTAGCCGCTCGCCATCTTCGAGCGCTCCGTCCGAAAGCACGAGCACGGCGCGAGGCTGGTCCGATTCCATGCGCGACGGCAATCGCTCCAGCGCCGGCGCGAGCTGCGAGGCTTCGTCGATTGAACGGAGTTCGACCAAGCTGGGCACTTTCGCCAAGTGTTCGCCGAAACGAAAGAGTTGCACGCGCGGGCGGTCAGCGACCGGTATCGACGCCGTGGCTTGCTGAATCGTTTGCTTGACCTGTTCCAGCCGCGATTGCGGTTCGCCCAACAACATGCTTTTCGAACAATCGACCAACACCGCAACGGCCGCTGGTCGAGGCGGCAAATGCGTTTCCCGTCGCTCGATGGGATTCAGCAAAATGACGATCAACAGGCCCAACACGAGCAGTCGCGGGCCGAGCACGACCCATGTGCCCAACCGAGGCGAGATCGCCATCCGTCGGGCGGTAGCCAACACGGCCACGCCCGCCAGCGCCAACACGGCATACAGAAAAATCGGATAGACCGGCTGCCAAGACACGACGCTGGTCACTCAATGTCCTCCGACAGCGCTCGGTAGTATGACTCGATCATGTCCTTATAAGGTGGCGGGACGGCTTCGTCGGCTTGTTGCAGCGAGCCGTTGAGGATCGCTTCCTGATTCGCCGCTGCAACACTTGATCGAGGCGACGCAGGCTCTCGACATCGCGGCGCTGATTCGCCGACTTCGGCCGGTCGCGGGTCCGTGGTCGGATCGCGATCGTCGTCAACGAAAGACTGGGGAGTGCTGTTCCCCAGCCGATCGCTTCCCGGCGTCCGAGACGACGCAGACGAATTTGGCGAAGTGGCGGATTTGAGCTGCTGGTTCGCTTCGCGTAGCTGCCGATCACCTCGGCTGAGCGGCGCGGACGCGTCGCTCAGTTCGCTGGCCTTCGCACGCGGCAACGCTTGATCGGCCGCGGCTCTTCGCGGCCTGCATGCGTTCGAGCAATTCCGTCGCGCGGCGTTCGGCGTCGATCAACTTCTCCAACTCGGCTTGCCCGACGGCCTGTTGCACTTCACGAAGCCCGGCGGCCAGCCCCTCGGATCCTCGGCGGCGCGGCGGCCTTGTCGAGCGGCTGGTCCACTCTTGCCATCGCCCAGTTTCTCCGCGGCGTCGGACATCGCCGCGAGCCGCTTCGGCCGGTAGTGGTACGCGGCCGCTTGTTGAGCGATCTGACGCTCGATCTCCCACGATTGCTCGCCGGCTTCGGATTGAAGCTGCTCGACTAAATCCGCCAGCTCTTCGCCGCGCCGAGCCAACCCGCGGCTTGTTGTTGCTGCAGATCGTCGTCCGCGCCGCCGCCCGATGGCGATTGCGAACTCGAGCCCGGCTTCTCGCCACCGCCGGGTTGCTGCCTACTATCGCCGGACTGTTGATTGCCTTCGCCGCTTGGCTGGCTGTTTGCCGCCGTCCGACTCCTGCTTGCTGTCGCCAGATGGTTGTTTGCCGCTGCCGGACTGCATGGCTTGGTTCAACTGCCGTTGTGCGGCGGCGAGCCGCCCAGCTTGTTTACGAGCGTCGTCCAGCTTCGCGGAAAAGTCGGGCAATGCCGCGGCCGAGATGTCCGGCCAACGTTCCAGTTCCGCGGCGGCCGACTCGGCTTGCTCGATCGCATCCGCATCATTCTCCTTCGAAAGCGATTGGCCGCTTTGAGCGATCGCCTTGCCTGCCTCCTGCATTCGCTGCGGCGAGTTCGCCGAACTCGCCACTTTCCAACTCGCGCTGAATTCGTTCGAGCTCGGCCGCATTCGCTCGCTGTTGTTCGACCAACTGTTGACGCATTTCCGAGGCGAAGTCGGCGACGGAGATTGCGAAGATGACTGCGATTCAGACCGTAATTGGGATTCCGACTGCGACTGGGATGGAGATTTTGATTCAGCCTGTTGCGATTGCTGAGTTTGCGGCTGAGACTGCGATTGCGATTGACCGCGACTGCGACGGCGAACTGCTGCTCGAACATTGCGACGCAGCTTTGACAGAACGACTTCGTTGCTGTGCCAGCTTCTGCATCCTGCCGCAGCCGGGCCAGTTGCTGCTCCTTCTTCTCTTGCTCCTTTTCTCGCTCGGGCGGTCGCAGCTTTTGCTGCTCTTGACGATCCACCTGTTTGCAGGCGGCCGATTGCGAATTCGAGAGTTTCAGAATCTTTCGCAGGTTTTTCCGAGCTTGGATCAACTGGGCGCGCCGCCTCTTCCTCGTTGAAAACGCCCATCGGCAAGGCCGCGGACTGCCAGCGATGTCGTCGCGTACCGCATCGCTTCGATCGCTCGATGCAGCGGCGGAATCGGGCCGACCTTGCTTTCCAAAGCCGCTGTGAGCGACTCCGTCTTGCCGAGCAATTCGGCTTCCTCCTCCGCCAGCCGCGCTGCTTCCGATTGCAGCTCATCGTCGCTCGGCCGCAAACGTGCGTTGCAGGATCGCACGCTGCTGATCGATCAGCTTTTTCCAGCGACAGTAACGCCTTGGCATTGACCGTGCAAGTTGCTTTCACGGAATTCATACTGCAGCGCGGAAACGGCCGAATATCCAGAAACCGCATTTCGCTAACGGCCCGCTGCGGCTCGGCTGGCGGTTGTCTTCGACGATGGCGTAGTACGTGATCGCTTCGTTGAAGGTCAGCTCCAATTCTTCCAGCGGAAACGTCACGGTGTGGCGAAGCTGATCGGGCAAGTCGGCCGGCGCGGCTTCCCACATCGTCTGTTCCGGGCCGTTGCCAATCTTGTAGCGAATGCCGACACGCGACAAACCGTAGTCATCCGACGCTTCGATCGAGAAACGCACCTCGGCCGTCGGGATCGCTTCGGCCTTTTCTTCTGGCGAAGTGAACCGCACGAGCGGCAGTTGGTCGGGAATCACACGCATCGGCAGCGGCGGCGAGTCGTTCGTCATCGCGTCGGCGGCCCGTGCGTGCAAGCTAACTTCGAGCGACTGCCGCAAATTGGCCAACGTGCCTTGAGCCGTCGTGTCTTGCAAAGCGAGCGGCAAATCAGCGACCACGTCGTTGGGCAGCAGCGAAGCCTCCACGGTTTGCGGCGGGCGGTTATAGGTGGCGGTCAGCGTGACGGCCGAGCCCTCGGGCACTTGCAGCGATTCGGCGTCCGCTTCCGAAGCCGGCAGTCGCGTGTAGGCGGGCGGTTCGACTTTGGCCTTCCACTGGACCAGCTCCAACGGAATCCGCACGACCACCAATTGCGGCGGATGCTCGCGCGGGCCAGCTTCGACGAGCACTTCGATATCGCGCCGAACGTCGGCAATCTCGGCTCGCACCTCGCCGATCAGCAGATCGCCGTCGGACGAATCCATCGGCAGTTCACTCCACGCTTCATCCGAATCGACCGGCCGATAAAGCACGCGGGCGTCGTCCAGAGGCCGACCGACGACCGTGGCTTCGACCTTCAGCGACTCGCCCATCCCGATCTTCTCGGGCAGCGGCTTAACATCGACCGTCGTGTATTCGACCGGCAACAGCGCGAGCCGGGCCGTTGCGGTGCGCCATTCCGGTTCGGCCGCCAGCGTCGCGAGCCAAGCGATCGCGGCACACGCCAACGCTCCGCCCACCGCCCAGACTGGCCAAGCCGGGGCGAGCGGCTCGACCTTGCGATCCCGCATTCGCTCGGCGGTATCGTCCTGCAAGCTTTCGATCAGCCGCGGATCGGCCGGAGCGACTCGGTCCGGCATCAATGCATAATCGTGGCTGGTTCGCAATCGCTGACCGAGCTCGGGCCAAGTCGCTTCGGCTTTCGCAGCCGCGTCGGCCGCCTCGAAACGCAACCGCCGCCGCAGCGCGACAAACCCGCCGACAATCGACGCGACGACCGACGCCAGCGCGGCCGCTCGCAACAACCACGGCAACTCCCACACGAAATCCGCGGCCGCCAACGCCGCCGCGAGCAGCGCGAAAACCAGGGCCGCCCCGAACAGCAGCGTCGTTTGTCGCCGCCGCCCGCCCAACTGCTGGAGGCGTTCCAGTTTCCGATGATGCTCGCCGGACGAGCGAACCGTCGAGCCAGCGGCGAATGTTGGGCGGGGTTCAGCGGCCTGAATCATCGCATCTAACTCCTCATATCGAATGGACCGGTGCGACTGGCGTTGTAGCTCCAGCAGCGAAACCGGCGAGCAAGCCCGCATAGGCGAGCCTCATTGTACCAGTGTTTTTACCAAGACCGTCGCAAAAGATAGAACGTGCGTGCATTTCACGATTGCCGATTGTCGGCGGTCCGGGTCATCTCTACTTATCCAATTCATTGAACGGTCGTAACACAAAGGCGTTCGTTTCGTGGCTTGAGCCCGCTCATCCAATCACCCATTCACTCGGCTGGCGAGCAGCGTTTCGGCCGAAAGGACCGCCAGCAGCAACAGGACAATCGGCGGCCAATATTCGTCGCTGCGACTGGTGGATTTCGGGGCGAGCGACGCGGCAAGCTTCTCAGATTCGTCCTGCTCGGCGGCAGCCAATTGAAATGCGTCGCGGAACTGTTCGTCCGTCAAACGCTGAACTTGGGACTCACGCGGGTCGGTGTTGCGAACGACCAACACCTCGTCGACCTCTTCGATTCCGGGCGACGCCTCAGGCTGCTGAATCAGCTCGTCGCGAACCGATTGCCGCGGATCAAGCTGGCCCGTCAAATACGCGGCGAGCTGCCGGAACAGCGGCACGTACAGCCGACCTTGCGGCCAATCATTCCAAGCTCGATCGGCGGTCGTGGCGACAAACACAAACCGGCCTTCGCCCAGCGGACGCTCGACAATCAACGGCAACTCGTCGGCTCGCACCAACACGTCGAAGTCAGTCGCCAATCGTTTCTCGTCCAGCGGCACGAGTCGACGCACCGACAATCGCCGCAAGTCGCCGTGCTGCGGATCGGCAAACGGAACAAGCGCCGGATGCTCTCGATCGAACTCGGTCACCCGCGCCGCGACATCGCGCGGCGACGCCGTCGACTCGGCCGGCAAGATGCCGACTCCTTCGAGCGGCGTTAGCACGGCGGCCGTGGTGCGTTCTCCGGGGAACATCAACACGCTGCCGCCGCCACGAATGAACTGGTCGAGTCGACCGGCATCGCTGGATGTGAGGCGGCCGAGGTTCGCGAGCACGATCAGTCGATAGCCCGCCAAATCGGGAAAGCCGTCGCCGCGTTCCCACGCCAGCCGCTCGACTTCGAACGTCCGCGCCGGTCCGCTACCGATCGGATTCGTCAACCGCAACGCCGTTTCCAGAAAGTACGTTTCGCTCGACCACGGCGTGCGCCCCGGATCGCCGTCGACCAACAACACGCGATCCGGGTGCCGCACTTCGAAGGCGATGAACCGTTGGTTGTCGAAGTCGAACGCATCGTCATAATCGGCTCGAACCTGACCGCGATACAAACCGGGCTGAGTGATCGGTAACTCGAACCGCACGCTCGTGCGGCTGCCGCTGGCCAACGAGCAGGTTTGATTCACCGACACGTCGCCGCTTGGCCCATTCAACGACAGCCGCAGCTCGACGTCGCTAATTGGCAGAGCCCCCGCGTTCAGCACTTGGACGGTTGCGGATATCGGCGAACCGGGTCGGAGTTCAACTTGAACGGGACGAGCCGCTTCGATCGCGATGTTCTGCGTGACGG
>JAWKTM010000108.1:0-14574 GCA_041399085.1 Pirellulaceae bacterium
GCCGCCAGTTGCTCTTCAAAATCTTCGGATGTCAGTCGCCAATAATAGTTCTCTAACAAGTCGCTTCGCTCGTTCTCCGGCAAATGCTCGACGAACTCGCGCCACGCCTCGGGAAAGATGCGTCCCATATCATTGAGCCACCAATCTATTTCCCATTGTCGCATCGCGAAGATGCCGCGCAATATTAAGCTGCGACAACGGCTCGGATGGCATTGGGCATAATACAATGCCAGCGTGCTGCCCCACGATCCGCCAAACACGTGCCAGCGGTCGATGCCCAGCGATTCTCGCAGCCGTTCGATATCGTCCACCAAGTGATCGATTGTGTTATCCGTCAACTCACCCAGTGGCGTACTGCGCCCAGCGCCACGCTGGTCGAACAACACGACTCGAAAATGCTTGGGATCGAAGAAACGGCGGTCTTTTGGCGACGCTCCCACGCCCGGTCCGCCATGCAGAAACACCACGGGCTCGCCCGTGGGATTGCCGCACTGCTCCCAATACATCTCGTGGACGCTATCCAATGCCATCCTGCCGGAATCGTAGGGATCGATGGCTGGATAAAGTTCTTCGGATTCGTTGGTGCGGTTCGATGAATTGGCGACGGAGCTCATGAGGCGCTATTCGCAACACAGTGGGACAGGTGTTCGGCAAAACGTTCGATGACCTCATAAGGGATGGTATGAGGTCCATAGAACCGAATAAATTCGTTGGGCAAACCGGCGGACTTAAACATCGTATGCAGCCACTCGGCGCCGTCGATCGGCAAAATCGGATCAACCTCACCGTGGCTTTGCATCACAAACATATTCCCGCGCCGCGCGGCTAGTTCAGCCCACAATTGCCGCCGTAACAAGATTCCCGACCAAACGACGAGCGCCGCTGGCGGCTCTTCCAGTCGCAGCGCCACGTCGGTGGCTACCATCGAACCTTGGGAGAAACCGCCGAGTACAAGACTGGCGGGAGAAAGGTCGGCATCGTCACATAACTGTTGCACCAACTGCATTAACGCATCGCTGGCTTCGGGCATACCAGGCGGAGTCGCGTCGGCGATGTCTTCCAGTCGGCCCGTTTCCAACGCCTGCATGAATTGAGCCACGTTGAGCTGCCACCATGCCCGGCCACCGTACATGCCAAATTCTTCCAGCGACAGCGGAGCTTCGGGGAACACAAATCGGACAGACGAAGCCAACTCAGGCCGCATTGCCAACACTTCGCTACCGATCGGAACCAAATCGGTTCCGGGAGCACCGTAACCGTGACACAGAACCACTAATAATCGTGGCGACGTACCAGATGGCAATTGATCGACTGTACGGAAATTGATCTTCATGGCAGGGACATTCCGGCTAGTAAGAATTGTTATCCCACATCCGCTTGAGTCCATTGGCCGTCGATGCGGCGCCATGTGCTGCCAGTCGGGTTCTTGTCACGCAGCAGCGCCGGCAATCGTTCGGGCCGCACGGCATCGAAACATTGCAGCATCGCGAATCGCAACATGGCGGGCGGAATACCAACCGCCGTGAAGCCCGGATGTCCGGTCGCGGGATACGGACCGCCATGATTCATGGCGGCGGAAACCGCGACTCCCGTGGGCATCTTGTCGTTCAACAAACGGCCCACCTTGGGTCGCATCGCGAACGAGATTGGATCATACAACTCGTCGTCACTGCCATTCGCATCCGAATAGATGCAGCCCGTGAGATTTCCTTCCAAATGGTCCAGCACTTGGCAAGCTTCCGAGATGTTATCGGCCACGACCAACAGCGACACGTTCCCGAATGCCTCGGTTTGCATCGCATGTGGATTAGCCAGGAACTGCTTGCCGCTGGCCCACAACAAAGTGTTGGCAAAACTATAACCATTACCACCGCCGGGCTGATTTCCAACTAGCGGTTTGGCCCCAGCTTCGATCAACTTCGCCACGCTGGTTTCCAGTGACTTGGCCACCGCTTTCGACAGCAATGTGCCGACTGGGGCCGCGGCAAACTTTTCGGTCAACCGAGCGACGAATCGGTCCGTGGACTTGCCGGCCAGCAAGATTACCAATCCGGGATTGGTGCAGAACTGGCCCGTTCCCATCAAGCAACTGCCGGTGAACTCGTCGGCGATCGCGTCGCCTCGTTCGTTCAACGCGCCGGGCAAAACCACTACCGGATTGACGCTCGACAATTCCAAATAGATCGGCTTCCCCGCCGTATCGGCCGCCGCCTTCAACTTCAAGCCGGCCGTCCGGCTGCCGGTGTAGCCGGTCGCGCCCACTCGCGGATCGGCCACCAATCGTTCGCCATCCGCGTGGCTCGTGCGATAGATCAACTGCACCGTACCGGCCGGCATCCCGGTCGCCTCGGCCGCCGCTTGAGCCGCTTCGCCAAACAACCGCGTCGTGCCGGGATGCGACGAGTTCGCCTTGGCAATTACCGGGTTTCCGGCCGCCAACGCCGCGGCGAAATCACCGCCGGCCATGCTGTTGAAAGCGAACGGGAAATTGTTCGGGCCAAACACGCACACCGGGCCCAACGATCCGTACATGGAACGAATATTCGCGGCCGAATCGATCGTGGCCATGGCCCACGATCCGTCGCGAGCGGCCGCGGCCGCTTGGCGCAGTTGGCTCGTCGTGCGCGGCAATTCCACGTCCGCCAATCGAGGCGACCGCGGCAGCGCGGATTCGCGATTGGCCATCTCGACCAATGCGTCCTTGCGGGCTTCGATCTGCTCGGCGAAGCTCTCCAGGAACGCGGCGAATCGCTCGGCCGGCATCTTTCGCATCTCAACGAAGGCCGAAGCGGCCGCCGACAAAGCCTCGTCGCAATCTTGCCAAGTGCTAACCGGATACTCGTCGTCCAACGGCTGTTGCCGCACGGGATCATCGGCGCGAAAGGTTCCGCTGGAATTGGCCGGACGCCATTGGCCGGCGATAAGTACGGGTTGAACCGACATGGTGTTCCTTACTGTTTAGACCGCCGAACCTATATGGTTTCGCGGAAAGAGTTAATTGTTAGAAGTGAAACCGCCATTGTGTGATGAATTACACGATGGTTCACCTAAACTCACATAACGTCGACATTGGTTCGGACATTCACCCTTGCACAATTGGATTGACGAGCGTGCCGACTCCTTCGATCGAAATACGAACGATGTCGCCGCGTTCCAGCGTGAAGTCGCTGTCCGGCACAATGCCGGTTCCCGTCAACAGAAACGCTCCCGTGGGAAAGCTGTTGTCGCGCCCCAACCAGCCGATCAAGTCCTCGAACGTGCGCGCCATCTGAGCGACGCTGGTCGTGCCCTCGAACACCACGCTGCCCGCTCGCTCGATTTCCAGTGAAATGCCAGTTTCGCCGCGCGGCGGCATCGCGTCGGCCAAGGTAATCCAAGGGCCCAAACCACAGCATTGGTTATAGACCTTGGCCTGGGGCAAGTAGAGCGGATTGTCGCCTTCGATATCACGGCTGCTCATATCATTGCCGATCGTAAAGCCGACCAGCCGCAGTTGCGAATTCAATACCAACGTGATTTCCGGTTCGGGAACATTCCAAGTCGCATCCGTCCGAATCCGCAGCGGCTGTCCCGTGCCAGCGACACGGTGCGGCGACGCTTTGAAAAACAACTCGGGTCGAGGTGAAACGTACACACGGTCGTAGCACGAAGCCGCCGCCTCGGATTCTTCCATCCGCGCCGTCTTGCTGCGGATATAAGTGACGCCAGCCGCCCAAACTTCCTGTTGATCGATCGGAGGCAACAAATCGGCGTCGGCCAGAGCGATCGCGTCGCCCGGCTCCAGTCGCGATTGCACTTCGCCGCGGATATCGTCCGCCTCCAACAAGTCGGCCAGCGACACGAACCGCCCATCGGACAGATTCACCGGAATCAAACGCTCGCCATCAACACATCCCACGGATTCATGCCCGCCGGGATTACGGAATTTTGCTAGTTGCATAATAGATGTGAGATCCATTTAACGACTGGTTCATAAAATGTCGGCGGCTTCAACATCCACCGATCCATCATTCGCGTCCCCGAACCGCCAGCAGATGTTGTCGCAAATTCCTTTCGACAACCCGCTTGCCACCAATATTGTCGTCGTAGAAAATCGCGCGATAACCGCGGATATCAAACGGCATGTTCCCGCCATCTTCACGACGCACAAGCAGAATCGCTGGTTTTCGTAGCGCATGCGCGTAGCCCAATTCATAGAACACATTGGGATTATGAGTGCTGATTTCCGCGACAACCGCATGCGATTCTTCGATCTGGCGCTGGATGTCCTCCAATATGATGCCAGGCCCACTGATCTCGTCGACGCGGTTGATCTCAAAATCGAGTTCCGCGGCGACCGGTTTAATAACTTCGCGGTAAAGCGTGTCAAATGGCTCCGCAAATGGCATGATCACAAAGATTCGGGCGGGGATGCTCGCAATCCGGGTGTTCTCGAATTCGATCGAGCCATCGTTATAGGCGTACAGTCCCGCCCCCGTGCCTTGAACCGGGCGAGATAGCACTGCGTTGAGTACCGGTACATCATCCACGATCATCTCGACCGTCTGCCCGAAGACTTGCACGGCCATTTGAATATCTTGTCCTACTGGCAAGTTTTCAAGGTTGCCCGCCTGTGCAACCGGCTTCCAGCCGATTCCTGGTCGGTACTCGCCTAGCGCGTAGGCAGAACTCCAGCCACCAAGTTGCGCAAATAAATAATGTTGATCGAGAGCGCGAAATCCAAACACAATTCCGGCGGATGTGTTCTCGTTTCGACTCAGGCGAATCGTCGTTTCGATAACTCCGTCGCGAAACGGCCGAGAACCGATCGCGATCCCCAGCGGCGCCATCGCCTTCGACGACGCGGGAGCTAGATACTTGGCGTCAGCTCCGGAGAATGTCCACTTGCCGGCAATCGCAGCCCATTTGGTTACCGGTCGCGCGCCTTCCGACGCGGCCGCCGCCAAATCGTCAATGATCGTTGACATCCCTTACCTCGCAACAAAACAGATTTCGACCGCCCGGACTACGGTAGTATCTCCCGCAGCCGTCGAATCCAGTTGCCGTGCATGATAGCCGCGATATCTTCTTGGCTGTACCCACGGTTGGCCAGCAGCGTCGTGAGCTTCTGCAAGTCGGCGATGGACTCCATATCATACGGACATTGCTCGCGGCCGAAGCCGCCGTCCAGGTCCGAGCCGATGCCGCAATGCCGAGCGTTTCCGGCTAGTTGGCAGATGTGGTCGATATGCTCGATGATCCGCTCGATGTTGACACCCGCTTCGTAGGGCTGCGTCAACTGTCGTTCCCAGTTTGGAGCCATCATCCAAGCGTCGAACGCCGCGCCGATCACCGCATCGCGTTGGATCAGCGCCTTGAGCTGCTCGTCGCTGAACTGACGTTGATGTGGCACCAACGCTCGGCAATTGTTGTGGCTGGCCCAGACCGGACCGTCGAACAAATCCATCGCTTCCCAAAACGCTTCGTCCGTCAAATGCGTGGCGTCCATCACGATCCCCAACCGCGCCATCTCGGGCAACAATTCGCGGCCGAGCGCCGTCAGCCCGCCTTCGCTGCCTGTGCCGGGCGAGTAACGACCCGGACCGTAGTGAGCCGGTCCGATCGCTCGCAATCCATATTCATAGGCACGTTCCAAATGCCCTAGCGTCACGATCGAATCGGCGCCCTCCAAGCTGAGCACATACCCGATCGGCGCGTGATCCGGCGGATCGTTCGTCCACAAAGCGACGTGGCGATCGAGGCTTTCGCGGTCGGTGATCGCCGTCATCTGCCCGATCTCCTCCATCGCCCGATACCAAGCCAACTGGCCTTGTGTCACGGCCCAAGCGATCTCGGGGCTGTTCCATCCTGGCAGCGGATTGCCCGGCTCGACATACCGAGCGATTTGCGTGGCGATGCACAGCCCAATCTCGCCGCGACGCATTTCGGGAAACGTGATAACGCCCTTGGCCCGATCCAGTTTGTCGAGCTTTCCCAACTCGCGGCGACGAACTTCGTCCAACGAGCGAGTCAGGTCGCGATTCCACTCGACCGCGTTCATGGACAAATCAAGGTGGGCGTCGAACAGCAGCATGGCGAAAAAACTCCAGGCGGGTTGAACGGAAGGTGCGGACTCGGCGTCGAACAACGCAGCGGCGTCGACCAACGCGGCGCGAACAGGCGAGGCCAGTCATTGTGCCGATTCAGCGGTCACAATGCTATCGGGCCGCGCGATTCCGCCGATCAGATTTCGTGCCGCTGGCCGTCTTCGTCGTAGACCACGCGGTACATGTCGCGCCGTCGATCGTTCCAATTCTGAACCGTGCCCGACTTTCGATGCCGCGTGAGCAGCTCGACATCGATGTCGTGAATCACGATCGTCTCGATATTGGCCGTGCATTCTTCGGCGACGGCATCGCGCGAGAACGAAAAATCGGCCGGCGTGAAAATGCCGGACTGGGCATAGTGAATGTCCACATTGTCGACGAACGGCAAGTTGCCAGTACAACCGCTGATCGCCACATACATGTGATTCTCAATGCAACGCGCTTGAGCGCAATGCCGCACGCGCAAATAACCTTGCCGCGTGTCCGTATTGAAAGGCACGAACAACACCTGCGCTCCCTTGTCCGCCGCGATCCGAGCCAACTCGGGGAATTCAATGTCGTAACAAATTAGAATCGCGATCTTGCCGCAATCGGTGTCGAACACTTCCAACCGATCGCCCGGTTCGACGCCCCACCAACGCCGCTCGCTGGGCGTCACGTGCAACTTGTACTGTTTGCCGATCGTCCCATCGCGGCGGAACAGATAGGCGATGTTGTAGAGCACATCATCCTCGACCGTGAAGTGCGTGCCGCCGATGATGTTGATGTCGTACTTAACGGCCAACTCCGTGAACCAATCCAAATACTGGGGCGTGAATTCGCTGATCTGCCGGGCCGCCAAGCCCGGCCGCGAGCTCTTCACACACGACATCAACTGTGTGGTGATCAATTCGGGAAAGACCACGAAGTCGCACTTGTAGTCCGAAGCCACGTCGACAAAAAATTCGCACTGAGTGGCGAATTCATCGAAGTCGACGATCGGCCGCATCTGATACTGAACCACCGACAGCCGCACCGGCTCGACGCGGCGAAACACGCGCTTCGCGCCCGCCTCGTAATCCAAGTTCGTCCATTCCAAGAACGTGGCATAGCCGCGCGAATCGGTGTCCGAGGGCAAATAATTGGGAATCAGCCCCTTCAGCGCAAAGCCGTTCGCCACTTGGGCGGTCAGCACTGGGTCGAAGTACGCTTTGCTCATCACGCCTTCGACGTACTCGCGAGCCGACATCTGACTGGCCACTTGGCCATATCCCGGTATGCGTCCGGCGATGATGATGCGAGCCAGATTCAGCTCGCGACACAACTCCTTGCGGGCGTCGTACAAACGGCGCGACAATTTGTAGCCGCGAAATTCGGGATCGACCATGATCTCGATCCCGTACAACGTGTCGCCCGACGGATCATGATTGCGGATAAAACCGTTATCCGACATCACGCCCCAATTATGCCATTCCGAATACTGGTTGAAGTCCACAACCAAGCTGCTGGCCGACGCCACGACTTGGTCGTCGTATTGCACGACGAACTGGCCTTCCGGGAAAACCTTCAGTTGGCTTTCAAGCTGCTCCCGACGCCAAGTTTGCATGCCGGGAAAGCATTTCAATTGCAGGTCAACAAGCGCGTCAAAGTCGTCAATCGTGAGATTGCGAATGACCAGCTTCCATTCGAATTCAGCGAGGTCGAGTTCTGCCATATCGGTATTGTCGCCGAATCATGGTCCCGTGTCAGGCCCCCGTGACGCTGGTTTCCGAGACCGGTTGCGACGGTGGGGAACCGGCCTGAGCGTCACGCTTGCACTTGGTTCGCACCGGCAAGGAAAAATGAAATACGCTCCCTTGCCCCACTTTCGACTCGACCCAAATCCGCCCGCCGTGACGCTCGACAATCCGTTTACAAAGCGCCAATCCCAGCCCCGTTCCGGGATATTCGTCGGGCGTGTGCAGCCGCTGATGAATCACAAAGATTCGCTCGAAATCCTTTTCGGGAACGCCAATGCCGTTGTCCGCGACCGAAAAACGCCATTCGTGCCCGGCATTGAATCCCGTGATCTGAACGCGGTGGCTGCTCACCACGGTACTTCAACGCATTGCCAATCAAGTTCTGAAACACTTGCAACAATTGCGTCGCATCGCCGTGTACGATCGGCAGCGGTTCGCAAATGACTTCCGCCCCGGCCTCGCTAATCTCGGTTTCCAAATTGGCGATCGCGTCGCGGACCACCTGATTCACATCGGTCGGCAACGACGGCTTCGCCCGTCGTCGTCACTCGCGCATGCTCGCAAATCATTGATTAACGTTTGCATCCGACTCGCGCCGCCCACGATATAGCCGATGAACTCATCCGCCTCATCGTCCAACTTGCCTTGATACCGCCGCACCAAAAGCTGACCGTAGCTGGTGATCGCTCGCAGCGGCGCCGTCAAATCATGCGACACGACCGACGCGAATTGCGACAGCTCGCGGTTGCTGCGTTCCAATTCTTCCGAATACAAAATCAGCTCCTGCTCGGTCTGCTTCAGTTGCGTGATGTCGCTCACAATCACTTGCACCGCGACCACATCGCCGTTGGTATCGCGAATCGGCGACCGAATCGTATGCAGGTAGCGAGCTGGCGCTTCGGGTAAGTCGACCCGCTCGATAAAGTCCATTGCCGATCCGAACTCAACCACGGTTTGATCGTCGCGCCGATGTTTGTCCGCCACCACGCGCGAAAACAACTGCTCGTCGGTCCGCCCCACAATGTCGCCGACCGCCAACTTCAACAGCTTGGCCAGCCCCTCGTTCGCAAATGTATAGCGGCCCTCCAAATCCTTGCGAGCTACGCCCAGCGGCAACGTTTCCACCAACGATTGATACAGCGTTTCGGACCGCCGCAAGTTGTTTTCAGCCAGCGTCCGCTCATGTATCTCATCTTGCAGCTTGAGGTTCGTGGCCGAGAGATCCGCGGTCCGCTGAGCGACGCGTTGCTCCAACTCGCCATGCGCTCGCTTCAACGCCAGTTCGGCTTCCTTCCGAACCGTGACGTCGATTATCACCGACTGAATCGCCGGCAGTTCATTCCACTCGACAGCCGTCATCACGTTCTCGAACCACACCGGCATGCGGTCGGCTCGCAGGCCGCGATACTCGAACATCGCCGACTCTGCTTCGCCGCGAGCCAGCCGCAGCACATGCTCGCGAACCAGCGCCACGTCATCGGGATGCACCAGCGGCAACACCGACTCCATTCGAGTGACTTCGCCTGGCCCCAGCCCGTGATACAAAGCCCACGAATCGTTGACAAACAGCGGCCGAAACTCGCGCTGAATCAGGATGCCTTGAATCGAGCCCACGACCAGATTGCGAAACTGACGCTCGAATCGCATCTTCTGCGCGGACAACGCCGCGTCGTGCAGCCGCGCGTTTTCCAACACCGCGCCGACATGCCGCGCGATTCCGGCCAATACCTCCAAGTCAGGATGAAGAAATCGCGCAGCGCCGTCCGACGCGTCCAACTGAATCACGCCGAACACGTCGCCGTCGCGGCTGATCAGCGGAGCGCACATCATGCTGCGAAGCTGCATTTTCGAAACGCTGTGGCTGTCACTAAATCGCTGGTCCTGCGTGGCGTCGGCCGTCAAAATCGCCGAACGTCGTCGCACGACCGACTCGACAATCGTGCGGCTCATCCGTATCCGCCGCGTGCTGCCGTCGCGATGCATCGCCGCCGCCGCGCGGAATTCGTCGCCCGACGGCTCTCGCAACAAGATGAATCCGCGCTGGGCCTGCTCGAAGCTGCCCATCAAGCTCAACAGCGTCCGCTGCGGTACGTCGTCGGCTTTCACCGAGTTGCCCAAGTCGTCCATCACACGCAACAACGCCCGCAGCTTGGCCGTCGGATATTCCAGCGTGCTGTCGTCCAACTGAGCTTGGACTTGCACCGATGAAACGATGCTGTGCGAGGATTCGCCGTCCTCATCCGCGACCAACAATACGGTGCTGGCCGTGGACTCGTTGCGATAAAAAATCAACTGAAAGCCGTTGATCTCGACCAAATCGGCGTCGCACAATTCCATCCGACCCGCTTCGCCCGGCGCCAACCGCCGCCCATTGACCGCCGTGCCGTTATGGCTGTGCATGTCTTCGATATAGCAGCCCGGTTTGGACACCTCGATCACGGCGTGCCGACGACTGACCGCATCGTGAGCCAGCACGATGTCACAATACGTGGCATGCCGCCCGATGATGTTGAGACCATCGCTTAACTTAAATTCTTCGCCCTTCAACGGGCCTTTGAGCACGAGCAGTGTGGGCATGAAGGCATCAATCTCGCAACCATTCAACGCCAGCTCCAACGACCTGAAACGACCGCGCGCGATTGTAACACAGTCGCACGTGGTTCTGCGAAAATTTCCCACCATTTTTATCGCTACTAGTGCCGCGACCTTAAAATGGTGTTGATTGAAAACTGGCTTTGCTGCTATTCTTCCCGAATCATCCAAGCCACCATTTGTTAGGAGTGTCGCCGTGCCAGGGAAGGCTGCCAGAATCGAAGTGACCGAACGCCAATACGAGTTGCTCGAGAAGATCGTCGCTTCACGCACCGCATCGGTGCGGTTGGTGCAGCGTGCCAAAATTGTATTGTTGGCGTTTTCAAGCGTCCCAACAATGAGGAGATTGGCGAACTGGTCGAGCTTGAACCCACAGCAAGTCAGTGTGTGGCGAAAGCGATGGCGGGACGACTGGCAGCGGTTGATTTCGGTAGAATGCACGGAATCGCTGGGAGAATTGAAGAAGCAGATCGAGCAGTTGTTTGCCGATCGGCCTCGAAGCGGTAAAGCTTCACGGTTTAGTACGGAACAGCAAGCAGCGATCGTGTCGATCGCTTGCGAGAATCCTGATGCCGAGTCGCACGTCCGATCTCACGGTTTACTGCTCGTGAGGTTGCCGACGAAGCCATCAAGCGAGGCGTTGTCGGAATCGATTTCCGTATCCCATGTGCGGACTTTTTTAAATCGGGCCGATGTTCAACCACATCGAAACAAGTATTGGCTGTTCAAAATCGATGACCGCGAATCCTGAACGCTCGAGCTTGGCGTCTGCCAAGCCTATCGCGACGCGATCGCCTCATACCAACGGCAAGGTCTTCATACCGTTTCGATCGATGAGCAGACTGGGATTCAAGCTCTTCAAAGAATCGCAGTCGACTTGCTACCGGCCCGTGGTCGCACGCGCCGCGAGTATGAGTACATTCGACATGGTACGCTCGGTCTATTTGGTAACCTTCATATTGCCACTGGTCAAATCTGTCACCAATTCGCCACACTCGGACTGAAGAAGATTTTCTTGAGAACATCGACGGGTTGGTGTCGACCGACCCGACCGCGACTTGGCGTTTGATAACCGACAATTTAAACACGCATGCCAGCGAATCGATGGTTCGATACGTTGCCGCCTCATGCGAATTGGAAACCGACCTTGGGGTCAAAGGCCGAACTGGCGTTGAAGTCGTTGGCATCACGCCAAGCCTTTCTCACTGACCAGAACCATCGCATCCACTTCCTCTATACCCGAAGCATTGCAGCGGCTGAACCAAATTGAAATCTGGTTCGGAACACTTCGCCGAAAGCTGACGCGATTCGATCTTTCCATTCATTGGATGACTTGCAGGATCGCATCTATGCGCTTCATTGACTAATACAATCAATCAATGGCGAGACCGTACCGCTGGACGTGCGACGGAGCCGTCTTGTGTAAATAGGTGGAGTCCTGGCTTCATGAAGCATCAATCGGAATTCTGCGGCACTAGCCTCAAGTATTCCCACGTCGGAAAGCTTCGGCGAGGATTCTACGGCTCACCAGGCTCCCAGTAGTAAACCTGCTATAGGTGTCTTGTCGCAAAAGACAGACAGACGAAGTTCCATGAATTGTCGTCACCAATCGCGATTATTCCCGAGGGAACTCGACTTTGGAATCCATAGCGCCCTGCAAACCGGATGTCATCAGTCATTCTCGTCCGCTATCCGTAGAAACCCCATAAAGCCTGTAAAGAATCGCATGTTCAAAGTCATCCTCATCCATCGGCGAGGAACTGAGAGGCGATTGGAAAAACGCTCCGTTAAATGTGAGCAAGAATTTCGGATAGTCGGATGGGAGGAGCACTCCCAAGTTCGTCTCCACCTGCGGAGATCGTGTTCCGATATAGGATCGAATAAGGTCCGCGTTGGCAGATTATGTTCGAGCATGCCAGTTCATTGCACGAGGATGATTTCGGACACTGCGTTGCCGCAATTGTCGTCATGTGGTTCTAGCATTCGCCAAAACTGATACCACGACTCTGCGAGGCTACGAACAGAAACGTCCTACCAGGCCGGATCGGGCGGGCGAGTGAGTGAGCACCACATCACGAAGCCCCAGAAATATTAACACAGGCTGAGGTGGCCTGGGTTTTGGGGGCCAGGCATCCTCTTATTTCAGCGGGGGGACGGTTGTCTCGAAACGGCTTGGCGAGAGGTAGCCAAGCGCTGAGTGGAGACGCGATGTGTTGTAGTAGTGGATGAACTCGGTGAGCTCTCGCAGCGCGTCCTGATAGCTTTCATATTCGGTCATTTGCAGCTCCGTCTTGATCGTTCCAAAGCAAGATTCCATGAAGGCGTTGTCGTAGCAGTCGCCGGCGCGGCTCATGCTTTGACGCATCGAGCTGCGTTCCAGGATCGAGCGATACTTCTTGCTCGCATACTGGCCGCCGCGATCGGTATGGTGAATTAAATCGGGACCTGGCTGTCGAGTTCGAATCGCCTCGCGAAGTGCTTTGATCGCCAACTCCACACTCATATCCATTGCCAAGGACCAACCAACAATGCGTCTCGAAAAGCGGTCCATCAACGTCGCCATATAAGCGAACCCACGTCGCACGACGGGAATATATGTGATGTCGCCCACCCACAACTTGTTGATGCCATTGGGTTCGGGGTGCTCAAGCAATAAGTTCTCATTGTAGCCCAGCCGGTGTCGACTTTCCGTCGTTCGTGGCTTGAAGGATTTTGGCTGAAGAGCCGAAAGCCCAGCGATTTGCAGCAGTTTTGCGACCCGTTCTCGACCGATCGAAACTCCCTGGAGCTTTAATTCCGCGGCGATGCGCCGGGCGCCATAGCGTCTTTGATGTCGATGAAACGTGGAGATTACCAAGGGCAGGACATCCATGTCGCTTTGTTCTCTTAGACTTGGCGGTTCATTCTGAAATCGTTGAAATGCCGATCGGGAGAAGCCAAGTATCACACCGACTTCACGTTCCGAAGCGACCCCTTCCTCAATGATGCTGGCCGCGGCCTTATAGAGTTGGTTCACTCGCCGCGGCCGAAAATGATCAAAGCTTTTTTTAAGATGTCGCGTTCGCGTTCGACGCGCCGCAGCTCGGCTTCCAGCTCCGCGACTCGTCCATCCAGCGCCTCGCCGACCGCCCCGGCCGACGCGACCTGCTGCTGCTTCCAACGGTAAAGCAGATTCGTTCCCGAGATTCCCAGTCGCTCGACGATCGACGAGGCGGAGTGCCCGTCGAGCAGCATGGCAACCGCATCGCGCTTAAATTCATCCGTGTAGCGCCGGCGTTCGGGCGTCATCGAAGGCGTGGTCTTCCGTGGCATCTTGAGCTCCTTGCGTTCCATTCAATTTAAGCACTCGCCTGGCCCCCAAAACCCAGGCCACCTCACGCGCACAGCGCGGCAGATAGAAGTACGAGCACGAAGCGCCAGCGAGTGTGTACGAAACTCACTCGCTCACTTGCTTGCGCTGCGTGCTCGTATGTTCTTACCTGCCGCTCGCCCAAAACAACCACCTCCGCCGCCAACCCAATGAAAACGCCTCGACCCGAATCCAGTCATCCGCCGCAAGCCGCTCGGCAGTTCGCCACCACGCACTGGAGTTTGGTCGTGGCGGCGGGCGGCGGTTCGGACGAATCGCGGCGAGCGTTGGCCGAACTGTGCGAGCTGTACTGGTATCCGCTGTACGCCTACATCCGCCGCCGAGGCATCGCGTCGGCCGAAGCCCAGGATTTGACGCAGGCGTTCTTCGCCGAGCTGCTGGAAAAGGAACGCTTGCGAGCGGCGACGCCCGACCGCGGCCGATTCCGCTCGTTCCTGTTGGCGTCGCTGAACCACTTTCTGGCCAATCAATGGCGAGACGCTCGGCGGCAGAAACGGGGCGGCGACCGCACGCCGTTGTCGATCGACTACGCCTCGGCCGAGTCGCGGTATCAATGGGAGCCGGCCGACGACGAAACGGCCGAGCGAACTTTCGAGCGGCGGTGGGCCATGACGCTGCTGAGCGCCGCCTTGGATCGGCTGCGTGACGAGTGCGATCGGCAGGGGAAGCTGCCGTTGTTCGAGCGGCTTAAGGCGTATTTGGCCGGCGAGCCCGACGCGGCGACGTACCGGCAGATCGCTGAAGAGCTGGCGATGAGTGAAGGGGCCGTAAAGACGGCAGCTCACCGCCTGCGATCGCGGGGACGCGA
>JAWKTM010000109.1:0-14019 GCA_041399085.1 Pirellulaceae bacterium
CGTAGCCAGTGATTGGCGATCCCCGCGGAACAAGCGATCGAACACTCGCCGGGGATTGTTTTCCGCCGGGATCGGTCGGCCTTCCAAGCTGTACGAAATCGTTCCCGTGCGAGACAGGAAACCGGTTCCCGCATCGATCGAAAGCACTAACGATGGCTGTCGGCAATATTGCTTCGTGTGTTGAGCCACCACTTGATCCAACGCCACCGTGTTATAGGTGCCTGGCTTGGGATTATGCAACGGAGCTCCGGTCAACCACATATCCGAACAAACGTGTGGATCGGCTTTGGGGCCATTCGGATGATAGAGTCCGCCTAGGAAACTCACATGGTTCCGAAACGGGCTAAGCGGTTCGGTCGATTTGCCGAACACGAATTGCCCACTTTCTTCCACGGTCGGAAACCAACTCCATTGGTCCAACCCATGTTCCTTCCTCGGCAGCGACATCCCATTGGCGGTGTACAACGCGCAAAATCGGCGAGGCGACCGTTCCGCCACTTCGGACCCCATCGCGTCCAACACGGGCAGGGCCAAGGCGGCGCCGCCGATTCCTCGCAGAAACGCACGTCGGTCAAGTTGCAGGGAAGCAGGCATGAGTCTCTCCGCGGAGATGGTATGAATACGGCGATTGTTACTTCTCGAGGAACATCGGGCTTCGCACGACGAACCGAATCATGTCACGCAGACGGTAGCCGTCGTCCCGTAGTTGTAGTCCGTCCTGCCGCAGTTGTTCAAGTTCGTTGTACGTGAGTTCGCGGCCGGTGGCGTAGATGGTCACATGTTTCAGCAAGCTAAACGCGACTTGATCCAGGCGATCGTCGGCCAAATAACGTTGGAATTCGGCAAAGCCCCCGACTTCGGCGCCGTCGGGCAATTTCGCTTGCGCGTCTACATTCCCCGCCTTCCAGCGTCCGCCGGCGTCGAACTGCTCCAGCGGAAATCCCCAGGGATCGATTTTGGCGTGGCATTGGGCACATCCCGGTTGATTGCGGTGGCGTTCGAGTCGCTCACGCAACGACAAACGCTCCGCCGACTCTTCCAATGCCGGCACGTTGGGTGGCGGATCATCGGGAGCGGTTCGGACACAATCTTGCGGTAAATCCACGCTCCGCGTTTGATCAGATTCGATTCCCGCCCATCGGAAAGCCCCGCCAAAATCGCCGCTTGCGTCATGACACCGCAGATCATGTCGCTGGTGAGTATCGCTTGGAAACCGAAAGCCGCTCTCCGTCGGTCTCCCGGGTCGTAATAGCTGACAGCACTTCGTTGGTTACCACAAAATCGGAAACAATGAGATTGCGAACAGGTAGATTATTGCGAATCAAATACTCCACAAACCGGATGGGTTCGCGCAGTTCCGAACGTACATCACGCGTCAATCTTGCAAATTGCTGTCGATCAGGCTCCAACATCGAACTTATGGAGCCCCAACCATTGCGAGACGAACTCATCCGCGAACTGTTCAAATCGCCGATCCTGAATCATTCGATCAATTGCGAGCCAAGCTCGTCGCGTAGTCGTCCATTCAGGCCAATCCAGTAAGCTCTTGATCCGGTGGTCCGTTCCATAAGAACAGGAGAGCTTCGCCGCCAACTCATAGTCATTCAACGGCTCCGGTTCCGGCGTCTCGCTGCTCTCAATCAGCATCGGGAATTGCTGGCGAAGTCAGCTTCGACTAGTAACGCATCGCATTACACTCGCGACAAACTCGCCATGCTCTTGAAAGGAACTTGGTGAAGACTCGAACCAGGGCCGACTCCTCCACAGCACTAATCGACGCCGAAAAGCCCGCTCGGCGAAGTTCGAACGATCTCCGTTGCATAGGCTGGCGACTCGCTCGGCTCGCTGGAATCGATGAACAGATTGCGATGGGTGACGGGCGGCCAAGTCTCATAATACGGCCCCTCGAAGATACGACCGACCGAATCAACAGCCGAGGCATATCGCCCGTCGGTGTATTCGCTGCGGACTCCGATCGCGAATACCGGCCAGGTAGTCACATTGTCACTTTTCCACATCGGGGCTGGGAAATTGCGAATCGCGCCCCTCAAACACAAATGATTGGGGAGCCGTCGACGACACTTCTTGTATGTGGCCGACTCGGTTCAACGTACTGCCACAATCGCGCCGCAGGCCAAGGTGAACTCCTAATTTTGGTACGCGTCGCTCGAAAGACGCAAAGCGTTTCGCCACGTCGTGATCGTCCGTCAGTCGAGTCAGCACAATGCGGTCGATCGCCGAGCCGTTAGATCCGCAATCCACGCGTAGCTCGCCAGCCGAAAGCCGGACGGCCAAGAATGCTGGTTGGCGCAACGTCCCAACAAAGCTGCGACTTCCCAATGCCAATGTCAGTTCGGGTCGCCTATTGTCGGCACTAGTGTGATACACGTCACACTGATAGATTCCGTCGGCGGGAATCATGACCGATCCTGACTCGCCCGTAACATTCCACGCAATTGCCTCACTCGATTCCGAGCACGGTTTGTCACGCGGATCGAGCAATAGGCCGTCGTCATATTTAGAAGCCACCACGGTGACTCGAAATCGTCCGTGATTGGGCAGTTCGCGCAGTGAAATCTTAAAATTGGCCTTGGGCCCGTACGTACTTTCCACACCAAACAATTCGGCACTAGGAATAGCCGGTCGCAATAACAATCCTTCGGGAATTGTGCTGTAAGCCGCGCCTTTGGGATAGCCGTGCGCGCCCCGCATGCAAGCGAACACGGCGTGGTAGATGCTGTCGAATTCCCGCCAACCACGCACCGTATCATTTCCTCGATAACCTTCGATAAAGCGGTACTTCGTTCGCATTTGAAACGGAGTGAATTCAAACGGCTTGTTGGGGGTCGTCTGCGTCACTAGGAAGTCGTTGTTGTTCAGCAGAAGACTGTCGGCCCCGAGAATCAGTGGATCGGGACAGGGTTCCATGTTGATCGCCGCCCCCAATTCGACTCGGAAGTTTTGAATCACGGGCTTCGTTCGCGGATCCACGATACACCGCTGCAAGGCTCGCTCCGCGATCTCGAAGTAGGTTTCAAGCATCAACGGCGACAGAGCCAGCGTCTCATGGTTGTTCACGAATCCGTCGCGCGACACGGCATCGGGAGGCAGGATATCGGATAGGTCGTCGTCCAATAACAACAACTCGCGCAGCGTGTTTCGATACTGGGCAACGGTCAATCGACGCGCTCCACCATTTTTCGGAACGGGCCTCCGCCGCGCGGCTGTTAGCCCTTCTCCGATCCATTGAGCCATGGCTTTTCGTTCGGCCGAAGTTGGTTGAGGTTCATCTTCAGGAGGCATGGCAGTCGCGGTGATCTGTTTCTCGATGCCGCTCCACAATCGCAGTTGGCGGTCTGGGAACGCGGCATCGAGATGGTCTACACGGATCCCCGACATCATATCGTCATTGTGACAGCGCACACAGTATCTCTCAAAGAATGGCCGGGCTATGCGATCGAACCCGGCAGAAATCGCGAGTTCTTCCTCGCCGAACGACGGCGCGGACAGAACGCTCGAGCAAAACCCACGTAGCTAACAAGCGGCGAAGTGTCATGAAACGCTCTAACGGATGCAGTTCCGGAAATAGTCTGATATGGGGTTTCGAGTTAGCCGAATTGGGAAACACGACTTCCCCGCGTTTGCGGCGAGCGGCAGATAGGCAATCACGGCATGACGAACATACGTGTCCGCGGTGCAAAGCGAATGTTTTCATCGGCTGGTCGCATAATCCTGGCGCGCAACGGTCGGTGACATCTAAACCAGCAACGACTCGACCGGGCCGGTGCTGTCGGCGAATCGCTGCATTGGCAGCCCCATGATGCGAGCTTGTGTCAACCACAAATTCGCCAAGGGAGTACCATCCGAACAATGTAGATGCTGCCCAGTGCGAAATCGGCCACCGCCCGATCCGGCGACTATGATTGGCAGGTCGGTATACTGATGGGTCGCGCCGTCTCCCAATCCCGAGCCGTAGGTGAACAGTGTGTTGTCCAGCAAGCTGGTTCCGTCCGCCTCGGGAATCTCGGCCATCCGTCGCACGAGGTAAGCGAACTGCTCCATGTGAAACCGATCCACTTGCAATAGTTCATTCAGGAACTTGTGCTGGTTATGAGACATCTGATGGTGGCTCATCGGTTTGTCGAACAACGATTCGTACAGGTAGGGCGTATCCCAGCGTTCGGGACCGATCATCAGCGTCGCGACGTTGGTCAACCCGGTTTGCAGAGCCGCGATCATGAGATCGCCCATCAAACGAATGTACTCGCCACGCGGCAAATGGGCTTCGGTCGGCTCCTCCAGCTTGACTTGGGAAAGATCGACCTTTAGTCGCTCGCGTCGTTCCATCTGCAATTCCAGCGAGCGAATGGACTCGAAATACTCAGCAAACTTGTTGCGATCTTGCTGCCCTAGTTGCCGTTTCAATGCGTTCGCGTCTTCCAACACTAAATCGGTAATGTTGCGAAAAGCGGCGACTTCCTTCGTGCCGAATAGTCGTCGGAATGCCTTGCGGGGATCGCGGATCGAAGGCGCGACATAGCCCGTGTCGTACCAAGAGATGTTGTCAAAGTAAATGGATTCTTTGTTATCCGTATGGCTGTTACAACTCAGTTCCAACGTGCGAAACGGCGTTTCACCACCTACGTGATCGGCCACGATATGGTCGAGCGTGCGTGCGAGCGGATACACCGACGCGGAGACAGAATGCGCCGTGGCGCTGCTGAGAAAACATGAACCACATTGAGCGTGAACGTCGCTACCATGCTTGTAGAAGCGATCCATGCCCGTGATTAGCGTCACATGTTCCTTGATTGCTTCAAGCGGCTGCTGAGTCGGTGTTAGCGACTCTAGCGGATGAAGGCCGACCGGCACTTTGGCGTCAACGGCGATTTCCTTTTGGTTGCTGGTGAACTTGGGGATCGCCGCGTGCGTTTCGCCAGGAAAGAATCCTCGGCGAACAACACCGATAGGCACATAGAATATCGCCAGCCGCGTTGGTGGCTTTCCGTCGGTTGGTGAAGTTCGCCCAAGACTCTCGAGCCACGGAAGAGCCAGCGTAGCGCCAGCGGCGCCACGAAGGAAGTTGCGTCGTGTCGTGTTCATGATTGGCTACCTCCGAAACGAGTCGCTCAGTACAACTTGTTGAATCAAAGTGTGAAACCGATAGTCCGCCGCTGCCGTCGCGTCGGTGATTTTGTCCAACGAGGACGAATCGGCGACGCCAATCTCGCGAGCCGTCGCATAGGCGAGCAAATGTTTGGCAAAGGCTCGCGTGAAGCGATCCTTCTCTTCTAATAGCGCGGCCTTAAACTCAACAATATCACCAAAAGCGTGCTTGCCCAGCAACACGCCCGATGCGTCAACGGGGCGGCCATTCTCATATTGTTCGCGCCATCGACCGGCGGCGTCATAATTCTCCAATGCGAAACCGAGCGGATCGATTCGCTGATGACAGGCCGCACACGCCGTTTGCTCACGATGTGCCGCGAATCGCTCGCGCAACGTCAGTTGTTCCTGACCAACCGCGGGCTTGTCGGCTAGGGGCGGCACGTCGCCGGGCGGTGGAGGCGGCGGATCATTCAGGATGACCGCGGCCAGCCAAGCGCCGCGCGATATGGGCTTCGTGCGAGTCGTTCCGGAAGTCATCGTCAAGATGGCGGCCGAAGTGATCACGCCGCCCTGCTTCCGGTCAGACACCGGCACTCGCCGCAACACGACTTGTGTGGGCGGTCCCGGATTCCCTTGCGTCCCGTCGCGATACCAAGCGTCCAGTAGATCGCTGCGGTAGCTGAAATCCGAATCGATCAAGTGGGTGATGGATAGGTTTTCAACCAATATGGTTTCGAACAACAACAACGGCTCCAGCATCATGTGCATACTGGCGCGATACTTCGCAAAGTAGAACTGGGGAAACAGCTCGGGATCGGGTTCCGCGGAAATAATGCGTTCCAACTGGAGCCATTGCGAGGGAAAACTATCGCAGAATCGTTTCAGCTTGCGATCTCGAAGCATTCGCTCCACTTGTTCGCCAAGCGTATCAGGTTCATGCAGTCGACCAGCAGCGGCCAATTCGTGCAGTTCCTCGTCCGGAATACTTCCCCACAAAAGAACGAAAGTCGCGAAGCCAAGACTATAATCGTCCAGTACATGCTGTCGGACTCTCCAGTCGGCAGGTCGTAGAGGTAGAGAAACTTGGGCGAAGCCAGCGTGGCGGCAACCACATCTTTCATGGCGTTCTCGAACGCCTCGCCCATTCGCAGTTGTGAGACTACGTACTCGGTGTAGCGCTCAATCTGTTCGCTCTCCACGGGTCGCCGGAAGGCTTTGGTCAGAAACTTTGTAAGCCGCTCCCGGATCCTTGTCTCTGTTTCGTCGGAAGATTTGGATGAAGGAGCGGCAAACAGTTGGTCCCAGACGCCACACGTTTTGGAATTGAATTCGGGACTTTCCACAATCGAGCGGCTCAACCGCAAGTATGCCTCCATCAACACGGGCGACATCGTAAGATGATCGGCCCGGTTGTCGAATCCATGCTCGGCTCGCAGATCTTGTGGATAGGGTGTCGCGCCTCAAATGGCGTTCGATGACTTGAAACTTGCCCAACGGACGACTCGCAACCTTCACTTGAGCGGGCATCTTTCCCGTCTCAGGGCGAAAGTATCCATCGAGGTCAAATCGCCATCATTCGTTCGCGCAAACGGATACACTTCGACGCTTAATTGAAACAGGTCTTGAACTGCATTGTTGTATTGCAGTCGCGTCATCCGGCGGATCGGTGTGCGGGGCGCTTCGTGGTCCGCAAACGAAGCCGACGCCAGTACGAACTTTCAGCTCGCGGACGACCTGCTGCCGAGTCGTGGCATCCAATGCCGTCTCGTCTTCGGGAGGCATGTATCGAGTCAATTACACGAATCAGATCGTCGAGCAACTGGGGGCGAGATTTAAGATCATCTGATGTCACGGAGTTCAGTGTAAGATCGACTTCGCCCTCGATACGACCATCGCCCCGTGACACTTCATGCACGCATTTCGAGCATCGGCAGCAGAGTGGTACTAGGCTGGGCAGGCTGCGTATCGGCGCTCTCCGTCGATTGTTGGGCATGACTTGGCAGTGCAGCAACAATGCGCAAACAACGGCGAGAACGTATGCGAACCGCGAACAATGACGTGGACGTGGCATCATTTGATCGAACCTCTCTTGGCGTCCTGGATGTCTTAATACTGGTTAGTCATCCAGGGACTTTTCAGGACAAGCGACTGTGTCCGTTAGGTGCCTATTCCGACGATGAGTCGCCCGGAGGAACTGCGTCTTTTAGAAACTCGTTCAGTTTTGATTGCATCATGGTAAATCGTTCCCGATGTTCATCCTTGAGATCGGTCGTTTCCCCGATGTCGGACGCCAAGTTGTAGAGTGCTGTCTTCGCGACGTTCGCGGCGCCACGGTTGGCTCGCCTGCGGGCGTTTGGCCCAGGCCGTCGTCTCGCGGACCAACTTCCAATCGCCCATTCGCAAGGCGACTCGTTCTGGCGAGCGAGCAAGCAAAATCGCATCGTGGGGCGACGGCGCCTGTGTGGTTAGCGTCGGTCAAATATCTCGACCATCAATGGGCAATCGTTGTTCTAATGATCCACCGGCTAATTGAATCAATGTGGGGTACCAGTCGATAACATGCACGGGCTCGGCAATGCGTTGATTCGCGGGAATCTTGCCTGGCCAAGTGGCAAAGGCACATCCTCGCACGCCTCCTTCCATCACACTTCCCTTATAGCCGCTGAGCGGCTGGTTGACGCCAGGTTTGGGCCCGCCGTTGTCCGACGAGAAGATGATCAACGTATTGTCACTCATGCCGGCTTCGTTCAATGCCGTCACGATTTGCCCGATGCCTTCGTCCACGGCCGCGAGCATTCCGGCTAATTGACGCCGCGGCCCCTTAAGATTTCCGTAGGGTTCGAGGTATTTCTCGGGCACTTGTAGCGGTGTGTGTACGGCGTTGTAAGGAACGTATAAGAACAACGGCTTGTCTCGCGGTTGCTCGCGCACGATTCGGCACGCTTCGCTCGTCAGCAGATGCGTGCTATAGCCTTCCTCGCGCGACTCGCGGTCGTCTCGATACCAATCGTGGGAACCGTCGCGCATATGGGTGTAATTGTCAATCATTCCGAAGAAGTGGCCATACTGCCGATCGAATCCTCGTGAAGTTGGCTGATAGGCCCGATCGAACTCGCCCAAGTGCCATTTCCCGACAATCGCAGTGGTATAGCCGGCCTGCCCGAGGGCATCGGCCAACGTGCGTTCGTTCAGCAGGGAGTCCCCATTTTGCATGCGGGCGGACGACCGAGTAGACGCCCGTTCGCGTGGGATAGCGTCCGGTCATCAGGGCTGCTCGGGTCGGCGAGCAGATTGGTTGCACATAGTGCGATTCCAGGACAGCGCCTTGTTTGGCCAAGGCGTCGATATTGGGTGTGGAAATCTCACCGCCACCATTGAAACCACAATCGCTGTATCCCAGATCATCGATCAAAAGAACACGATGTTGGGGCGGGACGCTTCGTTCGCGGCGGCTGGCTGCGGTTTGCTGTAACGCGAACGCGAGAAACAGAACGAACCCAGGCCGAATCGGAAAGTGTGTAAAGTCATGATTTGAGAGACTCTCGTTATGGAATGAGTGAAAGTGGGGACGGCGCGCTAGGCGGTTAGCTGTTGCGGCCTTCGCCGGAGACTTCTGGGGCGGCGGAAAACGTCGCACGCGAACATCGTTGGGTTGGTTTTTCCTGGCGTGCTGCGACCTTGACGGATGAGTCTTTCCAACAACGCCTGCATTTCCGCGACACGTTCTGGTTGCTCGGCGGCCAGATTCTTTGTCTCGCCCAAGTCTTCCGCCAGATTGTAGAGTTGGACGGACTGGCTGGAATCGCCGCCTTTGGACCAACCGCCCGATCCCGAAAGCAGCGATATACTTCCAATTGCCTTGACGCAAGCTAGGAATTCCCTGCGCGGAACAACTGATGGCATGCTCGCGTACGGGCTCGTTGCCACCCTCTAACAACGGCATGAGGCTGAAACTGTCTTCCGCCGCATCGTCGGGCAGCTTGAGTTGCAAGACATCCGCAATGGTTGCGATTAAGTCGGCTTGATGAACCAACTGGTCACAGACGGCTCCGTCCTTCACATTTCCCGGCCAGCGAACCATGAACGGCACCCGATGGCCGCCTTCCCAAGCGTCGGACTTGTAGCCTCGCAATGGGCCACTGGGATAGTGGCCTTGTTTCTCCATTTCGGCAACTCCGATATAAGGAGCGCAGCCATTATCGCTGGTGAAAATGACTAAGGTATTGTTGGTTTGACCGCTGTTATCGAGAGCCTCTAAGACTTGGCCTACTACGTCATCGGTTTCCATGACGAAGTCGGCATAGATGCCCAATCCACTTTTCCCCTTCCAAGCTTCATTCACGGCCAGTGGAGTATGCGGCGCGGTCAAGGGCATATAGAGCAAGAATGGTCTGGAGGTCGCGGCGGCTTCGTTGATATAGCGAGCGGCTTGAGTGCCGAGCGGCGGCAGGATCGGTTTCAACGTCCAATCGACCAAAGCGGGGCCTTGGTTGCTGGCTTGGTTATTGCCGAGCAACTTGGCGGGAAGAAACTCGGATGGAATGCCCACCGTGCGATCGTTCTCGATGAAGCAGAACGGAGGCCAGTTGGGGACGTCGGTGCCGAAATATCGGTCGAAGCCGCGAGTCGGTCAGTCCTCCGGCGATTGGCTGCTGGAACACCTCTCGCCAAACCGCACGATGGGCGTCGGTCGCCGAGGCTGGGCCCTTCGGACGCTCTTTGAATACCTCCGCCCGATCATCGGGAATCGGCCAGTCCCAACCCAAATGCCATTTCCCGATGCACGCAGTTTGATAGCCGTGTTGTTTGGCCAATGTACCGATCGTCATTCGGTCCGACGCGATCAACGGGCTGCCCCACAGTCCCACGATTCCGGTTTGCAGCCGCGTTCGCCAATGATAGCGGCCGGTTAGCAGTGTGTATCGCGACGGCGAGCAGACGCCCGACGATGAATGACCGTCCGTGAACCGCATGCCTTGCGAAGCCAAGCGGTCGATGTTCGGCGTGGGGACTTTGCCTCGCTCGGGGTTGTAGCACTGAACATCGCCGTACCCCAGATCGTCGGCGTAAATGATCAGGATATTGGGCGATTTTGGCTGCTGGGCCGCGACGATTGCCGCGTGTAGAAGCAGAACAACCAGAGTGAGTGCCAAACGTTTCATGGATGCAACTGCCAAACCGGAAGGATTTCAACTTGTGGGGTGAACGGGGCGTTGTTCGTGCCAGAGTCGCGGGCACGGTAAACCGCTGCGGGTAGGAAACCATGATAGTCAATCGAGCGAGCCGAGCCCGAAGTGTCGGCGGCTAACGCCAATCAGAACGCAACGGTCGCAGCGCTGTCGATCGAATTTGTCGCGTCGGATCGCTCAGCGAGTTGCCAAGCGGGTTCGTGGCGGGTTATAACCCGAGTGCTGTCAACGCACCCTTTCGCACGAGGCGCCTGTGGCAACAACCGAACAACGACTGGACGAATCGCGCGGAGCGAGCACGCGACCGACCAATATTCGTCATTGGGTAGTCGCCGCGACGGCGCTGACTTCCGTCCTGCTGTATTTGGATCGCTTCTGCGTCTCGTTCGCGGAAATCTACATCAAGGAAGACTTAGGGCTGAGCGACGGGCAGATTGGCTGGATGCTGAGCGCGTTCTTTTGGACCTACGCGTTGGCCCAAGTCCCGTCGGGCTGGTTCAGCGACCGATTCGGTTCGCGGCCGATGTTGACGCTGTATGTGTTGCTGTGGTCGTTGTTCACGGCGTTGACGGGCTTGGCCGCATTTAGTTTTGTCGTGTTGATCCTGTTGCGACTCGGATTCGGCGTGGCTCAGGCCGGCGCGTATCCCACGAGCGCGGCGATCTTGAGTAAATGGGTGCCGTTTACGAACCGCGGACTGGCCAGCAGCATCGTGGCGGTTGGCGGCCGCGTGGGCGGTGTATTGGCTTTCCTGCTAACAGGCACGCTGATCCTGTGGTTTGTTCCCGTCTCGGCCGATTCGCGGTTGCAGCCGGGCGACGTAATGGATCCGGCAAGGTTGAGTTATCAGCTTGTCGAAGCCGATCCAATTGAGTCAGCGGGAGCGGCCGAGTCGCTCGGCGCGGAACTGTTGAGGTCGATGTCCTCCGACGAACAAGCCGTCATTCGCCGCAACGCCGAACGGCATGCGGCCGATTTACAGGCGGCGCTGGAAGCCGAGATCGCTCGGCGCGAGCAAGCCGCTCGATCAACGCTCCGGCTGCTCACCATCGAGTATTGGCGGCCGCCAAAGAATGCCGCTCCGACACTGCGCGACGTAAAGCTAGGTCAAGCGACCGAGCCCGTCGGCGATGTGGCGACGATCTTGAGTTCGCGATTGAACGAGGTGCTGACCTCGCCGCAGGACTGGAGTCGGCTGCCGAAGTTTGCCGATTTGCCGATCGAAAGCGAAGCCCGACGGTTGCTCGCCCAGCAAACGGCTGGCGAACAACTCTCGTCGGACGAGCTGGCGCGAGCGAATCGGCTCGTGCTTCAAGCCATATTTCCAGAAACGATTCGCAAGGTTTACGGCGCGGGATGGCGGCCGGTAATGACGGTGTTCGGATTGGCGGGCGTGGTCGTGGCCGCGCTGTTTTGGTTTGTGTATCGCGAGCGCCCCGAATTGCATCCGCGCTGCAACTCGGCCGAGGTCGAGCTGATTCAACACGGCAAGCCGACCGGCGCGACGGCGGAAACGGCGGACAAGAAGGTCGGTGCGGCGCCGATCTGGCGCTTGGTGACCAGCCGCAGCATCTGGCTCGTCTGTCTACAGCAGTGGTTCACCAACATCGGCTGGGTGTTTCTCGTCACTTGGTTGCCGAGGTATCTGCGGCAAGAACATGAAGTTTCGGTCGCTTGGCTGCGCGGCCTGACCACGATTCCGTTGCTGTGCGGTTGGGTTGGAATGCTCTACGGCGGACGGCTCACCGACTGGTTGGTAAACCGTCTGGGCTTGCGTTGGGGGCGAGCTTTGCCGATGTCGCTGTCGCGTTTCTTGGCGATGGCCGCCTATCTGTGCTGCCTGTTCGACCTGCCGTTGTCGATGGTGCTGGTCGCCTTTTCGGTAGTCGCGTTCGCCACCGATTTAGGAACCGGCAGCGTCTGGGCCTACAACCAAGATGTCGGCGGACGGCACGTCGGATCGATCTTGGGCTGGGGAAACATGTGGGGCAACTTAGGAGCCGCCGTCGCTCCGCCGCTGATGATCGCGGTGATCGGGCCCGAGTACGATTGGACGGTGGCGTTCGCCGTCTGCGCGCTTTCGTTCTTCCTGTCCGGTGTCGTGGCTTTGGGAGTCGACGCGACGAAGCCGATCGTAGCCGCCGACGAATGATGTCGCTGGATAATATCGACGAATTCACTTGCTTGCGCCGCGTGCTGGTATTTTTGATCGGCCGCTCGCATTATCGCCAGTCGTCGATCATCAGCCGCTGGGCGACCCGATGCGGAGCCGACTCGATGGCGTCGGCTTCTGGATCGACCTCGAAATGCTCGCGGACGGAACTTGGCAGCTCGTCCCAATGCGTGACGATCGCGTCGTCCGCATAGTGCCCGTCGGGCCGCACTGCCGCCAAGACAAATGGCGGGTCGATGGTCGCGTGAATGCCGATCCAGTAGGCGGCAGTCGCGGGAGCTTCGCCCGTCGCGGCCGCCGCCGATTCGCGCAACACGAACACGCGAAACGCATCGGCCTCGTCGCGCGTCGCCAAACCGCTCACCAACCGTCGATACTTTTCCGTCAGCTCCGGATGCTCCGCGACGGCCTCGGTCGGAACGGGTTCGCCCAAGTAAACCACCGGCGACGGCACGGCCAACAGCGATTGATTCACCTCGTCCACATGATGCCGCAGAAACATCTCGGAAGCCGCCCGCAGCTCTCGGCGAAACGCTTCGTTTTCCATCCGGAACTCCAGCGTCATCCGCGCCATGGCGGTCGCGCCGCCCGAGTGCCGATCCATCCAGTAAGTGGCCGCGCCCGCGGGAATCGTCACCAACAGAACTAGAGCGGCCAACGTTCGCAATCGCCAACGCCGCCCGGTGAAGTGATAGGTGAACGCGGTTGTCGTAATCGGCAACAACAGCACGAGCGTGCCGAAAATCGCCAGCACGGCGTGCATGAACGCGAATCCAAATGCGTCGGCCACGCCCAGAAATGGCGGAAAGGTAGCCGAGTATTCCACCGCGTACTTGATCGCCACGACCGAAACCAATGCGGCGACGAAGTTGCGATACAAACCGAATTCGCGTCGAGCCACGGGCGAACGAATCGCCGCCAACGGGCAAGTCACTGGATAGGCCAAGTAGTACAGAAAACTTCGCGGTGCGTGCTCGAAGTAAAACGCGTGCAGCTTACGAACGAACCCCAGAGCGGAGCCGATGACTGGCCAACTAGCGACGACCTCCAACCGTTCCAGCGACCGCCCGGCGTTGCCAAGCAGACCGCACGGGATCACGACCAGAGCCAACACGGCTAGCAACTCAAAGTGGTTGTACATCACGCACGCGACCACGAAGACCAACGGCGCGACTAAGCAAAACGCCAGACGCAGCACGAAGTCGAGCACGCCCAGGCGACCCGCGCGTTCGGCCCAAGCCGGCATGGATTCGACCTCGCAAGTGGGCCTCAGCGATCGCCCGGCCAGCGTCGGCAGCAACAGCAAGTCCGCCGCCCAGCCCGCGCCGCAACCGCCAAAGCTGGCGGCATACAACAATCCCGAAACGGTCCGGCCCGTGTAGAACCGATGCGCGCCAGCCCAGCCCAACAGCAACCACCAAGCGAACGCCACCCAATACGGCTTGCCGACGAACTCCGTCATCGAAGCCTCACTTCGACCGCCGCGTGATTCGCCGCCGTCGCCGTCAAATCGAGCCAACGGATCGGGCCAACCGCCGCGTTCCGCCA
>JAWKTM010000110.1:0-12790 GCA_041399085.1 Pirellulaceae bacterium
GCGAGATGCATGACGTTGATCAAAGCGCGCTTCGACATCGGCAAACGTGTTGAAGCAAGTCGCACTAAAGCGTTTAACTGATCACGGCGTCGATGGCGTTGCCAAGCTTGACCAACTGATGCGGACGACCCACGCGATCGTACAAGGCGGCGCGATAATCGATGCCCAACAAGCGATACATCGTGGCCAAGACATCGGCCGGAGTTGTGGGATTTTCCTTGGGAAAAGCGCCTGATTTGTCACTCGCACCGTACACGAATCCAGGCCGAATTCCGCCGCCCGCCAACAGCACCGTGTAGCAATAGTTCCAGTGATCGCGGCCCGCGTTGTTGTTGTTAATCTTCGGCGTGCGACCGAAGTCGCCCAACACCGCGATCAACGTTCGGTCGAGCCGACCACGTTGTTGCAGATCGTCCAACAAGCTGCCGAAGGCCATGTCGAACTGAGGCAACAACGTCTCCTTGAGCTTCGTGAAGTTGCCGCTGTGCGTGTCCCAAGTTGCGTTGGCATCCGGCGCCCAAGACAACGTTACGGCGCGCGTGCCGGCTTCGATCAATCGCCGAGCCAACAACACGCTTTGTCCATAGATGTTGCGGCCGTAGCGATCGCGCGTGGCATCGTCTTCGTCTTGAATCCGAAACGCGCGACGCGTGACCGGCGAAGTCAGGATCTCGGCCGCTTGCTCTTGAAAACGATGCAACGTGGCGAACGAGTGGCGTTGCTGAACATCGAGAGCACGCGCGTTCAAATCCACCAGCAACTGACCGCGAGCCGTCAGTCGTTGGCCATCCACATCGCCGGGCAAAGTCAACTCGGGCACGCTGAAGTCCGCCGCGTTGGGATCCTTCAACACCCACAGCGGATCGTAATCGCGACCCAACCAACCGCCGAAGAAACCGGGCTGTGGCGGGCCGGCCGCGCCTTCTTTCGTTTTGTACGGCAAGCACACATAAGGCGGAATGTGCGAAGTGGCCGGTCGCAATTTGGCCAGCGCCGCGCCCGGCGCGGGATGATCGTCGTCCGCTTGCCCCACGATTCGATTGGCGTCGCCGCGATCATGGCCGGTCATCGCGGTGTAAACGGCTAACGCATGAGCGTTGTTGACCGAATGATGCATCGAGCGAATCAGCGTGCAGTGTTTCATCTGACGAGCTAATTGCGGCAGATGCTCGCACACCGGCACACCCGGCAACGTCGAGGCGATCGGTTGGAACTGACCGCGGCTATCGGCCGAGCCTTCGGGCTTCATGTCCCACATATCGAGATGGCTAGGACCGCCGTTCAGGAACAACACGATCAACGAATCGGCTCGGGCGGGCAGCGCCGTTGGACTATCCGCGGCCGCCAATAATCCCGGCAGCGAGATGCCCATCAAACCGGTGCCGCCGATCCGAAGAAAATGGCGGCGATTCAAGTGCAACGGAGTTCGATGAGAATGAAGGTTTGGCTGAGCGAATCGCGGTGTCATGCTTGATCCCATTGGCTGCCGAGGAAGCTGACCGTAAGAATCGCCAGTCTACGGCGGAGGCGCGGGCGGTCGCAAGCAAATCCGCGCGCGAAGCGAGCCTGGTCCGCGGTTGCGAACCAGGCTCGAATCGAAGTTGATTGGCCGCCCTCTATGCGACGACCTTTGTTACGCGCACTTCCGTTACGGAGTTTCCACGGGGCCGTCGGTCGCTTCGTCGACCACGTCTGCCTTTTCCTTCTGAAGCTCATTTTGAGCCTTATCCAATTCGGTCTGCGCGTCGCGGAGATCCTTACGCTCCTCGGCCGTGTCCGAGTAGTCGCCATCCAACCGCTCTTCGTTCAAATCCTGCTGCTGCTCGATGACGTTCTCGCGCTCGTCCTCAACGTCTTCTCGCGCGTCCTGAACGTCGTCGCGTTCCTCTTCCAATTGCTCTTGTTCGGTTTGCTCGCATCCGATGAAGGCGCCCATCGGCAACACCAAGCTGAATGCCATTACCCATCGCAATACATGTCGCATCGCATCACCTCGAAACTGTGATCCTCGTTGAGCGGCGCGCAAGCACGTTGCTCGCGTAAATGTGTCGTTTTTCGCCGAGCCGACGCGTGGTCGGCCGTGATGAGGAAAAGCAAAGGGCGTTCCAAAACGCGAGAAGCGACCAATTCCCGAAACCAACCACGTCGCTCACGAAAGATCGGGCAACTGATGTCCCAGCTTGGCGCGTTTCGTGGCCAAGTATTGCCGGTTGTGTTCGTTCGGCGGCGGAGCGATTGGCACTTGATCGACCACCGTGACATTAAAGCCACGGAGGTTGAACGCCTCGGTCTTTTTAGGGTTGTTTGTCAGCAGCCGAATTTCGCTCAACCCTAGGTCTTTCAAAATCTGAAGGCCGATTCCATAGTCGCGCATGTCGGCTTTGAAGCCCAACGCCTGATTTGCCTCGACCGTATCCAAGCCTTCGTCTTGCAAGGCGTAGGCTTTGATCTTTTGAGCCAGCCCAATGCCACGGCCTTCTTGCGGCAAGTAGACCAGCGCCCCCGCGCCCGCTTCGCTGATCCGTTCCAAGGCCATCTTTAGTTGATCGCCGCAATCGCAACGCAACGATGCGATCAAGTCACCCGTGAAACAGCTCGAGTGCATCCGCACTAGCGGCGGCTGTTCGGCATTCGCCAAGTCGCCCAGCACCAATGCAATCGGCTCCTGCGATTCGTACTTCACTTCATACACGATCACTTCGAATTGACCGTAACGCGTGGGAACCTCGGCCTGAGCCACGCGCGACACCAGCTTCTCGCTCAGCCGGCGATGCGCAATCAGTTGCTCGATCGAAATGATCCGCAGATGATGCCGCTCGGCCAATTCCAGCAACTGGTCTCGGGAAGCGCGATTGCCGCTCTCGTCCAAGATTTCGCAAACGATTCCGGCCGGCGCCAAACCGGCCATCCGCGCCAGATCAACGGCCGCTTCGGTGTGGCCGGCTCGACGCAATACGCCGCCTTCTTTCGCCAACAACGGATAAACGTGTCCCGGCCGCACGAAGTCTTCGGCGCGGGCCTGCGGATTGACCATCTCAAGGATCGTGCGAGCTCGTTCTTCGGCGGTGATGCCCGTCTTGCAAGTTCGGTGATCGACCGGCGTCATGAAAGCCGTTCGTAGCGGCGCGGTGTTGGATTCGACGATCGGCGCCAGCTTCAGCCGTTCGCAGACTTCGGGCAACACCGGCGCGCACAACTGTCCGCGTCCGCTGAGCATGAAGTTCATCGATTCGACCGTCACCTTCTCGGCGGCGCAGACATAATCGCCTTCGTTTTCGCGGTCCTCGGCGTCGACCACGATGATCACTTCGCCGCGCGCGATCGCCTCGACGGCTTGCTCAACCGTTGAAAATTGACGGGACACCAGTTGCTCTCCGAGATCGCCAGCGGTCATGAACTTGGCCGCGCCAGGCCCTGACAAATGACCTGTTTGGCTCAACAACACTCGGTATTATAGAGTCACGACCACCCTTCACCAGCGGCATCGAAAGGAGCCAACGGATGCAAAACAACGGTTGGCAATGGATCACGTGGACTTTGATGTCCGTGACGCTCGTATCGACGGCGGGACGACTGCAAGCCGACGAGCCACCGGCTGCCGAAAAGTCCGCTCCCGCGGATGCCCAGCCAACGGACAGTCGGCCAGCGATCACGGTCTTCAAGAACGTGAAGTACGCGGAGCACGGCGAGCAGGCTTTATTGGCCGATGTCTACTTGCCGGCGGGCGACGGGCCGTTTCCGGGCGTGCTGATGATTCATGGCGGCGCATGGATGTCGGGCAGCAAATGGCACATGACGCGACATGCGCGCGAGACGGCCGAGGCCGGATACACGGTCGTCGCGATCGACTACCGGTTGGCGCCCAAGCATCCGTTTCCGGCGCAGATCGAGGACTGCCGGGCCGCGCTGCGATGGATGACGGACAATGCCGAGCGGTACAAAATCGATACGCGTCGATTGGCCGCCTATGGCTATTCCGCTGGCGGTCATCTGGCGTGCTTGTTGGGATTGGAGGACGTTCGACCCAATGCGGATGGGCAAGCTGGCGCGGAGGGACAGGCCGCTGTGGGAGCGGCGAACGCGCCGGCTCGGCTCAGTGCGATCGTGGCGGGCGGAGCTCCGTGCGACTTTCGCGATCTGCCGCCGAACAACACGGCGCTGGCTTATTTTCTGGGCGGCTCGCGCGCGGAGAAGCCGAAAACGTACGAACAAGCGTCGCCGGCCGCTTACGCCACGGCCGACGATCCGCCGACGTTCTTCTTCCATGGCGGCAGCGACCTGCTAGTGCCGCTACATGGCCCGCGACAATTGATGGAATCACTGAAGACGCTGGGTGTGCGGACATCGCTTTACGTCGTGCCGGGCAAAGGACACTTGGCGACGTTCCTGGACGCCACGGTCACCGTGCGAGCGATCGAATTCCTTAACCAACAGCTAAGCGGACCGGCCGATGCCCCAGGCGAATCGGCCGACCGCACGGAAAGCTCCCCTTGAACGCGAACCTGTTGCCGCGCGAAGAGTACATCGAGCAAGCGTATCTATTTCGCATGGTCGGCGAACGCTTGCCCGAGAACATGCCGCTGCAGGAGTTGCTGTCCCAAGCGCGGGCCGAGTTGTTGGCGACGACCAAGCTGCCGATGGCGGTCGACTTCATGCTCAGCGAGTTGTTGCACGGCGGCGCATTCGCACCGGCGATGGATCGGCTGAAGCATTACTTCGCGCCGTTCCAAGCGTTTCTGATTCGCGAGGCGGAGAGCGAGCGGGGACGGTTCGACTTTCGAATGGCGATGGTGATCTTGCAGCGCGAGGCGGAGTATCGGTCCAGCGAGCCTTCGCCGCAGGGGTTGTTTCTTTACCAGTTTGAATCGCTGTGCCGCAATCGTTTGAGCTACGATCGCGGAATGGCCGCCATGGCCGGGGATTCGGTATACGACGAGGCTTGGCGTGATTGGATTTTGGAAGTTCGACGACAAGTGGGGCTGATCGACTTGGCCGATATGATCTACGTTCGCAGCGAACATTTTTGGGCCCGACAGGCTCGGCGCACGGACGAACCGGTCGAACCGACTCGACCCATTCTGTTTGGAGACAAGGAAGGCAAGATCGCCCTGGCGAACCGCCGCAAGGATCCGCTGTACTTCTTCGCCGCGCTGCAACGGCATCTGAATTATCCCAGCGTCCCTCGTCCGCAGCCGATCGACGAAAGCAAGCATCTTCTGCCGCAGGCGCTACGGCGACTGGAACGTCTGGAAGCGCGTATCAAGCTGCTAGAAGAAGAGCAGCGCGGCGGGATCGACATCACCAAGTTCTACAATCCCCACGGCCCGTTTCCGCAGGATAGTTAGAGGTCCGCTAGAGATGTCAAGCATCCGCTGGACGTGTGACGGCGACGAAAGCGACTTCGCAGTGACGGTGAATCCATCTGGCGATTTCGGGAACCAATGGATTCAAGATCGAGTGGAGCCGACGCGAGTCGAACGCGCGACATCCAGCTTGCAAAGCTGGCGCTCTCCCAACTGAGCTACGGCCCCGTGTTTTGCTTCTCCACAACTTTGTCCGGCAAACAATTCACCCAACAAACAATTGGTTCGTTCGGCAGACTACTCGCGATCCGAAGTGCGCGAGCCAGCCGATTCGAGCCAACTAAGCAACGACCGATCGGGGACGTTGTTGCCACCAAGCAGAGAAAGTGGGCGTGCCAGGATTCGAACCTGGGACCTCGTCGTTATCAGCGACGCGCTCTAACCAACTGAGCTACACGCCCTTACGTTCGCTCGTCCATTGCGGCCAACTGCCGCTACCGCCAAAGCGAGTAGGCTATTTTAGGTCTCGTTGCTGAACTGTCAAACGGTCTGCGAGGAAAAACGTGGCGCGGCCGTGGGCGATGTCGTCCACGGCCTCTCAACGAAATTCGATTCGTGCGTTTCCCATGCCCCGTCGCCGGGTCGATGTTCAATGGCCGCTTGATTTCCCCGCGACAAGCAGGGAGACTGAAGTTTTGCAGTCCGACCGTTCCAGGCCAACCTAGAAGAACCCTCCCTCCCCGTTCCTGCGTGCCGCCGCAAGGAGTTGAACGATGTCCTCCCCAATGCATGCTCGTGCCGTGTTGGATCGCGAGTTTCTGGAAATGCGGGCCAAGGTGCTGGAGTTGGCCGCGTCGCTGGATCGTTTGGAACGTGCCGCCGGCGATGTTGTGGATGATCCGCGGCTGAAGTTGCTGCGGCAAGCCATCGAAGTCCTGAGCGACGACCGCGATGAACGGGCCGAACGCGTGCAGTTGCTGTTCTCGCGTCCCTACACCGCCGAGTGGCAAAGCCAATTCAATCTCACGCCGCGACAACCTCGCTAACGGAGAAGCCGCTGATGTATTACATCGATCCGCACATACACATGGTGTCGCGCACGACCGACGACTACGAGACGTTGGCCAAGATGGGTTGCGTTGCGATGAGCGAGCCGGCCTTCTGGGCTGGATTCGATCGTGGCAGCGTCGAGAGCTTCCGCGACTACTTTCGCCAGTTGACCGAGTTCGAGCCGAAGCGCGCCGCGCAGTACGGCATCCAACACTTTACGTGGCTGTGCATCAATGCCAAGGAAGCCGAGAACGTCGAGCTGTCGCGCGAAGTGATCGCGATGATCCCCGAGTTTCTCGATCGCCCGAACGTTCTGGGGATCGGCGAGATCGGGCTGAACAAAAATACTCGCAACGAAGCCACGATCTTTTTGGAACACGTCGAGCTGGCCGTCAAATTCGAGCAGCAGATTCTGATTCACACGCCCCACCTGGAAGACAAGTATCAGGGCACGCGAATGATCCTCGATATGCTGTGCGATAACAGCAACATCGACCGCTCGCGCGTGCTGGTCGATCACGTCGAAGAGCATACAGTGCGGCACGTGTTGGACGAGGGCTTTTGGGCTGGCATGACGCTGTACCCCGTAACCAAATGCACTCCCCAACGCGCCGCGGACATCGTCGAGATGTGCGGTCCCGAGCGATTGATGGTGAATTCGGCCGGCGACTGGGGACCATCGAAGCCTACCGCCGTGCCCGACTTCATTCTGGAGATGCGACGGCGCGGACACGCGGAGAGCTTGATTCGCCGCATCGTCTACGACAACCCGCTGACGTTCTTCCGGCAAAGTCGCAGCTTCAATTATCAGCCACCGGTGTGGGACGAGCCGGCCGAAGTTTGACGGCGACGCGTCGCAATCAATGCGCCCGTCAACATCAGCCAGCCCAGCATCGAAATCGTGCCGGTGACGGCCAACGAGCGCGGTCGAAATCGCATCTCGACGCGATGTTTTCCCGCGCTTAACCAAACGCCGCGCATCACGCGATTCGTGCGCCAGATCGGCGCCGCTTGGCCGTCGATCTCCGCTTGCCAACCGGGCCAGGGCAAATCGGAAAGGACCAACAGCCCCGGCCGATCTAGCTCGGCGTCGATCACCACGTGCGTTGGTTCATATCGCGATACTCGGCAAGTCTCACGGCTCTCATTCGCACGGAGTTTATCGGGACTTGTCAGCGGAAGGCTGCTCGGCAGCGCTTCGTCCGCGACCCGTGTCTTCCACGGAGGAACGACTTCGTTCGGCAACTCGACTACGGCCGAGTTACGAAAGTCGCGAGGCCGACCCTCGGGAAACCATACTCGCTCGGTGATCGCGCGCAGCGACTGCCATCGCCGATCGCGAGGCGGTTCCAGCGTTTCGATTTGCCGCACGATCCAAGCGCGCGGCAACGAGTTGGGCAACGGTTCCAATGAGACCTCACTGCCGTCCTGATTCGCCACGCGCACGGCAGTTCCCCAAGCCGCCAACACGGCCGGATGAAGCTCGCGTACGGAACGGTCTTTGGAAACACCGTGGCGGCGAGCGACGCGAATTACCGCCGCGTAGTCCGCGTTCATCATCGTGCCGTAGCTTTCGATCGACGCCACGCCGTCCAACATCCCGAACTTGGGCATCCAAGTCGCTCGCTCCCAACGCAGTACGGTTGCGACTCGCGGAACCGGCGACGTGCTCTCATTCCCATGTTGCGGTTCCTTCCATTCATCGAGCGCGGAAATACGAACCGCTCTGGATTGCCGAATCGGCAGCGACGCGCTCGCCTCGTCGGTACGCGGAAGCAACGATTCGGCTTGCGACAACAGCGGCGACGGTTCGCGCCAGAGTTCAGTCGGCGCCGTGACGACCGTCCAGCCGTTGGCGACAAGCAAGTCGAGGGCGGTTACCAACAGTACTGCCACGCCGCCGATGCGCCGTCGACAAACGTCGCGGCCCCTGCAAGGCCACCAGGCACAAGGCCACCTCGCGGGGAAACCTAATAAGCGTCGACCGAAGTCGCCGCGATACCACCACGCCGCAAGGGCACTTAACAACAGGCCGTGAAGCAATGCCGCGACGATATCCCGCCACGCCCCTGACTCGTCCAACGGACCGAAATACTCGTCAATCGGAGCCGAAGCGAACCAAGCGAGTAACTTGCCTCGAAAGGTAACCACGCCGGCGATTGCCATGAGACTGCCCAAAGCGATTCCGAGCGAACGCCGAACGACCAGTCGCCGGACGGTCGCCAAACGGATCGATGCGTCCAGCCCATAGGCCGCCAGCAGGCTAAGCCCCAGCGATGCGATCGTTAGCAACTTGGCGGGATAGCGGAAGTATGCGTATCCGGGAAGCAGCGTCACCGCCAACCAATACAAACCGCCCACGGGCGAACCAAGCCACGGCTCGCTGGCGTCATGGCCGATGGCAAATCGCAGTTCGTCGACGAGCCAGCCGAGTCCATACCAACCAAGACTGCCCGCGACCGACAAGCCGATCATCCAAGTCAACCACTGTCGGCGAAGCGAACCGAGCGACGCCGCTCGTCGCCACCGCGCGGATGCACTTGCCAATAACACCGTTAGCAGACCCAGATACAACGTTGGCGCCCAAAGTCGACCATCGGCTGGAATCGCCGCCATCCACCGTCGATTCTCGGGAAACAAACGCCCGCCGAGATTGGGCCACACGAATTCGACGAATCGCCAAGGCCCGACGCTGAAGTGGTAGATATGCTCGTGATGCGTTCCGCTGACCGGATCGCCCAGCAGTCCCAATCGAACTCGGTTCCAAAAACTATCTCTAGAATGCGAGGAGGAATCCGTTGCTCTTGGCGTGGACGGCGATGGTTCCGCGGTTCTGACGGCCAACGCTTCCGCCGTCACTTCCGAAAGACTTCGCGGCCACACATAGGCGGCCCGGTCGCTGGTTTGTGACCAACTTGCCGCCGGCACGATTTGCACCGCGGCCAAAGCTAAGCCTACGAATGCGGCGACGGCCAGTCGTGTCAGCGGCGAATCGAACGGAATTCGCCGTCGTCCGCTAACGAGCGGCTTGGGGTTCTCGATCGCCTTCCAACCGCGTCGCCTGCTTCGCCATTGCAACCACGCGTAGCCAATTGCCAACAGACCGATGTGGTAAGCCGACTGCGGATCGCCACCCAACGTCATCAGCGCCAAGATCGCTCCGAGCTTGCCGACCGCTCGCCACCGCCGCCGATAATCCGCCACCGAACACGGTCCGAGGATCACATCAACTTCGACCAGCGCCCAAGGCAACCATGCGGCGCCAACCAAGAATACCACGTTGCAGTACTGGAACATGACACTGCCGGAACAGGCGTAGGTGATTGCGGCGAGCGCCGCGGCCGTCCGGCTGAGTCGAAATCGTCGAGCAAGATGATGCGCCCCGGCCGCTGCCAACAGCACATGGGCCACCGTATACAACACCAGTTGTTTCGCGAAACTGAGCCCCGGCAAGGCAAAGATCAACTTGCCGGGATAGAACAAGCTGGCCGTCGCATTGGATACCAGCGGTTCGCCTCCGTTCTCCAGCGGATTCCACAACGGCAGACGGCCCGCGTCCCATTGGTCGTCGCACCAGCGAAACAGCGGATAGTAATAATGGGCCGCGTCGCGGAAGGCAAACGCCTCGTCCCGCAGAATTCCACGCCAGAAGAATAACGACACGACCAAAAGCAGCAACGCGGCTGTTCCCAGCGGCTTCCAGATTTCGCGTTGCTTCATATTCGACGTGCTGAATCGGGACACAAGGCGGGCTGAGCGGCGGGTTGAGTTGGCGGCCCGTGCCGCCGTCACGGGCCGGCATTCGCTGCACAACGTTTTACCTTAGTTCAAACCGTCGAATCGCGAAGTCCCGCGAAAGGATCCTGATTCGCCTCGCTGGCTTCGTCCGCCCCGATCGCGGATGGATCGTGGCGCGTCGCTGCGAACGAGCAAGCAGGTTCGATTTCCCAAGGCGCGCGCCTACAATGTCCCCAACAGGCCGCGTGGAGTTGCTACATCGAAGACGATTCGGGCGAACGGAGTTGACATCATGAACGACACCTTGGCTGTGGTATTGGCTGGCGGTAAAGGCTCGCGATTGGAACCACTCACTCGCGACCGCGCCAAGCCAGCGGTTCCTTTTGGCGGCAGTTATCGCATCATCGACTTTTCCCTCTCGAACTGCCTAAACAGCGGCTTGCGGAAAATGTTGGTGCTCACGCAATACAAAGCGATGAGTCTGGACCGTCATATCAATCTTGGCTGGCGGCATTTCTTTTGCCGCGATTTGGGCGAGTTCATCGACATCGTTCCGCCCCAGCAGCGAATCGACGAACATTGGTATCAAGGTACGGCCGACGCGGTCTACCAAAACATTTACGCCATTGAAAAGGAACGCCCCGAATACATTATCATCTTGGCCGGCGATCATATTTATAAGATGAATTATGCCTCGATGGTGGACTACCACAAGCAAATCGGCGCGGACTTGACGGTCGGGGCTTTGCGCATTCCGAAAGAAGAGGCAACTCAATTCGGTGTGATGCAGATCGACGCCGACCAGCGCATCCGCGGGTTCGTGGAAAAGATCCCCGACGCGCCCACCATTCCCGGCGACGATGAACATTGTCTCGGTTCCATGGGGATCTATGTTTTCACGGCTCGTTTTCTATTCGAGCAACTCTGTCGCGACGCGACCGATCCCCAAAGCAAGCACGATTTCGGACATAACATCATCCCGTCCATTATTAACAGTCATCGAGTCTTCGCGTTCCCATTCCGCGACGAAAATCACAAGAAGGACGCCTACTGGCGCGATGTCGGCACTTTGGACGCCTATTATGAAGCCAATATGGATTTGGTAGGGATTGACCCCGAACTAAATCTTTATGACACAAGCTGGCCAATCCGCACTTACCAACCAATCCTGCCTCCTCCCAAATTCGTGTTCGGCAGCCTCGGAGAAAGCGATCGTGTCGGGCACGCGCTGGACAGCATCGTGTGTCCGGGCAGTATTCTATCCGGCGCGCGGGTCGAGCGATGTGTGGTGGGGCCCCAAGTGCGAGTGAACAGCTACGCTTGCGTGCAAGACACGATTTTGTTTGAAGGCGTCGACATTGGCCGACATGCTCAGATTCGTCGCGCCATCATCGACAAGGGCGTCACGATTCCACCAGGCTTGAAGATCGGTTTCGACCTGGAACAAGATCAAGCCCGAGGTTTCACGATCAGCCCAAAAGGTGTTGTCGTCATCGCCAAATCCGATAACGTCGAACAACGATTGCAGGGCGACCTTGCGACTCCCGATTACCCCAGGATGTAAACGCCAATGGCTCCAAGATATGGGAGAATTCGTTCGCCACTCGTCATGCGCATGCCATTCTATTTACAGACCGTTGCCAGATTCAACGGACAACTCGTAACAGGCGGCTTCCTCGGCGTTGCGCACCAAAAGATAAGGGCCATACAGGCAGAGGTTGTTCCAGGTCTTGCCACTTAGAGCGTCCAATCGGCCCAGTTCCTTAAACTCGTTCGGCGAAGCCTTCACCAAAGCGACTTCGCCGGACTCGGCCTGTACCAAGAGCAAGCCGCTGACCCACAGAATTTGCCCGTGCCCATAGCGGCCGCGCGAGCTTTTCCATTGCCGATCGCCCGTCGCCAAATCCACACACTCCAAGATGCCGTCGCTCAAGCCGTAAGCGTATCCGTCGGCAACGACCGCATTGGTGAATTTGGTCTTCAGATTTCCCGACTCGTGCCACACTTCGTTCGCGGTGAGGGAATTCCCTTGCGGCGAAAGCTTCAGCAACGAGGAACCGCCACCATATCCTTTCGATAGCAACACTTCATCATCACCCACCGGCATCGCTTGGGAAGTATTGGCATTGGTGGAACTGCTGCCGGGCCATTCGAACGACCAAATTGGTGAGCCATTCTCAGGATCGTATCCGCCGGCCCAATCCTGGCTGACTAACAGAATCTGTCGTCGGCCCGCCAGGGTCGCCAACTGGGGCGATGCGTAAGAGGCCTGATATTTTCCCGCTTCCCATCGCGGTTCCCCCGACTGCTTGTCAAATGCCGCCAAGGACTTCCACGGTCCTTTGGTTGGTCCACCGTAGGGAACGACCACCAGATCATCCACAACCAGCGGCGAACCGGAGCGACCCCAAGCAATCGCTTGGCCATCATCCTCGGGCGTCAGTTGCAGACGATCAAGGAGGTTTTGTTGCCATATCAGCGAGCCATCGGCTCCTTGCAAACAGCGCAGCACGCCAGTCGGTCCCATGGCATAGACTTGGCCCCCGTCGATCGTCGGTGTGCTTCGTGGGCCAATGCCTCCCAATTTCGTTTCATGACGCCCAGCAATTGCATGGGACCACTGCAGCGTGCCGGTCTTCACTTCATAGCAGGTCACTAATTCCTCGTCGCCGCGTTGCTCCAACGTGACCGCAAAGCCG
>JAWKTM010000111.1:0-12165 GCA_041399085.1 Pirellulaceae bacterium
AGCCGCCACGGCCGGCAAAAAGACGCCGCAGACCTTGGAAGAGGCGCTCAACACCAAGACGACGCTGACGTTCGACGCCACGCAGTTGGAATTTGCCGTGCGGGATTTGGCCGTCGATTTGAAGGATAGCTATCCCGGCATGCCCTTCAACTTCGAGATCCGGATCATCGGTCCGCATTTGGAGAAGGACGGCATCACACGGAATCAACAGGTTCGTGAATTCAATCAGCGCGACCAGACCGTGGCGGATATCATCACGGCGATCGTCAAAAAGGCGAATCCGATTCCGAACGTGCCCGAAACTTCGCATCCCGATCAGAAGCTGATTTGGGTGGTGGGGCCGAATCCGGATAAGCCGACCGAGCAGATTGTGTTGATTACAACGCGAGCCGCCGCGGCCGAGAACAACTATACGTTGCCGGCTCCATTCCAGTTAAAGCCGTAACCTTCGTGCTATGCTTGCCCAACGGTGGGCACTTTTCCGACGAGGCAATCGCCCGTGAAGCCATTCACGATTCAATGCACGACTTGCCAAGCCCGGCTGAAGGTGCGCGACGAGTCGGCGGTTGGACAAATCTTGGCGTGCCCCAAATGCGGCAGCATGGTGTTGGTCGAGGCTCCGGCTGCGATCGCGGACGCAGCGGGACAACTCGACGAGCGTCCAGCCGGATCGCAACCGCCTAGCTCAACCGCGGAAGTTTCTCCGACGGCGACGCATCAAGTCGCCGCTCCGGACGAAACGATCGTCGATGAAGCGTTGTACGATTCGCTCATGAAGGAAGCGAGCGGCTTGGGACAGGAGACGCCAAGCCCCGCTCAACCCGTCGGCGAGATCGCTCCGACTGGCGACTCTGGCTCATTGCCCGAAGTCCAGCCGATATCTGCTGGCCCCGCGTCGGCAGGATTAGTGGACGAGCCGCTGGTCCGTGGTCTGCCGCTCGACGCGGAAGCCGCCGCATTCGCCTCGGACAGCGACGTCGTGCCGTTCGACGACTCGCTGACCGATTTGCCGCCGCCCCCGATCGCCCAGGACGAAGCCGAGCTTCCGGTTGCCGAGGCGATCGAGCCGAACGATGAAACCGTCGGCTCTGCAAGTGAAACGCTGCCTCCGCCGCCATCGGCCGATTGGAATTCGGCCAGCACGCGCCAATGGCGACAATGGTTGGCATTGGGCGGAGCGGCCGTGGGCGGAATCGCGCTCGCAATCGGGCTGTTTGTCTTTTTCATCACGCGGCATCGTGAGGAGCCGACGGTCGCCGCGAACGTCGTTTCGCTGCCAACGGAAGCACCGGCCGAAGCGGCAAACGACGTCGCTCCAGCCAACGATATCGAACCAGCAAACACGGGCGAGACTCCGTCAACTGGCGGCAGCGATCCAGCTTCCGACGCCGAAGTCGCCAACGCCGCGAATGCAGCAGCCAGTCAGCCATTGAATCCCGAGGCGATTCCCGATCCGATCGAACCGGTGGCTCAAGCGAACGATCCGTCGACGAACAAACCGAAACCGACTTCGGAAAGCTCGAACGAACCGCAGCCGGAGGAACTTGCGACGGCCGACGCGCCGCCCGGCTTCCAAAGCGATCCACCGAAGGAAACAACCGAGCCGGGCGCAACCGAGCCGGTAACATCCGACGACTCGCCAGCGGCCAGCCGTTTGCCTCAGGCAATCGGTCAGGTGACTCCGACGATTGATTTTTCGGCGTTGACCGAAGTCGCGGTGGCTCGGACTCCACTGATCAACGACGGATCGGGCAACAACACGGCAGTAAATTCCCAGAGGGACGACGACGCGGATTCGGCGGCGGACGAAACCTCGGCCGAACCAGCCGCCGCGACTTCCGCGATGCCGCAGCCGGTAAACGTCGCGGCTCGTCTGGCCGATCCCGTATCGGGCGTGCGATTCGAACCCACGCCGCTGGCCGACTTTCTGCAGTTCGTCACGGACTTCAGCACGATTCCCATTACGATCCAATTCGATTCGCTCGCCCGCGTCGGCAAATCCGCGGAAACGCCGGTTACGGTGAAGCTGACCAATACGAACGTCGCGGGCATGTTGGCCGCCGCGCTGGAACCGCACGGACTTGGTTTCGAAGTCAGCGACGGGCACTTGTTGATCCAGGCGAATGACGAATCGGCCATCGCCGCGCGGCAAGCGTTTCGCGTGGCCGATTTGGCCAGCGACAGCGGCGAGCTATCCGCGTTGGCCGACTTGATTCGCCGACTGATTCGGCCCGAGTCTTGGGGCCACAATCGCGTCTCGCTGGAACTGGAACCGACACGCAAGGAAATCGTCGTCATGCACGACACCGCAGCGCGTCATCAGGTAAACGTGTTGCTCGATCGTTTGCGAGCTGCCCGCGGGATCAAACCGCAAACGTCCGCGACTCACGGCGTCGATGTCTTGTCGGCTCGTGAACAGTTGCAGAAAAAATTGTCGACGAATGTGATGGCCAATTTCGCTCGGCCCACGCGAATCACGGACATTCTCAGCTATCTCGGCGAGAAGGCCGAGTTGCGATTCGTGGTCGATTGGCAGAGCTTGGGGCCGCTTGGCTGGACTCCCGCCACGCAGACATCGGTCATTATTCAGAACGAGTCGGTCGAAGCGGGACTCACGCGACTGCTAAACGACTTGGATTTGGCCATGCTGCCGGTCGACGATCGGACGGTTCGCATCACCAGTCGCGAGGCCGCCGCGGCGCGTTGCCTGATCGTGTTTCACGGCAGCAAACGCCCGGCCGATTCGGAGGCGACCGATCGTCGGTTGTCCGAGCTGCGCGAATCGCTGGGCGCCGAACTGTTCCAGCCGCCGCTGAATGGGGCGCTGGCCTACGCTCCGAATTGCGATTTTCTCATCGCGCGCTTGCCGGTCGCAAAGCAGTTCGAATTGGCCACGACATTGACCGGCGGCACTTAGGGATCGTTCGGGAATACCATTACGCGAGTAACTCGCGGCCAACCGCCTAAACCCATTCACCAAAGCACTCGATTTCAATCTCGCGCAACCGATCGGCTGTTTCGCTGGCCGTCGGGCGGCGGACTGGCTGTCGCGCTAACAAATCGTGAAGCAATCGCACGGCCGCCGGCGTCAGGTCCGGGCGAAAACGCCGTGGCTCCGGCAATGGTTGCTGGCGAATCGCCTCGATCAATCGTTCGGGCGTTTCTTCGCGGAACGGAACGGAGCCCGTCACCATCTCGAACAGCGTCACTCCCAAACTGAACAAGTCGCTAGCCAACGTCGGCACGGCGTCGTCGGAAAATGTTTCCGGCGCCGCGTAGCTTGGTGTGCCTTGCCAGCCGGATATCCGACGCCATTCCAACTCGGGTTGCGGCGCGGCGGCTGACGACTTGCGAGACACTTGACACGCCATGCCAAGGTCCAACACCGTCGCGTGTCCCGCGTCGTCGATCTGTACGTTCTCTGGCTTAATATCGCCGTGACTCCAGCCACATTCGTGCAGAGCGGCGAGCGCCTCGGCCACCTGTCGGGCGATCCAAAACGCTCGCGGCAATTCCAGCTTCCCGTCGCGCTCCCACAACCGGCTTCGCAGCGTCGCACCCTCGTGAAACGGCATCACGAAGTAGAACGGCGGCCGATCGAGATGTGTGTCGAGCACCGGCGTCAAATGCGGGTGGGCGAACTGTTGTCCGAGCCAGGCGGCTCGTTGCAGCATCCCGGCCGCGACCTGCGAACCTTCGTCCGAAACGGCTAGCTTTACGGCATAGTCGGCTGGCCCCTGCCCCGAGCGGCTTGTCGGCCGAGCTCGGAAAACACGCGACCACGGCCCTTCGTAAACACATTGCGTCAGCTCCCAACAACCCAGTCGGGACATTGGGGAAACGCGCGCGGAAGGCCGAACGACCGGCGTTGACGTGAAGGGATCACGAAGCTGAGGCATGCGATGGCAAAGGCGAGATGAGTCGGGGGCTTCGACCAAGAAGTGCGGAATCGGCGGCCGAAGCGAAAGGTGGTAATGGTTGTATCGGATGCAGCGGCCGGCTGGGTTGAGCGGTGTTACGTGAAAGTTTCCTCGGGGCATTCTATTGGAGGGGGCGTTGCAAACTCGATCGAAGAAGTTGTTCCGAATTCGACCGAACGCTTGCCAGTCGTCCCGCGCGTGGTTCTAATCCAACGCTCGTCGTTGGATCTCGTTTCCGAATTGCCATCGCGGTGGATGGTCGTTGACGGGGCGAGCTCGGATTGGTTGATACGATTTGCCGAAGCGGAGTTTTGCGATGTTGTTGCGAGGGTGCCTGTTGGTTTTGTCAATTTGCCTGGTAAGCGTCGGCTGTGGCCCAGCGCCGGGAACGGCTCCCGCGGCCAATGGCTCCACGCCCAGCCAAACGAATGCAGCCGCGACTTCGCCAGCTCGCGCGGTTGTCGCCGAGCCGCCGCGCCCTACACGCACGTTCGGCTCGATCGAGGAAGCCGTTTCGGCTTTGATCGAAGCCAGTGAGTCGAGCGACTCGAACACGCGAAACGACGCCACCGTGTACTTGGTACAACAGGGACCGGCGGCCGTTCCGGCACTGGCCGCTCGCGTATCCGCGGCCGAGACCAAGCCTCGCTCGTTGATCGCGATTACACGGATTCTGGGGCAACTCGGCCCAGACGCCGTCGCGCCGCTATCGGTTGTGATGAAGCATGAAATGCCGCAAGTCCGCGTGAATGCCGCCGAACAATTGGCGATCATCAAGCCGACGAACGAAGCGATCGTCGATCAACTTCTCGGTTTGCTCGATCACCAAGATCCGCAAATGCAGTTGATCGCGATTCGAGGACTAGGGCATCTTGGCAAGTCGGCCAACAAGGCCACGGACCGCCTGCAAGCGCTTCGCAACAGCACGGATCACGACGACGCGTTGCGAGTGGCCGCGGGCGAAGCGCTGAAGAAAGTCGACCCGCGGCACACGTTTGTCGATTAAGGCGTGGTTGAATGTGGAACTGGCTCCGCGCGAATCGTTACGGAGTCCACCATTGATCGAGCGCTTCAGTCAGCTTCGCCACCACTTCCGGTTGCTCGGCGGCGAGATTTCGAGTCTCGGTGGGATCTTCGGCTAGATTGTACAACTCGACCGGCGCCTTCGGTTCGCGGGCCTTGTGCGGCACGATCAGCTTCATCGCGCCGTCAATGACCCAGCGAAATCGCAAGCTGGGGCTGGGATCTGTCATGTGCTGAATATCGTGCTCGAAGATTTCGCCGAAGATTCGCTGCCGAGCTTCCAAAGTTTTCCCATCCATCAGGTTGATGCCTTGCATCGCGTCGGTGGGCTTTAGTCCACAAGCGGCCAACACAGTCGGCGCGATATCAATGCTGCTAACCAAAGTCTGCTCGTCGCGGCGGGGCTGAATCTTTTTGGGCCAGCGGACCATGATCGGCGTGCGAACTCCGCCGTCGTATTGGCTGCGTTTCGATTTGGCCGCATAACGGTCGGCCGAAGGATCGTTGATCCAACCGTTGTCGGTGACGTACACGACAACCGTATTGTCGGCGACGCCTTGCTGATCGAGATGCTTTAACAACTGGCCACACGTCTCATCAACCACTCGCACATCGCCCAATAACGAGCGATATGCGGCGAGTCGGTCTTGTCCTTGTATTTGTCGAACAAGCGTTCCGGCGGGTTATGAGGTGAATGCGGCAAAAAGGGCGCGTACCACACAAAGAACGGCTTGTTTTGCTCGACCGCCGTGTCGATGAACTCGAACACGGGCTGCATGCCCTGGCGACCAATGACAAGGCCGTTGTCTCCGTGTCGGCCACCACGTCGCCGATCGCCATGAGTCATCCCGTGTGTGAAGCCTCCGCGGCGGAAGTTGCCTTCCCACCATTTGCCGGACTGATGGCTGACAAAACCGATTTCGCCCAGCATCTTCGGCATCGTCGGGACGCGATCGATGTGCTCGATGTATTGCTCGCGAGCCTTCAAATACGCTTCGCTGCCGCGAGCTTGCCGGATCGACTTGCCGTCCAACGATGGCGGCAGCGGCGGATCGTTGCCGACGATCCCGTGCTGATGGGCGTGAAGTCCCGTGATGATCGTGGCCAGCGACGGTCGACAAAGGCTGTCCGGCACGTAGCCGCGAGTGAACGTCAAACTCTGTCGAGCCAACTGGTCAAGGTTCGGCGTTTCGATGTGCGGATGACCCATGAATCCGTAGTCGGTCCACGCCTGGTCGTCCGAGATAATCAACACGACGTTGGGAGGACTGTCAGCGGCGAACGCGGTGGCAAGCGTTCCCAGGCTGATAAACAAGGCGGCAAGACATGGTTGAAATCTCATGATGGGGCTCGTTCGGGCGAATCGTAGTGAAAGCTCGGAATCCAATCCGAAACCGTTTTGACAACCGAAAGCGTGCCAGTATAACCAACGCGAGATTCGATTCCGAACCAATCGTTCGCGAGCTTCGGCGGGCGCGGTGGCGAGCAATTGCCGTGCTGTCATTACGCTGGAACGTTCATGGTCTTTTCTGGCAAACTAATGCGAATTAATTCGCCAACGAAAGGAGGAACCCCATGCCACTCGGAATCAAACCGACCGTGGACTTTGTGTTCAAGAAGATTTTCGGCTCGCTGGAGAACACGCTGGCGTTGAAGGGGTTGCTCAACGCGATCCTGATGCTCAAGCGGCCGATTGTGGAGGTCGATATTCTGAATCCTTTCAGCTTGAAGGAGTTCGCGGAACACAAGCTGATCGTGCTCGACGTCCGTTGCCGCGATTCGGCCGGGCGGTCGCTGAACGTGGAAATGCAAGTGTCGGTGCAGGTCGGGCTGCTTGAGCGACTGGTCTATTACGCATGCAGCATGTACGTCGATCAGCTCGAAGCTGGGAAGAACTACGCCCAGGCTAGGTCGGCGATTTCGATCTGCTTGGTGAACGAGCTAATTTTCCGCGACTCGGATCAGCGGCATCACCGGTTTCAGATGGTCGATCTCGAAAGCCGACGTGAATTGTCGGACGCCATCGAAGTACACACGGTGGAACTGCCGAAGTACAATTTGGACGAAGCCACGATCAGCCGCGCCAGCAAACTGGACCAGTGGGTGTTCCTGCTGCTGCGCGCCCACCAGTACGACTCGAGACGGCTGAAGCAACTGTTGCCCCATGCCGAGTTCCACCAAGCCATTGAGACGCTGGAAACCATCGCCGCCAAAACCGAGGATCGACAGATGTACAACCAACGCGAAAAAGCCCTCCGGGACTACGAATGGACTTTGGCTGCGCTGAAAGGAGGCGAGAAGGGAAGCGCGAGGAAGGGCGTGCGGAAGGGCGTGCGGAAGGGCGCGAGGAAGGAGCGCGACGCTGGAATCGAAATTGGAAAGATTCAGGTTCTTCAAGAATTGCTTGGTGACGCCGTGTCGACGATTTCGGAGCTACAAGCAAAGACATCGGCCGAATTAGCAAACTTGCTGGGTTCGTTGCAGGAACGCATTCGGAATCGGCCAGCCTAACCAGTTGGCACCCAAGTCGAGGTCTCATCGAACCACCAATCATCCACCATGCTCGGCGAAACGGCGGAATCGGCCGCGCGCGATACGTCGGGTTATCAGAGCTGTTCGCCGTGGTTTGGCGATAACCTAGTCTTCCAAAAAGCACCTCGATGATTCAAGACTTATCCGAATGCCATGAGTTAGTAGGCGATTTGTTCGAGCTTCCTAAAACGCCCGGCGAATGGGATCGGTATCGGCTGACGGACGAGCAAGTCGAGTTCTACCACGAATTCGGCTATTTGGCTGGCATCCGCATTTTGGACGAACGGCAACTTTGGAATCCTGCGGAATGAATTGGCCGAGTTTTTTCAGCCCGATCACGCAGGGCACGAGTTGTGGTACGAATACCACACGAACGAGTCGACGGATCCCAACTCGGTATTGTTTCATGCGCTCGGAGCTTGGCGAATAAGCCCCGGTTTTCACGACGTCCTGTGGCATCCGGCCTTTACGGTCGCGGCCAGCCAATTGTTGGGAGGCGCCGTTCGATTCTGGCACGACCAGCTTTTCTGCAAACCCGCGCGTCACGGCGGCGTGGTCGCCTGGCATCAGGACTATTCATACTGGACTCGCACCCGGCCGATGTCGCATTTGACTTGCTGGGTTGGGTTGGACGATGCCGACCGCGACAACGGCTGTCTGCATTACATTCCCGGTAGCCACCGCTGGACATTGTTACCGATCACGGGACTCGCCGGAAATATGGCGGCGATTCGCGAAGTGCTGGACGACGAGCAGTGGGAGCGGTTCAATGAGCCGATGGCGATTGAACTCAAAGCGGGCGAATGCTCGTTTCATCATCCATTGATGGTGCACGGTTCTTTCGCCAATTACACCGACCGGCCGCGACGAGCGACGGTGATCAATGTGTTTCGCGACGGTGTCTGCTCCGATTCGAATGAACCGATGATGGCTGGCGTGCCCCTGGTGCCGGCGGGCGAGCGGATGAGCGGCCAATTCTTTCCGCTGCTGTACGAGGGGGCTTCTTAATTGCCGCCGGCTTGCTAACGTGACGCCGTAATGATTTGATTTCTAAAGGGCCCTCGCCCGTTTACGCAACTCGGTGAAAGTCGGAGTCTTTTGTGCCTGAATATGACGCGATTCTAGTCGTCTCGTTCGGTGGTCCCGAAGGTCCGGACGATGTGATGCCGTTCCTGGAAAACGTCCTGCGGGGTAAGAACGTGCCACGCGAGCGGATGCTGGAAGTCGCCGAGCACTACCAGCAGTTTGGTGGAGTCAGTCCGATCAATCAGCAGAACCGCGAACTCATTGCGGCCCTCCAAACCGAACTCGACGAACATGGTCCACACCTGCCGATCTACTGGGGAAACCGCAACTGGCATCCGATGTTGCCCGACACGCTTCGCGAGATGCAAGCCGCCGGTGTCCGCCGCGCTCTCGCATTCGTGACTTCCGCGTTTAGCTCGTATTCGAGCTGTCGCCAGTATCGTGAGAACATCGCCGCGGCTCGCGAGCAAGTTGGGCCTGGGGCACCCGAGATCGACAAGATCCGCGCGTTCTACAATCATCCGGGTTTCATCGAAACCGTCGCCGATCACGTCCGGCAAGCGTTGCAGCAACTGCCCGCGGAGAGTCGAGCGAATTCGGAGATCATCTTCACGGCGCACAGCATTCCGATGGCGATGGCTGGCGGCTGTGCCTACGAATCGCAACTGTTGGAGGCCAGCCGCGTGGTGGCCGAGCAGCTCGAACATCCGCGGTGGAAGCTGGTTTTTCAAAGCCGCAGTGGACCGCCCAGCCAGCCTTGGCTGGAACCTGATGTCTGCGATTATCTGCAAGAGTTGCATGCGAACAGCGACGTGCGCGACGTTGTGATTTCGCCTCTGGGCTTCGTGTCGGATCATGTCGAAGTGCTCTACGATCTCGACACCGAAGCTCGCCAGACATGTGAGGAACTGGGAATCCGAATGGCTCGGGCCGCGACTGCTGGCACGCATCCGCGATTCGTGCGGATGGTGCGGGAATTGATCGAGGAGCGGTTTTACGACCGGGCCGAGCGTCCGGCCTGCGGCGAACTCGGTCCCGTGCCGGATGTTTGTCCGGTCGATTGTTGCCCGTCGGGTCGTCCGGCCGGACCTCCCCGCGGCTAAGTCTTGTCGGCTAAGCCAACGCGGCTAAACGAGATGGCGACGACGCAGTTCGATCAACTTGCTTAGCGCGGCCTTCGGCTGGTGCTGTTCGTCGAACAGACCGCCGTGAGCGAACTCGTGTTTTGTCGCATCGTGCAACTGATCCCAGATCACGCCATGCACGCCGGTCTTCGCCAGCAGCATCTGAGCAACTCGCTCGAGATAGTCGGCGTATCGCCGAGCTTCTTCATCGCTGCCGACTTCTTGGTCTGCGTCGATTGGCCACGCTTGCCGCGCGGCTTGCTCGTCCGGCTTTCGCGAGCTGGGAATCGTCAGCATCACGAGCAACGGCAGTCCGAAGTACAGCCAGCGATCCAACTGCTGACTCAAATCCAGCATCTCGCGGCGCAGCGTGCCTCCAGGCGAGTAGCCCAAATTGATCTCGACGCCCAATCCGGCAATTCCTAAATCGGCGCGAACCAGCGCGTCGGCGAAATGCAGCGGCGAGAGGTCGCGATCTTCGCGAGCCAAGTACTCGCCCCACGGTTGGTCGAAGCTGACGATCAACGGCGTCTTCGAATCCGCATGCCGAGCTGTCTGGATCACGGTCGCCGCCAGTCGGATCATGTCCTCTTCTTCGAGCGCCAAAGCCGCGTCGGTGTTCAGGCGCGCCGCGCAATGCCACGCGTGCATCTTGCCGTGATAGCGAGTCACGACCGCTTCGACGAACGAAGCCACGCAGGCTTCGATCTGCTCGAAGTCGTCCTCCCACAAGTACAACCAGTCCGGCAGAAACCCTTTGTCCAATCGAAGAATCGGTCCGCCGCAAACTCGCAATCCGACCTCACGGCACCATTCGATCTGGGCGTCGAGTGTCTGCCAATCGAATTCGCCAGCATTCGGTTCCGCTCGACGCCAGACGACCGGCACGGCCGCCGAATTGAAGGCCGCCAACACGCCTTGCGTTTCGGCCGCGGTCAATTCCGAGCAGCCAACGTTGACGGCCATCATGGTCGGCAAACGCGTCTCGCGCTGATGTCGCCGCTCGATGGCGTCCGCGGCCGTCAGCGTCATCACGCCTTCCAAAGTCGCCACGGCCAAGTCGATGGCTTCACCGGCCAATTCCGCGGCTCGATCCATATCTCGCTGCGTCGTGGCGGCCTCGATGAAAAGCTGCATCGCGCGGTCGGCGCTCGCCTGTAACTCGCTCTCCAGCTCACGCTCCGCCGATCGCCAAGCATGGATCTGATGCCGCAGCCGGTTTAATGTTCCTCGCGCGATCTCGACAGGCAACAGATACGGTTCGTCGCGCTCCATCAAACTGGCGGTACTCAGCACCAAAGGATCACGCCCGGCCACTCGCCAGGGAATGAACAGATTGCCCGACTCGTCGATATCGCGGTCCACGATCAACGTCGAACCGCTCATCCGATTGACGCTGCGCACCGGAATGCCTTCCAATCCCGCCATGTATGCCCACCGGAATGCATCGTCCGGCAATTGCTCGGGCCGCGGAATCTGGAATCGCATTTCACCCATCGGGCCTTCCCGTGCCGAGGTCTAACATATCGGAGCAATAACAGTGGCGTCCGCCGCATCCGCGACATACCGCCCGTTCAGGACTGTAACGAACCACGGGCGGGGGTTCAATCAGTGGGGAATGGCACGCGCGAGAATCGTATCACGTTCGCGGCCGTCCGCGTCGAATCGGCGTCCGCTATGGGCTCGATTCGCATTTGATATACTTCGACCGCCAACAACGACTTTGGTCAGTTAGACACGTTCGGAAGGGAGATTCGATGGCAACCGCGGTCACGCATACCAGCTTGGGAGACTTGCCGGTCCGTCATGGAAAAGTGCGCGATGTGTATGACCTGGGCGACCAACGACTGCTGATGGTTAGCACGGATCGCATCAGCGCGTTCGATTGGGTGCTGCCCAGTGGAATTCCCGACAAAGGCCGTGTGTTGACGCAGATCAGCAAGTTTTGGTTCGATTTGCTGAGCGGGCCGCATCACATGTTGTCGACCGACTTGGCCGACGTGCCGTTGCCCGACGACGCCGATCGCGCGATGCTGGATGGTCGCAGTATGCTGGTCCGCAAGACGACGGTTGTGCCGATCGAATGCGTGGTGCGCGGTTATTTGGTTGGTTCGGGTTGGAAGGAATATCAGCGTGATGGCAAGGTGTGCGGGTTGCGGTTGCCTTCCGGATTGACGGAATCAGCCCAGTTGGCCGAGCCGATTTTCACGCCGGCGACCAAGGAAGAGACGGGACACGATATCAATATTTCGTTTGAACGAATGGTCGAGCTGATCGGCCTCAATAAAGCCGAGGAGTTGCGTCGACGTAGTATCGAGACCTATCAACGCGGCGCGGAATACGCTCGCACCAAAGGCATCATCATCGCTGACACGAAGTTTGAATGGGGCGAGATCGACGGTCAGTTGATCCTGATTGACGAAGTGCTCACGCCCGACAGTTCGCGGTTCTGGCCCGCGGACGAATACTGTCCCGGCCGCAGCCAGCCGTCGTTCGACAAGCAGTTCGTCCGTGATTGGCTGAGTGCCACCGATTGGGAC
>JAWKTM010000112.1:0-11775 GCA_041399085.1 Pirellulaceae bacterium
GGGGTGGGTTGACGTACAATCGGCGAATTCGATTCGGTTCGATTCTTGTGCGTCGCGCCGCCTCTGGGTGGCGAGGGCTTGTCTGTTCCGCTGGTCTGCTTACACGCGAGTCCGCATGACTTGGTTTCGCCTGCGATATTCCATTGGGCACGAAGGCTGGTCGTATCTGTTGATGATCGTCTTCGTGCTAGTGGGGGCTGTGTTTCGCGACGTCAATCTGTTGATCTTGTTGGTCGGCATGATGGCTGGGCCGTTCTTGATGAACTGGCGGCTGGCCACGCTGGTCGTGCGGCGGATGCACGTGCGTCGGCAGGTGGCCGAGCGGGTTTGTGCTGGCGATTTGCTGAACGTGGAACTGGCGGCCGCTTGTCCGCGGATGCCGTTTCAGTTGTGGGCCGTCGCGGTAGCCGATCGCGTGGCGCCGGTCGATGAAACGCGTGACGACGAGCCGGCGCGGGTAACGACGCTGATGACCAACGTGCCTCGCGACGGCGTGGGGCATGCTTCGTATCGCTGTTTGTTGACTCGACGCGGCCGATACCGATTTGGACCGCTGACCGTTTCAACGCGATTTCCGTTCGGGCTGGTGCGAGCGTCGCGGCGCATTGACACGCCGGGCGAGCTGTTGGTTTGTCCGCGGCTGGGGCGGTTGACGGCGACGTTTTCCGAAGCCGTGGAATCCGAGCGAGCCGGTTCCCGTCAGGCTCAACCGCGACGCGGTTTCGTCGACGGCGATTATTACGCTTTGCGGGATTGGCGTAGCGGCGACAGCCAACGCTGGATTCATTGGCGGACGACGGCCAAACGTGACGAGCTGACCGTTCGCGAATTCGAGGAACAACGGCACCGCGACGTGGCGATGTTGGTCGACTTGTGGCAGCCCGAGCGGCCGAGCGAATCGGTGCGGGGGCGAGTCGAGCTGGCGTTGAGTTTTGCGGCCACCGTGGTCTCGGACGTTTGCCGTCGGGGGGCGAGGCAGTTCGCGTTGGCCTTATGCGGTGACGAATCGCACGTGGCCAGCGGGCCGACTTCGATGTTGATGGCTCAGGAGTTTTTGGACCGCATGGCCGTGGTCCGCGGCAGCGACGAACCGGATTGGGAAACGGCGCTCGGCCAGTTGCTGGCCCAGCTTCGTCGCGACAGCCGGATTATTGTGGTTACGACCAGCACGAAACGGATGGAACGCCTGCGAACCCAAGCGGTCCAATCGGCCGGCGATCGTCGCGTGCAAGCGTTGATTCGCGACGCGTTGTGGTTGGATGTGTCGTCGCCCGAATTCGCTCGCTATTTTCTAGTGGATTGATTCATGGAAGCTGTTCCCGTTGCCGTGCGCGAAGCGCGGGGCGAAGCCGAACGTTGGTTGCAGGTGGCGATTCGCATTCTGGCGGTACAGGGCGCGATCGTGCTGGGCGTTACGCAAGGCGACCCGACGCTGCCGATCCTCAGCCTGTTCGCTTGCGTCACGTCGTACTTTTTCACCGATTGCTGGGGCTGGTTTCACCTGAATCGCTATGTCGGCTATGTGGCGATGATCGCGGCCGCCGCCACGTCGTTGGGCGACTTCCTGAATTTCGACAGCTATCGGCAACTGACGGCCATCTCCAGCTTGCTGGTCTACGTGCAGATCGTGCTGTTTTATCAACGGAAGCAGCCGCGCGTGTATGAACAGATCGGCATCTTCTGCGCGTTGCAGATCATTGTCGGTGCGTTGTTGTCGACGCACATGATGTTCGCGCCGCTGGTGATCGCGTATCTGTTCGTGGCGCTGATCGCGTTGGCTTCGTTCGCTCGATATCGCGAGCGGCTGATGATCGTGTCGCAGCGGACCAGCGTCACGGCGTCGGGCAAGCAGCTTGCCAATCTGGAGCTGGAGGATAACGCGCCGGCTTGGCGAAAGACGTTGGGAAAAGGCCCGGTAGCGTATTTCCCGTTGCCCGCGTTGGGCCGCGAGTCGGTGGAAGGCGACTGGCGTCACGCGGCCCAAGTGTTGTTGCTGGCCGCCGCGGCGTTGGCGTTCGCGTTGGTGTTCTTCTATCGAACTCCGCGACACGAATCGGCCGGCGGATCGGGCATGAATTTCGGCGGCGCGCAGGTCGGCTTCAACAAGAATCCGAACCTGATGGAGATGGGCCAGATGCTGCTGAGCGACCGGTTGGTGATGCGCGTGTGGTTTAACGAAGCGGGGACGAACGAGCCGGTGCGGTTGCAGGGCGAGCCGTATTTCCGCGGCGTGTCGCTGGAGCAGTATGAGTTCAACGCGCGCAACGGCGAGTGGACTTCGCGAATTCGTTCGGCGGCGACCGGGCATATGCTGACCGAACCGCCGGCCGACGCGCCGTTGGTTCGGCAGAAGGTCGTGATGGAGCCGTCGCAACATGACGTGTTGTTCGCCGTGGCTCCGGCCTTCAACGTCCGGCAAACGCCCGACCAAGTGCGAATGTGGACCGGCAGCCGCCAGTTGTTTTGGGTCGACGACAACGATCCGATGCTGCGTCGCGGAAAGCTGACCTACACGGTCGGAACCACGGCGATCCGCTACGGCATGCAATCGTCGCTGGTGATGCACGAAGCGGGCAGCCGTGCCGGCGCGCTGGAGCTGAATCGGCTAGAGAAGGATCGCATGCTGGAGTTCGATCCGACGCGGATGCCACGCTTGGCCGCCTTGGCCGAAGAGATTCTCGGGCGGCAAAACATCGACCGCTCGAATCGCGTGCTGGTGGCTCGCACGTTGCGAAATCATTTTCACGAACCGGGAACTTACACGTACACGCTGAATCTCGATATGCGCCGCGACCCGTCGATGGACCCGATCGAGGCGTTCGTGGCGGAACATCGCCGCGGCCATTGTCAGTTCTTCGCCAGCGCTCTGGTGATGATGCTGCGCAGCCAGAACATCCCGGCTCGCCTGGTGATCGGCTATCGCAGCGACGAATACAACGACATGGGCAACTATTATCTGGTCCGCGAGAAGCACGCGCATGCTTGGGTGGAATGTTATCTGGAGCCGGAGCAAGTGCCGGACAGTGCGTTTATCGCGGGCGAACCGGGCGGCGGGGCATGGTTTCGGCTGGATCCGACCCCCGGTTCCGAAGAGACGGGTTCGGTCGCGATCAGCGACCCGACGCTGATGAACCGCGTCGGCAACGCATTGGATTATGCCCAGTTGTTGTGGCAAGACTACGTGCTGGGGCGAACGTCGGGGCGCGGCGAGCAGGTAGAACAGTTTCTGGACGATCTGCCCGAGGATGACGAACCAGACGAAGAGCAAACGGCATCGCTGTGGGAACGATTCGGACAACTGCTGGCTTGGATGCGCAGCTTGTTCAGCGAGCCGACTAGCACGACCGGGAACTTGCAGTTAGCGGCCTTTGCGTTGTTGATTTTGTCCTTGGCGATGGCAATTACGCGGGCAAAGCAAGGAATCTTCGCCAAGATCGGTTGGCTGCTGGGCGGCGTTTCAGCGTGGCGAATCGCCGACAAAGCCGCGTCGAGTTTTACGCTCGCTTCGAGGGCGTTGATCGAAGCTAGCGCGCGGCGACGGCAGCCGAGTCAAACGCAAGCGCGAGTTCGTATCGCGTGTGACGGCGGCGCTCGGCGTCGAGCGGTCCGAGCAGTGGTCGCCGGTGGTCGAGCGGCTGACCGAGCTGTTCTATCAAGTTCGCTTTGGCGGCCACGAGTTGGATTCGTCCGAACAGCAATTCGTCGACCAGTCGTTGGCCGAGCTGGAGCTGTTGGCGAAGCACAAGCTGACCAAAGTCGCCTTTCGCTCCGCCAAAGTCGCCTTTCGCTCCGCGAAAGTAGCGAGCCAATCGCTTGAGACCGGCCCCAAAACAAGGCCCCGATTTGTCACTCAATCGCGTGCCTAACAGGCCGCACGCATTGGAGCGCGGGCCGATGGCCGCGCGGTTAAACAACGAGATTATTTCGGACACTTCCTACGTCAGCGAAGTCGTTTTTCGTTCCGCCGTAGTCGCCTTTCGCTCCGCCAAAGTCGCCTGCTCCGCGAGTAGCGAGCCAATCGCTTGAGACCGGCCCCAAAACAAGGCCCTGATTTGTCGCTCAACCGCGTGCCTAACAGGCCGCACGTATTGGATGCGCGGCCGATGGTCGCGGCGGTTAAACAACGAGATTATTTCGGACACTTCCACGTCAGCGAAAACGATCGCCAAGCATGAGCCGACTCTTCCGCGGCCAAGCATAGATAGGTCGACCAGCGGCCGTTCGCGCCCCGTGCAGGAGGCCGTTCGTCGCGTATCGCTTCCGCGACGGCTTCGATTTCTTCCGCCAGTTCGAGCAACTCACCGGCCGGTTTGTCCAGCGTCACTTCATGCACTTGGTCGCCCAAACCGTAACGCAACCCAAACGTCGGCCGTTCGCTGCGCGCGTCGGCGGCGCTCCACCACGCCCAGATCGTCCCCTCGCTGCCGCTGATTTTGGCCGTTTGATGATGTCCGAACGCGGCCAGCGTTTGCGAGACGACGGCATAGGCTCCGCCCGTGAAGTTCACGACGGCCGAGAAATTATCGGTCAGCTCGGGCCGAGCCGCGTCGCGCGAATTCGCGCGGGCGTAGACGCTGATCGGCTCGCCGCCGTCGTTCAGATACCAACGAGCCAAATCGAAAAAGTGAATCGGCTCTTCCAAAATCCAACTCCCCACGCGATCGACATCGTATCGCCAGCCCTCGGAGCCTTGCCGATACGGAAACCGAGACAGCTCGATCAATGCATGCAGCGGCCGGCCGATCGCTCCGTCGTCAATCAATTGCCGCACGCCTCCCCACAGCGACGACAAACGTAGCTCATGTCCCACGGCCAAAGTCCGCTGGCCTTGCTCGGCCAATTCGATCAACGCATCGCAATCGGCGACGGACAACGCCATCGGCTTTTCCAACAACACATGCTTGCCCGCCGCCAGAGCGTCGCGGGCCACTTGGAAATGCAACCGATTCGGGACCACGATGCTCACGGCGTCGATATCCGAACGGTCGAGCAGCCGGCGATAATCGTCCATCACGTCCACCGACGGATGATCTGCCGCGGCCGTTTGTTGGCTGCTTGGCGACTTCACGGCGATGGCCGCCAGCCGCGCGTTCGACGCTCGCGCGATCGCCGCCGCATGATGTTTTCCGAATAACCCGTAACCAATTAATCCAAATCGAACTGGTTCGCTCATGACCTACCGAAGATGACAAAAGAATGAGATGCGCAAAGAATGTGAGAAGGGAACCGGACCGCCAAGCCGCAAAGGCTCACGGCTTCAAAAATCGGCTAAGCGTCTCCAGGTTGTCGCTAAACAACTGGCTGCTCAAGTAGCGATCGCCGACGGCAAACTTGGGCTGACCAATCAGCCGCTCGCCGTCATGGACACTCATCCAACGACCCTGGTCATCGAGGTCGGCAATGATGGTTCGCACTTGTTGTTCAAGTGCCGACTGACTCAATTCCGGCGTTGTGCGATCGCCGGCTCGGCACCGTTCATACGCGGCCGCGAGCTCGTCCAAACGCGAAACGATCTTCCAACCGTAATGGTCCGGCAGGTTTCGATCGTCGTGCGTCAGATAGTAGTCGCGGCCATTGCGATTCATATACAGCGGCTTATTCGTCTGCAATTCGTAGTACCGAGCCAGTCGGCCGTCGTCCAGCAGCGATTTGCGCAGATAGGCCAACGCGGCTGGAATCGGTTGCAGGTACTTCTCGTCGCCGGTAACTCGATAGATCGTCATCAACGTTTCGATGGCGTCCTGCGACTCGCCGCCCGTGACCGCCGGCGGCTCGAAGCGGCGGGCCCAAATCGGCTGCATCGCGTAGTTGTACTGTTGGGCCCACGCCGGTTGCGGTTCCGGCAATTGGGCCAGAATCAGGAAGTCGCCGAGCCGCTTGGCCGCGTCCGCACAAGGCTTGTCGCGATAGATCTTGGCGGCGTCGATCAATGTCGTCGCGACCGTTCCGGCCAGACCATCGTTCAGCGTGTACATCGTCCAGTACTCTTTGATCCGGCCTTCGGTGCGCCAGTCGTACTCGGGAAAGTTCGCCTTGACGATCGGCTGCGGTTCGACCGGCCCGGTCCAGACTTGGGGAAAGCCGCCGTTGGGAAACTGAGCGGCCAGCAACGCGTCCAGGGCGATCCGAGCCGCTTCGTGGATCTCCGCGTGGCGGAACTCGTGAGCCCGATCGACATGCATTAGCAACCGCAATGCGCCTTGTGTGATGCCGTCGTCAAGCGTCGAATTGTTTTTGCCTTTGCCGCGTCCGTTGCGATACTGAGCCACATCATCGCCGCGCGGGTTGAAATCGACGCTGTTTGTCCAGCCGCCGGATTCAAGCTGGCCGTATACGAGCGCCAACGCCGCGTCGGTGGCGGCGTCCAGATAGAATTGGTCGCCGGTCGCTTCATAAGCTCGCAAGAACGCCAGCCCGACCGTGGGCGTGCCGGGCGGTTGCACCCAGATCTGATCCACGGTGGCCAAGCCCTCGCCCCATCGCGTCTTTAGATCGGGCGTGTAGTGATAGACGTAACCGCCATGCGTGGCGACCTGCGTGCGATAGTAGGTCGCCGCGCGACGCATCGTCTGTTTCGCCCGAGCCGCCAGATCGGTCGGCGGATCGGCCGCGGGCAATGGGCTCGTCGGCACAAGCTGGCTCGCAACGAGGCCCAGGAGCATGACCGCTCCCCAATAGTTTCGGTGGCAAGTCATGCTGCTGGTTCTCTCATATTGCGAGTCGGTCGGACTTATTTCTCAACAACCCAGACGTTGCGGAACACAACCGGATTGCCGTGATCTTGCAGGAACAACGCATCGGGGCCGGGGCCTTCGGCGCGTCGGCCCGGTGTGCCGTGAGCCAATTCCTGATCGTCGTGAATCACCACGCCGTTGTGCTTGATCGTGATGCGACCGTTCTTCACCTTCTTGCCGCTTTCGTCGTATCGTGCCGCCGTGAAGTCGATATCGTAGGTCTGCCAAGCGAGCGGCGGCAAACACATGTTGACGATCGGGCGATTGATGCTGTAGATGCCGCCGCATTCATTGTCCTTGCCTTCCAAGCCAAACGAATCGAGCACCTGAACCTCATAGCGGCTTTGCACATACACGCCGCTATTGCCGCGACCTTGGCCTCGCGCGGCGGGCATGTACGGCGTGCGAAATTCGATGTGCAGCGTGTGATCGCCAAACTTCTGCTTGGTTTCGCAGTTGGTCGCGCCCAGCCATTTGCCTTCCACCAGCTTGCCGTTGTTCCAGTGATCGACCGACGATCCGTCGAACAACACGATCGCGCTCTTCGGCGGCTCGGCGCCCAGCGTCGGGCTCTTGCGTTCGACTTTGTCCAGCGCTCCGAGCATCGTGCCTTCGTGCGACACGTGCAGCTTGCCGCCCGAGATCTCGACCGTGCTCTCGTCCGACTTGAAGACCGCCTTCTCGCCATCCAACGCGCCGCTGTACTTCATTTCATCGCTGCGGCTCCAACCGTGCCGGGCAGTCCGCCCGAACCCGATCAGATCGACCTGCTGTCACCCAGGGCCACGACCTTGCCGCCCCACGTTTCCTCGCCGTCGGAAGTCTTAATCGTGCCGCTATATTCGCCTTGAATCGCGTAGTCGATTCCCGCTTCTTTCGGATCGGTGATTGCGGGTCCGCCGGCCGCCGAACAGTAGTTGACCAGCGGCCGCGAGCACAATGGCCGCGGCCGCCAGTCGGTTGAGGAATTGCTTCATCATGAATCTGCTCCGTATGTCTGTGAGAGTGGGGAGTAATGTCGAACCGGCTATCTGATTCCGACGGCCAGCGAAACAAGTTGACGGGCCGTCGCGGTTCGGCCAGTCTAGTGGGTCGAGGCCGAGTCGCGTTTCGCTCGGCATTTGCCGCGGAGAGCGTTGCTTTGTCGAAACTGTTTGAGGCCACTGCCATGCTGGCGTTTGCACCATCGAATTACTTCGCACGCACGCGAGCCTGTTCGCTACTGGCCGTCTCGCTGCTGAGCATCTCCGTCGTCGCGCTAACGTCGCCGGCCAGTTTATTGGCCGAACCCGGTCCGTGGATCGACTTGATCGCGAAGATCGACGGCCCGGCGCGCGGCGCGGGCGGACAATGGACGAAGGCTGGCGAGCAACTGGGTGAACTGCGCGGCGGCCAGCTCGCGTGGGCCATTGCCGTATCGGCCGAGCGGCGAGTATGACTTTCGAGTGCGGTTCACTCGCAACAGTGGCGTGCATTCGATCGCCCTGATGTTCGTGGCTGGCGATGGCCAAGCGACGTTTGAGATCGACGCCTGGGGCGAGCATCTGGCGGCATCCAGCAGATTGGCGGCCGCGACTTGGGTGAGCGAACGGCACGCGTCGCCAATCAGAGCGACAAACGGCCGCGAATATACGGCTCGCGTGGAGTAGTAGTGGCGGATCAGGTCCGCGTATTTGGACGATGTAAGCCGCTGGTGACGCATCGCACCAACGGATCGGACCTGAGCATGTTGGACTTTGTGGCGTTTGCCGGATGCCAAATCGTTGGGCGTCGTGGGCGCTCACGAAGCGGATACAACGTTTCACTCGATTGAAGTGCTGCTATCGGCGGGCGCCCGTGGCCTCGGCGACTCCGAGCAACTCGCCAAAACCGAGCAGCCCACCTAGCCCGAGCAACTCGCCGATGCCAAACACGCGGTCGGGCGTCGCCCAGCGCCTTCAACTCGCCATCCGCTTCGCCTCGACCGCCAATGTAAAAGCCGCCAGCCGTGCTCCTAGTGATTGGGCCAACCGCGACTTCTATTACCGCGAATACGCCGATCCGCGAGCCGAACTGGAACGAGCCGGAATTCGTGTCGTCGTGGCGTCGGCGACCAAAGGCGACTGCTTCCCACATCCCGGTTCTGGGCAAACGGGCGACGGACGCGTGTCGGCCGACATCGCCCTGGCGGATGCCAAGGCGGCCGACTACGACGCCATCGTCTTCTCGGGCGGCTGGGGTTCGTCGATGTACCAATTCGCTTTCAACGGTTCGTATGCCAACGCGGCTTACAACGGCAATCGCGCTGTGAAAGTGGCGGCGAATCAGTTGATCGGCGATTTCGTCAAGCAAGACAAGTACGTGGCGGGGATTTGCCACGGGACGTCGGTGTTGGCTTGGTCGCGGATCAACGGCCAAAGTCTGCTGCGCGGCAAGCAAGCGACCGGCCCCATGCGCGAAGGACCGGCCGGCAACTACAACGGCCGCCAATCGCAACCGCCATCGCGTTGGAATCTGGAAGCCAACGGCGCTCGGCTGGTCGCGCCGAATTCGGTGGGCGAACGAGGCTCGGCGCACGACGACGTGGTCGTGGACGGCAAAGTGCTGACGGCTCAAGACGACGTTTCGGCCCGCCACTTGGGCGTCGTGCTGGCTCGCCTGTTGAAGTCGCCGAACTGATGCGCGGCGACTAAACCACTTCGGCTTGCTCGACCGACTGCTTGTGCTCCATCACGCGGCGGTTGTAAGCCGCGATGGTTTCCTTCCGCCGCAAAATGCCGATCAACTTGGTTGGGTCGTCCGGCTCGACCACCGGCAGCTCGTCTAAATTCAGCGCTGTGAACTTTTTCAACGCCAAGTTCAGATCGTCCTCCGGCGTCACGGTCACGATCTTGGTTGTCATCACATCGCGGGCATTAGCGATCTGCCAGATTGAATCGTCGTACAGATAAGCCCGCACGTCTTCGGCCGAGAAAATGCCGACCATCCGTTCGCGAGCATCCACCACCGGGAAATATCGCTGCGAAGTCTTCGCCAACAAGTGAACAATTTCGTCCAGCGTGGCGTTCTCCTGAACCAACCGGATCTTGCGATTCTTCTGATAGACGTCGCTGACCGTGATTCCTTCCAACAGATCGACAATGAAATCGCCGCGGTGAGCCGGTGAATCCAGCCGGCTGGGAACTTGCTTGATGTACAGCGTCCAGCGACTGCACAGCAAGAAACAAATCGTGGCGACCCACATTGTCGGCAGCAGCAGTTTGTAATCGCCCGTCATCTCCGACACCATCAGGATCGTCGAAAACGGGGCCCGAGCCGCACCGGCAAAGAAGCCCGCCATCCCGACGATGGCAAACGCTTGCGGCTGGGTGATCACCTCGGGCCACCATTGATGAAACACTTGGCCGACCGCCGCGCCCAAGCAACCGCCCACAACCATCGACGGACCGAACACGCCGCCCGAACCGCCCGAACCGATCGTCAGCGATGTCGTGATGATTTTGACCAAGGCCACGGCCAGCAACACATGCACGGCCGGCTGATTCGCACTGAAGGCCTTTTGCAACGTGCCGTATCCCGTGGCCAGCACGGCCAGCAAATCGCGATCGGCGCCGTAAGCGTAATACAACGCCAAGCCCACCAGGCCGGCCAGCGTTGCTCCGATCGCCGGACGCAAATGCGGAATGATCGGCAGCTTTTTGAATAAGTTGTGCGTGCCGTAAAACGTTTTGATATACAGCACGGCGACCGCCGTCAGAATCACCGCCAGAGCCGTGTAAGGCAGCAACTCCAGCGGCGAAACCACATGAAATTTCAGCTCGCCGAACAGCGGCGTGAAACGCAACTCGGGCGGCAAAGTCATGTTGTAGATGCTGTATGCCACGGTCGAGGCCACGGCCGACGGCACGACGACATCGGATTCCAAATCGGCTTCGCGATAGAGAATCTCGCCCGAAAACAACGCTCCGGCCAGCGGCGCGCGGAAGATGGCTCCCACGCCGGCACTCATTCCCGCCGCCATCATGATCCGCCGATCGCGGGCCGATAGCTTCAGCTTTGAGGCGAGAAACGCGCCGAACCCGGCGCCGATCTGAGCGATCGGTCCTTCCCGCCCGGCCGAGCCCGCAGTGCCGATCGTCAACGCCGAAGTGATCGTCTTGATGAACGGAATGCGAGCTCGAATGTCGCCCCGCTTGTTGTGAAAAGCATCGATCGCGGCGTCGGTGCCGTGACCTTCGGCTTCGGGGGCGAAGGTGTAAACGATCCAGCCCGATATCAGTCCGCCGATCGCCATCACGGCCACGAGAATCCAAGGCGTAAAAGCCCCGACGGTCGGTTCAAGATACGGGTGCTCGCCCGCCGCTTCGCCCGGCACGTATCCCGCCAGCGGAATCAGTGCGATGGCTTGAATCGCCTGCGTCAGAAACTGAAAAACGATCGCACCCGCGCCCGCCACGATGCCGATCAAAGCCGATAAAACCAACCATTTTCCCGTGGAGTGCAGATCATAGCGGCGGATGATCCCGATCAAGCTTTTCAATTTTCAACACCTTCGCGATGCGTGGCGACTGAGCGACAGAACGCATCATCATAAGCATTCCCCCGTGAAGCTAAACCGGACTGCTCGGCGACAAAATGCCGAAATTCACGGCTCAGCGTTCCCGAATCGGGCGTGCAAAGCCGCCATGTCGCGCCGCACGGTCTCCAGATCGCCCACCAACACGAAGTTGCGAAACGAGTACTCGCCTGGTGGAATCGGCTGACGAGAATCTCGCAGCCGGAACACGCAGTTCCACTTCGTGACGCGTTCGCGCTGGAAACGGAACCGTCCGTAGCCGGCTTGTTCAAAGCCGCGGGATGGTTGGTCCGGTGAGTAAACGCCCATCGCATAACGGCCGTCACTTGTGGCCAACACCACCGGATCGCGCTGCTCGCCCGGACCGTCCGACAACGGCTCAAGCTCGCCAGTCGCCGAATTGAACTTCCAAAACTTTTCGAATTCGGCCGGCATGTAGCCAGTCACGGCTTCAAACTGGGCGTAGTGGTGACGCTCGCCCACCGG
>JAWKTM010000113.1:0-11735 GCA_041399085.1 Pirellulaceae bacterium
TGGTCTTTCGCCGCGTTCTTTGCCGGCATCGTGCGCGAGCGACAAGGAGATTTTGTATCACTGGTTCGTGAGTTGCCGGACCGTCGAGAGATCGGCGTTCCCGATACGGACCGTGTGGTGCAAGCGATGTATCTCGACGGAGCCGAGCCACGCTGGCGGTTCCGTGTTGGTCCGCGCGAAACGCTCGCGAACTGGATTACATCCGCCGACAATCCCTACTTCGCTCGGGCCGCCGCCAATCGGATTTGGAGCCAATTGTTTGGTATCGGAATCGTGGAGCCAATCGATGATTTCTCGGACGCCAATCCACCGAGCCATCCCGAATTGTTAGATCTGCTGGCGCGGGAATTCGTGTCACATAAGTTTGATCTGAAGTTTATGATTCGCGCCATTACCGCTACCAACACTTATCAGCTTTCAAGCCGCCAAACACATTCGTCGCAAGTCGATCCACGAACCTTCGCACGGATGTCGTTGCAAGGTCTCACGCCCGAACAGCTCTATGATTGTTTGGCGCAAGCCGCCGGCAGCTACCAGCCGTTTCAGCCTCAGGTAGTGTTTTTCGCCGCGCAGACACCGCAGGGCGAATTCGTCGAAACATTCGCGGAAGAAGGGGCATCCAAGATTGAACGCGAAACCACGATTCTTCAGTCGCTATTGCTGATGAACGGTCAGCAAGTGTCCCTGGCGGTTTCGCCCGAATCGCCACGTTCCACATTGGGAGCTATTGTGGACTCACCGTTCCTTGACACGAAGGGCAAGATTGAAACACTCTATTTGGCGGCACTCTGCCGAATGCCCACGGAAAGCGAGTGGCGGAAGGCGATTCAATATGTGGAACCGACCGAAGTCACTTTGAACAAAGACGCAACCAAAGCGTTGAGTGATATTTTCTGGGCGTTGCTGAACTCAACCGAGTTCTTGGTGAATCACTGATCGTCGATCGCCAGTCGTCCTACATACCATGACGAGTGTCAAACCGCCGAAGTTGCCGCTCCACACAATAAGTTTGTTCGGAGGAACGAAAGATGACTCAAACAGGAATCAATCGGCGTGAATTCGCCCGTTTGGCGGCGATGGGCGCGTTTGGGGCGTCGATGTCCCGCTGGCTCCCGGCGCTGGCCAACGATACCGCGGGCAATCCGGCTCGCACCAAGTCTTGCATCTTGTTGTGGATGCCGGGCGGTCCGAGTCATATCGATACGTTCGATCCGAAGCCGGGCCATGCGAACGGGGGCCAGTTCAAGCCGATCGCCACGTCCGTGCCGGGAATACAAATCGGCGAACACTTCCCGAAACTGGCCCAGCAAATGGAGCATGTGGTACCGATTCGTTCGATGACGAGCAAAGAGGGTGACCACTCGCGTGCCACCTATGTGATTCGCACGGGATATAAAGCCGAGGGCCCGGTCGCTTATCCCACAATCGGATCGGTGCTGAGCAAGGCGTTGGCGACTCCCGATGCCGAACTGCCGAACTATGTCAGCATCGGGCCGTATCGGTTCTTGAATCCGGCTGCCTACGCCCCTGGGTTTCTCGGCCCCAAGTTCGCGCCTCTGGTCGTTGGGACATCCAATTCCGCTAACACTGAGAACTACTCGGACGACAGCCTTCGTGTGCGAAACCTTTCGTATCCCCAAGGGGTCAATGTCGCTCAGGCTGACGCGCGGCTTAATCTACTGGATGGACTGGAAGCGGATTTCGCGGCATCTCGCCCCGGAGTGGTCGTGGATAGTCATCAGACCGCCTACCGCCAAGCGGTGCGGATGATGCGCAGCGAAGCCGTGCAAGTCTTCGATCTATCGGACGAAAAGGCCGCGCTGCGTGACGCTTACGGCCGTAATCAATTCGGACAAGGGTGTTTGTTGGCTCGGCGACTTGTGGAACGCGGCGTTCCGTTCGTGGAAGTCTCCTTGAATGGCGTCAACGGCAGCAACTCGTTCGCTTGGGATACGCACGTGGAAAACTTTGCGGCCGTGAAGGCGCTGTGTGAAGTTCTGGATCCAGCTTGGGCCACGCTAATCGCGGATCTGAAACATCGGGGGCTATTGGATTCCACACTGATTGTATGGATGGGCGAGTTCGGTCGAACGCCCCGAATCAACGGCAGCGCCGGCCGCGATCATTTCCCGAATGCATGGTCGGCCGTGCTCAGCGGCGGAGGCATCCGCGGCGGGCAAGTCGTGGGCAAGACGAGCCCGGATGGGGAGTCGGTCGAGGATCGGCCGGTTGTGATCGGCGATTTGATGTCCACCATTAGTAAAGCGCTCGGGGTGGATCCGATGCAGCAGAACATATCCAACGTCGGGCGGCCCATTCGTATCGCCGATCCCGAAGCTAAACCATTGGATGAGGTGTTGCTATGAGCCGTGTGACGACGCGCGTGATCTTATTAATACTGGCCGCTCTCGCGGCGTACAACGATGAGTCTTGGGTCTCGGCCGCCGACACCGACGACGCGGATGCCGTTCAACATGTGTTTTACTTGCACGCCGAGCAACTCATACCAATGGCGATTCAAGTGCGGATCGACGGCGTTCCGTTGCGGCAAGCGTGGAACAAGTCGCTTGATAAGCGTTTCGACGCTTTCGACAAGGATGGCGATGGCCAACTTTCGCACGAGGAATCGCGTCACATGCCCACAAAAGATACATTGCTGCGGTTTGGCATCACAGTGATTCGGGACGACGTGCAGCTCGATTCGCGGCCGCGCGATGGAAAAGTCACGCGGCGCGAATTTCGCGACTACTTCGAGCGGCTTGGCATTCATCCGTTTGGTTTAATAGCTAATGGGACAGTGAATTCGGAACAGCAACGCCTGCTGGCGGCTCGCAATCGGGCGCCGGCGAATTTGCATAAACTGCTGTTCGAGAAGTTGGATACCAGCGGCGACGGCAAGCTTTCCGAGGAAGAATTGACAGTTGCGTCCCACGCGTTGCGCAAGCTGGACCTCGATAGCGACGAGGCGATTAGCTCGGCGGAGCTCGCGCCCATGGTGCAACAGTTTTATCAAGCGCTCGAGCCACCCAGTAGAACATCGAACACGCCGACGCTGTTTATCACGGTACCCAATAGTCAAACGGCTCGAGCGACCGTACCCAGGATAATGTCGATCTATGACGGTCGGGACGAAGTAGCCGAGAAGAACGACAATCAATTGTCTCGTGAGGAGATTGGCTGGGAGGAGGAGTCGTTCAAGTCAGTCGACGCCGACGGCAACGGAGCGTTGGACTTCGAAGAGATGCAACAGATGTTGCTGAATCCTCCCGCTACGATAACTGTTTCGATCAAGTTGGGAGATCTTGCGGATGGCGAGCGGCCACTGGCATTGGCGCGCAAGCAAACCGACCGCGAAGACGACTCGCAAGATAGTGTGACCGTGGGGCGGAGTCAGTTCCAGTTCGTTGCCGGGTCGGAGGTAGCAGCCGACAGTGCGGCCTCCATCGCGGCCAACCTACTCCGCGCCGTCGATGCGGATAACAACGGCTACCTCGAACCAAATGAAGCCATGAGATTCGGCGTCGCGGATGCACAGTTTAGTTCGGTTGACGACGACAACGACCGAAAGTTATTCCCCAATGAGATTGCCGCATTTATCGAGTCGCTGCTGACATTTACTCGTGGTCGAGTGCAGCTTCAAATTGTGGATCGTGGCCAAGATCTTTTTCGGATGTTGGACACTGATCGTGATAGCCGACTCTCTCCTCGCGAGTTTCAAACAGCAAGGAGTCGTCTGCCGCAATGGGACCAGGACGGAGATGGATTCGTGGCCATCGAGGAATTGTTGCACCAATACCAGTTTTCCGTCGAGCCAGTGAGTATTAACGCCTTCGGTGGCATTGCCGGGCAAGGCAGACGAGGTCCGTACGCGGGCGTCTCGGGCCAGATGCAATCGCCGCGAGTTACTTGGCATTCCAAGATGGATCGTAATGGGGACGGTGACATCACTCAGCGCGAGTTCTTGGGTCCCCGCGAAGTCTTCGAACAACTCGACGCCGATAAAGATGGTTTGTTGTCCGCCATTGAAGCCGAAGCCGCGAAATAATTACGTGTTCACCTCCCGTCGATCGCGTCGCTGGGCACGAGCAACGTTTCGGGCGAGAAGGCGAATGCCTCAGGGACATTTAACATTTCAAGGGGCCCGAGCGGGCATTTCGCTCGATCCAACGACCATACTCGCCCCCGTAGGTCACGTGGTATGGGAATCAAAAGCAGGTGGCCGCCGTCGACCTGCTCAGGCTGAACTTCGACACCATTCGGATCAAAGAAACGGGGCGGACCAGCGGCCGTGTAATTAGCATAGATTGCCAGTCGTTCGGTTTCCGAGGGCACATAAAAATAAAGCCTTGGTGTGGGAGTCCCTTGGCTGTTCGACCAACCAGGCAGCGACAGTCGCGTGCCTTGTGGAACACTCAAGCGAAACGTGCGTCGCTGACTGATAATCCGGACGCGATATAGGCCCGGTTTCGGCAAGTGAACGTCGACGTCAGTCCATTGATCGCGCCATTGTGGTCCCGTCTCAATGGATTGGGATGCGACGGTCGTACCATCCGTGGCTGTTACCAGCAATTGCAGGGCCCGCTCCGAAGCGATACGGGGACTAAAGGACTCAGCTCGGTCCGCGAATATATGGAACTCCAGCGAATTGCTAAGCCACATCGCTGGCGATTGTTCATCAGAGCTATCCGTCTCGGAGTTCCCGCCCACTCGATTTAAAGGCAACGGGATCAAGTCCCCATGAAAACGTCGGCTGGTGAATTCGCGAGGTTGAAATGCTGCGACACCTCGCTCGACAAGCGTCCGAATCTCCTTGTCCGTATTATTGGGAATCGCATCCCACCCCAAAGCCTTCGCGTCTTGCCAATTAAAGGCTGTTGCTAAACCATCGTTGCCAGCGGTTCGTTCATCGCGAGCCAACAACTGAGATAGTCGGAAAGCGTGAATCATGGAGGAATCGTAAATGCTCCACATATAACGCATCAATTGCTCGGCCGCCGCTTGTCGTTGCTCGGAACCTCGCTTCGTTTGGTGATACTCGAAATACAACTGGAGATAGATTACATAACGTCCGTAATCGGCCACCCGAGCCGCAATGTTTGGATCATCCGCCGCCAATCGCCAAGCGGATTGGAGATCGCGATAGGACAGTGCCAGCTCATGGGAAGTCAGCGTGAACCGCTCCGACCAACGCGTCAGCATCCTCCGCATCGGCGCCTCGGCCGGCCCAAAGCAGTCGCGCAGAAACTGGTCGAACAACTGCTTTTCATCGGCTTCTGGCTGCCAAGCCAGTCGCGAGCCAAGGTACCAAGCTGGTCCCATCGCGCCGGAACTGTACGTGGATTCACAGAGAAAACTGTCCACGCCGCGACGATGCCAACCACGTAAACGGTTGGGGCCGAATTTTATCGGATCGAAGGAAGGTAGGTCGTGCGACCAGTCGGGTATGGACCAATAATCATACACACCCAAGGCGGGCACTTTTTCGCTCCAGGCATCTAGCAATTGGTCTGGGGATAGGCCGGTACGCTGAAAAGCGTACGGAATTACCTGGACATAGACATTTGGTTCCAACGCGATGTTCGGAACGGCGGCATGTTCGTTGTAGGCGAACAGACTCACGCGGCCGTCGGGAAAATCTTGACGCACGGCTCTCGCAACTTGATTAGCCACATGAAACACACGATCGCTCACGGAGCCAATCGCAATGGATTCTGGCGCCGTGCAATGCCCGCCTCCATCGGCCGGCTCCACCGAGACAGCCCAGGCGTGCGGATCCTCGGGATCTCGTTCTCGCCGTTGACGATAGGATTCGACCCGATCTTGCACATAGAGTGATACAACTTCGGGATTGCCCGCACAAAACTTGGCCGTGATGGACCACGGCACTCGCTTGCCATCGATCATCGCTCGCCATTCAGAATGAGCCTCCAGTTGCGTGCGATACTTGAGATTGAACGCTTCGCCCGTATGGCCGGATACTTGAAACTCGCCGCCGAAGCGATTGCGCCTTTGCCAATCGGTCCAACGTTGTTGGAGTCGGCGTTCTGGGTCGAGTGGCAGATTTCCACCGAAGCCTCCGGTTCCCGCGAACACGCGAGATCGAAATGCGGGCCGCGCCGATAGAGGTCGTGATAGGCGGATATCATTGCGCTGGGGAACGATTGTCCAACGTTCCGAAGGAAAGTACCAGCGACATCCAAGCTGCTCCAAGTACAAATAGATGCCGTGGCACAGTCCCAGGTCAGTGGAACCGACAATCCACAGTCGTGAGTCGCCGTCGGGCACGACCGCGCATGCTTCACCGCTGCCCTCTGGCACTTGCCGACCGATATGCTCTGGCACATCGGAACTGTCGGTGCGTCTCACATAAATCCCACGCGATTCATCGTCCAAGCTTGTCGCGAACTCGACGCCGGTGGCGTGCCGCAACGTTTCTTTCAGATCACTTACGGCTGCCGCTAATTTTGGCCGCATCCCATCCGGAACATGCAGCGTCTGGTAGTAGAGCGACGCGGGCTCCGCGCAGTTCGTCGAGCCGGCCCCAACCCAATGAAAGATGGCGACGGCCACAGCAGCGAGTGTGATTCCGCGAAGTGTCGCGACTCGATGTTTGTAGCTAGTTCGCATAAAACTCCCCGATCCTTTATTCCAATGGGATGTCTACTGCTGTAGGCTAATCCCACTCCAATTATGAAGGTTTCCGGCTGTTGTCGAGGCACGCACCATGCTATTTGAATTGCGCGACACAATTCCCGAGGTGTCTCCGTCATGGATCGAAGCGAGGGACGCGTTCTTGGCCGGGCATTCCCGGAAGGCCTGGGCGCTGGCGACAAATCTGAGAGGCGGCAATGCATTGCGCCTCGCCAACGATTTCATCCTCAACGTGGAGATCGCCCGAGCCTCGTCCGCGCATCGAACGTACATGGCGTTGGCGCGTGGAGCCATGCGAGCTTTCCCCGAGGATCCCATCGTAAGGCTTTATCACGCCCGTGTGTTGCTGACTCGGGGGCGATATACCGAGGGCCTGGAGTTTCTCTTGGGATGCGAGTCCACGCTGGGGCGGTCCCATCGGGCTCTATGGACCACGGAATTGGCGAACATGTACGGCGCCGCGGGCTTCGACGCGAGCTGCCGTAAATGGCTGGCCGCGGCACGCAATGAATCGGGTATCGATGCTCCTTTGGCGCTTTATACCCAATCGTGCGCATGCGAGGGAATGCAGCAATGGGAGCTGGCGATTGAATTGGCGGCGAAGTGCGTGGCGGCCGCCCCCGATTGGACGCGGGCCCGGGCGTACCTGGCGAATTGCCTGCTAGCTCGGGGACGTGTCGAGGAAGCCGAAAGGGAGTTGGCTGAGGCCGTTCGGCGGGGCCACGAAGAGGCGTTGGTTGACATGTCTCGCGCGATGTTGGCGATGTCGTTAGGGCGATTCGACGAGGCGAGGCAGGCGTTGGAGGCGGTCTTGCGAGACTGGCCGCAGGCCGAGTTTTTGCATTGGGTCCGTCGAACACTTTGTATTCTCTTGGTTGAGTTGGGCGATCTCGAAGCCGCGAGGCAATTGGTAGCTGGTCACGAACAGCGGTATGCGCTGCCGGAGATTCCGGAAGTAGCCAGCGGAGGGCACTGTTATCTTCCCTTGCCATTGGTGGCACAAAACAAGAACCAGTGTGTGCCCACTTCCGTTGCCATGGCTGCTTTCCCGCAAGGCTACCGCTTGGATCCCGATGTTATGTTTCGCGAGATGCATGGTCGCGAGGGAACACCGCTCTGGCGAATGCGGAGTTGGGCGGAAGAGCATGGTCTGAGCGTGATCCCGATCCGGCTGGAAAAGGAGGCCATCGTTTCCATACTGGCGCATGGCGTGCCGCTGATTGGCGCTCTGGAAGGGCCGTTCGATAGCCATGTGGATGTGATATGTGGATATAATGATAGCCTGCAAACTTTATATGTGCGCGATCCAGCGCATTGGGCGCCGGCGGCGTGGCCATGGGAGTTGGGGCTGGCGCGGTACGCGATGCACGGGGGCGTGTACGCAGTGATCGATCAAGGCCGGACCGAGGTCTTGGCCGCGGCAAATTCCGTGCGCGCCGAGCATTGTGCGGCATTGTTGGAGCTTTCCCAAGCGGTGGCCCAGGGGGAGATCGCCAAGGCTGAACACGCCTACACATGCATTCCCGATGAAGTGGACGCCGCGACGTTACGCGATGGTTATGCCGTGAATGTGGTGATTTCACCGCTCAATTTTCGGGAACGGATGCGAGCGATCTCGGAGGACGAGAATGCGAAGTTGCTGCCTCGATTTCGCGCGTTAATGTCGTTGGGATCGGACGACGCGAGGGACTTGCTGGACAAATTGCTTGAGACGGAGAAGTCACAGCGACTTGGGGTGGGGATGCGTCGGTATCTCACACTTCAGAAACAAATGGCCGATGGGCATTGGCGGCAAGCCTTGGCCAGCGTGGAGCGATTGCTGTTGTCTGGTGGCGGCATCTCGCATTTTTGGGAATTGAAAAGCGATATCTTGGCGGAACTAGGGGATCATGAAGCCAGTCGCGATGCCCTGGGAAAAGCCATTGAGTTGGAACCATTGCGGATTTCGCTGCGGGAAAAGGCGCTCCATCAATCGGCCCATCGCATGACGTTGGCGGAATATCTGGAAGAGTTCGACTCGCTGTTGGCGCGGGATCCCGACGATAAGCGGCTATTATGGGCGCGGGCCGACGCTTTAATGGAAGGTCCCGATGGGCGGGAGTATGAACGTGCGGCTTTGGAAGCGTCTCGGTGGTTTCCCCGTGCGCCGGCCGTGTATCTGGGATTGCTGAATTGGTATCAGGCTCAAGGCCGCCGCGATTTGACGGACGCCATGTTGAAGCTGGCCCGCGAACGACTGCCGGATGTGTTTGGCGATTCGTCTGAAGCGGTTCCGCAAGAAACGTCCGGAGCGACCGAGGGCGACGACGCTAAGGCTCTGCCCGATGATAAAGACGAGTTGCTCAAGCTGTTATGGGCGGTCAACGATGCGCGACGTCCCGCCGCCGTCCAGCGGGTGCTGGATATGCAGCAATCGGGGCAGTTGCATTGGTACGAAGCGGCGCGTCTAGCAGCCTGCCGACTGTTGATCCCCGATCAGCCCGATATGAAAACGGCGAGCCCCGATGCTATTCTGCCGGCTTTGCCACCAGGGGCGGCTCATTGGTATGCGCGTGTGTTGTGCGACGCACTCACGGACCACGCCCCGTCGCTAAAAATTGCGTTGGACGTAAACGAGTGGCTCGATCGTGTCGTGCCGGCGATACGATCTTATCCAGAGCTTTGGTTTCAACGCGTATTACTGCTGGAACATGGTAAGCAAATGGAGCGAGCGCTGGATGAGTTGCGTCAACTATTAGAGCTGTATCCCGCCTATTCCTCGGCGTTGTATCGCATGGGGATCGTGAAATACCGCCAAGAAGATTTTTTGTCCGCGTGCCGGTACTTGGATCAAGCACTGGAGGTTAATCCGGGGTTGATGGGCGCGATGGACGCGCTCGTCACGATTCATGAGACGATGGGAAATCGCAAGGAAGCTTTGCGATATGTCCGGATGTTGCGTCGCAAATTGCCATATTCGCTTAACTACTTGCGAGACGAAGTTGCCGCGGTGGCCGAATTGGAGTCGGCCAATGCGGCCGAGGCAATTTTGGCGGAGCATGCCGTCGACTTTCCCGCCGACCGATTGGCGCTAATTCGTGTTCGTATGGCGTATGGGGTCGAGGACTTCGAGGCGGCCGAACGCATGGTGAATTCCATTGTCGTCGCGCCGGATGAACCCGACGAGGACTATTATGAGGAATACTTGCAATTGCGTTTAGCGCTCGCGCTTCGAGAGAAACACGGCGAAAGGATTCTTGCGTTGTGCGAGGAAGGTCTGCGGCGCTGGCCCGACTCAACGCGATTAAAGGAGGTCCAGGCGAATCAAGTTTCCGCCAGCGACCCGCAACAGGCCCAGCAGTTATTGCGAAGTGTGTTGCTCCAAGGGGAGCCCCGCGCGCAAACCGCGTGGCAGTATTTGGAGATCGCGGGACAAGCGCCGGATGTGGCGGCTCGAGGGGTGATTCAGTCGGCGCCAGAAGACCGCCGCACGATGCTCTCGGAACTGTTTTCCGACGTGATGCGCGATCCAAGCCTGCTGCGGTGGAACGCTTCCTACTTGGAGTGGGCGTTGCAAGAGTTCCCCGAATCCGACTTTCTAAGATGGCGGTTGGCCACCCATTACAATAGCAACGGTCAAGTGGACCGTGCGATCCAGCGGGCTCGCGAGTTACATCAACGTAATCCGGACGATCCCGAGTCCAAGCGGATGTTGGGACGATGCTTGATCGACCGCGACGCCAAACAGGCGCTGCCCTATTTGGAGCAAGTGTGCCGGGAGAATCGGTCCGTGGAGTACTTGTTCGACTTGGCTCGCTGTCACCAGATTGCAGGTAACGGCCAACAGGCTCAACAGCTTCATTGGGAGATCATGGAACAAAATCCGTACGTGTCTTCCTCATGGACCAATCTCTTTGTATTTTCCGGTCCAAGCGATCGGTTGTGGCGCTATGTTGGTCCCATGTTGGAACACGGTTGTGGCGTGGACGATGAGTATTTCCTGGTTGCCACCGTGATGGCGGCGATTCGTCAACGACAGCAGTTGCCAACGGCTTGGTTTCCGTTAGCCATGCAACGCTTCGAGATGTTGAAAACTCATCCTGGGTTCCGGGACGAGCGGACTCGTCTCACGCGATCGCTGCTGGCGTGGGTAGCGCGTCGACCGCAAGACCTCAGGGGGAATGCAAAGCTGCCTTCGGGCTGGATCGATTTATTGGCAGCGAGACTATGGTGGCCGCGTTGCTCATGGATTCCCCAACGGACCGACGAATAGCTTCCGGCGTTCCCGCTGCACTGCTCGAAGGCAACCGTGTCCGCTGGAAAAGTCGCCTTTCGCTCCGCGATAGGCGAGTAACGGCGCTGCTACCGCAGAGCGAAAGCCATCTATCTCGGACGCGAGAAGCTTTTTACGGCGGAGTGATGCCGAGGAACTCGAATTCCTCGGCGGTGGACGGCGGCGCGGTGAGCACGCGAACGCCTTCCCGCGTGACGGCGACCGTGTGCTCGAAATGAGCACTTGGCTGGCCATCTTGCGTGACTTGCGTCCATTGATCGTCGAGGCACGCGACATCGGCCCGCCCTAGGTTCACCATCGGTTCGATCGCCAGTACTAAGCCTGGGCGGATGGCGATATCCTCCTTCAACAATTCGTCACTGACGTAATTTGGCACCTGAGGCTCTTCGTGCATCTCGCGGCCGATGCCATGTCCCACGAACTGGCGCACGCTGGAAAACCCCGCGGCGATCACCATCTCGTCCATCCGCCCCGCGATTTCGCTCCAACGCTGCTTGGCTCCCAGCAAATCAATCGCCAGTTGTAAGACACCGCTGGTCACATCCAACAATTGCCGCGTGCGCGGTGCGATCTCTCCCACGGGATGTGTCACGGCGGCATCGCCACACCAGCCATTGACGCGGCAACCGGTGTCAATGCTGACTACATCACCCGGTTGCAGGACGCGCGGCCCTGGAATGCCATGCACCACTTCGTCATTGACCGAGATGCAGGTGACGGCAGGAAACGGAACCGGTCCGGGGAAGTTAAGGAACAGGGGAGTCGCATCGAATCGCTGAAAAACGGAGGCCACCGCAGCATCGATCTGGGC
>JAWKTM010000114.1:0-11744 GCA_041399085.1 Pirellulaceae bacterium
GACTCGTGAGCGAGTGGCTCGATGGATTCACTTGCTGGCGCTGCGTGCTTGTAGAATGCGTGCTTGCTTGTAGCGTGCGTGCTGGTAGATGTTCGGGCCGGTTAGTTGGACTGCAGGATGCCGGCGCCGAAGGTGAAGCCGCCGCCGAAGGCGCAGAGGCCGACGCGTTCGCCGGTCTTGAGCGTCGGGAGCACTTCGCTCAGGCAGAGTGGGATGCTGGACGACGACGTGTTGCCGAAGTGGCGGATGTTGCTGTACACGTCGACCGGCACGCGAGCTTGAATGGCGTCGATGATCCGTTGGTTCGCCTGGTGCGGCACCACCATTCGCAACTCTTCCAGGCTGACGCCTTGACGTTGGCAGGTGCGATTGAGGCTGGCGACCATCGTGCGGACCGCTTCGGTGAAAACCTTGCGGCCTTTCATTTGGATAAAGCCGCCGTGCAGGAACGGGACGGACAGCGTGCTGCCGTCTTCGCCCTTGGCCGAGAGATCGGGACGACGCAGCCGGGCTCGCGAGCGATCCAGATGCTCTTCGCCGTACAGGATCGTGGCCGACGACGCGTCGCCGAACAGAATCGCGGTGTCGAAGTCGTCCAGGTTCAGCAACGGCGAAAGCACTTCGGCCGTCACGATCAGCACTCGGCCGTTCGGTGTGCTTTGCAGATAGTCATAGCCGGCTTGCAAGGCGTACAAGTAACCGGAGCAGGCGGCGTTGATGTCATAGGCTTGCATCATCGCCGTGCTTTTGCCGCCGGACAATTCATTGAGGATGCGGCAGGCCATCGACGGCGTCACGACCGTGGGGCTGGTCGTGGCACAGATCACCAGATCCAGATCGTCGACGATCATTTGCTCGTGATCCAACGCTTTCCAGCAGGCTTGCGCCGCCAGGCTGACGGCCGTTTCATGTTCGCCGACCCAATAGCGGCTGGCGATTCCGGTGCGACGTTGGATATCGGCATCCGTGTGACCGGGGCGACCGGCCAGCAGTTCGTTGTTGGTGACACAGCGGCCGCCGAACGCCGTCGACACGTGCGAAATTCCGACTTCGAAAGCTCGCGGTTCGGCGTAGCGGACCGGCAGGTGATAGGTGGCCTCGCACTTGCGGCGCGTCAGCACGGGCGTGCCGTGTTGTTCCTGCGAGATGGGCTTCGGGCGGCGGTTGGCTTGTGCCGAGCGGACTTTGAACAGCGGCGCTCCGACGGCCACCGAATCGCCTTCGTTGGCCAGCGTCTCGACCACCTCGCCGCTCAACTGCGACGTCAGCTCGAACACGCTCTTCGTGGCTTCCAAGGCGGCCACGACATCGCCTCGCGCGATCGTATCGCCTTCGGCTTCGCCGAACAGCTCGGCCACGACCACCGATTCATCGGCGGGGCCGGAGCCGATCGCTTCGATCACCGACAGGCCATCTTGCGGGGCCGGCGGTTCACGCCACACGAGATCCAGATTCAGCAGCTCGGCCGCCGTTGCCAACACTCGGCGGAACGACGGCAGCACTTCGACATGATTCACATAGTTGCACGGAATGTGCGTATCGGGCCGGGTGACTCGACGCATGGCGACCGGCACGCGCGTCTTTTCCGCGACGGTGGCCAGGATTTCGCCGCCCAGGCCGCAGGTGGATGGTCTTCGTGGACGACCAGCAACCGAGCTGTTTTCTCGGCCGAAGCCAGCACGGAACGCTCTCGTCCCAAGGCGAGAGAGAACGGGAGGTCGAGAATTCCGGCTTCGACACCGACTGCCGAGCCGCCTCGGCCGTCTTCTCGCACAATTTGATCGTGTTGCCCAGCCAACCAGCGTGATGTCGCGACCGCCGCGGACTTTGCGAGCCGGGCCGATCGGCACGAACTGTTCGGCGACGTTGGCGGACGTGGCCAGTTGCGGGTCGTTCAGCAGGGCTTTCGGGTACAGGAAGAACGTGGGCCGTCGCGAGCGAAACGCGGCGTTCAGCATGCCGGCGGCGTCGGCGGCCGTGGACGGCATGAAGATATCGATGCCGGGGATGTGAGCCAGCGTGCCTTCGTAGGTTTGAGCGTGATACGGGCCGAGACCCGGCCGATAGCCGCCGCAAGCCATCATCACGATGACCGGCGTTTCCCACGATCCGTCGGTTCGCCAATACATCGTGGCCAGTTCGGAAGCGATCTGGTTGAAGGCCAGCGGCATGAAGTCGGCGAATTGCAGGAACGCCACGGGGCGTTCGCCGGCGAGCGAGCGTCCGATCGAGACGCCCATGATCGTGGATTCGGTCAGCGGCGAGTTGACGACGCGGCCAGGAAACTCGGTGCTGAGCCCACGTGTGACGCCGAAGACGTCGCCTTTCGGATCTTCGATATCTTCGCCGAGCAGGCTGACTCGGTCGTCGGTCGCCAAGTGATGTTTCAGCACGTTTCGCAGGGCGTCTCGCATCGTCAGCGAAGATTGCCCCGGTTCGCCGCGGCGTTCGCGAGCCGGATGCGTTAGCTCGACATGCAGCGGTCGCTTGGCCGTGTGCGACGTGATCGGTTCCGCGCCGTGGGCCGAGGCTTCTTCGGCGGCGGCGACTTCCGTGCGACAAGCGGCTTCGAGTTCGGCGAGCTCGGTTTCGCTGACATCGAGTTCCAACAGCGTTCGGGCGCAAGTTTTGGATTGTCGCTCTCGGCCGCGGCTCGCGAGATGTCCGCGGCGGGGCGATACAGGCTTGATCGTCGGTATTCGTATGGTTGTAAGCCGGTCGACTTCCAGCACGACGATCGCGGGGCGCCGGTCGTCGCGCATGCGGGTGACGATTTCGCGATACGCGGCGAGCGTATGGACTGGATCGCGGCCGTCGACGAAGTGGATCGGCACGCCGTGAAATTCGGTTGGTCGCGGCGAATTGGCGGCGGATTCGAGCGAGCTGGCGGGCGAGTAGAACGTCCGGCCGGCGGTGGGCGTGGAAATGGCCCAATGGTTGTCTTCGATGACGAACAACACGGGGAGTTCGCCGCGAGCGGCTTCGGCGATGCCTTCGAGGAATTCGCCTTGTTGCGTGGTGCCGTCGCCGACGGCGCACATCACGATGGGCCGATTGGCTCGGGGTTTTACAGCTTGAGCCACGCCAACCGATTGCAGCGCGTTGTTCCCCGTGGGCGTGACCATGCTGAGCACATGGAGCTCGGGGTCGCTGAAGAACGCGCTCATCCGGCGTCCGGCCGACGACGATTCGCGTTTGCAATACAAGTTGTCGAAGAACTGCTTCAAAGGCAGGCCGCGAGCCACCAACAACGCTTTGTCGCGATAATGGCAATGCAGCCAATCGTCGGGCTTGAGCAACGGCGCCAGCGCGGCGGTCGCTTCGTGGCCCGAGCCCGAGACATGAAAGAACGCTTCGCCGCGATTCGTCACCTGCTGCTCGCAATGGTCGATTTGCCGCGCGGTGTACATCGCGCGGTAAACGGCCAGCAGCTCGTGCTTGTCGGGTGAATTCATCGGTGGTCGGCGATCACGAGAGTTGCGTGCGGGATTTGTTTCAACCGTGCTGCCCGTTGGAAAAGGTCGTTGAAGACAGGTCGGCGGTTGAGTGTTCTGGTTTCGGGACGCTCGGCACGATTGCGCCGGCGGCGGATTGTACGGCAGAACCGGAAACGTGTCGCTATCAATTGGCGGCGTTTTTCCGCGGGTCGCTAGCATCTGGGGCGTGCTGCCGAGCAACCGAAACTGGTATAGACGTTATCGGTTATTCGCGATGCGAGGATTTGCCGGATTGTGTGCATCACCGAGTTTTTTCGGCGGTCTGGGGAAACGTCCCAGGCGTCGGCTTCGAGCAGCGGCGAGTGACCGCGGTTAAGATGTGGCTGGTTGGGATTACGGCGTTTTGGTTTTTGGGCGGTGGTTGTTCTCGCTGATTTGAGATTCGTAGCCGGAGAGAGATTGAATGAACAGACTGACGGCGGTGGGAACATTCTTGATCGTGTTGGCGATCGGGTTGCAAAGCTCGGTGGCGGCCGAGCCGGCTCGTGCGAAGAAGGCGTTATACATCGGCATCGACGGCACTCGGTTCGACGCCCTGACGACCGCCGAGACTCCGCATCTGGATTCGTTGATCGAGCAAGGCATCGCGGCCGACAACTGCTTGATCTTGGGCGAGCGATACCGCAAGAACGACACGGTCAGCGGACCCGGTTGGTCGACGATTTTGACCGGTGTCTGGGCCGACAAGCACGGCGTGCAAGACAACTCGTTCAAGGGCCGCAATTACGATCGCTATCCGCATCTGTTCACGTTGCTCAAGCGGCAACGGCCCGCGGCTCGCACGGCTTCGTTCGTTACGTGGATGCCGATCGAGGATTACATCGTGCGCGATGCCGACACGCACGCCGGCTTTCACGACGATCAGCGCGACTACGCCAAATACGATTTGCAAGCGGCCGAGGCGGCGGCGAAGCATCTGTCGGAGCCGAAGCTGGATTGCATGTTTGTTTACTTTGGCCAAGTCGACGAGAGCGGCCATGCTCACGGGTTTCATCCCTCGGTGCCGCAGTATGTGAAGGCGATTGAAACGGTCGATGGGCATGTGGGCCAGTTGCTGGCGGCGTTGAAGGCTCGGCCGACTTACGCCCACGAAGACTGGGTGATCGTGGTGACCAGCGATCACGGCGGCAAAGGAACGGGGCATGGCGGAGGGCACCGGACGCCCGAGATCTTGAACAGCTTTTTGATTGTCAGCGGCGACAGCGCTCGGCGGGGTCGCTTCACCGAGCAAACGTATTTGGTGGACGCGGCGGCCACGGTGCTGGCACATCTGGGCGTGCAGCCGGCCGAGCAATGGGAGCTGGACGGCGAGCCGCGCGGGCTGAAATAGCTTGCCGCCGGTTCACTGCGTGCTGACAATGGAAGACAGCCCAGACGGACGTTTTTCCTAGTGATTTTCGTATTTGCGTGGAAGCCGCGAAGAGCATGAGCACAACCGACGTGTCCGTGGCGCCGGCCACCCTTGAAAACGCCTTGCCCGATTCGGCTTTGCCCGCGGATTGGACGTTGGCCGATTTGCAGCGTCACTTGGGCGATATCCCGCCGGAACGCATTCGCTTGTTTCCTTCGCCGGGGTTGGCCACCGAACAGGATGCGTTGGATTGGAACGAAAGCAAGCGAGGGCTGTGCGAACTGGTGGACCGTGTGTTGGTGGATAAGGCCATGGGCAGCTATGAGTCGATGCTGGCGATCGAGTTGATCTTTGCCTTGAAGACTTTTTTGGCCGAGCACCCGCTGGGTGTGTTGCTGGGCGCGGATGCTTCGCTGCGCATCTTGCCGGGCAAGCTGCGATCGCCGTACGTGTCGTTCATTAGTTGGGACAAGTTTCCCGACCGCCGATTGCCCAAGGAGCGAGCCTTCCGCGTGGCACCCGAGCTGGCTGTCGAGATTCTGTCGGAGGGAAACACGCCATCCGAGATGCATCGCAAACTGGTCGATCATTTTGAAGCCGGCGTGCGATTGGTTTGGTACATCCATCCGGCGGCTCGGCAAGCGACGATCTACACTGCGGTCGAGCAAAGCGGTAACGACTGACGATCGCGGCTTGCTGGTCGGGCAGGCGACGTATTGCCGGGATTCGAGCTGAACTTGGGCGAGTTGCTGGATCGCGTGCCATGACAACTCGAAGTACCGGCGACCAGAAACTGCGGAGGAGTGAAGATGAGCATCGCGGAATCGGCGACTGTCGCGGCTTTCGATCCGGCTTGCCTCGGACGGACGTTGGCCGATTTGCAGCGTCACTTGGGCGGCATCCCCGCCGGAAACGCATTCGTTTGCTTCGCCGGGGTTGGCCACCGAGCAGGATGCGTTGATTGGAACGAAAGCGCGAGGGCTGTGCGAACTGGTGGACCGTGTGTTGGTGGATAAGGCCATGGGCTTATACGAATCGGTGCTGGCAGGTTTGATCGTAAGCCTTTGAACAATTATCTGGCTGCATCATCCCTTGGGAATTGTGGACGCTGACTTGACCGTTTCGATCGAGCGGCAGCTGGTGCGGCTGCCGGATGTGGCGTTCGTCCGTTGGGAAAGATTGCCAAGGCGAAAGCTCCGTCGCTGCGTCTTCGCCGGCTTCGCCCGACTTGGCTATCGTACCTTCGCCAGCAATCGACCGGCGGAGATGCATCGCAAACTGGTCGACTACGGAAGCCGGCGTGCGATTGGTTTGGTACATCCATCCGGCGGCTTTGGCAAGCGACGTCGATCTACACGGCGGTCGAGCAAGCGGAAGCGATCGAGACGATCGCAGCTTGCTGGTCGGCGGCGATGTGCTGCTGGATTCGAGCTGAACTTGGGCGAGTTGCTGGATCGCGTGCCGAGTGCGTGACGAGCGCGTTGATAGCCGCTCGCCGATCTACCCGGAGAAGTAATCGCGAGGCGGCGAGTTCGACGGACGGTTGGCCGGATCGCGCTGTTTAGTTGGCCGCTGTTTGCCATGTGCTGTTGGCAAGTCTGCCAACGACTTCGTCCACCCTGGCCGAGGACGCAACCTCGGGCCGAAGCAGCCGTCAGGCCGCGAAGAACGATGCGGCTTTGCGTATCATCCCCAGCGACGCCGCCGTGGCCATTGCGATTCGCGACATCGGTCAGTTCACTCAGCGTGGCGACAAATTCATTGATCGCACTCAGATCAAGGTGGTATTTCGGCTGTCGGATGCTTATCGGATGGCCCTGACCTTTTTGAATTTGAATAAGGGTCTGGACGGGAACGGTTCGGCGGCGATCTTCGCGATGAGCACGCCCCGCGACGTCAACATGCTCGTGATGAGCGTGCCGATCGCCAATCTGGCCGACGTGGCGTCGAACTACTCGATTCCCGTTGCCGAGCTGGTTCCGGGCCGGTTGATTGACCGGCAGGGTCGTGAAGGCAACAAGGTCAATCCGTGGTGCCGCTTTGTGCTGCTAGACGGCGATCATTTGCTGATCGGCGGCGATGCGAATTCCTTGCATTCGGCGTACAAATCGCCGTCGCTCGCGGAATCATTGCCTCAACATGATCGCGAAGTATTGGCTCAAGACGATTTGCTGTTCTTCGCCCGCGCCGAGGCGAATCGCGAGATGTGGGCGTCTGGTTTGGCGAATCTGGATCGGCAAGTGGAGGGACTGTCGGCCGACGAACTAACCGCCTTGCAAGACTTGAAAGCCGTATTGGCGGAAACTGACTACGCGGCGGTGGGCGTCGGGCTTGAGGACGGACTGAGCATCGACGCGATACTTCAATTCGATGGCGAGCGTTCGCGAGAACTGTTGAGTCGGCTGCGAAGTGATGGAGCGGCTCGGGCGTCACTCAATGGCTTGCCACGCGGGCCGGCGATGATCGCTCAGGCCACCGGACGAGGTGGCGAGGAAAGCTCGGCGATGGCCCGCGCAGTTACATTCGACACTGGCTCAATCGCCGCTCGGTCCCAGTCCGTTGTTGGCGGCTCGCTATCGCCCGCTGGTGGTCAGCCTGTTCGGCGAATTGTGGCAACGCGTGCAAGGCAGCCGCATGGCGGTGTATGAGAACGCCGATCCCGAGCGACTCGGATTGTGCAGTGTGGTCAACGACCTCGGATACGAACGCCGAACAACTGCTGGCCGATATGAGCGAACTGGCCCGATTCGCCAACACGGCGAACTTGAGCGAACAGGATGGCGGGCTCGACGCGGCCACGATCGACTTGCTGATCGCGGAGCTCGGTCATTCCCAATATCGACGACGGCAGTTGGCTTCGACGAAGCTCACGATGCTTGGTCCGTCCGCACTGGCCGCCGTCGAGCGGGCGTCGACTTCGCGGGACGCCGAAATACGACTGCGAGCGACGTCGATTCGCGACCGGATCCAATGGATGTTGTCCGAGCAGCGCGTCGATTTTGTGACGGGAGAACTGCTAACGCGGGCACGGCCTCAGTTCGTTTACTTGCCAAATCAGGAGAGTCGGCGAGGACACGCGATCGACGTGGTGCGGATTCAAATCGAAGGCGAACGAAGCGGTTTTGCGTCCGGGTTGCGGCATCTGTTAGGCCCGAACTGGAACGAGGTGCGACTGGCCACGGTCGAGAAATCGCATTGCATATTGCTCGGCTCGGATACCGAGCTGTTCGAGAGAGCGATTGAAGATGTGACTAATAGCCGCCCTCGGCTTGGCCGAGTACAGGCGGCCGCCTCTCGTCTGTCGTTGGACATTCCCTCCACGGCGGAGTTTCACGGTTCGGCTGAACGTCTGCAAGCGTGGTTGGTCGGGCGGGAAGCCGGTGGTCCGAACGTCGCCGCGGTAACGTCGGTGCGACTTCAGGTGGCTCCGCAACGGGTTCACTTTGCGGATGTTCGCGCCCTTACGCCGATGTGCGAACGGTGGTCCAGATGTTCGAGGCGGAGCGCCGCCGCTGAAACGAGTCATCGCGTGGCGCGAGATCGCTTCGGAGCGCCGATCGCATCCATTGTGACGATCATGCCGCGGCGCGCGGAAACTCCGTCTGCTGGCCAACAAGGTGAAAATGCCATACACTGTCGGCTTCGCAAAAAGTTCCTCCTCGGGACATTTCTTCTCCGAATGGCTTTTCGCAGATTGGGGAAAGTGACATCTTATGGCGCGCAAGGTTGTAAATCGCAAGGCTTTACGAGAACAGGCCGAAGCCGCGGAAGCGGCCGAAAAGGCAGCCGGCGGCGACGCTGCAACGGCTCCGAAGAAAAAGGCCACCCGCCGTAAGAAGAAGGAAGCCGCCGAAGTTCGGATGAAGCTGTACTGGGGGGTCTATAACCAGTCGATGAAACGAGTCGCTCTGTTCGACTTCAACCAAAAGAAGCAAGCGGAAAAGAAGGCCGAGGCGTTAAGTGCTTCGGGGAAATCGCCGCACTTCATTCAGAAGGTGAAAGAACCGGTCGTCGAGGAATAGCGGTTCGGCTCGCTCCCGCCCCGAAAATTTCGGAGATGCAAATGTCCGTGCGATTCGCCGGTTTGGCGCTGCTGACGCTGGGAAGTTTGCTGACGATCGTGGTTGCGGGGTGTGGATCTCCGGGTGGTGGTGGTGACTCGCAGCCAGCCGCAGGCACTCCGGCCGCAAGTTCGCCCGGCGATCCCAAACGCGTTGACGTCGGCACATTGCCGCCGGTTGACGAGTATTTGGGCGTGGCGCTGGACGGAGGTCGATTGGAAATCGCGCCCCCCAGCGGCTGGGAACGCGGAACTCGCTCGCAGAAGTACTTGGCCGCCTTCTTCCGAGCCAAGGCAACGCAAGTTCCTCGCATCGTAATCACGGCCGACGAATCTCCTTATCCCGTGGCCACCGTGACGGAAGCGAATGTGGCGGAGTTTGCTCGGGAGGTTCAGAAGCATTTGGAGCAGACCGTACCAGGGAAGATCATCGAACCCCCATTGCCGATGATGATTGGGCCCAATCCGTTCGCACGATACGTGTTGTTGAGCGGCCAGTACAATAATGTGCCCATCGAACGGCAGATGTTGGTGACGGTTTTTGACGGCCGCCTGTACGAACTCGATTTGACTGTCTTCGAAAATCGGATCAAAGAGAGCCGTGATTTCTCGTACGCCGTGGCGGCGGCTTTCAAATTTCACACGCCTGACTCAACCGATTTGGGCGGATTGCCGGCTACACAACCGTCGGCCGAAGCCAGCGACGCAGGGGCGACGGACGCCGCCGCCGTTCCCATGCCCGAATGAGATACGGCGGCTTCATTCGCCCGGACGCGGGTGAGCACGAACAGGCCTCATAATCGGGTTGATCGGTCAATTCCGCAAACCCGTTCTCTTGGCGAAACGTCTTGGCCGCGAAAGGCGATACAAAGGCAGGTCCGCTAACTACCATGGATAGCGAAACGTTTCGACCGCCTTTAGTTCCGTCGTATTGCCATGTTGTCACCTCTGCCGTTTACGCCTTTTGAAGAGCTGATGCTGTATCAAGACAGCCGGGCGTATCCCTGCAATTGCTTCATACGTTTGAAGCTGCGTGGACGGCCACAAAAAGAGGCTTTGGAAGAGGCTTTCCAGACGGCTCTGCAACGACATCCGCTGCTAACGGCTCGGGTCGAGTTTCGACGCCGCAGCCCGTGGTGGATCTGGGACGAGTGTCCATCGCCAACGATCGAGTGGCATGAATGTGAGCATGACGCGGAGTTGGATTCGGCCACAACCCATCGGCGTCTCGACCTGGAAACGGGCCCGGGCATACGGCTCGTGGTTGTCTCGGGACGCTCGGCTTCTCACCTGGACATCCACTTTCACCATGCCTGTTGCGACGGGCTGGGAATTTTCCAGTTCATCCACGATCTGCTGGTGCTTTACGACCGGCAATGCAATCCGGCGGCCGGTGGGACTCGCTTGCCCGTGGTTGATCCGGATCTGTTGCGGAACCGCGGTAAGTTCGGTCTCACAAAGGGAAAGCTGCTGCGGATGCTTCCAAAGCAAGCCGTCGGGTTATTGGGAGTGAGACAGTTTCTAATGCGTGAACCCGTGGCGATCATTCCCCACGAGCGATTTCCGGCCACGGCGCCCGAACCGACTCCGTATCCGGCGGTTGTGTCGTGGCAAAGCTGCCCGAAAACGGCGAAATGCATTCGCCAAGCCGCGACGAATTCGGGCACCACGACCAACGACTTGCTGGCTCGCGACCTGTTCTTGGCTCTCAGCGACTTCCGAGGCGAACGCGATGTGGAAGCCGAACAGCATTGGCTGCGCATGATGGTGCCCGTCAACTTGCGAACCGCCACGGATCGCGCCATGCCCGCCGCGAACGTCGTCAGCTCCGTGTTTCTCGATCGTCGCCTCGCGGATTTTCGCGATGCGAATCAACTCCTGAATGGCATTCACGAGGAAATGGAGCTGATAAAGCGTAACCAACTCGGATTCACGTTCGTGTTTTCCCTGAGCGCTTTTCGACGCTTTCCCGGCGGACTACGGCGCAGTGCCCGAGGCCAACGCTGCGAATCCTCGGTTGTGTTTACCAACTTGGGCAAGCTTCTCGGGCGCGCGCCATTGGCGCGGGACGACGGACGATTGATCTGCGGGGATATCGTATTGGACCATATCGAGATCCTCGCTCCACTCGCTCCCTACACCTGCGTGGCGTTTGCCGCCGGATGGTACGCCGACCGACTCACCATCACACTTCACTACGATCCCCGGATTCTAACCACCGCGGACTCTCAACAATTGTTATCCGCCTATGTCGCCCGCATCCAGCAGACGGCCGATCGTGATGTGGCGACGAACGATAGCTCCTCACATGTTGTGAACTCACTTTCCGCCTCGTAAGACTTATCGCAACCCGTTCCCGTAACCTCGCCCGAGACCGTTGTGTCCCAACTCGCCATCTATAACTTTGGGTTTTTGGTCGGCCTTGTCCTTGTGCAAGCCTTCCTAGTCGTTGGCTTCGTACGCTGTCTGCTTCGCTTCCGCCGCCCGTTGATTGCCGACGCCGAAGCGCCCAAGGCCGCTGTGGTTCTGGCTCTGCGAGGCGGCGACCCGTTTCTCGTGGATTGTCTCCGTGGTTTATTAACACAAGACTATCCACGCTATGACATCCACGTCGTCGTGGACCATGTCGACGATCCCGCGCACCGGATCGTGCAAGACGTTTTGAATTCCGAGCAGCCCGACAATCTCCATCTTCAGTTCCTGACGGCGCCGTTAGAGACGTGCAGTCTTAAGTGCAGTAGTGTCGTTCAAGCGATTCGCTCCCTAGACGCCTCCTACGAATTCGTCGCTCAGATTGACGCCGACACGATCGCCCATCCCACATGGTTGCGCGAAC
>JAWKTM010000115.1:0-11460 GCA_041399085.1 Pirellulaceae bacterium
TGGGTTGGAATCACAAGTATATCGGTCCTCGTGAAATCGCCCGCATTCATCAATCCGGCAAGCAGGCTTGGGTTTACACGGTCAACGACGTCGCCCGCGCTCGCGAGCTTCAACAGGCTGGTCTGGACGGTCTGATTACGGATCGCGCGGCCGAGATGCGCGGCGTCTTTGTTGCCGCGGAAAAGTCCGCCGAGTAGACAGCCTTTCTCTACTCCGCCAAGTCTTGCTCATTCGTACCGGCGTTGCGACCGAGGTTGAAGTCCGCAACTCGCGACGGATTCTCGCAACGCGGCTGGCTCGCGTGTTGATGGGGGTGGCACAACACGGTAAGCTATCATCGCGACGTGTTGTCACGCCCTTCCATTTTTGACTCAACGAGCAGGCCATGTCCAAACCAACGTTCATTGTGGGGATCGGCGCTTCGGCCGGCGGGCTGGAATCTTTGGAACGGCTCTTCTCGCGCACACCGGAAGACACCGGGATGGCGTTCGTCGTCATTCAACATCTATCGCCCGACTATAAGAGTGTGATGGATGAACTGCTTTCGCGGCATACGTCGATCCCCATTGTGGTCGCCGAGGAGGGAACGCGAGTCGAGGCGAATCACATTTACCTGATGCCGCCCAAGAAGGAAATGATCATCTCGGATGGTCACCTGCACTTGGCCGACAAGGATCCGAAGGCCGGCTTGACCTTGCCGATCGATCATTTCTTTCGCTCGTTGGCCCAAGACGCGGGCGACCGGGCCGTGGCGATCGTGTTGTCGGGAACGGGCAGCGACGGGTCGCGCGGCATCAAGCATGTGAATCAATATGGCGGCCTGGTTATCAGCGAGGACTCGCATTCCGCCAAGTTCAACGGCATGCCGCTCGCCTCGCAGGAGACGGGGTTGGTGCATCATGTGTTGGAAGCGAGCGCGATGCCGGAACTGCTGGTGCGGATGGCGTCACAGCCGCGGAACTGGGACAGCAAGTTCAAACCGGTCGACGATACGCCGCTGGAAGGCGTCGAGGCGGTCTTTGATTTGTTAAATCGGCAATATGACATCGATTTTTCTCATTATAAGCCAACTACTGTTAGCCGCCGCATCGAACGACGCGTGGCGCTCGTCAACGCTCGCGACTTAGATGAATATGTCGAACGATTGCGTGACGATGCGAACGAGCTGAACCTGCTGTATAAGGATCTGTTGATCGGCGTCACGCAATTCTTTCGCGATGCCGAGCCGTTCGGATTGGTCGAGGAGAAAATCATCCCGCGGATTCTCGACGACGTGCCCGAGAGCGAGGAGGTGCGCGTTTGGGTCGCGGGATGCGCGACGGGCGAGGAGCCTTATTCGCTGGCCATTTTATTTCATGAGGCGTTCGCCAAAGCCGACCGTCAGGTCAAGCTGAAAATCTTCGCCACCGACGTCCATAGCGCTTCGTTGGAGTACGCGGCCCGCGGCATATTCGAGGCGGATCGCCTGAATCACATCACTCCCGAACGACTGCAAAAATTCTTCACGGTCAAGGAAGATCGTTATCAGGTTTCCCGCACCGTTCGCCAATCCATTGTGTTCGCTCAACACAATCTGTTAAAGGACGCGCCGTTTACCAATCTGGATCTCATTACCTGCCGTAATCTGTTGATCTACTTTCAGCCGAACGCGCAGCGAAAGGCGCTATCGCATTTTCATTTCGGCTTGAAGACCGGCGGGACCTTGTTGTTAGGGTTGAGCGAGACGCCGGGCGAATTGAGCGACGAATTTGAAACGCTGGACGAACACTGCAAGTTGTATCGCAAGCGTCGCGACATCAAACTGCCCTTGGGTATCCAGGCCCAGCGCGTTCCGGAACTGGCCGTTCGCTCGGTGCCGAGATACTTCAATGCGATGATTCCGATTTACGACCATATGCTAGAGAAGTTCATGCCTCCAGCGTTCCTGGTAAACCAAAACCGGGAATTGGTCGAATGTTACGCCGGGGCGGAGAAGTTGTTAAGAATCCGCGGCCGCCGTCCATCTCACGACTTATTGGATTTGTTGGACGGTGATGCGAAAACGGCCATTGTCGGCGCGTTGGCGCGGGTGATCCATCATGGCGAGCCGATCTCGTTCTCGGGCGTGCGATTGCGCACGGAAGATCGGGAACAGATCTTTCGTCTTGAAATTGAAATGATCCAGGATCGCGTCTCGGGTGACCGCTACTACTTGATCGTGTTGCATCCCTTGGCCGAGCCGTCGACTCGGGAACCGATGTCCGAGATGGACACGGGACAGATTTCGCGGGATATCGTCGCCAACCTGGAAGAAGAGCTGCGATACTCGAAAGAAAATCTCCAAGCCACAATCGAAGAACTAGAAACCAGCAACGAGGAGATGCAAGCCACGAATGAGGAACTGGTGGCGTCCAACGAGGAGCTTCAGTCCACGAACGAAGAGTTGCATTCGGTCAATGAGGAGTTGTATACGGTCAATACCGAACATCAGAAGAAGATTCGGGAGTTGGCCGAGCTGAATTGTGATATGGAGAATCTGCTGCGCAGCACCGATGTTGCCATTATCTTCTTGGACCACACGCTGAAAATTCGCCGCTTCACACCACAAGTTGTCGAACTGTTTGATCTGGTGCCTTCGGATATCGGACGTCGGATTCACACGTTCGCGCACAAAATTCGGTATGAGAATCTGGTCAACGACTTGGAGCTTGTCCTGCGCGACGGTAAATCGCTGGAGCGGGAAGTGCGCACGGTGCAGGATGACCACTACTTCATGCGCGTGCTGCCCTACCGCGTAGCGAACCGCATTGAAGGGATCGTACTGTCCCTGATTGACATTTCCACGATTGTCGAAGCTCGGCAGCGATTGTCACATCTATCGGCCATTGTGGAGTCCAGCAAGGACGCGATCATCAGTATGGATCTGAATGGGAAGATTCTTAGCTGGAACCACGGCGCGGAATTACTCTATGGATTTTCTTCGAGCGAAGCCGTGGGACAGGACGAGCGTACGCTGACCATTCCCAAGTCGGGTTTGCCGGAAATGGAACGCTTACTGCATCGAGTCTGTTTGGGCGAACACGTGGAAAGTGTGGACGCCGAATTCATGCGAAAAGATGGCTCGGCGGTTTTCGCGTCGTTGACTTTGTCTCCGATTCGAGTCGCCGACGGTTCGATCGCGGCCGTTTCCTCGATCGCCCGCGATATGACCGAGCGGCGGCGATTGGAGCAGATGTTCCGTCGCACGTTCGACTCGATGCCCGCTGGCATGGTGATGTGCAACAGCGAAGGCCAGATTGTGTTGGTCAATAACCGCGTCCTGGAATTATTCGGATATCGCGATGACGAATTGCGGGGTGCGCTGGTCGAGACCCTGGTTCCCGAGCGGTATCAAGAACGGCATGTTAGTCACCGGCGACGGTACTTGGCCGAGTCGATGGGGCGGTTGATGGGCGAAGGCCGCGAGTTGTTCGGCCGACGCAAGGACGGTAGCGAGTTTCCGGTTGAGGTCGGCATTAGTCGCGTGGAAACTGACGAAGGTTTCTTTGTACTGGCTGCCATCGCCGACATTACGGCCCGGCGCGACGCCACTGAGGCGCTCCGCGACGAGATTGACCGGCGGGAACGCTTCTTGGCGATGTTGTCCCATGAGCTGCGCAATCCGCTGAACGCCGTGCGCAACGCGTCCCATTTGCTTTCGTCGGGTCCGGACGTGGTTATGGCTAAGGAAGCCGTGGCGATCATAGGACGACAGACGCATCACATGACGCGGTTGCTGGATGATCTGTTGGACGTCTCGCGAATTACGCGGGATCGTATTTCGCTGAACTTGGAGCAAGTGGATTTGCGAAACGTGTTGGACGAGGCGGTCGAAGCGGTGCAGCCACTGGCCAGCGAGGGTTCCGTCATCATCGAGCGGGATTTCTGTCTGGAGCCAGTCGTGATCGAAGCCGATCATTCGCGATTGGAACAAGTCGTGAGCAACCTGTTGACGAACGCCGTGAAATATTCGAACGAAGGCGGCCGCGTCACGTTGCGGCTGGAAAAGAACACCAGTCATGCTACGGTCTTCGTGCGCGACAAGGGGGTTGGCATCTCGTCCGAGATGTTGCCGCGCATCTTCGATCTGTTCGTGCAGGCCGATACGACGCTGGATCGCTCGAAGGGCGGCATCGGTGTGGGGCTGACGTTGGCAAGAAAGCTGGTTCAAATGCACGGCGGTTCGATTTCGGCCCACAGTGATGGCGTGGGGCAAGGCAGCGAGTTCGAAGTGGTGCTGCCTTTAGTGAAAAAGAGCTCGCAGGGCGCGTTGGCTCGACCTCATTTTCGCGCGTTGGTTGAGAAGATGCCGGGACGCGTATTAATCGTGGAAGACCAGTATGACAATCGCAGTATGTTGCGAGCGATCCTCGAGTTGAAGGGAATGCAAGTGCTGGACGCCGCCAGCGGCAAGGAGGGACTGGAATTGGTCGAGGCGCATCGGCCCGAGGTCGCGATCATCGACATCGGGCTGCCCGAAATGAGTGGCTATGATGTCGCCCGCGCGATTCGCGAGAAGTATCAAGACGGCATCCGTCTGATCGCCTTGACCGGCTACGGACAACAAACCGACATCAAATCCGCGTTGGACGCTGGCTTCGACCATCATCTGGTGAAGCCATTACAACCGCACAAGCTGTATCAGCTTTTGAATGTGAAGTCGGATTCGCGTCCCGCTGCCAACTAGTCGCTCGCCATACGTGTGACGCATAGCAATGCGAGACATCGCATAACAATGTGTGACACGGGAGTGCGCCGAACAGGGCCAGCCGCTCCGAACAGGGCCAACCGCCGGGAATTGGGTTCCTGGCGGTTGCGAATCTTTCGTGGGGCGATTCTCGCAACCGTTAGGCGGCTGCCAGCTCGCGTTCCAATTGCGAGACGAAATCCTTGGGACGAATCGGCTTTGAAAACCAATGGTCGATCTCATACGAGCCGAAGCCGCATTCATAGTCGCCCGGATCGCTGCCGCTGAGCACGAACAGCTTGGTCTTCTCGAACCGTGAATCGCAGCGAATCGCGCGAGCCGTTTCTTGCCCATTCATTCCGGGCATGTTCATGTCCAGCAGCACGAGATCGGGACAATGGTGGCAGGCGAGAAAGTCCATCGCCGTTTTTCCATCGTTGGCCACATGCACTTCGTAGCCGTGCATGCGCAGATACTCGGCCAGCAACTCACGTTCTTGCGCGTTGTCTTCCACAATCAATGCTCGCCGAGCGGGACGCTTAGCGGAGCTCGACGAACACAGCGCGGTTGCCGAATCGGTTAGCCCTTCCAATTCGGCGAGTTTTTCCAACGCCTTGGCCAGCGTGATTTCGGCCTCGTCGAACCGTTCCCCTTCAAGCTGTGCTTGCAGCAACGCCAACGCCAGATGCAACGTGTTCAGCCGATTGCGATACGCGTGGCGGTTTTTCTCGTCGGCGGTGGACGCTTCTTCGGCCGAATCGTCTTCAACAGGCAATTCGCCTCGCAAGACGCGGATGTTCTCGGGCGCTTCGATGCCAACGCGCACCGTTTTGCCCTGGACCCGTACGATTTGAACCGTGATTCCCAGCCCGGGAAACACAAACTCCTGACGCTCTTTGCGCGACAACACTAACATGGATGGTCTCCTTACCCCTAAGACTCAACCCGATAGAAATGGTCCGCGAGGCCCACGTGGGGACGCCCCTGTCCGCAATCGTTGTGCGGCCTCTCGAAACCGTATGTGGTTGGGGTAGCTGCTCGGCATCTTGCCAGGCGTCTCGTGATGAGAGACGAAAGATTCCCTTCCATGCGACTCACCCGCGAGGGCAGAGTGTCGCACAACCGCCGAATTCTGTCAATTGAGATTTTGGTCCAGCGACTCGACGACCAAACGCGCGAGCTGAGTGGCGTTTTCGACATCCAGTTTTTCCAAAACTTTCGCGCGGTGGTTGTCCACGGTCTTTTGTGAAATCCCCAGTCGACGAGCGATAACTTTGGTCGAGTCGCCGGCCGCCAAGAGCTGCATGACCTCGTGCTCGCGACCGGTCAACGTCTCGATGCGCTGGTTCACCTCGCGCTGTCGAGCGATCGCTTGTCGTTGCTTGGCGTCCAAAGCCACGGCTTCGTGAATTCGTTCCAGCAGCGTTTGCGGGCTGAACGGTTTGGGAAGGAAATCCACGGCACCGGCTCGCATTGCCGCCGAGGCCGCCGCGATTTCGCCGTAGGCACTAATGAAAATCACCGGCAGGCGGATTTCCTCTTCCATCAAGCGTTGCTGGAGTTGCAAACCGGTCATTCCCGGCATTCGCAGATCGAGCACCAGACAGCCGGGCGTTTGGCCGTCGTAGGAGGTAAGGAATTCCTGCGCGGACGAGTACAACCGTGCCTCCAGATCCACGGATCGCACCAGCAACGAAACCGCGCGGCGAACGTCTGGATCGTCGTCCACGATGAAAATCGTCGCATTTCGATTTGGCGCGCGAGCATGCGCCGCCATCGGTACTGCGGATATCATGGTCCTGCCCCAATGCTGTGTAAGCGTGTCTCCGCTGCTTCCGGGAAACTGCTTTCGCCACGATGGTTGCCCAACACATCTCGTGGAAAAAGCCGGCCCCTTGTCTTCGCAAGCCGAGCGAAGAAACGCTCGACCTCGTTTCCCGGCAGCGTGACGCCCACTTCTAAGTCCGGCCCACACTAGGTATCGACCGCGACAAAAGTCGTCAAGAGGAGATTTTCCCTGAACGGCATGGGAGAATTTCCCATGCCAGAGTGACAAATGCCTAGCCAATCGGGATTTGCGATTGGAAAAAATTCGGCAAATTGGAATCGCTCTTTGCACCTGTCCGCCAGCCACGGTCAGCCAAGCGGATCTAGCCAAATAGGACGAGTGCGGAAATGAGGCGGCTTCTTGATGGCATTCGACGGAGTAACCGGCAAGGTCAACGTGAAGGTCGTGCCGATGCCGAGTTGGCTTTCCACCTCGATCATCCCCTCGTGGTCTTCGACAATGGCGTGCGAAATTGCCAGTCCCAGCCCGGTTCCCCGTCCGCCTTCGCGAGCCGTAAAGAATGGATCGAAGACGTGCTCCAACTGGTCCGTCGCGATGCCTCGCCCGTCGTCGCTGATCCGCAATCGCACGACCTGAAAGCCCGCTTCGGTTGAGATGCAGACCTGGGTATTCGTGCCCGCCTGAACGGCGTTGCGGATCAAATTCACCAAGACCTGTTCGATCTCGGGGCCGTTGATTAGTGGATGCGGCAGACGGTCCGCCAAATCCAATTCGACCCGCGAGCGATGTCGTTCCGCGTAATGGGTCGTCGTTTCCACGGCTCGAAACACGATCGCGTTCAGATCATGTGGTTGCTTGTTGGACGACTCGTGCCGAGCGAATCGCAACACGTTTTCGATAATCACTTGGCTCCGGCAAACCGCGTCGCTAATCGCGCTCAAGCACTCGTCCAGCATCTCCGCCGCGTCGGGGCGGTTCCTTAACAGCTTGGCCGTTTCGGCGGCGGTCATCGCGGCAGCCATCGGATTGTTAATCTCGTGCGCGATGCCGGCCGCCAATGTGCCAAGGGCCGCCAGTCGCTCGGTCCGCCGAAGCTGCATTTGAATGCGCCGCTGCTCGGTGATGTCCTGGCACATGCCAACCAGCCGCTGCGGGTTCCCATACGGATCGTGATACAACTTGGCTTGCGCCGAAATCACGCGCAGCGAACCATCCATATGCCGAATCCGGTAAGTCAGCACCAACGGCTCGTCGCGCTGCAGACATGCGTCGATCCGGTCTTGGATGAGCCGCTGATCTTCGGCGACAACCAACTCGAGAAACGCATCATAGGTTGGCGTGAATTCGTTCAGCTCCTGGCCAAACATCCGAAACATCGCGTCGGACCACCACAGCCCGCCACTTTCGAGATTCCATTCCCAGCAACCGATGCCGGCCAGCCGCTGCGCTTCCGAGATCCGCTGGTGGCCCAGCATCAGTTCCTGATCGCGCTGCTTGCGGGCGGAGATATCGAACAGATGCAGCAGATAGCCGGCTCGGCCTTCTTCGTCCGCCAACCGGGCCACGCGGCCAGCCAGCCAAATCAAATGGCCCGTGGCCGAAGTTCCTCGGGCTTCGAATTCGACGGGCGCGTCGCCATCGCAGGCCATGAGCAGCGCCTCTTCCAACGGCGCGTTCATCCCCAGCGGAAGATAGGCGGAAGCCGGCTGACCCGCCAACGGCATGTCGGTCAGCCACGCCGGCCGACGACTGACGTCGACGATCCGACCCTCCGCGTCCAGCCACGCGAAATCTTCGGAAACGCTTTGCAGCACGCGGCGCAGCGCACCATCGAAGCGCGACGTTCCATTCGCGCCGTGCTCCGTAGTGCCTGTATCGATCCGACGTGCCAAACTCGTAAGACGCGATTGGCCGTCGCTCACGCCTGCCTCCTTGTTGCGGCCTGCCCACGAACGGGGGCATTATTCCATATTTCACACGGCCTGAAAATTGGGGCGGCGCGGAGAAAGTTCAATGGTGCGTCCGATGATCTGCACCAGCTTTTGCATGCTGATCGGCTTGTGAAGATAGTATTTCACTCCCAATGCCAGCATCCAACGCTTCATCTCGATGTTGCGGCGACCGGTTAACACAATCACCGGAATGTCCGCCGTGTCTTCGCGCCCCTTGAGACATTCAACCACGTAATCCCCTTTGCCACGCGGCATGCGTAGATCCGTGATGATGATATCGGGCGGGAAATTGATGGCTTGCCAAATGCCTTGCGTACCGAAGTAGGCGGTCTGAACTTCCACGTCGTAACGGCTCAGGCCCGCTTCGATAGCCGAAGTTACTCCCGGATCGTCGTCGATGCACAGCACGCGGGGAGTTCGGCACGTTCGGTCGATCATCATTGGGTTGCTCCTCATGAAAAGGTCGACGATGAATTCCGCTGAAATCTAGGTTGCCTGTCGCGCGAATGGCTTGCCCCTCCCCGGCCGCCGCGAATCGTCCCGTGGGACTGGGAAATTTTCCTATTGAGCATCCCGTAGCGAAGCGGCAGATTGGTGAGACGGTCGGACGGAGTGGACCGGCGCGGGCGACATCCGACGTCGCTCGGCAACGCCTTGGGGCTTCGGCGCGAAGCACATCGGAAGCAGCGTCGACGCGTCACTCCTAGAAGTTCGGAAGAAGCCATGTGCCGACCAACCGCTCTCGCATCGTTCGCGACGCTTGTATCCCTGCTCTGTCCCGCCTTTCACACAGTGCCGCTCGCCGGCGAGCTTCAGCGCGACTGGCCCAGCCAACCGTTGACGCTGCATCGCGACGGAGAAACGCCACCCGTGGTGACCGCCGTTTGCCTGCATCCCGAAGGGCGCTGGGTAGCCGCGGCCGGCGATGACCACGTGGTCCGAATCATCGATGCGGAAACCGGGCGTTTGCATCAACGCTGGCGAGCTCACCACGACTGGATTCGCTGCGCGGCGTACTCGCCGGACGGAAATCAGTTGGCCACCAGCGGCAACGATGGCCAAGTGATTCTGTGGAGTCGCTCGGGGCAGAACGGATATCACATCCTGGATCGGCTGGATAAGGCCGTGGGCTCGCTGCGCTACAGCCCCGATGGCCGCTGGCTGGCCGTCGCCGGTTTTGATGCGGTCGTGCGGCTGTACGATTTGCGGAAGCTCGAGCCCGTCGCAACTCGGCCAACGTCTTGCACGGGGATTCAGACACTGGAGTTTTCGCCCGACGGTTCGCGGATGGCCGCCGCCGGACGCGATGGGCGGATTCGCGTTTATGCCGGGCCGATGTTCGACGACGCGAGCGAGCTGAGCGGCCATCGGCAACGAGTCCGCGCGTTGGCTTACACATCGGATGGCAAGCTGCTGTTTTCGGCTGGCGACGATGGCGGCATTCATGCGTGGGACGGCGTTTCGGGCGTCGAGGCGTTCGTATTGCCGGGCGGCGCGTACAAAGTGTTCTCGCTCACGATCGTTGGGCCGACGCGGCTAGCCGCCGGGGCCAGCGACAATCAGATTCGGCTCTGGGATTTCCAGTCACAGCGTTTGGAAGCCGAGTTCTCCGCGCACAAAGGGACCGTGGCGACTTTGGATTGCCGAGGCGACGTGTTGCTGTCCGGCAGCTACGACACGACCGTGCGACTGTGGCGACGCCCGCCCGAACAACGCCTCGCCCCGCGCACCAAGAGCACGGCTCCCGCCGTGCTATTCACGGGCCAGTGATTCGTCTGGCCTGCTAACGAACAGGAATGTCCCCGTCCCGCGCAGAGGTCGCAGCCTCCGCTCGGTTCGTGTCGCCGCGATGGAGAATTGCAGGATGGGGCAGGGGAATTGGGGGCAAAGGAATTGAGGGGCAAAGGAATTGAGCGCGGAGGAATTGAGGGGCGGGGAAATTGGGGGGGCGAGTTTCGGAATGCGATGCTGTTTCGAGGAACGGCGCTATTGCTTCGACGAATGCCGCTCCGCGATTGTGGAAGGGCGCGGCGTTCCCGCGGACGGGGTTTGGCGTTCGTCAGTTCACTCGCAGCCCGGGACGAAGCTGACGCAAATTGCGTGCGGTCTCCGAGCCACGCAAGTTGTACGGCAATGACACGCGTTGCAGGGACGGCATGTTCGCTAACTCCGCCAGCCCCGACTCGGTGACTTGCGTCCGCGTGATGTCGAGAATCCGCAGCCCCGGATGCTTGGCCAACGTCTTCAAGCCGGCGTCGGTAAGCGACGTTTCTCGCAAGTCCAAGTCTTCCAGGCTGGCGATCTGAACCAGCGATTCCGCGCTGGCGTCCGTGATCTGCACGGCCACCATATGCAGCTTGCGAAGCCGAGGCATCGCCGCCAAATGCCGGATGCCTTCGTCGTTGATCCAGGGGCCGCCGTCGCTGTAATGGTACCGGTACATCAACAATTCCTCGAGCGACTCGATCCGGCTGATCGCTTCCAGCCCTCGATTGCCGATTTGCGTGCCGCTCAGGTTGAGTTGGACAAGTTGCTCGAAGTCCGCCAACCCAACGATGGCGTCGTCGCCCAGACGCGAACCAGCCAAGTCGAGATGACGAAGCTGCTTCATTTCGCCGAGCGCACTCCAGTCGCCGCGATGCAGCCAAGCTTGCTGCACGTCCAGCGAACGCAGATTGGTTAACCCGGCTAGTTTCTCGAGTTGCTCGCCATTCGTCAGACCGTGGAACCGCAACGCCTGCATTCGTTCGTCGGCCTGCAAATGCTTCATGGCCACATCGCCGAGAAAGTCAGGTCGACAAAGCACTTGGTTCAAACGTCCGTTCCATTGGCCGGCTGCGTGCGTGAACTGCACCCTTGCTCGAGGCTTCATTCTCGCGGTAAAAGCTCGCACGGCCGACTCCGAAAACCACGGACTGGAGAGATCGATCGATTTGAGTTGCGGAAGCTGGGCGATTTCGCGCAAACAATCGTCGTCCAGCGACAAACTATGAATCAGCAGGTCACGTAAATTC
>JAWKTM010000116.1:0-11326 GCA_041399085.1 Pirellulaceae bacterium
GAATCCGAGCTGATCGGCGGCGTGATGTTGCTGGTTGCCGCGCCGGCTTGAAACACCCGTTCTTCCGACATGGCGACGTTGGCGAATCCGAGCGAAACATAGGCGGCGAAAAAGCTCGCGACGATGAGGCGATGTGGGATTCGCATGGCGGTGGTTCCTGAGTTCATCATTCAGAGTGTGTGACGGCAAAAACGCTGACCGAGTTTCGCCCGCTCGGTCACAGGTTAAGTCGCTCCGTTCGCACCATCAATCGACTTAATCGCTTGCCGCGTTCGTCTCGCCCCGCTACTGCTGGGATTTGTTCTTCTTTTTCGCGGGAGCAACCAAAATCTCACTGTTGCCTTGCGGCCGGGTTCGCGCGGAAGACAACAGTTGCCTGAACTCGCGAGCGACCTCGGGGTGAGCCGCGGCAACGTCACGCTCTTCGGCGATGTCCGAGGACAAGTCGTACAGCTCGAACTTTGTCCGCGCGGGATCGCCGACTTGTTGAAGGTGGGCTTTCCAGTTCCCTTTGCGAATCGCCTGCCAGCCCGATTTGCCGTCCGTTTCCCAATACAGATAGTCGTGCTGCTGCTGTTGGCCGCGTTCCAGCAGCGTCGGCAGAAAGCTGATGCCGTCGACCGCGGCGGGCACATCGACACCCGCCAGTTCGGCCGCGGTCGGCAATACATCCCAGTGGGCCGAGAGATGATCCGTCGTGGAACCTTTCGCGATCTTGCCGGGCCAGCGAGCGATCATCGGGCAGCGGATCCCGCCGTCGTACAACTCGAACTTGATGCCTCGGTAAGGCCCGTTGCCGTCGAAGAATTTTGGATCCGCGCCGCCGGCCGAAGTCGGTCCATTGTCGCTGCTGAAGATGACCAGCGTGTTGTCGGCCAATCCGAGTTCATCGACCAGGTCGACGATGCGTCCCACGCTGCGGTCGAGCCGCGAGACCATACCAGCAAAGGCGGCATGCGGCGTCGGTTGGTGGATATAGTGCTGGCCGCTCGGAGTGCCATAAGGTTCGGTCTCTTCGATCTTACCAATCCACGGTTTCAGATCGTCATCCGGAACATCCAGATCGACATGCGCCAGCGTGAAAGGAACGTACAGGAAAAACGGTGCGTCGCGATGGTCGCGAATGAACTGCAACGCTTCGCGCGTGAACTCGTCGTGGCTGTAGTGCGTGCGTTCGACCGGGTTGTCCGGGTAGAGAACCTTCTGGTCATTGCGCCACAAGAACGGCGGATAATGGTGATGGGCGTTGGATTGGTTCAGATAGCCAAAGAACAGGTCGAAGCCTTGCCGCCAGGGCACGCCGGTCGTGCCCGCTTCGCCGACGCCCCATTTGCCGATCGCGGCGGTTTGATAGCCCGCGGTTTTCAACACCTCGGCGATCGTTATGTCCTCGGGCAGCAGCGGACCGTGGCCGTTCTTGCGAACGCGCGTGTGACCGGTGTGCTGGCCGGTCATCAGGCAACTGCGCGTCGGCGCACACATCGCCGCGCCCGAGTAGTGCTCGGTGAAACGCATGCCCTCGGCCGCCAACTGGTCGATGCGCGGCGTCTTCAACGTGCGTTGGCCGTAACAACCGATATCGCCGATGCCGAGGTCGTCGGCCAGAATGTAGATGATATTGGGCTTGGACGCCCGCGGGCCTTCGGCGGCATGGGATGCGGCCAGCGGAGCGAGCAGCAGGATGATAAGCAAGGCGGGAGAACAGGTGCGTTGCATGATTCACTTACGGATTTGTGATGGGCAAAGAACTGATGACTTCGCGAAACCGCGTTTTGTCGGTGACGGCCTTGCCGGCTCGAACGTCTTCTTCGGTGAAGGTCGCCATCAGCACTTCACCCAGCGGCGTTCGCTGGTGGTCGTAGATGATATGGATTGTGCCGTCTTGAGCCTGGACGCCATCGGGATAGGTCACGTCCTCGCGTTCGTCGAGCATCAGGCCGCCCTGCCAAGTCATACCATCATCATCGGAGATGTAGGCCGTGAGCTTCTCGCGCTTCACCCTTTCATCGATCGGGCCGTGCTTCACCAGCAACAGAGCCCCGGACTTCAGGCGTCGTAGAAAAAACCGCGACGTGGGATGTGGAATCGCGATGCGTCTGACCGGTGTCCACGTTTTGCCTTGGTCTCGTGAAATCGTCTCCGCCAGTCCCCGACAGCGGACCATCATCCACAACGAACCGTCTCGTCGCTCGACGATCATCGGTTCGTCGGGGCCGCGCGTCTTGGCGTCTTCGATGTTGGCGGCGCCGCGGAGTTGAAACGTCTTGCCCTCATCCGTCGATGCGTAAACCTTGATGCTGTTGTCGGCCTTCCACACTGACGAAGTGAGCAGCCAGTCGCCGCTGGAAAGCACGGTCGGCTTGTTCAGCAAAATGCCATCGCCGATACGGCGTGGCGCGGACCACTTCGGTTCGGTCGCATCCGGGTCGTCGCAGACAATCGTCCAGACGCCGAAACGCCCATCCTGCTGTCCGGCACTCTGCCCCCAGAACAGCCACAAGCGGCCTCGTGGGTCGATCCAGATAGACGCCGACATCGCGCGCGTGCCGGAGCGCGGCAGAATCATGACCCGCACTTCGGACCACGATGCGCCGTCGTCATCGCTGCTGCGCACGACTTGAAAATTGCGAGTGCTCTCGACATCGCGGCCGTAAACCACCCACAGTCGCCCTTTGGCCGTGCATTCGATGCCCGCTACTCCCTGCCGCTTCGTCGGCGGAATGTGTTGTTTCCAGGGCGAGATGATGACGTGGGCGGGTTGCAGCGCAATCTCATCGGCGGGTGCTTCGGCCTGGGCGACGCTGGTCCAAGCTCCCAGCGGCAGCAACAGGATGCTGGTCGAGATGAATCGCTTCATGGAGCCTTCTTTCTCGAATTCTTCTTGCCGGGTTTGCGAGTGGCGTCCGCTTTCCATGCTGGATTCGGCTGCTCGGGAAGAGGTGCGGGAACTCGCTCGATCCAGGCCAGCAACTCGTCCAAGAGTTCGTCGCGCTGCTCAGTCCGGCGCGGGGCGAGGTTGGTTGTTTCGCCGGGGTCGCTGGCCAGGTTGTACAGCTCCACGGCATTGTTCGTGGCGATCTTATCCCGTCCGCCGTCGAGCTGCCATTCTTCGTGATAGAGGTGCAGCTTCCAATCGCCTTTGCGAATCACGGTTACCGGCCGCGTGCGGAAGACAGGATCGCGGCCTCGCGGGACGGGACCGTCGAGATAGCCCGGAAAATGCCAGAAAATGGACTGGCGATTCAGCGACGCCCCGCTTTGGAATAAGGGAATCAGGTTCTCGCCATCCAGCGGAGACGCAGGCGGCTCGGTGCCCGCAGCGGCCAGAAACGTGGGATAGAAGTCGATGTTCAGCACCGGCACATCGCACATCGAACCCGGCTCGACCACGCCCGGCCAGCGCACAATCATTGGCACGCGAATGCCGCCTTCGTAATAGCAACCCTTCTTGCCCCGCAGCGGCTCTTGCAAGACGTGAGTGCCGCCGTTGTCCGACGTGAAGATCACCAGTGTGTTCTCTTCCAAGTCGAGCGCCTTGAGCTTGTCCAGGACCATTCCGATGCCGGTGTCCAGATCCGCCAGACAGGCGCCCAGCAGCGGGTCGCCGTGCCCGAGTTGCCCCTTCGGCTTCTCCTTGAAATGGGCCAAAGTCTCCGCTCGCCCCTGCAACGCCGAGTGAACGGCGTAGTGTGGCAGATAGGCGAAGAAGGGCCGCTGCTTGTTCGCGTCGATAAACTCGCAGGCGGCCTCGGTGATGGAGAAAATGGCTTTCGGGTCCGCCGGGTCTTTGCTGTTCAGGCCGGGCTGCGAAACCTTCACCACGTCGAATCCGGCATGTTCCGACTTTCCTGTTGCCGAGTCTCGCATGTGACACTTCCCAAAGAAGCCGGTGGCATAGCCGGCCGCCTTGAGCGACTCGCCCATAGTCACGGGTTTCCAGTGGCAGGTTACCGCGGTTCGCAATGGGAATCATCCGCATCAATTCGACCGGGCCACGATTGGTGCTGCCCACGGCATAAACACCATGCCGCGCCGTGTATTGACCGGAGAGCATGCAGGCGCGGCTGGGCTGACAATTGCCGGCTGAAGGCGTAGGCAATGCGAAAGACCATGCCTTCACCGGCCAGTCGGTCCAGATTCGGCGTCTGCACAGTCCGATCCGGTGAACCGGTTTCCTGCCAACCCAGGTCGTCAGCAAAGATCAGCACGATATTGGGACGCCGCGGGCCCTCTGCCAAGGACGCTGATTGACCAAAGCCCAACAAGCACAAACACGGCCAAAGCCGCCGCGCCAGAGGCAGTCACGCGAGATGAATATTGAGCCATTAAATGATTCCTTTAGTCCTTGATTTGAATAGTTTGGTGGAGTCCAGCGATGGGCTTCATTCACTAGCCAACCCGTCGTATCGCGGATCCATGATACCACCGCGCAATAGGCACTCTGTATCGTTTCGGCTTAAACTGGCTGGGCGTTTTTGCGTTACTAAGCGGTGCTGTCTGACAAGACCCGGTTCAACGAAGCTGGGCATGCAATGGTGTCGAAGAACCCCACGTCGATGAATCCGGGGCGAAGGAACCCGTCAAGAGCAAGACTCCGCACAGACTACAGCGTGTCGGATTGGGAGCTCATGGGCTTGTCACTCGCTCAAGCCACGCCCTCATCGACAGCCTATATGTTCCAGGTGGTTCGGCGTGTCGAACCGATGTTTCGTAACCGTACAATAGGATCGTTGATTCGACTCGGTGCCGTTGGTATTCGTTTCGGGTGGCGTCCGGGCTAAAATGCCGGAATGCTTGGCCGAGCTTCGTCTGATATCAAAGGACCGTCGATGCCAATGATGCTTTATCATAACACTGACCTTGAGGCGCTCGAGAAGATTGTCGATAGCGGAATCATTAGAGCGACGCACTACTCCTCATTCGACGACAAAGATGAACTTCGGCTCGGCAACATTGACCTAGTCCTTGAAGAAGTGCAGGTACCCCGTTGAGAAACGCGATATCCCGTATCGGAACTTTCACGCAAGGCATCGAGGGGTTTCGAGAAGGTGAGTTGAACGTCTATGTTTTGTCACTGACGGAGAACCAAAACTCCCCCTATCACTGGAAGAACTACGGCGACGTCGCAATAGGGTTCTCCGAGATGATTCACGAGGGTTTTCTCGTAAGCATGAAGCACCGATTTCCGGCACTTGTGAGAATGAGCTACGCCATAATCCGGCACACTGGACGACCTGTTATTACGAGGGAACGTTCGACTTTAACGGCATTTGTCGCAGAGCGATTCTTCAATCCGAAGAACTACCCGACGATGTTCCGAGCGCACGGCAGACTGACCTTTGGCTCACACCCTTGTCATTGGCCGTCAGCGTGTACCAGGCAATCTGTTCGATCAAGCAGCTGAAGTTTAAGTCAGAGGTTGAGAAACGCTACATGCGAATCAACCCGAACGAACGTAAATACCCGGCTAAAGTCGAAGGCAACAAGCGGTTCATTGAAATGCAGTTCGATCCAAGAGCGTACATCCAGGAAATCTGTTGTCCCGCTTGCAACCGAGTTGCTTGCGAAGCTCTCGTGGCGAGATGGAAACCGAGAGGGCAAGCTCAATTGCTGCGCAGTCATGTACGGTTCGTAATATAAGAACCAAAGGTTCTGGTGGCTCAGCGTTTCTTGGACAGGCGACGTTCGCTTGGCCAAAGGCCGAATGTCACGGAAGCCTGGAACAACGCCCCAGGAATAGGATGCACCGGGTGGCCCATAGGCCGAAGGCCATGTTCACCCCGGATCCTGGACCGATCTGTTGGACTACGGGTTGATCCATGCCCCAATCCCTCTGGGACTGTGCGAACTTCACGGCGAAGGATGCATATGGCCTTCGGCCAACAATCCCATTTGGTTGTCATCCTGGTCCTGGGGCGTTGCCCCAGGCTACGATGAAAAACAGGCCTTCGGCCGCCCTAGCTTCCTCGGTCGAAACCGACCGACGCTGTGTAGGTGCATTGGTGTTGGAATTAATGTGGATGTCTAAGGTTTGAATCTCCCCGTAAAAAGTCCTATCGGTGTCGACGATCGGAGCCGCATCGTGAGTCCTGCTGGTGCAAAAGCTCCGCGAGAGATTGTCCAATAAGCAGGTTCAAGCCCGGTTATTTGGGAGGATCGATTTACCGAACGTTGGCGTCTTTTAACAGACGACGTTTCCTTGGCCGAAGGCCAAACGTCACCGTAGCCTGGGGCAACGCCCCAGGAATAATATGTAGCGGTCGCCGATTGGCCGAAGGCCATATTCACCCCCGATCCTGACGCATTGCCTCAGCGAAGGATGGACTCATGCCACAATCCCCGACGAGACTTTACGCCCATTTGATTTTCAGCACGAAGAATCGCAAACCGTTCCTTGACCAGGCAATTCGGCCTCGCGTTCATGGCTACCTCGCGACGATTGTGCGAGAACTGGATTCGCCTTGGGTGGTCGTCGGTGGTGTGGCAGACCACGTCCACATTCTTTTCGATCTGGGAAAAATGGTGGCGCCGGTGAATGCCTGCTGAGCAAGTCAAACGCGAGTCGTCCAGTTTCATCAAGACGCTAGCGCAGTACACGCAGTTCTACTGGCAGCGTGGTTACGGCATGTTCTCCGTCAGTCCGAAGGATCGCGACGAGGCAGAAAAGTACGCGCAATCAGGAGGAACATCACCGACGAACAACTTTCCAGGAGGAATATCGGGCCATACTGACTCGCTATGGTATCGACTTCGACGAACAATACGTCTGGGACTGACCGGATTTCACGGCAATGGATGACTATGGCCTTTGGCCAATAGGGGGCCGTTCTTGCCCTTTCGGGCGCTTCGGGCGTTGCCCCAGGCTACGGTGAGCAAGGCCTTTCGGGCCAAAGCCGCCTTTGGTCACATCGACGTCACATTCACCGGGGCTTTCTGCTCGAATGGTGATGGTATCGAGGTGCTCACCGATCGGAATCTCCGCTGCGGGCAACTACTGTCGCGCTTCGTGCCGATATCCCAATTGCCGAGTAAGGCCTTAATCGTTCAGTCAGAAGTCTTACGTTTGGCCTCGTTGACATCTTCAATCGACTTGAGAATATTCTCCCCGCCACACGCCTTGCAGCTTCTCGGGGTTGGCTCGGTTTAGGTGCGGAGGGCTTCGTCGTATTCACCGCGGCGGGTCTGAATTCGCGCGATGCCTTGTAGTGCCGCGTATTCGTCCGCACTGCCGATGCGATCACGGCCGGCGACGATGGCGTGGAAGGCTTCCAATGCTCGGTCGTCGTCGCCGAGATTGCGTTCGCGGTTTTGGGCGAGCGTCAGCAACAACGAATCGCGAGTGCGAGGCTCGCTGATCCACGGTAACGCCTTCGTGAGATCGGCTTCGGCTTTGGCGCCATCTTTGGTGATCGAATACGCCCGCCCGCGCATGTGGTAACCATCGCCCCGTTTCCAAAACGGCCAGCCAGTCAAATCTTCCTCGGCGAATTGCGAGATCACTTCCGACGCCTTGCCCTGCGCGAGGAGATTCTGCATTCGCGCGGTCTTCTTCACGGCCTCGATCGGTATGCGTTCGATGATGGACTCGGCGTTGGCTCTGTCGAGCAGCGCGGCTTGTTCCAGCGCGGCGGCCTGTTGCAGATCGGTGATCTTCGCCAACTCGGCCAGGGCGAGGAAGTTCGCAGCCTGGCGAGCTCTCGTGGCATTCTGAAAACCCAGGGCGAAGTCGGTCACGCTGGGGTCCGCCTCGAACTGATGTGAGCGGCCATCATAGAAATGTGCGAACTTCATCGGCTCGTGGAAGCCGCTCGTGCCAGTCGGCGAGAGGGCGCTCAACTCCTGGCCGTCCTCGCGAATACGCTGACGGCAGAGGTTGATATGCCACGGCAGACTTTGCGTGGGATGACGGCCGATGACTTGGTTCAGTGGATCGTTTTCGTCGGCGGTCACCGGAAAGCGAATCTCGACGGTCCAGTGATCATCGGCGATGTGCGTCGCGACTTCGGCCTTCGAATCCCAGCCGAACCATTGCCCTTTGGCCGCCCCACGATCCAGATCCACAATGTGACCAGCCGGGCTGATCGCGATCTGATAATACGAGTGCGTTTCGGTGGCGAGTTCGATCTCGATCGCATCGCCGTGCCAGATGGCTTGGTCGTCATCGCGAGTGGAGGCGGAGACGGGCTTCTCACCCGGATGCTCGTCGCAACGAATCGCGAAGTAGAGATTGCTCCCCTGCCATCCGGCTTTAAACGAGGTTCCGAACGTCGGCGTGCGACCGGTTTGCAACTCGCGGAATTTCCCCGTGGCGGCAACGGGGCACGTCTGCCAATACTCATCATCAAGTTTGCCGTCGATGACGATATTGTGTGCATCGCCGACGAGCCGCACCTTGGGCACGGGGCCGCGTTTCTGGCCGAGCTGCTCGGTCTTCATACGCAGGCCCTTCAGGTAGTCGTCGATCAGGGCGATGCGTTGGCCATAAACGCCGGCCGCGTCGGCTTTCGACTTCGCATGGCCGAACAGCGCGAGCGCTTCATCGGCCTTCTCCTTATCCGCGTCCATCAAATGCCAGTTCGCTTCGCAGTACGTGAAGAAGGCGAGCATCTCCTGCTCGGCGGGTCCGTAGAACAGCCGGCAATATTCACGCAGCATCGCGTCCACATCCGCGTCCTGGCCGCCCCAATACATGCGGGCGGTGAAGTAGACCAGGAAATGATTGAAGCCGATGTCTTTCGTGGCAAAATCCTGGGCCACGCTGAGCCAGATGTCTTCACCGGCCGAGACGCTCTTGGTCGCATTCACGCTGTCGCCGAGCGCGTGCGCGGCGAAGCTGGGCAGGTACCAGCCTCGACTGGTGAAGGGATAGTTTTCGAAGATCAGCAGCGGATTGTCGGTCTTCTTCGCCCATGCCGCTCGCAACACATCCGGCGCGGATTCGCCCTCGCCTTTCACGCCACCCTTGTTGATCGGCCGACGCCCGCCCACGATGCATACCTGCACGTTCGGTTCGAGCTTCTCGATGTTCAGAGGCGGCAATGTGTAAACACCATAGGCACAGTTCAAAACCTTCGCTTGCGGATGGGACTTGGCGATCTCCTTCGCCACGCGATTGACAAAGTCCCACACGTGGTCGCTGAGCAGCCCACGCTCGTTGCGCTCGGGCGAGTCTTTGCCTTTGCATTTATCACACTGACAGATCGCGGTGTAGCCGTCCGGCGGCATGATCGAGACGGTTTCAAACTGGTAGGTGTCGAGCTGTGCTCGCGCCCAACGCACGGTCTCATGAAACAGTTCGTCGTTCGAGTAGCAGACCTGGCACTTCGAGTCGCCCGACTTGAAGTCGGTCTTGCCGCCGTAGATCGCGAACCAATCGGGATGCAAGTCGAACACGCCCTGATGGTTCGTCATGGTCGCAATGCCGTGAGCGATCTGCAGCCGCTCGTCGTTGCGCAGTCCGAGCCGCATGACCCACATCGAAGTCTCGGGGCCAGCGGTGCTGAAGCGGAAATTGAACTGCCGCAGTGAAAAGTCAGGCTGCACGGTTTCGTCAATCCGCGGCAGCCGGATCGTCTTCATCGACGGCAGCACTTCGCCCAGTTCGCCCGGCAGATACCAACGCGCGCCGAGCTTGCGGAGGTAGCCGCAGACCGCGTTGAAGCTGCCGCGTTCGTCGAGCCCCCAGATTTCGAGCGTCTCCTTCGGGTCCGTGGTCGCGCCGTCGGGCTTACCCGTATCGCCGGGCAATCGGAGACGGTTCTTGTATAAACCGCGAGACGGCATGCCGTACGGCGCGCCGACGATCTTCTCCCACTCGGCCTGAGCTCGCGGAATGTCGCTGTTGCTCTTGGCAAACGGCTCCCTCGGCGTGAATTCGCTGTCATCGCCAACCAGCGCCATCCAGTCCGGACCGGTGGCGATGCGATAGGCGCCTGCCTTCAAGCCGTCCGCCTTCACCGGATTCTGCGGACTCGCCCCAATGAAGATTCTCACACCTTTTCCACTCGGCGCGGTGACGATCGGCAACCGCGCTCCGCTAATCTTTTCGATCTGCATCCGAAACTCATGCGCCGCGACCCGCTGCATCCGGCTGGGCTCCGCGGAAATCACGATCTCGGCTCGCGGCTGACCGTCTTCGATGATAAACGCGTCGGCGGCGTGCGTCGCCGCGAGGGGAGCAAATAACATTGCGGCGACGAGGGTGAGCAGGGCTTTCATGTTCTCGCTTCTCACTTCGGTGCTGGTTTCAGGATGCCGATCAGGTCTCCATCATAGCTGAGAACATTCGACGGCAAAAACGGCGGGATTGCACTGCTCCCAGTTGGGCATGCCGTTAGTACGCCTGTGATGATGTTTAATTAGTTGGGTGAACATCCCGGCATCGACCTGACGTGCCACTCCACGTCGGATATTTCGGGGGCGACAGTACGTCCGCCAGCGGAGTTTGTCGTCATTTTGGTTGACAGGGGAACGGTGCGGGGCGAGAATCTGCGAGTTGGAAGATGCCCTTGCGTTGAGTGGATCGACTGAACGTAGCAGGCAGTCACCGTCTGATCGAGGTTGTGAGGACCGCTTTGCGGCGCTCTTCCGTTCTAACTCAACAACCACCGCCAGTAACGAGGATTTCAAAATGCTGAGATTGCTTTATTTGTCCGCCGTTGTTCTGATCGCGGCCAGTTGCAGCGTTGGAAGTGTTGAAGCTCAGAGGCCCGAGCCGAGACCGGTCAACCAAGACCAAGTTGCCGCGGGCGGGACGGAAAACGAAGCTGGTGGTGAAAACGTGGCCACCTGGACGCCGGAACAGAGAATGGCGAAGCGGGACTTGGTTGTTAAAGGGAAGATTCGACATGTCGTGAAGCCCATGAATCGCACCAATACGCGAGGCGCCGAGACTTGGGGCGGTGTAATTGTGGTGGACGAAACGGTGAAGGGTGATATTACCTACGATAAGGGCGACAGTTTTCCATTCTGGTTCGAACAAGGCCTGCCCATGGGAAAGGGAAAGAAGCGTGCCAGCAGAACGCCACCTTTCCCGCGACTTAAGCGTGGCGACAAGGGCACTTTCTACCTCACACTGATGTCTCCCGAGGTCGTCGAGCAAGTCGGCGAAAAGCCCACCACGGCAAAATTGTTCATGATGGAGACTGCTCACGATTTTGTTCCGCAATAGGCATTCACACGTTGCGTGGTCGCACCGGGCAGCATTCGCTGCTCCGGTTGGTTGGCACTGAATTTGGCTCGGCGTGCCAGTGTTGCTTACAGCGTGGCATGCCGCTGCCGTTTCGCCCGTGGCACACTAAATACAACCGACCCACCCAATCTAAAA
>JAWKTM010000117.1:0-10337 GCA_041399085.1 Pirellulaceae bacterium
TCCAGCGGCCAGTCGAAGCTCGTTTACGTCGCGGGACTAGCCGGCGCCGCCGCATTAACGCTGGCCGGCAGCGCCTGGGTGTGGTTGGCGAAATGAGCCGCGCGAAATGACATGGGAGCGGAGTGTCGCAAGTTCTGCCATTGAGATTTTGGGGTTCAACAAGATGGCTAGAATCTATCTCGAAACAACTGTCATAAGCTTCTACTTCAACGCTCGGACGGATCCCGAGATGATCTCACGACAGAATTGGACCCGGCGTTGGCTTGACGCCGCGATCGCATCTTCAGATGAGCTGGTTACGAGCCTTGCCGTTGAAAACGAACTGAATGGTGGGCAGTTCCCGAACCGATCGGACATGCTCGAATTGGCTAGCAAGTTCCCACTACTTGACTTGAATGATTCCGTTGCTGAAGCCGTTGAGGCATACATAGCAAATCACTTGATGCCAAATGACCCCAGCGGTGATGCCCTTCACTTGGCTGTCGCTTCGTTTCATCGCTGCGATTTTCTCGTGACTTGGAACTGCCGACACATTGCCAATGCAAACAAATTTCGCCACATTCGTCGAGTAAACGGTATACTGGGTCTGGGTAATCCAACGTTGGTTACGCCGCTCGAATTGCTAAACGAGGACATTAGCTAATGGATAGTTACAGCGAGGTTCGCCGAGTGCGTCACGCAATGTCCGCGGCAGCGGGTCATGATATTCGTAAATTGATTGCGACAATCAACGAGCGTCGAGCCGAGGTAGCACACCGCATCATTGACCCAGGGACGAAGGCAGAACAATGCGAGTCGTACCGGACCGGCAACAGTGCGGTTACAAGTGGAAAGGCTTCTTCAGCGGACCGGTGATCGCCGCCGTTAACGGCAATACACGAGCACGCCGGCTCCGCGCTAAGCTTCACTCGGCCGCTCGCCTAGCAGCAGCTTGAGCCATCGGCCGAGCCGCCGCAGCAACTGTCGCCCGGCAGGCTCGTCAAACGAAAGTCTTGGCCCTTGATTTCCGCCAAGCTGCGAGTCCCCTGATGCTCGCCGCGAAACGGTTCGGCCGTTGCCGGATCCACCGGCGTATGCGGCTCGATCAGCACCAATTGCTCGGCATACGGTTCCCGAGCGAAGCGCCGCGCGTCGACCGACGAAACGGCCGTCCGTTCTCCACGGGGAATTAGATTTCCCTCCTCGTCAACAACGGCCGCCCACGGTCCGCGATAGACGACCGCTTGGTTCAGATCCAGCGGCTCGTCTTCGACTGGCTTCCAAGCTCGAACGGTCATGCTGCGGAACTCGATGCCTTCGATCGTGGCCCAAGGTTCCGCTTGTCGCGAGACGATTTCGATGCCTTCAAAACCGGCGACCAAAAACGCGTTCAAGAACTCCTCCTCCACAAACGCGCCGCTGATACAACCGCTCCACAATTCGGGATCGTCACGCAACCGTTGCGGCACCACTTCATCGCAGACGATGTCGCTGATAACCGCCCGGCCGCCCGGCGCGAGCGTGCGGAACAGCTCTTCAAACAACATCTGCCGATCGCCGGGAGAAACCAGATTCAGCACGCAGTTCGACAGAACCACATCGACCGAACCGTCGGCGATCATCGGTGTCTGGCGACGCATTAGATCGGCTTGCTGTTGAGCCAGCAACCAGCCGTTGGCGTCACGAATTGGATGCTCGGCCAGCCAATCTTCAAAGCGTTCCAAGTCGAGCGCCAAATCTTGGATGCGGCCTTTGTGAAACGCGACGTTGTCCCAGCCAATTCGTTCGGCGATCGTTTGACGATGTCGCCGCGCGAGAGCCAGCATATCGTCGTTCATGTCGACGCCGATCACGCAGCCCGACGAGCCGACAATTTGCGACGCGATGTAGCAGATCTTTCCGCCGCCCGAGCCCAGATCGAGCACGCGATCGCCCTCGCGAACATACCGCGATGGATCGCCGCAACCATAGTCGCGCTCGATCAACTCGTCGGGCAAGATCGCCAAGTAGCGACCGTCGTACTGCACGGGACAGCAGAGACTCGCTTCCCGCTCGCGCGAGGCGGCCGAGTAGCGTTCGCGCACGGCTTGCTCGACATGCTGGCCCGTCGGCTCCGAGTGGGGTTGTTGCCCGTCAAGTTGCACTAAGTCGCTCATCTTCCTCTCCTCATGCTCCACACCGACTTGTCCGAAACGAACGCCGTCCGTCACGATATCGCGTCCCATTGTTCCGGGCTGGTTACCAATCCACAATGGGGCTCGTCCGTCCGTTCGTCCATTGCCCGTTTTTCCCGGTTGTTGCCCATGATTTACGTCATCGCCACCATCGAAGTCGCCGCCGATCATCGCGACGAATTCTTAGCCGCTTTTCACGCGAATGTTCCCAACGTGTTGGCCGAAGACGGTTGCATCGAATACGTCCCGACCGTGGATGTGGCCACGGACATCGGAGCTCAAGGTCCGGTGCGTCCCACGACAGTCACGATCATGGAAAAGTGGGCCAGCGTCGAGGCGCTTCACGCGCACTTGGCCGCGCCGCACATGGCGACGTATCGCGAACAAGTCAAGGATTGGGTGCTCGGAGTTTCGCTGCAAATCCTGGAGCCCGCTTAGTCATGGCGACCATTCGCGAGACCGTTCGTTCGTTGCTGGGCGCGCTGCGCGACCGTCGGCCAGTGGCCTATTGCCGGCTGGTCGAGACGCGCGGTTCCACGCCGCAAAAGGCCGGCGCGATGATGTTGGTATTCGAGGACGGATCGCAAGCCGGAACGCTGGGCGGCGGCTGTGTCGAAGCCGAAGTCAAGCGCCGGGCGATCCGCGTGCTGCAAGGCGGCACGGCCGAAGTCGCCACGTTCCAGCTCGATAGCGACTACGGCTGGGACGATGGTTTAATCTGCGGCGGTCGGATGCAGATTCTGATCGAGCCGATTCGATTCGACGGCGATTCGGATGTTGGCGGCGCGGCGGACGATGCGGCGGCGATTCGCGACTACTTCCAGCAATTGGCCGAGCTGGTGGACACGGGCCGCGGCATGACGGAAGTCATTGTGTTCGACGGCGAAGCCAGCGGGCTAACGGCGCCGCTCAGTTTTCTGTTCGATGCGAACGACGAACCGGTGAAGTCGCTGCACGCGTCGCTGGATTCCCAGGCCCTGAACGTCGTCCGCGATTCAATGCGGCCGCTCGCTTCGCGTCCCCGCCCGTGGGCCGCGCGCGGCATCGCCTATTTGCCAACCGTGCCTCGTTGCCGGTTGGTCATCGTCGGCGGCGGACACGTGGGCAAAGCCGTCGCGGACTTGGCGGCCGATCTGGATTTTGATGTCTGGGTGGTCGACGACCGCGAGGAGTTCGTCAGCGAAAGCCGCTTTCCGCGAGCCGAGCAGCGGCTGTGCGGCAATGTGGATCGCGTGTTGCCGGAGCTGGAAATCACGCCCGACACGTATTGCTTGATCGTCACGCGCGGACACAGCCACGATGAAGAAGCATTGTTTCATCTGGCCGAACGCGGGGCTTGTTATGTGGGCATGATTGGCAGTCGCCGCAAGATCAAGATGATCTTCGACGACCTGCTGAACGAAGGCATTTCGGCCGAGGCATTGCAGCGCGTGCATGCTCCGCTGGGGGTCGATATCGGCTCGCAAACGGTGCCCGAGATCGCGATCAGCATCTGCGCCGAGCTGGTCTCGCATCGCAATCGCGACGGCGTCGTGCCGGGGCGTCCGACGCCGGTGGAAGTCAGCCGTGCGTAGCTTTGCCGTCGTGCCGGCCGCCGGCGAAAGCCGCCGCATGGGACGCCCGAAGTTGCTGTTGCCGTGGGGCGACTCAACCGTGATCCAAACCGTCTTGGCCGCTTGGCAAGCAAGCCGCGTCGACCGTGTCTTGGTAGTCGTACGGCCGGATGATGCGGAGCTCGCGGAAGTTTGCCGCCGGGCGGGCGCGACGGTCGTCGTTCCCGGCGAGTCGCCGCCCGAGATGAAACGCTCGATCCAACTGGCCCTGCACGAGATTCACCATCGCCACGCGCCGACCGACGCCGACGCCTGGCTGTTGGCCCCAGCCGACATGCCGCGACTCTCGACCACCATCATCAACCGCTTGATCGCGGAACATGTGGACGCATTGCGGGACGAACGCGCCGAGCCGGCAATTCTTCTACCAATCGTCGGGCAAGAACGAGGCCACCCCGTCCTGTTCCCATGGTCGCTAGCCCGGCAAGTGGATCAGCTCGGCGAGCACGAAGGCGTCAACGCCCTGCGAGACCGAAACCCAGTGCGCCGCATTGCCGTCGACTCGACCGAATCATTCGCCGACATCGACACACCCGAAGACTACCGCCGCTTGCACGCCCCGCAGTAGCCGCCGCCACTTGCTAGTCGCTTCTTCACTTTCGACACCAATCGCCAAACTGCGAACTTTCCTCCAACGTTCGACGTAGAATTGCCGATGATGGAAGGGCTGGTGGTCGACTACTTGACTCTGGCAACTACAATTGGCACAGAACCCCGGTCGACTTTACGGCAGAGGGACCATTTTTTAGCGTTGGCCGAAGTCACCAAACGGCTGGTGCAATAGCACGCCAGACTTCCGCCATTCTCGCAGCGACTCCATTTTGTCGCATGCGACCGGGGATTTGATTGAAAGGGTCGTAGCGGTAATGCACTGCATTCGCCGCTATGGCCTTTTTTCATGCGCCGATCCGTCGCGCCGTGGGCATCCGGCGACTTGCGGCAAGCTACGTTTCTTCCGGTGAACCGACGGGATTCGTCCGTCGGGTCGGGTTTTCACGAAACGTAGGCCGAGTCGTTATTCAACATGCCGCGCAATCGTCTGCCAAATCAGATTCTGACCTGGAGCCTGCTGACGTTGAGCGTCGTGGCTGGGTCGCTGGCCGCTGAGTTCTTGGGAAGCCGGAACGAGGAGGCGCGCGACGCGCGGCGGCTTTCGCAGTCGCCGATCGAATCGCCGAACAAGTCGCCGAGTAGGGACGACGCGCGGGCGACGATCTCGACACCGAGTCAATCGGAGTCGTCAAAGCATGTCGCTGTAGGATGAGTAGCAGCCAGTCGGTCTGGAGGCCGAAGGCCGCGGTGAGTTCCGCCACTTGTTGCTGGCCCCGATGTTGTTCGTCTCGCGAATTCAGAACCGTTTGAATTCCAGAAAGTCGCCGAGCCCCCTTCACGCGATCCAGATGGATGCGGACGTTGTGATGCAGGAACACTTCGCGTTGTTTCTCGACGATCTTCGCGATGCCATAGGCTTCGCTGAGCGCGACCTTCAAACCGCTCGCGTCCGCGATGTCGACCAACTGGTAGCGGCTGGTTTGGCGTCGGCTTGATCGGGACGTTCGTACCAAATCAGTTGGGCTGAGACGTTTATATTTGGGACGTTTGTATTTGCGGCGTCGCTGTTGGCGTCGAGCCATTTGATCTCGCGCAGCTTCAGCCGCCCGCGACAGCCGGCGAAATACGTGTCGACTTGAAGCATGCGGCCCAAATGCTCGGTGGCCAACCGCGCGGCCACCTCGCGCACGCGATCCAGTGAATCGACGCGGGACTTCAATTCCACGTTGAAACGATCCTGTTCGCGGCCGTCAGAAAGCTCGTTCATCAAGTTTGACATCGGCGGCGGCTTCACTCGCCCGAGCGGCACGGCGGGATGAAGTTGCGAAGATACGTGACGCTCTGGACGAGCGACCGTTTGCGATCGGCCAACGAACCTTCGAACGATCGGTCTTCGACTTCCACGCATACCGGGCCGCGATAGCCGGTATCGCCCAGCACCGAAACGAAGCGGCCCCAATCCACTTCGCCCATGCCCGGCAATTTGGGCGTGTGGTATTCCAGCGGCGTCGCCAGAATGCCGACGTCGTCCAACCGCTCGCGATCGATCCGCACATCCTTGGCATGCACGTGGAACAGCTTGTGGGAGAACTCGCGCAGCGGCCGCAGGTAGTCCATCTGTTGCCACACCAAATGCGACGGATCGAAATTCAATCCGAAATGGTCGCTCGGAATATCGGCGAACATGCGACGCCACACGGCCGGCGAGATCGCCAGATTCTTGCCGCCCGGCCATTCATCGCGAGTGAACGACATCGGGCAGTTCTCAATTCCGACTCGCACGTCCTGTTCGGCGGCGAAGTCGATGATCGGCCGCCAGACTTCCAGGAATCGCGGCCAGTTGTCGTCGATCGACTTCGTCCAATCGCGGCCGATAAACGTGTTCATGCGGCGCACACCCAACACGCCGGCCGCTTGGATTACACGCCGAATATGCTCGACATAGCGAGCCGACTCGTCCGTGTCGGGACAAAGCGGATTCGGATAATAGCCGAGGCCGCTGATCGCCACGCCGGTTCGCTCGACCAAGCGACGCGTTTCGTCCGCCTGTTGCGGGCCGAAGTCCATCACGTCCAGATGCGTCACGCCCGCGTAACGACGTTCGGCTTTGCCCACCGGCCAGCACATCACCTCGACGCAATCGAAACCGGCTTCCGCGGCGAACTCCAAAACTTCGGCCAGCGACAGATCGGGCAAGATGGCGGAAACGAAACCGAGTTGCATCGACGGGACTCCTTCAAAGTTCGATTCGTGTCAATCCAATTCGCGGGCCTCAATTGGCGATTTGCACCCAACGTTGCTCGTGGTGGCTTTGCAGGATCGCTTCGCACGCCACGATCTCGCGATGTCCATCGGCGAACGTGGGAAAGCTCGGCGTGGCTTGCCAATCGCCGGCCGCGATGTAGTCGTAGAATGCGCGGAAGCACTGCTTGAACGTGTCGGGAAAACCTTCATTGTGGCCGCCCGGATAATCCGCGTATTGGCGAGCGATCGGGCCTAGCAGCGCCGGGTCGCGGAGCAAGCTTTCGTTCGCTCGATCGCGGTGGCCGATCCATAGCGAATTCGGTTGCTCGCTGTTCCAAGCCAGCGAACGCCCCGAGCCGGCGACCTCGAATCGCAAGCAGTTCTTTCGCCCGGCGGAAACTTGCGACACCCACACATTGCCGCGCGCCCCGCCGCGAAAACGAAGCATGATGCAGCCGTAGTCTTCGGTCGTCACGTTAATCGGTTCCATGTCGCTGGTCACCGTGCCGGCGGCCGGGGACGCTTGGCCGCTGAACGTCTCGACGCTTCCGCGCGACTGATACCGCGTGGGATAGACGGTCAGCAGATCGGCGCACACGGCTTCGATTTCCAAACCGGTCACCGCGTAGATCAAGTCCAACCAATGCGTGCCGATATCGGCGACGGCTCGCAGAGCGCCGCCTTCCGCCGCGCTCACTCGCCAGTTGAAATCGGTCGGGTGGAACAGCCAGTCTTGCGAGTAGCTGCCGGTCACGTGAAACACATTGCCCAGCGAACCGCCGCGCACTTGTTCGGCGGCCTCCAAGCAGAGCGGATAGTAGCGAATGTTGTAGTTCACGCCCGCAGCGACGTTGGCGGTGGCTGCCAGCCGCGTTAGCTCGGCCGACTCGCGCGAGTTCATCGCCAACGGCTTCTCGCACATCACATGTTTGCCGGCGCGGATTGCTTGCGAAGCCATCTCGAAATGAAAGCGATTGGGCGTCGTGATATGGACGGATTGCACGTCGCGGTCGGCCAGAAGTTGTTCGTAGCTGTCGTAAGCACGAGCGATGCCCAGCGCGTCGGCCGCTTGGCGGCTTCGCGCGGGCGACGAGCCCAAAATGCCGAGGACTTGCTGTCCTGCTCGGCGCAGTCCTTCCACATGCACGGGCCCGATAAAACCGGTGCCAACCACGGCCACGTAATGCGTCGTCATGCGGTATCTCCGTTGTCGCGCTGGCGGGAAAACTTCATCCGGTCTTCGCGCAAAACTGAATTTAAGGCAATCGAATCACGAAGATCGGCAAGCGTGGCCGAAGGTATCGTAGAGACGGATCACAACGAAAAGCGAATCGGCATCGTGTGTCACGCGACGGGGATTGTCAAGCGAGCGGACGGGCTGCTCGTTTTGGCTTGAGAGGCGATTCGGAGCGACCTATACTTCCGCGGCAGTTCGATTTTTTGCCCCGCCAATTGCCGCGCCGATCGCGGCGGAGGAACACACGTCATGGATCGCCAGACGAATTTTCAGAACTTGATGGTCATGGCCGCCGCGGACGGCAGCTTCAACGAACAAGAGTTGTCGTTTCTGTCCGAACGCTGCCAACGCTGGGGGTTGTCCGAAGGTGAGTTTACCGCGGCCATTGCGTATGCGTTGTCTCCGTCGGCCAAGCTGACGATTCCGGAAAGTGCCGGCGAGCGGCGCGGGTTGCTTCGCGAATTGTTGTTGATGATGGCGGCGGATGGCCAGTTGGCCGAGATTGAAAAGCAACTGTTCGCCGTGGCCGCCGCCCAGATGGAAATATCCACCGAAGAGCTGGACCAGATGATCGATACGCTGCTGACCGAACGGGGTCAGAAGTAGCGGCCGGCGAGCCGTTACGCGACATCGTTGTGGGGTGGTCGATGTCGCTCGCGACTCCGTTCGCGGAAAGATAAAACTTGAGGCGGCGAAGGAAGAAGAGTGCCTCGTGATGACGGAAATTATTGCGGTTTTGCAAGTGGCAATTGGCCCGGTGATTTTGATCTCGGGCGTGGGTTTGCTGTTGTTGACAATGACCAACCGGTTGGGGCGCTGCATCGATCGCGTGCGGCAGTTGGTCGATGAGTTGCCGCGAGCCGACGAGGTGAGTCGGCCGGGAATCGAACAGCAGCTTCGCATTCTGTGGAAGCGAGCTCGGCTGATTCGTTTGGCGATTGGGCTGGCGTCGCTGAGTGCGCTGTGTGCTTCGCTGTTGATTATCACGTTGTTCTTCGTGACGCTGCTGAAGATGCACGACGACCTGTTGCTCGGCAGCCTGTTTACGCTGTGCCTGCTGTTTCTGTTAGGTTCGCTGGCTGTGTTTTTGCACGACATCAACCAATCGCTGGCGGCGTTGCGATTGGAGTTGGCCGGAGCGGGATTCTCGCGCGAAATCTAGGACCGTCAGAGAATGTCTTCCCGTTGAAGCGGTACGCTGCGAGCCGTCCGGTGCCGCGAAACCGGACGGCTTGCGCCGTACCGCTTCCATCCGATTGCGTTTCGCGCGTCGTTGCGCGCGTGCCTGTCCGAGTGTGCGTATCACCGGAGGCTCGCGCCGTGCCGCTTCCATCCGATTGCATTTCGCGTCGCGCTGCGCAGTGTCCGGCTTTTACTGACGGTTGCGCCGTGCCGCTATAAGCGATTCGGTATCTTGCTCGCGCACGGATTCTTCGCTTCAACTCGCGCGGGCGTGCCCTCAACTCGCGAGGTTGGTTCTTCAACCGGGACGATTGTTTCTGCAATCGAAATGGTTGGAGCATCAACTGGAGCAGTTGAAGGATCGAAACGAGACAAGCAGCGACATTCTGGCGATAAGCCGGCGAACGCATTGGGAAATTTGGATTCGACTCGGAATCGTGTTACAGTCAGCAACGGCGACTGCCATACACATGCGGCCTTTCCGCATCCCATCCCACCTCAGCGCGAATCTCCCACCTGCCATGAAGCTCGCCACGAATTTGCGGCCGAGTTGCCGCCTGCTGTTGGTTGTTTTCTCCGGTTTGTTCGCAGGCGAAGCGACCCGCGTCGCGGCCCAAACGCCGGCCGCTCCGGCCACTCCGGCGGTTCGGCTGCAAGGTCATCAGTCGGCCGTGAACGCCGGCATCTTCACGCCCGACGGCAAGCACGCGATTACGGTCAGCGTCGATCAGACGATCCGGTTTTGGAACCCGGCGACGGGCGAGGAGACTCGGACGCTGGCGGGGCATCAGGGGCAAGCGATTTGTTTGGTTGCCAGCCCCGACAGCCGCTTCGTCTTCACCGGCGGGCAAGACAACGTGCTCCGCATGTGGGACGTGCCTCGCAGCGAACCGCTCTCACGGTTGGCCGGCCACGCCGGGGCCGTTCACGATTTGCTGGCCAGCCCGAACGGTCAATGGCAAGCTTCGGCCGGCTCGGACAAGTCCGTGCGATTTTGGAAAACGATCGATGGCGAGCTGCTGTTCACGGCCGAGGGCCACGCGGCGGAAGTGTTGCGATTGGCCGTTCGCAACGACAGCGCGATGTTGGCCAGCGGCGATCAAGCGGGCTTCATCCACGTTTGGAATCCGAACGACGGAACTTCGCAAGGATCGATCGGCGCTCATCGCGGGCCGGTGACCGGGTTGGCTTTCCACGCCAATAACCAGCAGCTCGTTTCGGTCGGCGAAGATGGGCTGATGCAAGTGTGGCAGTTGCCGCTCGTGCCGACTCGGTTGTTGGAAAGTCGCGAGGCGGCCGTGCGAGCCGTGGCGGTGACCGGCGACGGTCAGTTGGTGTTCACCGGCGGCGAAGGCC
>JAWKTM010000118.1:0-10239 GCA_041399085.1 Pirellulaceae bacterium
CTGGGGGCTCGCTTTGCTTGCACTCGGGTACGGGCGGGGTGAGGGTTGCGCGTCGAGATGTGATCGCTACTTTCGCGGAGCGAAAGGCGACTATTAGATTAGCTCGGCGATCGGTTTGCCTTCGTTTAGCACGGGCATGGGGCGGCGGGCTTGGTCGTAGAAGACGTGGCGGTAGTCGATCTTCAGCACGTTGTACATCGTCGAGAGCAAACAGCCGGGCGTGTAGGGCTTGCTGATCGGGGCTTCCGCTTTCGAGTCGGTTTCGCCGATCGCTTGGCCCATCTTCAGGCCGCCGCCCGCCATCAACACGCTCATCGCGCCGGGCCAGTGATCGCGGCCCGCGCCGGAATTGATCCGCGGCGTGCGACCGAACTCGCCGAACGCCATCACCAACACGTCGTCCATCAAACCGCGGTCGGCCAGATCCTGAACCAGGCCGGCGACCGCTTGATCGTATTTCGGCAACAAGTTGTCCTTGAGCTGCTTGAAGTTGTCGCCGTGCGTATCCCAACCGCCGCCGGCTTGGATCGTGACGTAGCTGACGCCCGATTCGACCAACCGCCGAGCCAGCAGGCAGCTTTGGCCCAGGTCGTTGCGGCCGTAGCGGTCTCGCAACTCGGGCGCTTCCGACGAGACATCGAACGCTCGCATCGCCTTATCGTTGGTGACCATTTCCAAGCCCTGCGAGTAGAACTTGTCGAGCTCGGACAAATCACCGGCCGTGTCCAGATCGCGGCGAATGTTGTCCAGCTTGGCCAGCAGATCGCGGCGGTTGTCGAGCCGGCCGGTATCGACGCGGCCGGGCAGACGCAGATTGCGGACTTGGAAGCCGTCGCGGTTCGGATCGTCCTCGGGCGAGAACGGATTGTGCGACGCGCCGAGATACGCGGCCTTGCCCAGGCCCAGCGAGCGAGGCAAGTTCACGTAGGCTGGCAGGTCCGGATCGTTGGCTCCGCGCATGCGCGAGACGACGCTGCCGCAAGCCGGGAAGATATTGTTGTTGACTTCGATCGTGGGCTGCCAGCCGGTCAACATCCATTGCGAGCCCATGCCGTGGCCGGCGTTGGTGTGATACACCGAGCGGACGATGGCCAGCTTGTCCATCACCTGAGCTTGCCGCGGCAGATGCTCGCTGATTTGGATGCCCGGCACGTTCGTGGGAATCGGCCGGAATTCGCCGCGGTACTCGGCCGGCGCTTGCGGCTTGAGATCGTACATGTCGATGTGGCTGGGGCCGCCGGCGAGCCAAATCTGGATTACGGCCTTGCGAGGCCGATCGCCCGACGCCAACCCGGCCGCGCGAGCTTGCGACCAACCGGCCAGCGTGAGGCCGCCGAACGCCAAGCCGCCCACGCGCAGGAAGCCGCGACGAGAGACTCCATCACAAGTTCGCGTTGTTGTACCCATCAAATCCAACATCGATCGGGCTCCGGGAAGAAAAGGGCGTGGTGAGTTTCGTGTTTGGGGCTTATGGCGGGGATTGATCTAGTGGTTGAACATGAACTCGCGCGAGTTCAGCAGCGTCCACAACAGGTCTTCGACCGCTCGGCGTTTCTCGTTCTCACCGGCCGACTTGAGGTATTCGGATTCCAGGTGTTCGGTGGCGATTCGCCGTTCGTCGTCGCTGGGCGGGCGGCTGAAGGCGGCGATATATAGTTCGTCGACGATTTCCGCCGCGGACTTGCCTGCTTGAACCATTTTTGCCGCGCGGCCTTCGCCCGAGGCGAGCTTGTTCTCGGTCTCGTCCGAATTGGCCAGCAACAGCACTTGGGCCAGCGATGCGCCCGGCGAACGTTCGCACTCGCAAACGCTGACTCGCTGCGGCCGATCAAAGGTATCGAGGAAGTACGAGCCGAAGCCTTCGTGCGGCAAGTCCACGGCGCGGGCGTTGTTGCTGATGTTGCCGAACCGCGTGCGCGTGCCGCAAGTTTGATCGACCGCGTCGTGCAGCACTTCGGCGATCATCCGCCGGGCATAGAAGCGGGCGAAGTTCTGCGAGTCGGCCGCGTTCTCGGGCCGCGGCTCGCTGCTGAGTTGATACACGCGGCTGGTTACCAACAGGCGGATAATGTGCTTGGTATCGAAGTTCGAGCGAACGAACTCGTCGGCCAGATAATCCAGGATGGCGGGATTCGACGGCGGATTGGTGTCTCGCATGTCGTCCACTTCGTGAACCAATCCGCGTCCGAAGAAATGGCCCCACAGCCGATTCACCATCGTGCGCGCGAAGAACGGGTTCTCGGGCTGAGCCATCCAATCGACTAGCGCGTGACGCGGGTCTTGCTCGGGCGTGAGCTGGGCGTATTCGCCGCCCAAGAACTTCGGCTCCGGCACTTGTCCCGTGAGCGGATTGCGTTCGCCGGTGGTCGGGCTGCTGGACGAAAAATATGGCGGCGGCTGGCCGAAGCTTTTGCGACCCAGCCGCGTGAAGAATCCGGCCAGGCCGAAGTAGTCTTCTTGCCCCCAGCGTTCATACGGATGGTGATGGCAACGGGCACATTGCAGACGCAGGCCGAGGAACAGTTGAGCCGTGTCGGCGGTGACCGTGTGCAGTTGGTCGTCGCGCGATTGCCAATACCAATTGATGGCCGGCGAATCTTGCCATTCGCCCGAAGCGGCGACGATGCCTCGCACGAATTCGTCATAAGGACGATTCCGCGCGATCATGTCCTTGATCCAATTGTGGAACGCATAGGCCGCTTGGTCCGCGCCGGCCAGACGCGAGTTGCGAAGAATCACGCTCCACTTCATCGCGAAGTAGGCCGGGTAGTCGGGCGATTCGAGCAGCCGATCGATGAGCTCGGATCGTTTGTTCGACGAGTTATCCGCCAGAAACGCGCGGGTTTCCTCGACCGTCGGCAAACGGCCGCAGAGATCGACGGTCACGCGGCGCAGGAACGTGGCGTCGTCGGCCGATGGCGACGGTCGCAGCCCCAGCCGCATCCAGTGCTCGGCGGCCAAGCGATCGATTTCGGTGTTCGGCGTGAACTCGGCCAGTTCCTTCAGCGGCTCGCCATGCGGGCGGATCGCGCGGAACACGGCGACATTGCTCATGTAGCGGGCCATGATGGTCGCTTCGCCCGATTGCTCGCCGGCCGTGACGAGCCCACGCGCGTCGACGCTGGCCACCACGTCCATGTTGCTGGAGAACTCGGCGCGGCGCGTGACGTCGCGCTGCGAGCCATCGTCGTAGATCGCGATGACGCGGAGCTGTTGGAGGCTGTTGCTGGCGAGCGAGGCGTCGGCTGGCTCGACCCGCAGCGACGCCACGCGCGGCGCCTCGGGACTGGGCGGCCGAGCGCCTTCGACGATCCAGGCTCGCATCAGTTGATACGGTTCGCTGTCGACCTCGAATCGTTTCCCGCCGCCATGCGGCACGAGCCCGACGGCTTTGGCCAGCAACAAACTGCGATCGGGAGCAGCCGGGAAGATGCGACGCCCGCGAGCTTCCTTCACCAGCGTGTCGTAATCGTAAGCCGGATCGAACGCGAACAACGACAGCTTGAAGCCGTTCTGTCCGCTGGCTTTGCCGTGACAGCCACCCGAGTTGCAGCCATAGCGAGACAACAGCGGCACGACTTCGGTGGCGAAATCCACACGGCGGTTCGGGTCCCAAGCGGCGACTTGTGCCGTCGCCGTGGTGACTTCGCCAGCGAACGTGATTTGAAGCGTTGCCGAACCGGGGCTGACGGGCGTGACGAACCCGCGCTCGTCGACCGTGATGATTTGGTTGTCGCTGGACGCGTAGGTCGCTTGGCTCGTGGCGTCGCGTCCGTCGTGCGAGACAAGCAGTTGCTGCCGTGCGAACGGATCGTCGAAATGCAGCTCGGCGGGCGAGACGACCAGCTCGGCCGCCGCGACCGAAGCGAATCCAAACAACAAAGCCAATCCGACGAGCGCTTGGCGGATTCGGCTGACGAACGGAATTAACGCAGGTCGGCGCGGCGCATGAGGCATAAAGATTTGCAGCGGATGGAGGCGGCGGAGATTGGATGGTGGGAGATCGAGCGGCGGGAAATCGGCGGGGCCGGTCGCCGCGGAGTTTCCGTGGGAAGCTCCGCGACATCGGTCTAGTTTACGAATCCACGGTTACGGATGCAACGCGAAGACTTTATCCATGTTGGCGGAGATTTCGGCCAGTCGATCGGGACCGCCGCCGCCGACTTCGGCCGCCGCCCAGCCGGTGTACTGGATTTCCTTCAGGGCCTTACGCACGTCGGCCCAGTCCAAGTCGCCCTCGCCGATCTTGGTGAACTTGTTGTCCTTGCGCGAGAAGCCCTTCAAATCCAGCTTCACGATGCGGCGATTCAACTGGCGAATCCAATCGCCCATGCTGCCGTATTTCCAGTGGTTGCCGATGTCGAACTGCATGCCGACCCATGGCGAATTCAGCTCGTCGACGAACTTGACGAACTTCTCGGCCGTCTGGTCCGCGCCGCCTTGGTGGTCGTACAGGAACTCGTTCCAGACGTTTTCGATGGCGATATAGATGCCCAGTTCGGCGGCCAGCGGCAACGCTTGGTTGATGTTGTCGATCGACCGCTTCCAGATTTCCTGTTCGGGTCCGTCCTTGCCGTGGCCCACGACCAGCAACACCGTATTGCCGCCGATGGCGTGCGTCTTTCGCATCGCTTCCTTCAGCGTTTCCAGGGCTTGAGCCCGTTCGTTGGCGTCGGGGCTGGTGTGGCGAATCTGCCAGTGCGACGAGCAAACCGTTCCGTCGACCGGAAACTCGGCGGCCGCCATCGCCTCGCGGACTTCCGTTACGTCGAACCCCGGCGCATTCAGCTCGATGCCGTGAAAGCCAGCGGCTTTGGCTGCTTTGAATTTGTCGGTGAGCGAACCCGGCACGTTGACCATGCCGATCTTCAGCGTTTTATAGAGCCGGCCATACAAGTAACCATCGGCGGAGTCATTGCCGCCCGACGACGCGGCCGAGTCAGCGGCGGTCGCGGCGTGGGTGGAAGTTAGCAGCGGAGTACTGGCCATCAGTGCGGCGGCCCCTTGAACGAATTGACGGCGGGAAACGGAGGCGAAATCGGACATGACAGGCTCCTCGTGGACGGGGCGGAGAGGGCGATAACAACCGGTGAATGGCATCAAAGTAGACGCCGCAAACCGCAAAGTCTAGCAACTCGCGGAAACTGTCGTTGACACCGGAGGCCGTAGAAGTAGAATTGGGCGAAGTTGAGAATGATTCTCAGTTAGCTCCAGCCTTGGAATCCCCGCCATGCCCCAATCGCAAGCGCTTCAATCACACGAGCATCACTCGCAAGAGATTGTTCTGGCCACGTTACCCGGTTCGAATTCCGGCGAACGCGTGCTGATGGTGTTGAAGAACCGCGTAGGGGAAGAAAGCCGCGTGGAAATGCGGCAGCAAACTTGGTGTGAGCAAATCGGTTGGTACACGCAAAGCAGCATCGGCATGGAGCCGCAACAAGTGGCCGCCCTGCGAAACGCTCTGGGCCAAACCGCGACGGTTTCGAGCGGGCCTCGCCATTTCTCGCGACTTCGCAAGCCAGGATTCGAGCCGCGCGTGGTTCACGCGGACTCGGCCTAAACTAACTGTCGGACTCGTCTCCGAGTCGGCAAATTCACCGTCTGATTTCGACGAACGGAAAACACCTGGGGCTCACGGCATTCAATCGCCAGCTCACCCCGAAAATGGCATCTTCGTCGAGGCCTAGCCGGCTTTGCTCGTGGCGTCCGACTTCGAACTGGAGGCGGACTTTTGGTCACGCAGCAACTTGCTGAGGTGATCAACCCCTTCCTGCTCTTCCTTCAGGATGTCTTCCAGGAACACGACCAAGGCTCGATCGCCTTCGGCCAACCCCAACGCTTCCGTATACAACTGCACGGCCTTGGATTCGAAGTCCAAGCCGTACTCGATCAACTGCACCACGTCGCTGGATTGCTTGACCTGATTGCGTTCGATCGTTGGCACGCCGCCTAGAGCCACGATCTTGTCGCCGACCAAGCGGGCGTGGCCGAAAGATTCCTTCGCACTGTCGAAGAACAGATCGGCGTAAACTTCCCGCCACAAACCGGTGACAACGAAGCCGGCTTGCGAGTATTGAGCGACGCCGGTCCACTCGTGACGCAGAATGTCGTTCAGCTTGTCGATGATCTTGGCTTTGTCCATGATTTCACTCCCTTACTCTTGAATGTCAGGTTTGCGGGAACGGTGGTGTTGGGTCGTCAGGCCCAAGCTGCCGTCCGCGTGATTCACTTCGCGAAAAAAGTTTCGTTGGGATGCTTCTTCGTCAGGTATGGTACCGGCTCTCCAGCCGAAGTCCAGTGCGAAGTAAGTTGTTTCACCAAAATAGTTTAGATGCGGCCGCTAACGATATCGGTTCTCAATGGCCACGTGGTTTTATCGCTTGTTGGCCGAGATTCAATTTCAGCAAACGCGTGGCCGGAATGGCTATACTTGCCAAGTGCGTCTCAATACGGTGTCGTAACCGGCGATCGTGGATTGGGGCGCTCACGGCGACGAACAGGACTGAATTGAGATTCTCGAAAAGGAGCCCGGTTGTGAAACAGTCGACTCGACCTTTATCCGGCGCGGTTGTCGTGGCGGCCAGCGTCGCGCTGCTTGGTTCGCTCTTGATCTACAACCCTTGGAACGCACCGCGTGCCGCCGAACGGCAAACGAACGGCAAGACCGCCGTGGCGACGTTTGCTGGCGGTTGTTTTTGGTGCATGGAGCACCCTTACGATTCGCTGGAAGGTGTCATCTCGACGACCGTCGGGTACACCGGCGGCAAGACCGAGAATCCGACTTACAAGCAAGTATCGTCGGGGCTGACTGGACATTTAGAGTCGATCCAAATTGAATACGACCCGGAAAAGGTCAGCTATGAAAAGCTGCTGGACGTGTTCTGGCACAACATCGATCCGACGCAGCGAGGCGGCCAATTCTGCGACGACGGCAACCAGTACCGCTCGGCCATCTTCTATCACGACGACGAGCAGCAGGAGTTGGCGGAATCGACCAAAAAGGCCGTGGGCAAGGAACTGCGGAAGAAGATCGTGACCGATGTGCTGCCCGCCGAGAAATTCTGGCCAGCCGAGGACTATCATCAGGATTACTATCTGAAGAACCCGATTCGCTACCGCTTCTACCGCTACAACTGCGGCCGCGACCAGCGACTGCAAGCCGTGTGGGGCGACAAGGCTGGGCATTAAGAGCCGAGACTTAGAACATGATCGTACCTGTGTTAGTCGAACAAATTGCTCCTCGCCGTTTCCTGGCGCGTGGAAGTGCGCCGTTTGACGTGACGGCCGAAGGGGACACGGCGGACGATGCGTTGACCAAGGTAAAGCAGGTGATCGAAGACCGCGTGGCACGCGGCGCCATCATCGCTGGAGTTGAAGTCAAACAGCCGGCGAACCCGTGGTTAGACGCCGCCGGGATGTTCAGCAACGACGCACTTTGCGACGAATGGCGAAATTTAATGGTCGAGCAGCGACTTGCGGCAAACGTTGAGACTGGCCATTCGCCGCTCTGACGTAAGTCCGCTCACGTACCAGCCATTGCCAACACGAATTGTTCTTCGGTCGTTTCCAACAGGTTCCAGCAAGTATTGATCGAGCGTTCGGCGGGCGACTCGTCGGGATTGTCTCGGCTGATGTGCCGCATTTGATCCAGGCAGTCGAAGAACGCTTCGCCGATCCGCGGTTCGAATTGGCTGCCGATGCCTTCACGCAACATCGACAGCACCTTTTTTTCGGGCATCGCGGGGCGATAAATTCGGTCATGCGAGAGTGCGTCGTACACGTCGACGATCGACACAATGCGGGCCGCTTCGGGGATATCGGTCCCCGCGATGCCTCGTGGATATCCGTTGCCGTCCCAGTGTTCGTGGTGATTCAGTGCGATCTCGTACGCCAGTCCCAGCACCGGTGTCTCCGAGCCGGCGAGCATGCCGGCGCCGATCTGCGTGTGAGTCCGCATGATCGCTATTTCGTCGGCCGTCAGTTTTCCGGGCTTTCGCAAAATCGCGTCGGGAATGCCGATCTTGCCGACATCGTGCATCGGGGCGGCCATCCGAATGTATTCCACCTGCTCCTCGGGCCAACCCAAGGCGGCGGACAGCACTTCGCTGTACAACCCCGTGCGGCGAACGTGAGCGCCGGTTTCCTCGTCGCGATAGCGCGAAGCGTTCAACAGGCGGAGAATCGTTTCTTCATGAGCTCGCCGGATCGCAACGGTCTGCTCGCGGACTTTGCGTTCGAGCGTCCGCATGTACTCGTCGTTCTCAAGCCGCAGACGCCGACGTTCGAGCGCATGATGCACCTGCACCAGCAGTTCTTCGCGTTCGATTGGCTTGGTCAAGTAGCCTGACGCGCCATGAGTCAGCGTCGCGACAGCGGTCGTCACGTCGCTAACGGCAGTCAGCATCACGACAGCTATGTCGGGCTTTGTGGCGGTAATGTTCCGTAGCAGGTCGATTCCGCTAGCCCCGTTCATGCGCACGTCGGACGCGACCAATTGAACGTCCTCGACTTGCAGCAAGCGCCAAGCTTGCTCGGCGTTGCGAGCTGTCAACACGCGATAGCCCGCGCCGGCCAACCAGCGGCTAATCAGATCGCGAACATACGCCTCGTCGTCGACCACCACGATTGTGGTCGTCGTCGACGATTGATACGACGGATTGAGATTTTCGAATTTGGACGACATGGATCCCGACTGCCCCTGTGTGCGTATGTCCTAGATAAACGTTCCGCCCAGCACCGTGGCTTGGCCCGCCAGCGTTTCATCGAACGCCGTTGCTTCCAGCCCAACCGAGGCGGCGGCGGGCCGCCAGGCGGCGTGAACTTTTGCATCCCGAGATGTGGATCGATCATCCAGCGTCTCGCGAACCACTTGCAACAGCTTCTCGGGATCGAATGGCTTATCGACCACCGGCAATTGAGCGCGGACGATCAGATCCTGCTCCGCGACTCCGTCTGAATAACCAGTACATAGAATCGTGGCGATCGTCGATTTCCGCTCGACAGCGTGCTGCCACACTTCGATGCCGTTGCGCCGCGGCATCATCAGGTCGACCAAGAGCAGGTCGATTTTTTGGTGATGCTGGTCGAACATTTCGATCGCTTCGGCGCCGTCTTTCGCCACCAGGACCGAGTAGCCGGCGTTGGCGAGAATGCGGACGGCGCTGCCGCGCACGAAATGATCGTCCTCGGCGATCAGAATCGTCTCGCCGTGCCCGGCGCGGCAGTCGGTCAGATCGGGAAACGCCGGCAAACCTTCTGGCAGGCTCGCCAGCGGCAACAGCACCTTGAACGTGCTTCCCTGCCCCGGCTCGCTTTCAAAGGCGATCGTGCCGCCGTGCTTTTGGATCACTCCGTAGACAGCCGCCAATCCCAACCCGGTCCCCTTGCCGACTTCTTTCGTTGTAAAGAATGGTTCGAAGACGCGACGTTGCACCTCGCGCGGAATTCCGCAGCCGGTGTCTTGCACGCCGAGCATCGCATAGAAGCCGGGACGAATTCCGGCCGGGCAGCTAGTACCGTCTCCGTCGATCAACACACGTTGGGTCATGATTCGCAATTGGCCTCCGTGCGGCATCGCATCGCGCGCGTTCAGACACAAGTTCATCAGCACTTGTTCCAGCATGCCGCTATCCGCGTGGATCGAACCGATTTCGTCGGCCAAATCCAAGACCAGTTCGACGCCTTCGCCCAGCAGCGGCCGCATCATCTTGGCCAGCATTTGAATCGTGGCATTAAAGTCGACGTTACAGCGCTGGATGCTGTCGCGGCGGCTGAAGCGAAGCAGTTGGCTGGTAATCGCGGCAGCTCGGTCCGCCGCGCGAACGACTTGCTGCAGGTCGTCCATCGCCTGGGCGTCCTCGGGCAACTCTTGCATCGCCAAGCTCGTGTAGCCCTTGATGGCTTGCAGCAAGTTATTGAATTCGTGGGCCACGCCGCCCGCTAGTTGGCCAAGACTTTCCAATCGCTGCGTTTGCGTCAGCCGCTCTTTCAGTCGGCGGCTTTCGGTCACATCCGTGGCCAGCAGCAACAGGTCGGTCGCCACGTTGCCGTGAGCTTGTCGATGAAGTTGTTCCATCCATTCGTTCGCGCACGTCATCGGCGCAACGCGAAACTCCAATCGGCCCTGCGTGCCGTCCGGGCGGACAAAGTCGATCTCCTCGCCAGTAACCAGCTTTGACATCACGCGACTCATCATGATCGCGCGTTCCAAGTCGTCGGTTGCCAGCGGCAATTTGAGAT
>JAWKTM010000119.1:0-10099 GCA_041399085.1 Pirellulaceae bacterium
ACGCGCAAGCGAGTGTGTGAGATCGAGTGGCGAGGAATGCCGGAGACTCACTCGCTGGCGCTTCGTGCTCGTAATGAAAAACGAGACGGCGATTCACTCGCTGGCGCTTCGTGCTTGTATCCGATAACCGAGGGCAGGCGGTAGGTCATGCTCCGCATGACGGATAGTGGGTCGTGTACGTTGTGCGTCCGATGGCTTCTATAACACCGGCCCAACTAGCCAGGGGACGAATTCTTCGTCGCCGATGCCGTGTTGCTCGCTCTTGGTCTTCTTGCCGCTGGCGACGGCTAGGACTTCGTCGAAGATCTCGCGGCCGACTTGTTCGACCGAGTGGCCTTCGAGAACCGTCCCGGCGTTGATGTCCATGTCGTCCGACAGGCGGTGATACATCGGCGAATTCGTGGCGACTTTGATCGAGGGCGTTGGTTTGCAACCGAAGCAACTGCCGCGGCCGGTGGTGAAGACACACACGTTCGCGCCGCCGGCGACCATCCCCGTGACGCTGGGCGGATCGAAGCCCGGCGTGTCCATCACCACAAAGCCCTTGGCCGTGACCGGTTCGGCATAGTGATAGACGTCGACCAGCGCGGTCGAACCGCCTTTGGCCACGGCCCCCAGCGACTTTTCCACGATCGTGGTGAGGCCGCCGTCCTTGTTGCCGGGCGACGGGTTGTTGTCTAGCACGACGCCGTACACGCCCGCATACCACTTCCACCATTCAATGCGTTCGATCAATTTATCGGCCACCGCGGCCGAAACGGCTCGGCGGGTGAGCAGATGCTCGGCGCCGAAGATCTCGGAGGTCTCGGCCAGGATCGCCGTGCCTCCGGCCGCGACCAACATATCGGCCGCCACCCCGACCGCCGGATTGGCCGTGACGCCGGAATTGCCGTCCGAGCCGCCGCACTCGGTGGCCAAAATGATCTCGCTGGCCGGAATTGATTCGCGTCGCACGTCGTTGGCACGCGGCAGCAGCTCGGCGATCTTCCGCACGGCCGCTTCAACAGTTTTCCGCGTGCCGCCGACATCCTGCATGGACAGTACCGGCAGTTGATCGGGCGAACGAGCGGCGCCGTCGATCTGCACCAGCTTCTGGCTTTCCAGCAAGTAGCCCATCGCGCCGGTCTCACACCCCAAGCCGATCAGCAGGAACGCGCCGATATTGGGATGTCGAGCGATCCCGCCCATCACGCGGTTCAGCGTCTCGTGCATCGAGCCACCGTATTGCATCGCGCAGCCGCTGCCGTGCTTGAACGCCACCACGCCATCCACGTTCGGATAGTCGGCCAGCAGCGAGGCGTCGAACCGTTCGGCGGCGTACTTCGACACGGAAGCCGAACAATTCACGGTCGAGATCACGGCCACATAGTTCCGCGTCCCCGCTTTGCCGTTCGGGCGGCGAAATCCTTGGAACACACGGTCGGTGATCGGCACGGGCGCGGGCGGCGTTTCGGTGGCACTGGCATAGTCGCGCACGAAATCGCCGACGGTGACGTTGTGCGAGTGAACATGGTCGCCGGGCTGAATCGCTTGGGTCGCGAAGCCGATGATTTGTCCGTACTTGCGGACCGGTTCGTCGCGACCGATCGGCACGATGGCGATCTTGTGACCCATGCGAATCGGTTGAGTCAGCCGCACTTCATGACCGGCGACGTTGATTTGCATTCCGGCTTCGAGATTGCGAGCCGCTACGCAGATGTTGTCGAACGCGTTGAGATAGATGACCGGCGGAGCGGCAGCCACGGTAGACATGCTGTTTCAAAACCTGCAAGAGTTGTTTCGAGAATGGATCGGAGTCTGGATCGCCGGTCGCGATTGCCTGGTGAAGTTTCGCGTGGCCTTTCAGGATTTTGCCCGCGTGATCGCCAGCACTTCCTCCAGCACAAGTCCGTTCGTGCCGATTCCTTCGCCGCTGTGAATGGTGGCGTTGCCGTTCCAGTCCGTAAAGCTTCCGCCGGCTTCTTCCATGATCGGTTGCACGGCGGCCGCATCCCAGACGTTCATGATCGGATCGACCATCACCTCGGCGCGGCCCGTGGCGACCAGCAAGTAGCCATAGCAATCGCCCCAGGTGCGAGTGATATAGGCCCGGCGCTGGAGTTCGGCAAAGGCGTCGGCCGCGCCGCGCTTGTCGAAGCTGTCGACTTGCGAAGTGATGAACAGCCCGTCGGCGAGCGACTTGCGTGTGGAAACGCGGGCCGGCGTTGGCTCGGCCGAACCTCGGCGATACCACGCCCCTTGGCCGGTCGCGGCGAAGATCATTTCGTCGAGCCCCGGAATGTAAACGGCGCCGACCACGCCGCGCCCATCGTGCTCGACGGCCACCATCGTGCCGTACAGCGGCACGCCGCTAATGAACGACTTGGTGCCATCGATCGGATCCAGGATCCAGCGAAAACCGCTCTGGCCGGTTTGCTCGCCGAACTCCTCGCCGATAATTCCGTCCGCCGCAAATTCGGCCGCGATCCGCTCGCGCAATCGCTGCTCGGCGCCGCGATCCGCCACGGTCACGGGCGAGTCGTCGGATTTGCGTTCGACATCGAAGCGATCGGTTTGAAAATAGTCCAGCGTTAACCGACCGGCTTCGTCGGCAAATCGAACGGCGGCGGTCAAACGGCGTTGATATTCTTGAGAAATGGTCATGCCGTCAGATTAAACCAGCCCCTGTCCGAACGCGAGTGGCGGCCGCGGAGCGCGCGGGGGTAAGACGTGCTGCGGCGAAGAATCGAAGCCCGAACGTCTATGACGGCTCGGGCGGCGGCGGCAGAAGTTGCGAGACCTTGATGGCTTCCAGTTGTCGCCGATTATGCGAAGTGATCTGCTGCAACGCTTCGCTCAATCGAGCCTGCATCTCGTCCACCGGCGGATTGGCGGCCACTTCGCCCGAATCGATCGGCCCCTCGATCGCCTCGATAATCTCCAGCAGCGAGATGTCGTCTGGCTGTCGCACCAGCGAGTAACCGCCATCGACACCGCGTGTTGAACGGAGGATGCCGTGCGTGACAAGGTTGCGCAGAATCTGCAACAAGAAACGTTCGGGCATGTTCCCTTCGGCCGCCAATTGGCTGCAAGGAACGGGCGACCCAGATTGGTCGCGTGCAAGCTGCAAAGTGGCTCGAACCGCGTAAGCAACGGTACGTGAGAGTTTCATCAAGCGAGTCCGACGCTGGGCGCGATCGCTCATTCGCGACCAACAACTGACCCGCCTCCGTGCCAGCCAGCGCGCTCTCACCTCTGTTTAGTGACTGATCTTCAACCACCGAAATTACCGGGTCAATCTACCAGACCCCCGCCAAAAGTCAACGATTCAACGCGTTCGCACGAGCCGGCTGGGCTGAACATGGATTCAGTCCGGTGGACGCTTCCGAGGGCGGGCGATTGAAGATGCGGGCCGCCGCTAATTGCGGGCCGCCGCGTAAACCTCGCGCAGCAGCTTAAGCACCGTAGCGCGGATCTTGGGTTCGGCTTGTTCTTCAAGACAACTGGTGCGGGCTCGCCAGGTGGTGTAGCCGCCGAGGGCATGTTGGTCGGGCGTGGGGATGTAGCCTTCGGCGCCGTTGGCCAACTCGATGGTGAAGGTGGTGGGGAACGGGCTGTCGGTTTTGATCGTCAGGCCCGTGATGCTGTACACCTCGTTCGGTATCGCGGCGATGCCGAGTTCGCCCAGCCGGATCGCTTGCAGCTTCAGCTCGCGAGTCGGCGGCAGTTGACTCAGGATCACCGCTTCGCGAGCGTACACTTCGTCCGTCGTTTTCGGCTTCCGATCGGCGAACGTCGCGACGAACTCCTTGGCTTCGGCCAACTCCTGTTCGTCCGGCAATCGCACGGCGAGTTCGAGCAGCGCTTCGCTCATTTCGATCGGCGCCCAATCGTGATATTCGATCCGTCGATACGCTTGTTCCGCTGCGGCGGCCACATCTTCGGCGACCGAGAAATAGTCGAACTTGCGAGGCGCGTTTCGCACGAAGTCGACGCAGTTCGCATCGCCGCTGGTGCCGTTGGTCATGGCCGCCATGAAGGGCGGATGATCGCCGGACGCTTCGTTCGCCCCGATCCGCTCGGCGATTTTTTCGCAGAAGACGCCGAAGTAGTCGGCCGAGATGGCGGGCGAACCGGCGTAATGGGTCGAGTAGTTCGCCAGCAGCGCGATTGGGCGGCCATCGGGCGATTGCAACGACACGACCGATACATCGGTGTCGGGGCGACCGGTCCGGCGAATCGCATTCGGGTTGTTTAGACCCGGATTCATTTGGGCTCGATCATTCGTATGACCCGTGAAGCGCGTGGTGTTGGCCTTGCCGGGCTTCATGAGAAAGCGACGGACGTAGACGTTGTTCGGCTCTTGAGACACGGCCCAACCGATGCGCGCCGGCGCGAGATTCTTCTGGGCTTGAATGATGCCTTTCGCGATTTGTCCGGGCAGAAAAGCGACGTAGGTCGGATCGGGGTCGCTGCCCAAGCATCCCATCGAAGCCGGCGCGGAGTGCGTATGCGTGGCGGAGATCAACATGCGGCTGGTTGGGATTCCGGTCGCTTGGCTGGCCATCTGTTTCGCTTGGTCCAGCAAGTCGCGAGGCAACATGCAACTGTCGACTACGGCGATCGCGATCTGCTTCGTGCCGTCGTCCAGAACCAAACAGCGGGCATGCAACCGGTCGACGATCTTGTCCGCCGTTCGCTCGGTCATGCCGCCGTTAACGATCACCGGGAAATGCTGAGGCGAGACATCGATCGCGAACGCTCCGGCTCGGAAAACCGGCGAGCCGGCGGCTGATTCCGTTGGCTCTTGCCCGTTCGCAAACGAAGCGACTGACAGGAGCAGCAACGCCGGCACTAATAGCAGGGCGATTTGAAATCGAGCGAATGGTAATGCGGCCATTGTTGACGGCTCCTGGGACGTGTTCTGGTTGGGACGTCGGGCGGTTGGGTTGCGGCGCGAAACCGTGGGCAAGGCAAAAGCTCCGACAAGGCGGAGCACTCCAAAGGGGCGACTAATTCGCTGGCGTTGGCTCGCCACCTTCGGCGATCTTCTTTTGAAAGCTGAGCAGGCCTTTTCCGGTGCCGGCGTAACCGGCCAACGGCTTTCCATCATCGCCCAGCTTGCCGCACGACCAGAGCAGGCCGCGAGCCACGGTGTCCAGCCACTCGTCGGCCACCATCGTCTCGTTGTGATGTCCCAGCGTGGTGCCGAACACGCGAGCCTTGCCGTACGCGTTCGTCCAAATGCAAAGCTGGTTGGACTTGGTTTCGGGGCTGAAAGCGGTGGCCAGTGGCGTGGTGTTCGGCCAGATGTTTTCGATGATGTAGAGTTCGCCGTTGGGCGTTTGCCACTTCTCGGGAAAGCCGGCCATGATCGGATGATCTTGAGCCGCGTTGACGACGTCCAGCTTGCGCTTGCCCCGTTCGTGGCGACGCGAAGTGACACCGACCAGCTTCCGCCATTCGTCGGTCGGAGCGGCTCGATATGTGTGCATCGAACAATGCACGACGACGCAGGCCACGCCCGTCTCGGTGTGACCTCGCACGATGCGATCGACGAACGCCACGTCTTCGACGGCGCCGAAGCATTCGTTATGCACGACCACGTCGTAGCCCTTCGACCAATCGGGCTTGGCGTAGATCGAAATCTGGTGCGTGCGGTCCTTGGGATCGCCTTCGTGAATCGTGTCCCACACGATGTTGGCCCGTTGGCTGATCCCTTCCGTGATGATCTCCTTCTGGCGATCGTAGTCGTGGCAGCAACCGCCCGTGATAAGCAAGCCTTTCAGCGGTTTGGCCGATTGATCGGCGGCCGAAGCGACTGGCAGCAAGCCGGCAACGACGAGCCAGCCGAAAAACAACAATTTCCAAGCAGCAGCGCACGCACAACGCATGATGGTTTCCTCGCGGGGTGAGAGATTCGAGCAAGCGGGCTTCATTATTGTTGGCTCGCCAGACGCCTTCAACAGGCGAACGAGATGCGACGAAGACGCCTCGGTCGTGGCACCAGCCGCCGAACTATTTTGCCGGCTTGCGGCCGAGCCGGTCGATCGTTTGAAACTCGTCCTTCGTCACCGGTTGGACCGACAGACGCGAGCCACGGCGGAGCAGTTCCATGTCGGCCAACGCCGGCAGTTGCCGCAATTCGTCCAAACCAAGCGGACGTTCGTAAATACGTTCCAGACGCACGTCGACCATGAACCACCGTGGCGATTGGGGCGTCGATTTCTCGTCATAGTGATGATCGTTCTCGTCCCACGATGTGTGATCGGGATAGCCCTCGCGGACCACTTTGGCCACGCCCGCGACGTGTGGCGGATTGGCGTTGGAATGGTAGATCAGCACTTGGTCGCCCACGCGCATGTCGTCGCGCATGAAATTGCGAGCCTGATAATTCCGCACGCCGCTCCAGAACGTCGTCTGGTTCTTTTCTTTAGCCAAGTCGTGAATCGAATACGACTCGGGTTCCGTCTTCAGCAGCCAGTATCGCTTGGCTTGAGCCATTGTTATTTCGTCTCCGTGCGAGCGGCTTCCGCGTCGCGCATCTGTTGTTCCATGGCCGTGAAACGCCGCAGCAGGTCCTCGACGATTCGTGGCTGTTGAGTCGCCACGTTGATTTGTTCGGCCGGGTCGTTCTTCAAGTCGAACAGCGCCGCTCCCTTGGCTTCGTCGCCGCGGTTGACGCCGGGAAATTCGCTGGGACGAGCCTGTTCGGCTTGAGACAGAATCGTCTTGCCGTCGGGAGCGCGGGGATCGACCCAATCGTCGCCGCGGCGATCCGGCGGCGGAGTGCCGCGCGGATGCAGCTTCCAGCGTTCGGTGCGGATCGCCCGTAGTTGTCCGCCCGTGATGGCGAACAATGCGTCATGGCGGCTCTTCGCGTCGGACGTCAGCAATGGCATCAGATCGTTGCCGTCGATCACGCGGTCCAGCGGCGGTTTCAATCCGGTGGCGACCAGCGCCGTGGTGAACACGTCCATGATGATCGCCGGTTCGTGGCTGACATGGCCGGCCGGGATAACGCCCGGCAACCGCGCGATCAACGGCACTCGCAGACCGCCTTCCCACCACTGGGATTTCATCCCGCGCAATCCGCCCGTGCTGCCGCCGTACCACGGACCGTTGTCGCTGGTGAAAATGACCAGCGTCCGCTCGGCCAGCTTCAGTTCGTCGAGCCGCGTTAGCAACCGCCCGATCTCCGCATCCAATTCGGCAATGACATCGCCGTACAATCCCGAGCCGCTCTTTTGATAAAACGCGTCCGAAGCGGCCAGCGGTTTGTGCGGCATCGCGTGCGGCAGATACAGAAAGAACGGCTCGTCCTCGTGCCGCTCGATGAAGTCGATCGCACGATCGGTATAGCGGCGCGTCAGCGTGCGCTGGTCGACTGGATATTCAAACCGCTCGTTGTCCTTCCGCAGCTCGACGGGCCGCATGTCGTTGCTGTAAAGAATGCCCAAGTATTCGTCGAAACCGTGGCGCGTCGGGAAGTATTCCGGCTTGTGTCCGAGATGCCATTTGCCGATGCAGCACGTGTGGTAGCCGGCCTGCTGAAACAACTCGCCCAGCAACAACTCACTGTCGGGAATTCCTACGTCGTCGATGTTCGCGTCCGGCGCGGGATTGCGCAGCATGCCCGATCGAAACGGATAACGGCCGGTCAACAGCGAAGCTCGCGACGGCGCACAATAAGGGCAACTGCTTTGGAAATTGGTGAGCCGAGCGCCTTGGCGAGCCAGCCGGTCCAAGTTCGGCGTCTGGAAGCGTGGATGACCGTAGCAACCAAGGTCGCCGTAGCCCAGGTCATCGGCGTAGATGATGATCACGTTGCGTCGTTCGGCGGCCGAGGCCGTTGCCTCTGGGGCATTCGCCTGTTGTGCGGCCGCATGGTGAACAAGTCCCAGCAAGCTGGCCATGAACACGATGCAGTGGGCCAGTCGCCGAGTGAAGAGAGTTAGCGTCACGGTCAAGTTTTCCGGGGTTAATGTCAGCGGTTGCGATGTTTGTCGAGCGAGCGCGGTTCACGCTTCAGGCGGCTTCCCAACGTTCGCAAGGTCGATTGTAAACAGACCGTTTCACGCGGGAAACGACGAACGACGATTACGCTCGCGAAGCGTTTCGCCTTTTCCGAGTTCTTTCATTTTGGTTCATCTGATTGACGATGAACCAGCTCGCGATACAATCGCCGCTGTCTTTCTCCAACGAATGGAAATCGTATGTCAGCCAAGATGGATCGCGCAACGAAGCGCGTCGTTGTGGGGCCCACGTCTTTGGGCTTGGGCGTTTTCGCCGGACGTTCGTTCCGCCGCAATCAAACGATCGGCCATATCGAAGGCGATTTTGTCGACGATCCCGATTACGGTTCGGACTACTGCATCGATCTCGGCCCGGGCTATCTGTTGGAGCCCGCCGCGCCGTTTCGCTATCTGAATCACAGTTGCGAGCCGAACGCTCAATTGTGGTGCGTCGATGGCGAAGTGGGCGAGCCACCGACCGCTTGCCTGACGGCCTTGCGCACGATTCGTCCCGGCGAGGAGCTGACGATCGACTACGGCTGGAGCGCCGACGTGGCGATCCCCTGCGGCTGCGGCACAGCCACCTGCCGCGGCTGGGTCGTCTCGCCCGAGGAACTTCCGAAGCTAACCCGCCGTCGCCGCTCACGCTGAATCTATCGAAGGCGGTTTTAGACTCTGAATCAATGCGTTTCGTTCTTCGAGCCTTCGCTGCCACAAAGACGATGGCAGTTTTCGACGAACGGCTGGTGCGTAGGTTTGCGTCGAACGATGTAATGCCGGTTGCGAGATGGCAAAAAACGTCTTGATTTCGCGGCGTTGCGCGTAAGATTGCACGTGGGTCGCGAGCTGGCGATGGTCGATTTGGGGTTTCCGAAAACCCATGTGGCCGTGAATTCGCCTTGCGTGACTGGACGCGGGGCCTCTACAAACATGGACGCGTCCGCCTTAACGAAGAACCGCGACGAAGCTTTGTCGGGGCGGGTGACGCGCGTGGTTGGGTCGTCGATGAACGCCGAAGAGAGTTGAATCGTCATGCATGCGTTGCTGATATCGTTGCTGATTGCTCAAACGCCGATCGTTCCGGCGGGGACCCCGGCTCTCTCGCCGTCGGCGCTCGCACCCAGGCCGGCGGTTGTCGCCCCCGATACAGTGCTGGTCGCTCCGCAGGCGTTCATGTCGGCGCTGCAGCCGTGGATTCAATATCGCACGGCGCAAGGGCATCGCATTTTGTACGTCACCAATCGGCAATCGGCCGAGTCGATTCGACGCGAGATTCGGATGGCGGCACGCGGCGGCCAACTCAAATATGTGCTGCTGGTCGGCGATGTCGCGCCGGAAGGCGTCGACGATCGAGAGGTGTTGGATCGCTGCACGCCGACGCACCTGGCCGAGGCTCAGGTGAATGTCCACTGGGGATCGGAGCCGAAGATCGCCACGGACAACTGGTACGCGGACTTGGACAACGACCAGATTCCCGATCTCGCCATTGGTCGCTTGCCGGCCGACAGCCCCGAGGAACTGTCCGTGATGATTCAGAAGACGCTGGCCTACGAAAGCTCGTTGAACTTCGGGATGTGGCGGCAGCGGATCAATTTCGTGGCGGGCGTCGGCGGATTCGGTCCGTTGGTCGATTCGCTGTTGGAGATGACGACGTCGAAGTTTTTGACGGACGGGATTCCGTCGTCGTTCGACACCACGATGACTTACGGCAGTTGGCGAAGCCCCTACTGTCCCGACCCGCGCAAGTTTCATCAACACACGGTCGGCCGCCTGAACGAAGGCTGTTTGTTCTGGGTGTACATCGGGCACGGACAGCGGACGTTTCTGGATCGAGTCCACACGCCGGGCGGCCAGCATCATATCTTGTCGACGGCCGATGTGGCCAAGTTGCAGTGCGATGACGGACCGCCGATCGCAATGTTTCTGGCCTGTTATACGGGCGCTTTCGACTACACGCGCGATTGCTTGGCGGAAGAGATGTTGCGCAGCGAAGGTGGCCCGGTCGCCGTGTACAGCGGTTCGCGCGTGACGATGCCTTACGCCATGGCCGTCATGGGTACGGCGATGATGGACGAGTGCTTTCAGCGTCAGCGGCCGACCTTGGG
>JAWKTM010000120.1:0-9924 GCA_041399085.1 Pirellulaceae bacterium
ATCCGCGCGGAATGATCCATACTGGCGCTAGCGGTCGATGATCCTTTAGACGGGCGAGCGTCCATGTTTTTCGACGATTTTGAAGCTGAACGCCAGTTTCGCGAGGCTTGGGAAGCGGTCGAGATCGCGCGGCCGGTGCGTTATTCGTTGTTCACGTTTGGCCAAAGCGAGTTGCCGTACTATTTGATCTGCGAGGGCGAGAATCCCGGCGATTTGGTTTCGGTGACCAAAGGCGAAGTGCGGATCAAACGACCGCTGGTCATCACGCCGGAGAACGCCAACGGCGAGTTGCAGAACTTCTTCGAGAACAGCGACGAAGAGGACGTCGCCCAGTATCTTCTGGCCCGCACGGCTCATTTTTCCAATTTGCAATTGGAGAACCGACGGGGCGACACGGAGCTGGTGAGCGACAGCGTCGAAGAGATCGTGGCGCGGCTGAATCGACAGCTCGACGCCGAGGAGGAGGATCGCGTGGCGATTCTCACCGCGCCGCACGGATTGGCCGGCATCGCGCTGATGCGTTACGCGGCCGAGCGAGTTCGCGAGAGCGCGCCGGACAATATTCAAGAGCTGCGCGAACGCGGCTTTCTGCCGTAAGCGACGACGGCGGTTCCGCGCGCTGTGCGCAGGTCTCCCGACCTCGCACATTTTCGACCGCAGGTCTCCCGCGCTGTCGCGGCGCTCGGTCTCCCGCGCTGTTCGCGGTTGGTGGTGTGCGATGGCATACGGCTTGCAACGGTTTATGGACTTACAAACCATTGCAAGCCGCTTTCGATCAAGGGAGAAATCATGCGCTATCGCCACGGCTATTTTGAATCGATGAATGTGGGCAAGGGAATGCTGGCCGGCTTGATTGCCGGAGCGGCGGGCACTTATGTGATGACCAAGATGCAGCCGCACATTAAGCAGTGGACCGACGAAATGGTTGGCGGCTGTGGTTCAGGCGGCTCGGGCGAGTCCGAGCTGTCGGGAGGCGGCGAATCGTCGGCTCCGGCCACCGAACAAGTGGCGACGGCCGTCGCGGAGCCAGTTGTGCAGCGCGAGTTGAGCCGAGCCGAACGCGAATTCGGATCGAACGCCGTGCATTACGGTTTCGGCACGGTCATGGGCGGCGTCTATGGCGTGATGGCCGAAGTGGCTCCGCCGATCACCGGCTTGGTCGGTTTGCCGGCCGGAGCCTTGTTGTTCGCGGTCGCCGACGAGGCCGCGGTCCCGGCCGCCGGTCTATCCGATCCGCCCAGCGAGACGCCGATGAAGACGCATCTCCATGGGCTCGTGTCGCATTTGGTCTATGGAGCGACGGTCGAAATCTGCCGCAAGATACTTCGCCCACTGGTCTAGCCGAGTGGACCCAAGACCCAGGCCACCTCACAGGACTGTGGCGACTAGCCGGCCGTGAGCGTCGGGATGGTTTCGGCGATTCGGCCCGTCTGGAACTGCACGCGCACTCCGCACCGCGGACAAACCACGCGGCGAATCGAGTCCCAACGGTTCCAACGCAGCTCGCGCGGCTGGGACAAGAGCGTGTCCATGCCGCGGCGAATCTGGTCGCAGTAAATTCGCGTCAGTTGCTTGAGCACGGCCGCTTGCTGCGACGGGTCCGTTGGATAAGGAGTCGTCTTTCCGTCAATCACCAGGGCGTAGCCGACAATTCGTTCGTACCCGCCATCGGACGACGCGTTTGGATGCCCCGGCACGTCGGTGTGGCTCTCGACCCATTCGACGATCGGCTGGACGTCGATCATCGGCGCCTTGGAATAGCACGTGCCGCCGAAGTATACGCCATCGACTCCGATCGCCACGCTACGATCCTTCGAGACCGCCAGCAATCGCGGCCAAGAAGCCACGGTCGACACCGCGTTCTGCTCGACCAACTCGAACACGCGGTCCAACTGCAGCACGGCCAATTGCGAGCTCTTGAAGCGATAAATGCTTTGCAGACCGGCCAGCCACTCCGCCCGACGCTCTTCGTCCTCGCCCCACAGTTCCGCGAAGCTGGGCGATACGCGAGCCAGTTCCAACAGCTCGGGCAGCATCAAATCGGCGTCCAACGCCAGATGGGCGGCTCGCGCGGCGAACGCGGCTCGTGCCGCCAAGGGCAACAGCGACAGCAGCTCGCCGTCGCGCAGCACCGCGTCGAACAAAGCGACCGGCAACCTCTCGCGGACAACGCTCTCGACAATCTCGTCCAGCACTCGCATCGCCGCCCGCGTGCCGTCGCGGCCTTCGCTTCGCTGAATCAAATCGTACTGATACAACTCGGCCAGATATTCGTAAGGCAGATCGTGATAAGCCGTCCAGAGCCGAAGCTTCTGAATCGCTCGACGCAGCGAAGCCGCTTTGGGCGGATGCTGCTTGCCCGCGGCTCGCAACAATCCGACCAAGAAGCCCGCCGTGTCGCGACTTGGTTGTGCGTCCAACAACTGCGGCGCGATCTCTTCCCACGCCACGTCCAGCGGCTTCGACAATCTCGGGCGATACATCAAATAAACGCAAACCATCGCGACCAGCCCGAGGACGCCGAACGCCGCGAACATCAGCGAAACCGGGCCTCCTTCGAGCAACAAGATGGGCATCACCAACAACGGCGGCGCCAGGGACAACGCGGCCGTAATCAGCAACGCCCCGCGCCGCGAGATCGAAGCGTCGGGCGTGGCTCCCCACCACGGACCCCAGGCCGTGTCGAGCGTGAAGAACGTCCACAGCAGCTTGCTCTTGGCTCGAATCCGGCACATATCCGCCAGCACATCGCCATCCTCGGTGATTCGCACTTCGGGCACGTGAGCCACGGGCGGCGGCGGGATCAACTCGAAGCATTCGCCGCAGACCGTCTTGTCATCGTCCTTCGCGCGATGTTCCAACGATTCGCGAAACCGCGACTGTTGCAAACCGTTTCGCATCGCCAACTGTGCGAACCGGTACTTGCCGTGAACCGGGTCCAAACGAGCGGCCAATGCTTCGCCGCGTGCCAGCATCGAATCGTTCGTCGCTCGCCGAGCGTCGCGGAGCATCGCCTCGATCGCACTCCAATCGCCCCCCTTCGTTTTCGTGTCGGCCATCGCATTGCCGACCGTCTCGCTCATGGCCCGTTCGGCAACTGGCAACTCGGCGACTTCGGCCATCGGCATCGCGCCGCCGAACTGTTCGTCATACGCTGCCTTGTCCGAAGGCGACGTCAGCTCGCGATAGGCGTGTGACAGCTCTTCGAGCAATTCGACAGCCGCATCGCCATGTTCGCCCACCTGATATCGGCGGACTTCTTCGTACCGTTTGTAGAAGGCGTCGCGAATTCGCTCGCTGGTCCGACTCGAACAGCGACAAACCCAACAGCATAGTGATTCGGCGGATTCTTCGTCCGTGATGCGTAGCCACTGGCGGTAAGGGTCGAACTCCATACGCTCCGATCCAAAAGCCGCGCGAGAACGGTCGCGGCTTGAGCGGTGGATTATAACGAGGACGGTCGATGGCTGCGCGGAGGGTGTTTTGCCGCCAGCGCGAGGAAGACGCTAGAGATACGGCCGCGAAGTGATGAGAACCTCTTCCGGACTGCTGGCCGTGGCGTACAGTCGCTTCGGAATGCGACCCGCGCGGGCGGCGAGCCAACCGGCTTCGCAAGCCAGCCGCATGGCCCGGCCCATCGCCACCGGATCGCGAGCATGAGCGATCGCCGTATTCAACAGCACGCCGTCGACGCCTAACTCCATCGCCTCGGCCACGTCGCTGGCCGTGCCGACCCCGGCGTCCACGATCACCGGATACTCGGGATCGTCGTCCTTGAGATACTCCAGGCAGATTCGCAGATTGTTGGCGTTCAGGATGCCTTGGCCCGAGCCGATCGGGCTGCCCGCCGGCATCACGGCCGCCGCGCCGGCTCGCTTCAACCGCAAGGCGGTCACCGGATCGTCGCTCGTGTAGCACAGCACTTGAAAGCCGTCGGCCACCAGCTCCTCGGTGGCTTGCAGCGTGCCGATCGGATCGGGCAGCAACGTCTTGCTGTCCCCCAGTACTTCCAGCTTCACCCATTCCGAACCGGGGTTTTCCAAGTTCCGAAGAATCTCGCGACCCATACGAGCCATCCGCACGGCGTCGCGCGGCGTGTAGCAACCGGCCGTGTTGGGCAGCAACGTGTACTTGGCCGGATCAAGATAGTCGAGGATGTATTTGCCCTCGCGGTTGTACAGCCGCTCGCGCCGCACCGCGACGGTCACGCAATCCGCGCCGCTGGCTTCGATCGATTGGCGCATCAGTTCGAGGTCGTCGTATTTGCCCGACCCGACGATCAGGCGGCTTCGCAAGGTGCGCGAACCGATTCGAAGTAACTCGGACATCGACACAACTGGCTCCGACGCGCTGGAATCCGTCACAACAGTGGTCACTGGATACTTAACCTCCTCCGACCAACGTGACCAATTCCAGTTCGTCGCCCGGGTTCAAAGTGATCTCGCCATGTCGCGCCCGCGGCGCGAGCTGCTCGTTGACTTCGACCGCCACGTGTTCGGGCCGTAATTCCAACAGCGCCAGCAACTCGGCGACGGTCGCTCCGTCGGGAATCTCGCGTGGTTCGCCGTTGAGTTGAATTTTCACGGGCCGTTGGTCCTTGACGAAAGCGTTTCGCTATGCGGTTTGGTGGTCGTTCGGGCATTTTACGAGTCGCCCAAAATCCCGACAACCAGCCCGAGGCGGGCGAGTGGCGAAGGCGCACGGCAGGCGTCTTGATGAGTTTTTTTCTGCTCGTCAAACACCAGCTCTTCTTCCACACCGCTCGTGACATTCCATGATCAACTCCCTGAGCCGGACTGATCCGCAGCGAGCAGGTTCGTCATCAAACGATGCACCTCATCGGGCCCGGTTCGCTGAGGGTCGTCGAGCTTGGATTGTTGCTCTTGCTCTCCTTTGCTCCTCTTGCTCAGGACAGCTACGACCCGAACCGCGCCGCCGAGTGGTGGAACGTCAGCAATGACACGCCAGTCGAGAGCGACAGCCGCAAGCGATTTCCAGCCACGGAGAATCAGCAATAGTCGGCAGCGCTCCAGTATGCCGGGAACAGCTTTCCAGGCGTGCCGCTCGCTATCGTTGCCAGCGCCGCTTTGGATTGTCGACGCTGCTTGCGGACGGTAACTCCCAACCGGCAAACAGCAAATCCCTTGACGAGATGTCGAAGTTCACCTGAGCTCGCATTCCTATCGCCGACAAATGATTCCGCGGAAGACTTGGGCGACTCGCCGGCGCCGTTTGGGCTGTTCAAAAAGTTGATGACTAAGAGAACGTCGATCGGGAGACAATTGGTTGTCTCCGTTCACGTCCCAGTACCAATCGCCAAGCTGGCGAGGCGACGAAAAAGATCCAGCTTCCATGCGGTTTTTAGTTCGTTAATAATCAGCAGCGTCGATGGGCGATACAACTTCGTCCTGATTAACATCGTGAGATATCCCAAGGTTGCGAAACGGCCCATCGTCGTCGTCCACATTGTCGACCCAAACCCCTTGTGGAAATATGCCGCCATAAGATTCATCGTCGGAAGCGACGGCCTCGAAGGCGACATAATACGAACGCTTCCCATCCAGTTCGTCGTCGTCGACCCCAAGGACGTTAAAGTTGCGGTTGATCGGCATTCTCAGGCGTGAACACTAACTCGCTAACGCTGGTAACGCCTTCGGATTCGTCCTGACTGCGCATTCGTATGATGACTGGCGCGTGGAGCATCTGACGCAATTGCACATGAACCGTTAACGTTCGCCCCTGTTCCGAGGTCTCACTCCCGTCTGGAATAAACACATCGACTCCAGGATGGTCATCGTCCTGAATGCGGAAGAAAATCGAACGCGGGTAGCCAGCGAGATTATCCGTCTGGGCGTCGACTTCTATTGGAAGGTCGAAATCCGGGTCAGGATCGGAGTTGTCAAACAAGTCCGGCGGATGGATCGCAGCGCCCATCTTGGCTGTCACCAGGAAACGTAAATGTTGTTTCGGCAAGAAAAACTCGATCAGCTACCGAAGCGTCGATTGGATGCAACCTGACGTGTGCTGGCCGTTCCAACCGACTGGCCGCGGGGTCAGTTTTCAGGACGAAAATTCGTGATCGCCGAACCCGTTCTCTCTAAGACTTGCGTGGACGCCAGGTTGCAGGCTGACGGTTGCCCGGTCAGCGTCCTGTAACCGGACGCGAAAGGGAAACTTAGTGCCCGGTGGTTGGAGTGGATGAGACAAGATCCAAGACGCGGTCCCACTCATCGCCCTCGACCCACATGTCATCATTGGCCTGAAGGGTGAACGACTGCCTAGCGCGCGCTCGCTGAACCGGCGGGAGAAAGAAGTAACTGAACGTCCGCGACAAGCCATAATCGGCGGATGTTGCCAACTCCGAGGAGACAACGAGGGAGACCGTGAGATCCTCTGCCAGCGGCGCGGAAACGGTGAGCACGGCCTCAACTGTCACGGCATCGTCGCCTTCCTTTATGGCGAACGAGGTCTCCGTGAAACTTACGGAGGCCTCCATATCCGAGAGAAGCCACCACTCTTGTCCGTGCTGCTCTTCGTAAGCTAGAAACACCAAACTATCGCCTTCCACCTTTAGTGCGCTCGGATACGAGTCGCCTGACCCCGGGTTAATATCCGCGACCATGCCTGTCCCCTGTGGCGTCCCGTCCGAGTGCCATAACTCGATGCCAGTCTCTGGCGTGTAACCCGGAAAATAGACTTGGTTGTTGACCGTCGCCAAATTTATAAAACAGCTCGGCAAATATTCGGCGTCACCTTGATAGTCGCCGACAATCACCACGGTCCCTTCCTCGGTTCCGTCCGTAACTCGCAGCTCAACGGCATCCCCATTGTGATATCCATAGAGGAGTCGGTCGCCAAGCCCAGCGATGGGAACTCCACACGTCAGCAAATCCAAGTTGTTCTCCGCTAGGTCGCCATACCATCGAGTGCCCGCTGCTGTACCGTCTGTCATCCAAAGTTCGGTTCGCGAGACAGCCGAATTGGTGACGATGTATGCCACGTGATCGCCAAAGGGCGTGAATTGAAATCGCGGAGGGATGATTAGGTATGGATTGGGCGTTGAGAGCAGTAGGATTTCGACGTTTGGGTCGGGGGCGATCCGTACTGGCATCCGCAGACTCAAGTTACTTGCCGACTGAAGACCTGCATATAACGCTCCGCCAAACACGGCGGCTTCCGTGACATTCGCGTTGAGCACGAGTTCTTTCGCGATACGGGGTTGAGCATCCGTCAGTTCGAACGTCCATACATTCAACGCTCTCGCGTCGGGGTCATTAATCGCAAAGAAGGCGGTCGATTCGTCGGCCTCCGCGAACTGAACTTCAGCACCGACGCCGAAGGTTTTCCGTGCCATGGTTCCAAAAGCTGTTCCGTCTGATTCCCACAACTGTATCCGCTGCTCCGAGTCGCGAACAAAGAAATAGAATTGTCCTCCCAGTTCAAAACTCAAATCCGATATCGGCTGGCTCGGTAACGGAGACAGGATACGAGTCATACCATCCGGTGAGGCCGTCGCAAGATAGTAAACACCCGAGTGAGTGCTCTTAGTGTAGTACAATACTCCGTTCGCCGAGCCGTGAATGATTTCATCAAAGTCAGAGTATGAACTGGGGTCTACCGGGCCCGTGTTTTCTGGCGTGCCACGAGAAACCCAAACCGAATCACTAGCCCAATCGCGGTTGGGGTTGGTGAAATAAATGCGGTCCTCGACTGGAAAGAACGTCTTGGTCGTCGATCCGTTTCCTGGAGAAAGATCAATCAGCAGGTTTTGCGAATTGCTTTCCTTCGATAACACCCACAGTTCGTTTCCACTTGCTTGAACGTCATCCTTGGCCGTAAAGAAGACGTTCCCGCCGGCTTGAATGGGCAGGGACGTTGGGTTGGTTCCACCTGCGATTTGCTGTGTCCCTTCCGGCGTTCCATCGGTCATCCACATCGTCGTGCCGTCACCCGTGGCACGAAAGTACATTTTATCGCCAGAGACATGGAAATCGAGAATGCGTCCATTGAGGACGGGACCGGAATAAACCGTCGTTTCGACGCCATTCGTACTGCGTGTTAGATTATTGGGAGTAAACACCGATTTCGTCGCGTAGTAGAAGCTACCCTCCCATTCCACGAAATTGCTTGGGATGGAACCGCGGGTCGAGCGGATCGTTCCCGCTTCCGTACCGTCGGTTTCATACAGTGGGCACGCTCCGACACATGCCTCGGAACTGTTGTTAGCTCGGAAGAATAGTTTTCCCGCGAACGAGACGAGATTGGAGGGATTCGAACTATTGGGTCTGGTAACTTGCCCAGTCCCGATATTAATGAGACCTCCTGGATAGATATCCTTGACGATGCGAGTTCCCTCTGGCGTTCCGTCGGTCACCCACAGCTCGATTCCCGATTCGCCGTCCGTACCGGTAAAATACAGCCGATCGCCCACGACCGTCAAGTTTGCCGCCGAACTGCCCTGTGTTCCAGGTCGGACCTCCAGCACAATGGTGCCAGAAGCTGTCCCATCCGTGCGCCAAATCTCCTGTCCGTGTTCCGCATCCGAGGTCACGAAATACAAGATGTCATTCATGATGACGGGGTTGCTGAACGCCAAATCCGCGGCGCCGGGCGCCAAATCGACAACTATATGAGTCCCTGCCTCGGTCCCGTCCGTCACCCAAAGCTCTTTACCGTGGATTCCATCATCGCCTAGGAAATAGAGCCTATCCGACGCTACGCCGACAAGCGAATCGTCGAACACACCGGATTTGGATGCCCCCGGATCGATATCAACCAGCATCCGCGTGCCCGTCTCGGTACCGTCCGTCCGCCAAAGTTCCATGCCCGCCGCGTGCGTGGAATACGGAAAGACAGCCAAGTTGCCCAAGGATTCGAGCCACGCGCCGAATCGCGTCGCCGTGCCGGAGTTCGCGCTGAGGAGGCTTTGTGTGCCGTCCAACGTTCCATTGCTGGAGAAGAGCGATACCTCGCCGCCCCGACGCGTAGCCAAGAATATAACTTCATCACCGACCGCGCGAAGGTTGGTAGGATTGCTGTCGATGGGTGTCGCGTTCGAGTCATAGATGAGCCGCGGCGTGGCGGACAACATCTGGCGCGATTCGAGGCTCTCGAAACGTAGTAAACGAGGACAGGGACGAGGATGACGTCGGAGTGGGTTGCGCATGTTGTGGATCAGTGGCTGGTGCGAAGAGATCAAAGGCGAGTTGGTGCGAGACTCCCGTGATACGAATGCCACCGAGGTAGCCGGTGCGTTCGCCCGCGGGATTCGAATGTTCGCGAGCACACCCGAACGGGCGGTAAATTCGCGGATTTAGATTCGGCGGATCACGGTGGGCGAAGGAATCACATTCAGTAACAGCGAGATTCCTAGAGCTGTCGCACCGACATTTTTAAGATTCGCGGGCTAGTTCCCGAAATACCCAAGCGCGACCTAGTTTCCAGACGCGATCGGCTTCCCGACGCGTCAATTGCAAAGCATCGGCCGTCTCGTGATGAGAAAACCCCACAAAAAAGCGAAGCTTGACATACTGTGCCGCCATCGCGTGGTGTGCCTCCAAGCGGCTCAAGACTTCATCGAACGCGATCTGGTCTTCGATCGCACGCAATGGCGCCGGAAGCGCGAGGGATAAGGCAACGCGGTGCATTTCGCCGCCACGCTTGTGCGATCGTTTTGCCCGAGCACGATCGATCAGAATTCGCCGCATTGCCTCGGCGGCGGCGATAAAAAAGTCCCGCTGACTGCCCCACGGCCGCTCCGGGTCGGCTTGCATGATACGCAGGTACGCTTCGTGAACCAACGCAGTTGGCTGCAACGTTTGCCCCGGCGCTTCAAGAGCCAGTTTCGCCGCGGCTAAGCGGCGCAGCTCGTCGTAAAGAAATTGCAAACACTCCTGCCCTGACAGAGAATTGACCATATCGTGA
>JAWKTM010000121.1:0-9676 GCA_041399085.1 Pirellulaceae bacterium
GCGGGCCGGATTTTGGCGAGCGAATCTGGATGGTTGCGGCGTGGACGGGAACCACGTGCGGGCGCGGCGTGTTACAATCCGCTTCCTGTTTCGTTTGCCCGCCGACTCGCAAGATGCCGCTCGCCATGAACCAAACTCCCTCGTCCACCGAACATCCGGCTGCCGAGCCGCTCGACCAGTCCCGCCTGCCTTGGTACGCGGGGATCACGAACTATCAGTGGCTGGTCCTGGTGATCGCTTCGTTGGGTTGGGTGTTCGACGTATTCGAGGGGCAGATTTTTGTCGCGTCGATGCGCGATGCGATGCCCGCGTTGTTAAGCCAATCGGCGGGCGAGACGATTAGCGCCGACAGCCCGATAGTGACGCGGTGGAACGACTGGGCGTTTGGCAGCTTTCTGCTGGGCGGCGCGTTCGGCGGCGTGTTGTTCGGCGTCGTTAGCGACAAGATCGGTCGCTCGCGGACGATGATCGTGACGATCTTGTTTTACTCTCTGTTCACGTGCGTTACGGCTTTCGCCCAATCGGCGTGGCAGATGGTGGTGTTGCGATTTCTGGTCGCGATGGGAGTGGGAGGCGAATGGGCCGTGGCATCGGCGATGGTGGCGGAAGTGATGCCCGCGCGATCGCGGTCGGTGATGAGTTCGATCTTTCATGCTTCCAGCGTGTTCGGAACGCTGTTGGCCGCCGCGGCGGGAGCGACGATCGTGGCCAATCCCGACTTGGGGCCATCGGCTTGGCGCTGGGGCTTTGCCATCGGAGTGTTGCCCGCGCTGTTGACGATCTGGGTTCGGTGGAAACTTCGCGAGCCCGAACAATGGGTGCAGGCTCGCGAGCGGGCGGCCAAAGACGAAGCGGAGCAAACGGGACGCTTGAGCGAGTTGTTCAGCGGCGTGAATCTGCGAGCCACGATTGTGGGCGTGACGCTGTCTTCCATCGGGCTCGTCACGTTTTGGGGAGTTCACATCTACGGCAAGAATGCGCTGATGCGCAACGCCGAGGGCGCGGCGCTAGCGGCCGAAGGCGTTGTTCCGCCGCCGCCTGACGACCCAGACGCGGCGGCAGCTCACAAAGCCGCCAAACGCGAGGCATTGACCAAACACGCGCCGGCGATCAAGCGGGCCGAGATGTTGAGCATGGTGTTGAACACAATCGGCGGCGGGTTGGGACTGGTGTTGTTCGGCACGATCTCCAACCGCTTAGGGCGCCGAGGGGCGTTCATTTTGTATCATGCCGTGGCGTTCTTCATGGTGTTGTTGCTGTTCCAAGTGCTGATTGCCAATCAGGTCGGCAGTTTATGGTTGGCTCTGTTTCTGCCGATCTTCGGCTTCTTTACGCTCGGGATGCACGCGGGCTATGCGGTATATTTTCCGGAGCTGTATCCGACTCGCCTGCGCGGCACGGGGGCCGGTTTCTGCTTCAACATGGGCCGACTAGCGACGGCGGCAGCATTCTTTGGCTTCGGCGCCACATCGATCGGGGTCGACCAAAAGGCGATGTACCTGGCTCCGTTGTATCTGTTAGGCGTCGTGGTCGTATTGTTTGGACGCGAGACGCGCGGGACCGAATTGGAATAGGCAAGCGGTAAACGCCACCTGCCTCAGCCAATGAATGGGCATCGGAAGCGGACGAGACGAAGATTCGCGAAAGCTCAGCGAACAGTCGTATCCGCCGCTGTTGCTTGTCTGGCGGACGCGATTGCCGTCCGAATTGCCGAGGAAGCCAGGCATCCCAAGAAACCCCATTCGGCGTCATAAATCACTGTAAGGGAAAGGTTCGAGAACCGCCCAGTCATGCGGTGTCTAGCAACCGATGTCTGTCCAAGTTCCGTGCCCGAGCCTTGGGCCCGAGTTTGGGTGCGCCCATGAACGGGCGACATAGCGTGTTGTTTCGCATTTTGCGGGCTTTCCAGCTTCTTTCGCTCTTGTCCCGAATTCTTCTGCCTGCCATTCCTTTGCCCCCGTTTCTCCGTCACGTCGCATAGTCGTCCACGACATGAATCGGTCCGGTAATCGCCTCGGGGCATGCAAGGCGGTTTTCATTCGATCGGATAGACTGACGGGGGCAACGGGCAAAGGAATTGTTGGGGCAGAAGAATGATTGGTGGAGGAGTTGGCGACGATGGCGAGGATAAGCATTGTCGTAAAGGAGTCGGCCCAGTCACGCGGTGTCTCGCAACCGATGTCTGCCCCAGTTCCGAGCCCGAGCCTTGGACCCAAGTTTGGTGCGGCTTCATGAACGGGCGACATAGCGTGTGCCTCGCATTTGTCTTTCGCTTCTTTCGCTCTTGTCCGAATTCTTCTGCCTGCCATTCCTTTGCCCCCGTTTTTACGTCACGTCGCTAGTCGCCCACACCATGAATCGGTCCGGTAATCGCCTCCAGGGCATACAAAGCGGTTTTCATTCGATCGGATAGACTGACGGGGGCAACAGGCAAAAGAATGGTTGGGGCAGAAGAATGATTGGTGAAAGGGTTGGCGACATGAAGGAAGAACGGGAAACGCGGTGTCTCGCAAACGATGTCTGTCCCCAGTTCGGCACCCGAGCCTTGGACCCAAGTTTGGGTGCATACATAAACGGGCGACATGGCGTGTTGCTTCGCATTTGTCTTTCGCTTCTTTCGCTCTTGTCCCGAATTCTTCTGCCTGCCATTCCTTTGCCCCCGTTTCTACGTCACGTTGCATAGTCGACCACACCATGAATCGGTCCGGTAATCGCCTCGGGGCATATAAGGCGGTTTTCATTCGATCAGATGATAGATTGATTGGGGCAACGGGCAAAGGAATTGTTGGGGCAGAAGAATGATTGGTGGAGGGTCGGCGACGATGGCGAGGATAAGCTTTGTCCTAAAGGAGTCGGCCCAGCCATGCGGTGTCTCGCAACCGATGTCTGTCGAGTTCGCACCCGAGCCTTGGGCCTCGAGTTTGGGTGCGCCATGAACGGGCGACATAGCGTGTTGCTTCGCATTTGCCTTTCGCTTCTTTCGCTCTTGTCCCGAATTCTTCTGCCTGCCATTCCTTTGCCCCCGTTTCTCACGTCACGTCGCCTAGTCGCCTACGACATGAATCGCTCCGGTAGTCGCCTCGGGGCATACAAGGCGGTTTTCATTCGATCGGATAGACTGACGGAGGCAACGGGCAAAGGAATGGTTGGGGCAGAAGAATGATTGGTGGAGGGTTGCCGACCTTTTTCTGGGGCTATCCGACCAATCCCAAAAGCGGACTTGAATTGCCTCAGTTCGTCGTTGAATTGCTTCAATTCAACGACGAACTGCACCAATTCGACGACGAATTCTTGCAGTTCAAGGGCGAATCGCCGCAGTTCAACGACGAATTGCGCCAGTTCGACAATGAACCGCGATAGTTCAACGATGACTTACGCCAATTCGACGATGAATTGCGCCAGTTCAACGATGAACTGCGTCAGTTCAACGACGACTTGAGCCAATTCGACGATGAATTGCCGCAAGACGACGACGCGGTGCATCGGATGCATTGCGGCGTGTACGGCGTGCCCGACGCTCTATTCGCTGCGAGTGGCTTGTGGGCCGGGAGTTGCGGGCCGGTCGGATTACGCGCCGAGCGGCTTCACCAGCACTTGGCCGAAATCTTCGACTTCATAGCCGAGCTTGGCCAGAAGACGGATCGCCGGTTGGTTGGTTTCATCCATCAAGGTTTCGACCAAGGTAAAGCCCTGCGTCTGGAGCTGCTTGAGCGATTCGCAGAGCAAGAATGTGGCCAGCCCCTGACGGCGGCAATCGGCTTCGCAGATGATTCGCGACAACGTCGCCGCGTGGACGCCCCAACTGCTGGCCAGTGGCTCCAGGTCCAGATATTCCACGGATGCCACGATTCGCCCGCCGCGCGCGGTGAGGTCGAAACGCGTGCGGTTCATTTGGCCGAGCGTGCAGGCTTCCCACCAGGAATCGGGATTGGGATCCAGGTGCGTCGTCATTTGGCACTGTCGGCGAACTTGCAGTTGTTGCCGATTCACGAGCGGGCGGAACGACGACAGCGACGCTCGCATCACCACTTGTCGAGCCACCGACTGATAGCCGGCCGCTTGAAACCAGCCGAGCAGCGCCGCGTCGGATTCCAGCACGCCGGGCAGCCGGCCGCCGCCGTACATGCCGTGATAGAACGGAGCGTTGGGCCAGAATCCGATCGCCGTCAGCGACGTAGCTCCGTCGGCCGCGAGCCGCGCTTCGGCTTGACGCAACAGTTCGGCCGCCAACTCCGTTCGATCGTTTCGCGGAACGACCATCAACATCGCGACAACGCCCTGCCGCGGATCGGTCGTCGACAGATCGGCACTGGGGCCATAAGCCGTGTGAACGAAGCCGACGGGCGAGTCGCCATCGAAAGCCAACAGCAGGTGATTGCGGTCGAAGTACGGTTTTGAAAACACGTACCGTTCCAACAGGGCCGGCGTCATCGGCTGGACCAAAGCGCGGGCTGGCGGTTGGCCTCGCCAGATTTCCGCCAAGGCCGGAGCGTCGGTATTGAGGAACGGACGAATGCGAAGCAAAAGGTAAGTCCTTCAGGATTAACGAGGCTCGCGAACGGGCATCGCGGGCCGACGGCGGGCCGCGACGCGACCAACGGCGTCTTCACCGGCCGCGCGTCGTGCGGCCTAAGCCAGCGAATCTAGGTCCACAAACACCTGATCGTCCTCGATTTTTACGGCGTAACGCGGTTGCTTGGCGGGCGTGCTGATCTCGTAGTCGCCTGTCTTCACGTTAACGCACAATCCGTGACGCGGGCACGTCACTACCTCGCCAGCCAGCTTGCCGCGCCCCAACGAACCGGCCTGATGCGGGCAGCTTCCATCGAGCGCATGGAATTCGCCCGCCACGTGAAACAGGGCGATCACTTGCCCGTCCGCGACCAACTCGCGGCCTTCGCCATCTGGGCAATCGGAAGCCCGTGCCACTGAAACCCAACGTGCCATAACATCCCTCGAAACAATCGCCGCCGCTTCGGCCTCGCGACGACGCAAAGCCGTCACTTCATCAAGATTTGTTGGATCGCCTCGACCAAAGCCGCCGACCCCGTGGCCAACGACACTTCGCGGCTGTCGCCGGTCGCTAAGTTTTTGACTTGGCACTTGCGTTCGTTCAGCTCGTTCTCGCCGGCGATCAACGCCACGCGGAACCCGCGTTGGTCGGCGTACTTGAGCTGCTGGCCCAATTTCTTCGGCTCGGGAAAGACTTCCACGCCGATGCCCGCCGAACGAACTTGCGACGCGAGCGCCAGGTAGTCGTTCAACCGCTGCTTGTCGAAGTACGGCACGAACACCGGCGCGGGCGTGCGCACCGGCTCGATCAACTTCAGCTCTTCCATCGCGGCCAGCAGCCGATCAAGGCCCAACGACGCGCCGATGCCGGGCAGTTGTTGTTTCGTGAACAGCTCGGCGAGGTTGTCGTATCGGCCGCCCGAGCAAACGCTGCCGATGCCGGGCAGGTCGCCCAAGAAGGTCTCGAAGATCGCGCCGGTGTAATAGTCCAAACCGCGAGCGATCGAGACGTCGATCCGTAGCCGCTCGGCCGGTACGCCGGCCGCCGCGACGCCGCGGAGGATTTCGGCCAGCCGCGCGACGCCCGCTTCGCCTTTCTCGCTGCCGGAAACCAATGGATCGAGCCGCCGCAACACTTCGTCGTTGTCGCCGTTTAATTCCGCGAGCTTCAACACCGCATCGGATTGTTCGGTGCTGGTGCCTGCCGTGGTCGCCATCTCTTCGGCCACCTTCTCGCGGCCGATCTTGGGCAGCTTGTCCAACGCGCGAAGAATCGCCGTGGATTTGTCGGCCAGTTCCAGCTTTTCGAGCAGTCCGTTCAGCACCATGCGGTTGTTCATGCGGATCGTGAACCGCTCGAAGCCAATGGCTCGCATCAGGTCGTGAATCACCAGCGCCGTTTCGATGTCGGCGGCCACGGACAGGGTGCCGATCGTGTCGAAGTCGCACTGCATGAATTCACGGTAGCGGCCGCGCTGCGTGTTCTCGCCGCGCCAGACGGTGGCGATGTGATATCGCTTGAAGGGCAAACCCAACTGGCCGATGTGCTGGGCGGCGAACCGAGCCAGCGGCACGGTCAGGTCGAAGCGCATGCCGACGTCGCGGCCGCCGTGATCTTGGAACCGGTAGAGCTGGCGATCGGTCTCGTCGCTTCCTTTGCCGGTCAGCACTTCCAGGTATTCCAGCGTCGGCGTGTCGATCGGGCTGAAGCCGAACGAGCGGTAAACTTGCCGAGCCGTTTCGATCAACCGCTCGCGCGGGATCATGGCTTCCGGCAGATAATCGCGGAAGCCTTTCAAAGTCCGAGGTTCAATCATGCGTCTTCATCACTTCCACACGCCGCTTCAACTCGACAACACCGGCAGCAACGCCGGCCGCCGGCCGCGGATGCTTTGTTTGCGTCCGCGCGGCAAGGTCGCTTCCATGTATTCTTCGATTTGCTCGGGCGTCTCAAAATACTTTTCGTAGGTCCAATCGTCGTCGTATTCGCAGGCGTCGGTCGTGTACTCGCGGCAGATTTGCGGCCGGGTTTCGTAGATGCCACAGCGATGGTCGTCCTGCAGATGTTTGCACACCGTATGCACGAGCAAATACCACGTATCGTCCTCGACAAACACGCTGGCTCGATCGTGCAACAGATACCAGCGAATGAATTCAAAGTCGCGGAATGATTCCGGTTTGTCGATCGGCAAGGCAAAGTAGCGACAACATTTGGCCGTGCAATGCGAGCACAGGTTTTCGCCGGGCTGAAGGTCTTCGCGTTTCGGTTTGACGGCGATCGGTGGATTCATGGCGATCATTCCTTACAAACGGCACATTCGGGGCGAGCGTCAGATTACCAAAAGCCAATCGAATCCGGCAGTCGTAGGGCGTCGTGGTTGGCCTCGCCGTGGGAACCGAGCTGACTCGCCTGCCGAGATTTTCGGCGGCAAGCTATGGTTGGCTAGTGTCGTCGCGGCGAGCGTCGTCGCCGCACCGATCGTTTTTTGCTTCCTACCCACGACCAGCGATCATGCAAATCGTCATTACTGCCGTCGGTCCCGACAACGTGCGATTGGCCGACCCGATCATTCATTATGTCACTGGCGAGGGAGCGAACATCGCCGAGATTCAGATGTATGACCATGACGAGGAAGCTTTATTCGCGATGCTGTTGCGAATCGAGTTGCCCGACGCCAAGCTGCCCGAGATTCGGTCGGCGCTGGCCGAAATCGGCAGCATGAAGAAGCTGTCGGTGCGAGTCTGGTCGCCCGAAGAACGAGCCGCTCGACCGCGTCTGGCAATCTGCGTCACCTATCGGCCCGAGACATCGCTGGCGCTGTTGCGCGCGATCCGCGATGGCCAGGTTCGCGCCGAGCCGGCCGTGATGATCGGCAACCGCACCGCTTGCCGCGGGATCGCCGAACAGTTCGGGGTTCAATGGGAACACGTCGGCGACGATCAGGGCCGTGCGAACGACGATCGGCTGGTCGACCTGCTGGATCAGTACGAAGTCGACTACGTGGTGTTGGCTCGTTACATGCGCGTGCTTCCGCCCGCCACGTGCTGGAAGTACGCCGGCGGCCGAATCATCAATTTGCATCACGGGCTGCTGCCCAGTTTTCCGGGCCTGCGACCTTATCACGACGCCTACGCCGGTCGGATGTTGACGTTCGGCGCCACGTGTCATTTCATTGTGCCCGAATTGGACGCCGGCAATCAGATCATCAATCAGTCCACCTACACCGTGCCGCCCGGCATCAAGTTGGACGATGTGATCCGAATCGGTCAGGAAGACAACGAGCCGCGATGTCTGGTCGAAGGCGTGCGGCGCGTGGTCAGCCGCGAAGTGCAGTTGCATTTCCACCGCGTCGTGGCTCGCCCGCGCGATTGATGGCTCGTCCGAAGGACTGTTCCACCACCGTTCCGCCGAGAATCTCGCGATGAGCGACGAACCTGAAACGATTCGCCTGGACCAATTCATCAAGCTGAGCGGAGTCGTCGGCACGGGCGGCCAAGCGAAAGTGCTGATCCAGGCCGGCTATGTGAAAGTGAACGGCGAGGTGGAGACGCGCCGTTCGCGAAAGCTGCACATCGGCGATGTCGTGGAAGCCGAAGGGCAAACGATGGAAGTGCAGTCGGACGAATGAGGCGCGTCGATTGAGAGGTTGACGGCTGAGCCGTGCGCGGCGGCGTCATCATCGCCCCAGTTGGAATCGCAGGGCGCCTTCGAGCGTCGGATGACGAAACTCGTAGTTCGATTGTTGCAGCCGGTCCGGAACCGCCCGGCAACTGGCCAGCAACAGTTGGTCGGCCATTTGGCCCAATGCCAGTTTCAGACCAAAGGCCGGCGCGGGCAGGATCGTGGGTCGCGAGATCACGCGCCCCAGCACCTTCGTGAATTCGGAGTTCGTCATCGGATTCGGCGCGACGGCGTTGACCGGGCCCGAGAGCGAATCGGTCATCAGCGCGTGATGGATCGCGCCGGCCGCATCGTCCAACCCGATCCAGCTCCAGTATTGCCGGCCGCTTCCCAACCGACCGCCGCCCAATTTGGCGGGCAACAACATCTTCTTTAGCGCTCCGTCCTTCGGGCTCAAGATCATGCCGAAACGCAGATTCACAACACGGATGCCGGCTTGCTTGGCGACGTCGGTCTGAGCTTCCCATTCGCGGCAAACGTCGGCCAGAAAGTTGTCGCCCGGCGGGCTGTCTTCCGTCAGGACTTCGTCGCCGCGATCGCCGTAGAAACCCGTGGCGGACGCCGCGACCAACACCTTGGGCTTGTGCTGCAAGCCGGCCAGCGTCTGGCACAGCAGCCGAGTTCCCTCAATGCGACTGTCGCGAATCTTGGCCTTTTGCTTGGCGTTCCAGCGACCGGCCGCGATGTTCTCGCCAGCCAAATGCACCACGGCGTCGAGCCCTTCGAGCTGCTCGGCGTCGATTCGCCCGGCCGCGATATCCCATTCGATGTCGCCTTCATTCTGGCGGCGGCGCGTGATCGCTCGCACCTCGTGACCGCCGGTCGTCAACAGCGACTTCAACTCCGAACCGACCAACCCAGAACAACCGGTGATGGCAACTCGCATCAAACCCTTCTCCCGATAACGTTGATGAAGCGACAAGTCGGCAACCGTGGTTTCGTGACGATAGGCGAACATTCGATCCAATTGGCGACGAACGAAACCGCCCGCGACCGCTTGGCCCAACCAACCGCCTGGGACGGCGTATTCGACATGATCTTCGAGCGACGCGCCGCCACCGGCTTCGGACGAAAAGCGGTGTTGGTGATCCCAATGAGCGAACGGCCCGCGACGCTGAACGTCCTCGAACAGCCGCGGCGGTTGATACGCCACGTGCTCGGCCAGCCAGCGTAACCGCAGCGGCCCAAGCCGATTCACCAGCACCACTTCGGCCCCCGCGTGCAAGCCGCCGGTCCGCCGTTCCACTTGCATGTTTTCCCAGGGCGGAAGCAGCCGATCGATCGCACCCGGTTGTTCATGCCAAGCGAATGCCGCGTCGGCATCGACGGGCAGTTCGCAACGTCGCGAATAGGTTTGCAGCTTCATCGTCTCGCCCTCCTAAGGCGACCGGCAGATGAGAATATACCGAAATACGAGCACGACGCGCGAGCGAGTGTGTCGGCGAATTCACTTGCTTGCGCTGCGTGCTGGTATTTTTTGTC
>JAWKTM010000122.1:0-9603 GCA_041399085.1 Pirellulaceae bacterium
CCCGCGCACAGCGCGGGTTTGGCTCGGCGGGAGCCTCGTTCTCCCGGGCTTGGTAATTCGTACTCGTACTCGCGACACGGCGAGCGGAGCGGGACTTTTGAAGTCGGTGCGATTGGCCGTTTACTGATGCTGTCCGTACAGGTTGGATACTTCGCGGCGGTCGGTGAAGGAGATCAGCGCCTTCATATAGTTGGATCGTTCGAGCGCGCTGGGGTCGTCGCATTTGCCGCGGCTCATGCTTCCCTTCATCTGCTCGACCGATTCGTACTCACGCGAAACCATCCAATGGCCGACTTCTTCGAGCAACTTATGCAAACACGAGGGACCGTATCGCAAGATGACCGACGCCATCATCACGGCATCGGCGCCGACCAGCAACGCTTTGATTACGTCCTCGGCGAAATGCACGCCGCTGGTGGCCGCGATCGAGGTCGACGCCAATTGGTCGCGCAGAATGGCGATCCAACGCAACGGCAACCGCAATTCATGCCGGCTGCTCAAAACCAGATTCGGTTCGATCGCCAACTCGTCCAGATTGATGTCCGGTTCGAGGTAGCGATTGAACAACACCAATCCATCCGCGCCGGCGTCGATCAATTGCCGAGCGAAATGTGGCAAGCTGCTGAAATAGGGGCCGATCTTCACACCCAGCGGAATCGAGATCGACTTGCGGACCGCTGAAACCAGCTCAAGATACCGCCGCTCGACATCCGCGCCGCTCATCTGTGCGTCGGTCGGCACGAAGTAGATATTCAGCTCGAGCGCGTTCGCACCGGCTTGTTCGATCGACTGGGCGTAGTGAATCCAGCCGCCGCGCGACGAGCCGTTCAAGCTGCCGATGATCGGAATCTTCACGGCCTCGCGCGCCTGGGAAACGTGCCGCAAATAAGCGTCCGGGCCGGTGTTGTAATCTTCCAGCTCCGGGAAATAGCTAAGCGACTCGGCGAACGCTTCGCTGGAGTATTCGTACAGCCGATGAATCTCCAGCTCTTCGTGTGTGATCTGTTCTTCAAACAGCGACGGCAATACGGCCGCGGCCGCGCCGGCTTGTTCCAGCGATTGCAGCGTGTCGACGTTGCCCGTCATCGGACACGCCGAAGCGATCAGCGGATTCTTCAGATGCAAGCCGAGATAGCGAGTCGATAGATCAACCGTGCTCATGATTCGCTCCCTTCCACGGCAGCGGCGGCCGTTACGGCGGCGGATGAAACCTCACGCTCGACGCCGGCAAGTTGTTCGTAATAGTGCCATTGGTCGTCGATGTCTTGCTGCGCCAGTTGGAACAGCTTTGAGCTCGTCAGTTGCCACGCGCCAAATATGGCGAAGCGAGCCCTGCTTGGCGAATTCAGCGAACGGCATCGTCGGCTTGCGGCTGTCCAGGCGGAATGGTCTCTCGCCGTGATGGGCCAATCGCGGATCGTACCGATAGATCGGCCAGGAAGCCCGATTTCGTGGCGTCCTTTTGATGCGCGTGTCATCGAAGTGGTCATATCGGATGCTGTGCGCGATGCAGTGGCTATAGGCCAAGATCAGCGACGATCGTGATGATTCGGCTTCCAAGAACGCTCGGATCGTCGCGTGCCGGGTTCGCTCCCCACGGCGATCTGAGCGACGGAGCTACCCGTAAGAGACCGCCAGCATCCCCAGATCTCTTTGCGAATCTGTTTGCCGGCTGCGGCGAATTTCGGTCACGGCTGAACGGGCGTCGCCTTGGACGATTGGCCGCCTGTGTTCGAGTAAACCGCCGTGTCGAGCACCAGCACATTGATGTCGCGGCCTGAAGCCAGCACGTGATCGAGCCCGCTGAATCCACCGTCATAAGCCCAACCGTCGCCGCCAACGATCCAGACGCTGCGGCGAACCAGGAAGTCGGCCAGTTCCGGTCAGGCGACCGCGATCGTGCCGTTGCCCTCGGCCAATCGTCGTCGCAGCAAGGCCACGCGCCTGCGCGCGCGGCTACTTCGGTTTCGGTCGTTTGTGGCGAGTTCAACAGCTCGCCAACCAGATCGCCCCCACGGCGACGCCATCTGTCGCAGCAAGTGGTGAACGTAATCGGTGCGTTGATCGGCCGCCAGCCGCATGCCCAAGCCGAACTCGGCGTTGTCCTCGAACAGCGAATTTGACCACGCCGGCTCGCGACCTTGAGCGCCGTTGACGCTCCACGGAGTTGTCGGCAAATTGCCGCCGAAAATCGACGAGCATCCGGTGGCGTTGGCCACTAAAGCGTGCGGTCGCCGAACAACCGAGTAGTTTGAGATACGGCGTCTCGCCGCAACCGGCACACGGCACCGGAGAACTCGAACAACGGCTCGAACACCTGCGATCCCTTGATCGTATCCGACTTCACCTGCCGGCGATCAAGGCTTCGGCAGCGACAGGAAGAAGTCGAAGTTCGTTCGCTCGCGATCCAGATGCTCCAGCTTCGGCGACATGTTGATCGCCTTATGCTTCACGGCTTCCTTGCTGCGAGCCGGGCAGACATCCACACAGACGCCGCAGCCCGTGCAATCGTCCGGGCGCGACTTGAATCGTCATTCGATCGCCGCTGGTTTCCTTGCCGCTCCACGCTTTCGTGACGAAGCCGGGCCGAGCGCGGCGGCTGCGGGCGCCTTCGCCGAACACCTCTTGCGAATCGCGGCGTGCGGACAAACCAACGAGCACAAAAACCGCACTGCAGATGTCGGCGTCCCAGATTGAATTTCGACGGCGATGCCACGTTTCTCGAAATCCTGGTGCCGGTCGGGAAAGTGCCGTCGACCGGCAGGCGCTGACCGGCAGCAGCCTTGCCCTGGGCGATCATCGCGGTCACTGCTGTATGAAGTCCGGAGCGTCGGCGCTGATTGGCGGCAAGCGACGAAAGTGCGGTGCTGACACGGCTGTCGGCACTTGCACTTCATGCAGCCGCGGCCAGCGAGGCGTCGACCGCCGCGTAGCGTTGCGTTGCAGAACCACTTCGCCGCGCTTCGCATAGGTCTTTCTTAATCGCCAGCTTGATCTCTTCGATCGCCTGCCGCGCGGCAAGATGTTGGCCAATGCAAAGAAACACGTTTGCATCACCGTATTGATCCGCTGCCCCATGCCGGCTTCGGAAGCGACTTTGATACGTCAGACCACGTAGAACTTCAGCCGCTTGTCGATGATCGCCTGCTGCACTTTTGAGGCAGATGGTCCTACACCTCGTCGGCCGCGTACGGGCTGTTCAACAGGAACGTCGCCCGGCTCGGCTTGGGCCAGCACGTCGATGCGTTCCAGGAACGGGAGAACTGATGGCAGCTTCACGCGAAGTTGGCTCGCGAAACCAAACATGTCGATCATCGGCCGCGGGCTGAATCGCAGGTGCGAAGTGGTAACCGAGCCAGCCTTCTTCGAGTCGTAAACGAAATAGCCCTGGGCGTACAGCGACGTGTTCTCGCTGATGATCTTCACCGAAACGGTTGGTTCTTAACGTTCCTGTCGCTGCCCAGCCCGTAAAACACGGCCCGAATTACGTCGGACGATTCGGTGTTGAAGTCGCTGTCCCAATCCAAACTGAGCCGCGTAACGTCGTCGCGAATACTGATCGTGAAGTGCTGCTTCGGCGACTCGACGCTCAGTTGCTCGAACACGCTTTTGACCATCGCCGCGAATTCCTTGGACGACAATCCATAGCGGCCTGCGATCACCGCGCAATTGACAGATTGCTACCCGCCGCCGAAGCACGATGTTCGGTCAAGGCCGTGACGATGTCTTGATACAGTGGTTCGCCGATCGCGCGCCTCGGTTCCTTCGTGCGGTCCAGCACCGCGATGCTTCACGGTTGGGGCAAAGCGTCGACGAAGCGACTCACATCGAACGGTCGGAACAGCCTCACGATCACCAGCCCTGGACTTTCGCCTTGCTCGTTTAAGGCCGCGACCGCTTCTTCGGCCGCCGGCTCCCGAGCCCATCACGATCACCCGTTCGGCGTCGGCCGCGCTGACATACTCGAAGATCTCTTGTACGAGCGGCCGGTGAGTTGGGCCAGTTCGTCCATCGTTGCTTGGACGATATCGGGCAGCGCCGTAAAACGGGTTGGCCGCTTTCATGCTTGGAAGAACACATCGGGATTCTGCGCCGCTGCGTAGCACCGGATGTTCGCTGTCGGCGCCGCTCGATCGCGATGAGCTCGCACCAGTGAATCTGTCGACTGACGCGCGGACATCTTCGTTGTCCAGCAGCTCGATTTGTTTACTTCGTGCGACGTGCGGAAACCGTCGAAGAAATGCAGGAACGGCACGCGCGCTCGAGAGCGTCGCGGCTTGCGAAACCAGCGCGAAATCATGCGACTCTTGCACCGTCGACGAACACAGCATCGCCCAACCGGTCTGGCGCACCGACATCACATCGCTATGGTCGCCGAAGATCGACAGGGCATGCGTCGCGATCGCTCGAGCCGCCACGTGAAACACGGTCGGCGTCAGCTCGCCCGCGATCTTGTACATATTGGGAATCATCAACAGCAGGCCCTGCGACGCCGTGAACGTGGTCGTCAGAGCGCCGGTCTGCAAAGCGCCGTGTACCGCGCCGGCCGCGCCACCCTCGCTTTGCATCTCGATCACTTCGGGAACCACGCCCCACAGATTCGGCCGCCGCGCCGCGGACCAAGCGTCGGCCAACTCGCCCATTGGCGAGGCGGGCGTGATCGGATAAATGGCGATGACTTCATTCGTCAGATGGGCAATATGAGCCGCCGCTTCATTGCCGTCTACCGTCACAAACTTCCGTTGCTTCACCATCGTTACCTCGCACAATTCGATTCCCGGTTCCACCAGGAGATCGGTTAAGCCGGAGACGCAAGCTCTCCGGGGACTCTTACGATTCAGACGTTTCGAGCGGGGTCGGCGCGCTGGCGCACCCGCGCGGCGGCATCGGAACGCAAAGAGAATGCCGGGCGTGACCGAGCCGCCCAAAGCAGCCGGTTGTTTGGGTTTTGCGCAAAACCGCGTGCTGCCAGCGTGCGGATGTGCGACACCGCTCGCCGCTCAAGTGTGCGGCGTGGCACAAAACGGGCGTTTACGAAAAAAGGGGAGCCAGTCTCGGACCGGCTCCCCCGCACGTCAGCGCTGGGCGCAAATACCAATTGTCTTTCGCATCGGGCCGATTGAACTACCGAGCGACCGGCCAAACGAACAGCTTACTTCTTCTTCTCGACGCCCAGCTCGTCCAACTTGGCGGCCACGTCGTTGCCGTGATTCGTGGTGTTCACCGACTTGTCGATGGCCAGGATCTTGTTGTCCTTGCCGATGATGAACGTCCAGCGTTGAGCCACGCCGCGTTGTGCGTTCACGACGCCGAAAGCTTTCGCCGCCGACTTCTCCGGGTCGCACAGAATCGGATAATCCAAGCCCAGCGATTTGGCGAACTTGGCGTTGGTCGGCTGATCGTCGACGCTGGCCGTGAAGTACGCCACGTCGTAGGCTCGCAGCTTGTCGCCTTGCTCGCGCATGGCCTTGCATTGCTTCGTGCAACCGCCGGTGAAAGCCTTCGGGAACCAAGCGATCACCACGGCCTGCTTGCCGTTGAAGTCCGACGATTTATAGGTCTTCCCGTCGCTTCCTTGCATCTCGAACGCCGGAGCGTCGTCGCCCACCTTCAATTCGGCTTGTGCCGAGCCGGCCGCGACGAGCAATCCCAAACACAATGTCAACGCGAACGTTCCGAAACGATGATTCATGGCAGGTTAACTCCCGAGGAAACTTGTGAGGCAGGTAATGCGGGTGAGCAGTGAATCAGGTTACCGCGCCGCGTTTTGCGAGTCCACTAAACGGGCCGAATGTCGCTGGGCGAAAACGGGTGGCGTCCTGTAGATTAGGGCCGCGCGCTGGAAGCACGATCCGCGCGGCTGTCACGGAACGACACATTCATCGCAAAGGCGGCGAACCCAAGTCATGACGACGCTGGAAATATTGACCTTGGCCGTGGTGCAAGGCGTGGCCGAGTTTCTGCCGATTAGCTCTTCGGGACATCTGGTTGTGGTCTCGGCGTTGTTTCACGCGGGCGACGCCACGGCCGAAGCCGCCAGCGCCGACGTGAATATCGTGCTGCACGGCGGAACGCTGATCTCGATCCTGGTGTTCTATTGGCGTCGTATCTGGAGGTTGATCGGCGCGGATCGGCGAGTGATCCCGCTGTTGATCGTCGGCACGATTCCGGCGGCGGTGCTGGGCGTGATCGTCAAGACGCAGTTTGAATCGCTGCTGGAGAGCCCGTTGTTGGCGGGCTGCATGTTGCCGGTCACCGGCCTGATGTTGCTGCTGATCTCCGGCAGGGAAGGCGGCGAAGACGACTACTCGAAGCTGAGCTACAAGGCGGTGCTCGTGATCGGCTGCTTTCAAGCGTTCGCTTTGTTGCCCGGCATCTCGCGCAGCGGCTCGACGATCGTGGCCGGGTTGTTGGTCGGTTTGCATCGGCGAGCGGCCGCGACGTTCTCGTTTCTGTTAGCCATCCCGGTGATCGGCGGCGCGACGGTTTTGGAGCTGAAGGATTTGGTCGAGGCCAAGTCGCTGGACGCGCCGCCGTCGTTGTTGCTCGCCGGAGCGGTCGTGGCGTTCGCCGTCGGCTTGGTTTCGCTGGCTTGGCTGATTCGCTGGATCGAGCGTGGCAAGCTGCACTACTTTGCCTACTGGGTGATCCCGCTTGGTTTGGCGATCGTCGTTTGGCAATTGATGTTGCTTGCCAGCGGCAACGGCTAATGGTACGAATGAAGCCAGCGATGGCATGGCAGCGAGCCGCGTTCGCTGGACGAATCGCACTCGCGGCGACTCACTGTTTCCCAACCTCAAGGCCGACCGATGAACCACCGCAAGATTCTCTTCCCGACGGACTTTTCGCACACCGGAGACGCCGCATTGGAGATGGCCACGTCGCTGGCTCGCGATCAAGGCGCCAAGCTGCTGATCGCCCACGTCGAGGAACCGCCGGCCGTCTATAGCGCGGGCGAGATGTATTACGGCATGCCGAATCCGATGACCGAGGATTTGAAGGCGATGCTGCAACAGGTGAAGCCGACGGACGAGAGCGTGCCGTTCGAGCATCATTTGGTGGCGGGCGACCCGGCGGACGCAATCGTGCGATTGGCCGAGGAAGAGCAGGTCGAGATGATCGTGCTCGGTTCGCACGGCCGGACCGGTTTGTCGCGCCTGTTGATGGGCAGCGTGACCGAGTCGATCGTGCGTCACGCGAAATGCCCGGTGCTGACGGTGAAACAACCGGCGAAGTCGCACGATTGAACCTGGAAGCGGCGGTGCGCAAGCGCCCCGGTTTCCGGACACGGTTCAACGGGCCGGTTACCCCGAAATACGGCCGCGGTACGTCAAGAAACCGATTCGGTAGCTCAAGAAACGACGTCGGTAGTTCAAGCAATTGGTGCGGTAGTTCAAGAAAGGCACCCGGCACGTCAAGAAGTGACAGCGGTTGATCGAGAAATCGCCTCGGCGCGCCAAGAAATGGGCCCGGTAGGTCAAGAAATGAGCCCGGTAGCTCAAGAAATGGGCCCGGTAGCTCAAGAAACGACGTCGGTAGTTCAAGAAACGACGTCGGTAGTTCGAGAAACGACCGCGTCAACTCAAGAAATGCCCCGGTAAATTGCGGAAATCGACGCGGTAGCGGAAGAAATCACCGCACGCCTCCGTCTCGCGCTGTGCGCGGGTCTCCCGACCCCGCACGCTTTTGACCGCAGGTCTCCGTCTCTGGTCGCTGCGAGGAGACCTTCGGTCGATGGTTTCGGCGAGGTCGGGAGACCTACGCCGAGCGCGCCACGCCCTTCGAAGATTCAGGGCGTGCCACCCGAGCTGTTTCACGACTTCGGCTTCATCACGATGTCGCCCTTGGTGCTCTGCACGATCGCGAACAACTCGGCCTGCTCGGCCAGCGGCACTTGGAACTTGTCCAACGTCGCCTGAAAGTCGCCGCAGAACACTTCCCATTCCCGTTCGGTGATGTCCAGATGCTGGTGCGAGTCGAGCATCGTTTTGCCCGTGTATTGTTGCGGGCCGCCCGTGGCCCAGCCGACCATCTCGGTCACCAGATACTTGAAGCCGGCGCGCGACACCCGATGATGCGCCTCGTCCACCTTGGCGTTCGCATTCAGCCGCGGGTTGTCCATGATCCGCTCGATAAAGTCGTCCACCACGGCCGCGATGTTGTAGATGCCGCCCAGTCGCTCGTACAGAGATTGCGGTTCGCTTTCGGACATGATCGAGACTCTCGTGGTTAGCCGGCCCGTCAATTAAGCCGGCAGCATAGCCGACTTGTCGTCTTTCGCAACAAGCCGGTGTCGCGCGATTCGTCTGGGGGCTCGCTTTGCTCGACCCCAGGCACGTATTCGACCCCAGGCACATTTTCACGCGCCGCGCTGTGCGCGGGTCTCCCGACCCCGCACGCTTTTTGACCGCAGGTCTCCCGGCGCTACGAGGAGACCTTCGGTCGGCGATCTCGGCGAGGTCGGGAGACCTGCGCCGAGCGCGAGACCTGCGCCGAGCGCGAGACCTGCGCCGAGCGCGAGACCTGCGCCGAGCGCGACGAAAAACGGGATGCGGCCGGACATTTTGGCTGCCCGGCCGCAGGTGCGGGCGGTTATTGCGTGGCGACGGTTTCGCCGGACGGCGTTGATTCGCTGGGTGGCGCGAGCTCGTGGATGACTTGCGAATTCGTTCCGTTCCACACTCGCAGCACACTGTCGAAGCCGCCGGCGATTACGAACTGGCCATCGGGCGAAGCGTCGGCGCTGTAGAGGAAATCGGTCGCGCCGGTGAAGTTGCGGAAGTTTTGGGCGTTGTCACTGTTGTGCATTCGCGTCGTCTTATCGGCCGAGCATGAAATCGTGTTGACGCTTTGGCCGATGAATCGCACGCTGCTGACCTGCTTGCCGAAGTTCTCGATGATGTGAACCCGGTCGCCGTTCTCGGCGTTCCAAATCCGCAGCGAATTATCGGCCCCGCAACTGGCCAGCCGCAGACCGTCGGCTCGCCAATTCACACCCAGCACGTGGTTCGTGTGCCCCTCGAACGTTCGCAATTGTTCGCCGGTCGCAATGTCGAACATCCGCACATATTTGTCCGCGCCTCCGGAAGCCACGCGCGTGGAATCGGGCGAGAAGCAAACGCCGAAGATCGCGTCGGTGTGAGCTTCTGGCACGGACATCACCGCCTTGCCATCGGCGACGTTCCAAACCTTGAGCTCACCCGTCCGCGAAGGCTCGCCGCCGCCAGTCGCTAACAGCTTGCCGTCGGGGCTGAATGACAATGCCGGGACGCGGTTGATCAAAGTCGCCGGATCGTCGATCGAACCGATCGTTCGTTCGAGCATCCACCCTGGATTCAGATTCCACATGCCGGCGGACTTGTCGGACGATCCGGTCAGGATCGTATCGGCATCACGGAAAGCCAGCGAAACGATTGGGCCGACGTGCCCGACGCAACTCGCCACGGCCTTGCCCGTCTCAGCATCCCAAGTGTGGACGACGCCCATGTCGCCGCCGGTCGCCAGTTGTCGACTATCGGGCGAAAACGCCACGGCCCGAAGCGGTTGCTCGGCGGCTTGAGCCGCTTGCTGAGCGGCGGTGAGTTCCGTTTCGAGCTTGGCCAG
>JAWKTM010000123.1:0-9350 GCA_041399085.1 Pirellulaceae bacterium
GATTCCGTCGCTGACGATCCGGACGGCCAGAAACCGAACGCCGCGCTCGCGACAGACACGAGCCACCGCCATCGTTTCCATGTCGCAAACGTCGGCCGAGTACGTCTCCGCCAATCGCGCTCGCTCTTCGCGCCGGCGCACTAACCGATCGACGGTTAGCAGCCGGCCCATGAAAACGCCTCGCGCGGCGGAAACCGTTGCGGGATCGATGGCCAGCCCGGTGTCGATTTGCTCGCCATGTTCATCGACGATGTTGTCGACAAGCACGATTCCGCCGCGGCGAATGTCGGGTGTTAGCGATCCGGCAAAGCCAGTGGAAACGATCCACGGCGGCTTGAATTCGCCGATCAGTCGTCTCGTGGCTTCGGCGGCACTGGATTGCCCGACACCGGTTTCCGCGACCAGCAGCGATCGCCCTCGTAAGTTTCCCGACGTGCCTTTCCAACCGGGACCGCGGCTCGTCCGAGCTTGCTGAAGCAGGTCGTTCAACCCGCCCGCTTCGATCCCCAAAGCAAATAACACGGCGCCGCCGCACACGAACGGCTCGTCGGCTTCACCCGCCTCGTGACGGCCGCCGCCCGAATGCCCGCCTCCGGTTTGGTTTTCCAGATGTTGGCGAGCCGTGTCGACCACGACTTCGCGCAGTTTCTCCTGCGCGGCTTGTCGAACGTATTGCGTTACCAGCCAGCGCAGCAGCATGATCTCAATCCGGTAGTTGCAGCGACACGAGCTGCTTGGGTTCGTGATTGGTTCGAGCGAAATGGGGCGGATTCGTCACCGGATGGCCAAACGCCGGCCGATCCGTCTCCGAAACTGGCTCGTCGCGCGAACCGCCCAGCACCAGCCGCACGGTCGCCGCGAAACCTCGCCAGCTTCCAAATGTCGCCTCGACCGCACTCGGCTCGAAGCCGCAATGGACTAAACAATCGCGGCACTTCGCATTGCCACTGGCGTGGCCATACTGGCTCCAGTCGGTGCGCTCCATCAGTTCGTCGAACGACTGACAGTAACCTTCGTCCAATAGATAACAAGGCTGTTGCCAGCCGAACAAATTGTAAGTTGGATTGCCCCACGGCGTGCAGTCGAGCGACCAGGCGCCTCGCAGAAACTCCAAAAACAGCGGCGTCTGATTGAATCGCCAAGCTCGAGGCCGGTTCGCCAACAATCGCCGAAACAGCGAATGCGTTTGCTCTCGACGCAGAAAGTGCTGCTGGTCCGGCGCTTTCTCATAGCTGTATCCGGGCGAAATCATCATGCCCTCGACGCCCAAACGCATCAGTTCGTCGAAGTGACCGCGCATCCGCTCGACATCCACGCCCGCAAACAACGTGGTGTTCGTCGTGACGCGAAAACCGCGCTGGCGAGCCACTCGGATCGCTCGCACCGCTGTGTCGTATACTCCGTCGCGACAGACGGCGTGATCGTGGATCTCGCGTGGGCCATCCAGATGGACGGAGAACGCCAAATACTTCGACGGCTGAAAACGCGACAACGACTCTTCGAGCTTGATCGCATTCGTGCAGAGATAAACGAACTTCTTCCGCGCCACCAAACCAGCGACGATCTCGTCCATTTGCGGATGCAACAACGGCTCGCCGCCCGGAATCGAAACGATCGGAGCTCCGCATTCCTCCGCCGCTCGAAAACATTGTTCGGGCGTCAAATGGCGGCGAAGCGTTTCGGTCGGATGTTGAATCTTGCCGCAGCCCGCGCACGCCAAATTGCAGCGAAACAGTGGCTCTAACATTAGCACCAGCGGATATCGCCGCCGGCCGCGAAGTCGCTGGCTGATCACATACGTCGCCACTCGCCACATTTGCGAAACGGGGACCGACATTGCCACATCCTTGTCTATGTATCGCGAGAGATCGCTTGACGCCAATCCGTTAGCGCCAGCAGCGGGAAGTAGATGCGGTACATGTGGTATCGCAAATAAAAGACCAGCGGAAAGCCGGTGCCGGTGAACTCGGTCTCGTCCCAACTGCCATCGGGTCGTTGTTCAGCCAACAAATAGTCGACGCCGCGCCGCGCGCAACCATGTTCGGCTCGTCCCGCCGCAATTAAACCCAACAAGGCCCAGGCGGTTTGCGAAGGCGTTGCCGGGCCTCGGCCGCGATAACGCGCGTCTTCGTAGCTGCGAGCCGACTCGCCCCAGCCGCCATTGGATTGCTGATGCCGTTCGAGCCAATCGGCGGCGCGTTGAATCATCGGATCGTCGATCGGCACGCCGATTCGCACCAGCCCCACAATGGTTTGCCAAGTGCCGTAGATGCAGTTCACACCCCGCCGCCTGTACCAGCTTCCGTCGAACTCTTGTACCCGCGTAAGCGATCGCTTTCGCTCGACCGCCGTGTCACCCGGCGAATCTCCGAACGGGCGCCAGCGATCCGAAGACGCGCCGTGGCTGATCTGGCGTAGCTGGGGATCGATCATGGCGTTGTGGTCGGCGAACGGCACATGGCAGAGCAGTTCGCAATCGTTGTCGCGATCAGCGCGCGCCTCAACCACCGTCGCGGTTCTGCATGGCCAGAGTCCATCGCCGAGCTCGTTGGCAGCGGCCTCTGCGCGGGCGTCGAGTTCCGCCGGGTTTTCCAATCGCTCATTCGCTCGTGATTCAACGCTTGACCTGTTGATTCAACCGCACGCGTTGATCGTCGCGCCATCATCACCATGATGGTGTCGTCGATTGTCGGGATAGAACCTGTTTACTCGGGAAGAACCAACCGCCTGGTTCTGCTCGCACGTACTGACCAGTCGCCGCGGAGCGAACTTCACGGTCCAGCAACCAATCGATGGCGCGGCGAGCGTCCGGATGATTCGCACCGAATCCGGCGCCGGCCAAAGCTCGCAACGTGATGGCCGTATCCCACACCGGCGACTTGCATGGCTGCAAACGCACGGGGCCGTCGTCGCTGTCCGATAACATCAAATCTTCAAGCTGCCGGCGGCATTCGCGCACTTCCGGACTGTTGTTTTCGTAGCCAAGGCATCGCAGCGCGATCCAGCTCCACACGATCGGCGGAAAGATCGCGCCCAGCCCGTCGCTGTCCGCGAAACGGTCGAGCATCCACTGCCGCGCCACGCTTAACGCTCGCCGGCGAAGCGGCCGGAAACCGATTCGCTCGGCCAGCTTCAGCGATTTGTCCGTGATCTGAAACAAGCTCTCCCACGAAAAGAATTTTCGACGTCCCGATCGACCGGGACAACGCAGCGCCGGCCATCGCTCGGGCGGCTCCAGCATCAATTCGTCGATTCCCAAGTCGGCCGGCAACTCTCGCGCTGGCCGAAACGCCCACATGATCGCCAACGGAACCAGAATCGTGCGCGACCACGCGCTGACTCGATAGATGTTGATCGGCGACCATTTCGGCAACAGCACGGCTTCGGGCGGCACCGCCGGACAATGGCGATAGTCGATCTGCCCGAGTAGCGCGAGATAGAAACGTGTGAAGCTGTTCACGCGGTCAGCGCCTCCGCCACGCAAGATTGCTTCGCGGGCCAAACGCAAGGGGCGTGACTGCGGGTCGTGGCCAGTCAACTTCAACGCGAAGTACGCTTTGACGCTCGCGCTGATGTCCATCTCGCTGCCGGGAAACATTCCCCAGCCGCCGTCAGGATTCTGCTGTTCGAGCAGCCGGCGAGCCGCCCGCAACGCTGGCTCCGTCCGCTCTTCGCCGAGCCAAGCCAACAGCAGAATGTACTCGCTTTGCAGGATTGAATCGCCTTCAAGCTCACCGCACCAATGGCCGTCCGCGTGCTGGCGGTCAAACAACCATCGACAAGTGCGCTGGATCGCTTGCTCCAATCCTGCGGGAATTCGCTCGGCAGCATCGAGCCCGGTAGTCCGGTTGACGCCGGCTTGACGGAAGTTGTCGTAACCAAGGATCAACAGTCGCGATTCCCGCCAGTGGCGTCAGCGTATCCTGGTTGTGGCCAGGTCGCGATCGTCGCGTCAAGCCGCCGAATCGGCGGCTTCAAGACTGGCTCCATCCAACTTCCGCATCCTGACGGAAATGGCGCTGCGACCAACCGACTGGCGCTTCGCGGGCCATGTAACGCCGCAAGAGTACTGTCAAATCGTTCAGGCGATCTGGAAGTCGAACCTATAAACGGACTGCAACAACAAGATGCATTGGTTAGACAATTGTTTATCGCCACCCAAGCGATGTGTTGAAGACGAAAGCTAGAATTTCGCGCGTGACGCGAGCAACTTCAAAATGCGTGACCGGGAACTCGGCGACAGCGTAATGGTCAGCGGGATGCGAGTTCGGCTGGTCAGTCGCGAAATGAGATGGGGATGCACCGGATCGCGTTTAGTTTTCGTCCAACGGATGAGCCTCTTTTACGCCCGCTTCCTGATTGCGTTTGATCGCGTCAGATTCCTGCGGCGGTGGACAGGAACTTCCTTCGGAGCTTCGACCCCAGTCGCACCTTTGTCCCCGCGATTTCAACCACTACGATCGTAATGTCATTATTGATGACGATACTTTCGTTCCTCTTTGCGGACAAAACTACCACCGCCCATTCCTCACGATCCAGATGTGTGGCACCGTTTGTCGGTTGCGGTCAATTCGACTTTCTGCCAACCTCACCAGATAGCACGGCACGCAGGCGTAAACACGCCCTGCTTTCCTTCAACCACCTCACGCCTGTTTAGGTAATACAACCCGAGTATGGCTGGTAATTTCGCAAAGTTTTTGCGGATTGGCATACACCATAAGTTTAAGGAGGTCTTCCAGGCTTCACTCATTTCGCTGTCTGCCCTGGTTTCGCTCTGAGCTTTGTTCGTAAATCGTTTTACAGTAAATGCTTTGCGAGTTTCAAGCATATCCCGAAGCGTCGTTTGGAACTCAGCCGGCTCGCACGCTCGGTCGCGGGATTCCACATCCTAGTGCGAGCCAGCATTCAACGGAGCTTTCGCAGTTATGGGCAAGGCACTTGGTAGCTGTGACACTTTCAGCACTCGGCCGTTGCGCTATCTTGAACGAATCACGTTGACAGCCTCACCCGTTATCCGCGATAAGTTCCGCGCTGGATTATGCGATTCAAAGACGGAACTCTTTTTAATCTGCTGGGAAGCGGGCGATGCACATCTTCTTTTCCGTGGGCGAACCAAGCGGCGACGAACATGCGGCGGAGCTGATTCGCGAACTCCGCCGGCGACGCGGCGACCTGCGATTCAGCGGTTTCGGTGGCCCTCGGATGGAAGCGGCTGGCTGTGAAACCCTGTTCACACTGACGAATCTGGCGGTGATGGGATTCCTGCGGGTCTTGCCGTTACTCGGCCAATTCTTTCGATTGCTGAAACAAGCCGAACGGCACTTCGCCGAGGATAAGCCGGACGCCGTGATCCTTGTGGACTTCCCCGGCTTCAATTGGTGGATTGCACGCAAAGCGAAAGCGGCCGGGATTCCCGTCATCTACTACTTGCCGCCGCAGCTTTGGGCTTGGGCGCCTTGGCGAATCCGGCGGATGAAGAAATATGTCGACCACGTGCTGTGCGGCTTGCCTTTCGAACCAGCATGGTATGCGGAGCGCGGGATGCAGGTGCAATACGTCGGGCATCCGTTCTTCGACAAGGTGATGGAGCATGCGTTGGACGACGAATTCGTCGCGCGGTGGAGAGGCAATGCGCCTGAGAGGCCCACGTTGGCGCTGCTGCCCGGCTCGCGAAACCATGAGGTGCATCACAACTGGCCGATGATCCTGAACGTCGCTCGCCGTTTGCACGAGCGGCATCCGCAGGCGAGATTCCTCGTAGCGAATTACAAGCCAGCGCATCGCGAGTGGTGCGAATCGCAATTGACCGAGGCGGATCGCCAGTTGCCGCTCGAATTCTTCGTCGGGCATACGTCGGACATCATCGAAGCGGCCGATTGTGCGTTGATGGTTTCCGGTTCGGTCAGCCTGGAGATGCTGGCCCGCGCCACGCCCGCCGTGGTTCTCTACCGAGGCACGCGATTGTTTTATCTGGCCGTGCGGTTGCTGGTGACTTGCAAGTTCATGTCGTTGCCGAATCTGATGGCCGGCCGCGCGGTGATGCCCGAGTTTCTCTCGATTACGAAAATCGACCGGGACGAACGCGAAATGACGGCGATTCTGGCTCGTTGGCTGAGCGACGCGAACGAGTTGGCCGCCGCGCGAAACGAACTGTTGCGGCTGCGCGACGAAGTGCTGGTGACCGGCGCGACCGCCAAGACAGCCACGGCCGTTCTCGATCGACTTGAGAGAGCGACGCAAAGCCGGCGAGCCGCCGCGTAGCTAACTCCATAAAGCCGTCACCGGCTTGCCGCCTTCAACAATCGGCGTCGGTCGATTCTCGGCGTTCAGCACGCGAAACTCGGGCGAGATACCGAGCGCGTGATAAATGGTTGCCGCCAAATCCTCCGGCGTCACTCGGTTTTCGATCGGATACGCGGCGTCCTTATCCGACTTGCCGTACACGCGTCCGCCGATCACACCGCCTCCGGCGAGCACGGCCGGGAACAACGTGCTCCAATGATCGCGACCCCAGTTGGCGTTCGCTTTCGGAGTCCGTCCCATCTCGCCCGTGGCGACAACCAACGTCTCGTCCAGCAAACCGCGCTGGTCCAAATCATCCAACAGCGCCGCGTAAGCTTGATCGAACGTCGGCAACAGATGCTTCTTCACGTCGTCACTGTTGCGGTGCGAATCCCAGCTATATCCGTCCACACAGTCGTAATGCACCGTGACGAATCGCACGCCGGCTTCCACGAGCCGCCGAGCCATCAGGCACGATTGCCCAAACAGATGACGACCGTACCGATCACGCAACGCGTCCGATTCGCGGCGGATGTTGAGCGCCTCGCGCGTCTTCTCCGAAGTGACGAGCGCGAAGGCTCGTTGACGAAAGGCATCGAAGTTCGAGGTCACCGCCAGCCGGTCGGCCAAACGCCGCTGGTCGTTGTACTGTTCCAGCAGCGACTGACGGCCGTGCAAGCGATCGAGAGTCACGCCATCGCGCGCCGCCATTCCCGCGATCTGAAACGTCAATTCTTCGTCCGAACAATCGCGCCAATACGGATTGTCCGTCAGCGATTTCTTATCGATCTGCGTCGTCAACGGATTGAAGCGTTGCCCCAACCAACCAGCGTGTTCGCCCGGCCGCGGATACTGGCCAGCTTGTTGTAGCCGGCCCAACGAATTCGGCAGAACCATATAAGCCGGCAAAGGCTGCGCGAGCCCGCGCCGCTGTTGATCCAAGTATTCGACGATCGACCCCATCGACGGCCAATCCTTCGGAGTCGGCGAAAATCCGCCGCCGATCGGCACGTGCCACCGCCGCCCGGTTTGCATGTAGTGCCCGCCGCCGCTGTGATCGTTGAACGAATGCGACATCGTGCGAATCACACAATACTTATCCGATCTCGCGGCGGTGTTCGGCAGATGATCGCTCACGAGCAACTCGGGCGTCCGCGAAGCGATCGGGCGGAACGGCCCGCGAATCTGTTCGGGCGCGTCCGGTTTCATGTCGAACGTTTCAAGCTGGCTCGGACCACCGAACAGCAGAAGGAAGATCACCGACTTGGCCCGCGGCCGCAATTCACTCGAAGCCGCTTCGGCCGCCAGTAGCTTCGGCAACGAGAGTCCCAGCAAACCGGCGCCGCCCGCTTGCAGAACCTCGCGTCGGCTGGCGCGATCGCACGTTTGCCGAGGTCGTCCGAGAATCGTCAGCATCGCGTCACCTATATATCTGAGTTCATGGCGTGACGTACGGCATCCGTCCGCCGCTGCTCACCGCGCGGCCCATCATACGAATCAACCCACGTCGATGCAATTCACAAGGTGTGAGTCCGCGAGCGGGCCTGGTCACCCACATCGCATCGCGACCGTAAATCGCCCGGCGTGCAATGGGCGGTCGGGCCGATTAAACTCGCTCGTTACTTGGTTCGAGCCCGACGTCTCACGAGCAATGCATGATGAAATATCTCGGTTGGTTACTTGGCATCCGCGAAGTCGAATCGATCGACGACATCCAGGTGTCGTTGGCCGCGCCGTGGGCGACCAGCGGCGGATTCTGGGTAGTGGCCGGATGCATTGCGTTGATGATCGCGTCGCTGTGGTTCTACGCCAAACGCCAATCGCGCGGCTCGCTCGGAGCGCGCCTCGCGCTGGGAGTTTGTCGCGGCCTGCTGCTGGCCACGTTGTTGGTGACGTTGGCCGATCCCATCTTGAGGCTAAACGTCACGCACAGCGAAAAGCCGCTGCTGTACCTAGTATTCGATGGCACGGACAGCATGGCGATCGAAGACGAGCTGACCGACAACGAACGCTCGGAATTGGCGAACAATGTTGGCTGGAAGGCGGACTCCGCCGATGCCGCACCGACGCGATCCGATCTGGTTCGGTCGCTCGTTTCCAAAGACCAACAGAACTTGATCCTGCGGCTGCAACAAGAGAAACAGCTTCGCTTGGAAGCCTTCTTATTCGACGGCCATACGACGAGCCGGCTGCGAAAACTGACGACGGAAGGCACGGCGGCAGGAGTGATCGACCCCAAAAAGTTGGCCGATCAATTGACGACCGAAGGTCAAGTCACGGCGCTCGGCGCTGCTCTGTACGACACGGGCGAGCAGTTCGGAGCGTCGAACTTGGCGGGCGTCGTAATGTTCAGCGACTTCGCGCACAACTCGGGTCTCGCGCCGCTGGGAGGCGAAGCGTCTGGCCGATCACCGGCAGCTCGCGTTGGCGTTCCGATCTATACGGTCGGGATCGGAGCGCCGGAAGCGATCGACTTGGCCGTCGATCTGCAAACCGATCCCAAGATGAAGAAGGCCGAGCGAACGAACGTGCTGGTCAAACTTCGCCAGTCCGGCTTGAACGGCCGACAAGTGACAGTGCGTGTCACGGCTCGACCGTTACGCTCGGCGAGTGGTTTCGAGAGCGTCGAGCCGATCGTCGTCGGCCAGCGGCAACTGACTCTCGACTCGGCGATCGCCGCCGCGGACTTTCCGTTCACGCCGACTCAGTCCGGTCCGTTTGAGTTCACGGCCGAAGTCGATCCGCAACCAGGCGAAATCGTCACCGAAAACAACCGAGCCAGCCGCGAAGTCAACATCATCGACGACTATTTGCGGCTGATGTACGTGGCCAACGAACCAGACTGGGAATGGCGATTCATCAAGGAAGTATTTCATCGTGACAAGCTGGTCGGGATGAAAGGCTTCCGCACTTATTTGGCGTCGTCCGATCCGCAGGTCCGGGAATCGAACGTGTTGTTTTTGCCGACGTTGACGCCTTCGCGCGGCGAGTTTTTCGCAAACGACGTGATCTTCCTGGGCGATATGCCGCGAGCGGCGATTTCCGATCGCTTCGGTGAAATGCTGAAG
>JAWKTM010000124.1:0-9266 GCA_041399085.1 Pirellulaceae bacterium
GGCTGATCCCCAATCTGTTTCCCGAAGGCGGCAACGATGGACTCTATCACACGGCCGACGCGACCTTGTGGTATTTTCATGCGCTGGATCGTTACCTACAAACAACAAAGGATCAAGCGACACTGGAAATACTGCTGCCCAAGTTGGTAGACATCTATGAACATCATCTGCGGGGCACGCGATTTGGGATTGGAGTCGATCCACAAGATGGTTTGCTGCGCCAAGGAGCCGCCGGATATCAGCTTACGTGGATGGATGCCAAGGTCGACGATTGGGTCGTCACGCCGCGTCGGGGAAAGGCGGTGGAGATCAATGCTTTGTGGTACAACGCCGTCTGTTTGTTAGCCGATTGGCTTCGCGAGCTGCGGGGCGATTCGGCGGCTCGCCCCTTGGTGCAACAAGCCGAGCAGACTCGCCAGTCGTTCAATCAGCGGTTTTGGAATGAGTCGGCTGGCTGTTTGTATGACATTGTCGATGGCGAAGGAGGAGATGATCCGGCGATTCGCCCCAATCAATTATTTGCGATTTCACTCAAGCACGCTGTGTTGGATTCCGCGCGATGGGATGCCGTGGTGAGTATCTGTCGCGACCGTTTGTTGACGCCGATGGGGTTGCGTTCATTGGCGCCGGGACATCCCGATTACAAGCCTCGATATGACGGCGATCTGCGTTCGCGCGACGCGGCCTACCATCAAGGAACCGTGTGGGGCTGGTTGATTGGTCCGTTCATTGACGCTTGGCTGAAGACGCATCCAGAAGACGGGGAAGCGGCTCGGGCGTTTCTCGAAGGGTTTCAAGATCACATGCAAGAGGCATGTGTGGGATCCATTAGTGAGATTTTCGATGCCGAAGCGCCGTATTATCCACGCGGCTGTGCGGCGCAGGCGTGGAGCGTCGCGGAAGTGCTTCGCTGCTGGGTGGCCACGAACCCGACCGATTGATCGCGCTCGAAAGGGTTGCCGCCAGGATCAAATACAAGCGGCAGGGCGCAAACCCACCGGTGTAATAAAACCGTTACTGAAACCGGAGGGCTTGCGCCCTGCCTTGAAACCGGAGGGCTTGCGCCCTGCCGCTAGAATGGTAGGGAAACTCCGCATGCCTTCTACCGCAACAATCGTCGTGGATCGAGTGATTGCCAGGATGTGGACGGGGCAGGGGAGGGGAGTGGTTCGCGCGTGGCTTCGGGGAACAATTGCTGTAAAGTTTCCTCCACGTGCGGGAAAGCTTTCCGCGAGAGTTTTGGGTCGTCCAGCGTTCCCGCCACTTGGATTAGTAATAGCGACTTGGCCGTCTCGCTGCGGATCGCGCGCAGAAACGTGGGCCAGATTTCGTCGCGCCCTACTAACGCGTAGAAATTCATATTCAGATCGCGTTGAAAGCTCATCTCGCCGCGACCTTTGAGGCTGATTGCATTGCCGTTGAAGTTGATGCGGTCAAAGTAGATTCGATCGCCTTCGATGCGGAAGTCCATGTCACTGTTGGTAAACGCGTTCGTGTCCGGGGGCTCGATCACTAACAGTTTCAGTAGCGCGATCATCTGCGGCAACTCATAGATGTCGGCGTCCGTCAAACGCACGGCCCCGTTGCCACGCCAGGAATGAGAGCCTTGATTGTTGCCGGCCAGTCGCAGTTGTCCAAACACCCGGCCCGAAACCGTGGACGGCCGCGAGCTCAAGTCGCGCGAGACTTCCGCCAAGCTGGCATCGTTCACGCGGGCCTCGATGTTCCAACGGGCATCTGGTTGGTTGGCGACGCGAGCGTCGAAGGCGACCGAACCGCCAAAAGCCTGCGCGGTCACATTCCGTGGAATCGCTCGCGGCGCGGGGGCCGGGACCCACGAACCAAACAACACGCCCGACTGGTCAATCCACAACGGTCCACGTACCTGGGTGAGTTGCACGCCTTGCAGCATCACCGAATCAATGGCCAACTCACCGCGACTATAAAACTGTTGGGCGTCCTTGTGACCAAACAGATGCACGCCGCCGCGAATGTTTTGCAATGGTAGACCGCCTACCAGTCGGCCATTCTCGGCGTCAATTAGCAATTCCCAATCCGACGTCGCGGAATCCGCCGCGGCGTTATTGCCGGCAAACTTGAGGCGGCCGGAAACTGTTAGCGGGCCGACCAGGTTCAGTTTCGCCAGCGAGCCGCCTAGTTGTGGCGGCAGCGCTTGTAACAGATCGCGATCCATCTCGACCTGAGTTGCCATGAACTTCGCGATTTGAAAGCTCCAGGCGTCGTTCTGATGGGACACTTGGCCCACGAGGTCGATCGAAGTTCGCCCGTGCCGAGCTCGCAGTTGTTCCAGTTCGACCACGCCGTCGCGCACGTGGACCGAACCCGTAACTTCATCCAAACGATAAGGAAACCAAGCCGGTTGAATCGTAATGCTGCGACCTTCCACATTCTGAGCCGGCGGCCATTTTTGAGCTCGAATGTCTAACGACAAGTCTTTCGGTTCGGAATCGTATCGCACGCTCACCGACAATTGATCCAATGATCCGCGTGGTTGCAGCTTATTCCAAATCTGCCGCGCGGCTGGCTTCAACGCCTCGCGCAGTTCATCCTCCAGCGGCACACTGCGACAATCAAAATCCAGCGTCAGCAGGCTGCCGCCCTCCGGCTTCGGCTGCCATTGTCCTTTGCAAATGATATAGCCACTATCATTCTGGCCAATCAAATCTCGGAACGTCCAATGATTGTCTTCCGCCACCAAGCGGCCGTGAATCTTATAGATCGGATAGGGGAACTTCTCATACTTCATCGAGCACTCGCGGAGCTCGATGGCCAGACGCTTCGTCGGCTCTTGATCCGGCGAGACACGATCGATTCGCATTCGTTCGACCACGATCGAACCGGCCGGCTGAAGCGATCTCACAATCTCCTCGGGCTTGTCCTCCAAGGCCGAGATCAGTTCGTTGTCGAGCGGAATGGGGCCGTGCGCGCGAGCTTCAAACCAACCGGTGAAATCGGGGCCGGGTTGTTGGATGTCCAACCCCACGTCGATGCGCTGGCCGTTGGCTTCCACAATTAGTTGTTCGCTCCACAACCGGCCGTTCACATAGTGCAGCGTGCCCACGCCATGATCCACACGGTAGGGAAACTTGTGATAGACCACGGCCACGTCCACACACTCGGCGTGCATCTCGGGCTTCCAGCGTTGACCATCGAATTCCAACGCCGCGTCGATATTCACAATTCCGCTGGGCGAATACTTCTCCCATTGTTCGCGAGCCGGTTCGGGCAGCATCGACAGCACGCGTTGGTCCAGCGTCAGGTTTCTCGCGGAGGCCTGCAATTGAATCGGGCTGTCGTCGGCAAAGCCCGCGATGACGCAACTCATTTGCAATTGCGTCGCACCGGTGCTGGCCGTCAAATTGCGAAACCTGAGTCCCGTGTTATCCACATCGATGTCGCCGCGCAGATTGGTCAAGGCATAAGGAAACCGGGGATCGTCGATCCGACCGTCCAGGAGTCGGCTGGTCAAATGAAATCGAATCGGGCCGCTTGGCTCCAACGGCGACTTCACTTCGTAGCTCATATCCGCTTGCACATCCAACGACGCCAGTGGCTCAAGCTGGTCGGCAATCTCCGGCGGCAGGGCGGCGAGCAAACGGCGCGAGAAATCGAAATGAGCCACCGTGCCGCGAACCGACCAAGCCTGCTCGTCCGGCCAAAACGTGCCGTCAAAGTCAGCTTGGCGACAATACTCGCTGGCCAAGCTGCCGCGAATCTGCAACGGCAACCGTCCGTTATGCATCGACGGGCCGCTCGCGCCGACGGGAAACTGCGGCGTGATCGAAACCGCAATGTCGCGCAGCAACAGCGGTCGCTGCCCGGCGTCGACGATCTCGATCGCACCGTCGCGAATCTCGATCGTCGGCGGCCGCCCTTCGCTGGCGGGCAGCGGCAACAGGCTGGCCAAGTTCCACGTGCCGTCGCCGCCGCGCGAAGCCCGCACCGACAGACCGCGAAACTCGACATGATGCACCTGCGGCTTCTCGGTCAGAAACTGAGGCATCTGTGTGCCGCACGCACAGAACAGTTCGTCCACCTTGATCATCGGGTCGGACGCCGTGCCATAGCGGGGCGAAGCCGTCACGCCTCGCAGCACGATCCCTTCGCCTTCGACCAACCACGCCGACCGCACTTGCACATGCAGATTCGGATGCCGCTCGGCCAACATCGTCTGCACACGCACGCGAATCTCTTCGTTCAACCGCTGAAAGATCATGTCGCGGCCAAACCAAGCGGCGGCCAGCAGCGCGGCCACTAGCACGGCGAATCGAAAGGCCCAGCGCGTCAAGCGTCGCATGCCGGCTCCTTTCGATCGCTGAAAGCCAAGCGTCCGCCGCCCCGTGTTCGCCGCCACGCCGGTCCGAACAACTCGACCGCCACGGCCGAAGCCAACACGATCAACATCAGCATCGCGGGCTGGCGGTAACGAATCGATCCGACGAAAGCCGTGTGCAACGCGGCCGTGTAGAGCGTCGGCATGGCGCACGCCAAGTACGCCCAGCCGCGGCGGCGAAATCGCCACACGCCAACGATTCCCAACGCGAGGATCGGCAAGTAACCGGCGGCGATCGCCCACCGCATCAAGCCGCTTCGCATCTCGGCGGCGTTCGGCAATGGGCTCCAAACACGCCACGATTTTCGGCCAACTAACCGCACGACTTCCGCCGGATTCGCGGCGGCCCAAGCGATCGCCGCGTTGCTCATCCGCCGATCCAGTCGATATTCGAACGTGCTCGGCGGCGTTTGCCCGGCGGCCAACGACGCCCGGTCGGCCGCCAGTTGGGCGTCGATAAATCCCGGCACGAACTCCATGTTCGAATCGCTGCCGCCCGTCGCGCCGGGGTGAAAGCTGTCGTACAGCGTCGCTCCGATCTGCAACGTGGTCGGCACAAAGCGGCCGGTGATCGCGGCGTTGCGAATCCACCACGGCGACATCGCGACGGCGAATCCCACGCAAATCGCCAGCAATAGCCGCGCGTGCTCGCCGCGCCGCGGACTGACGACCAACAGCACGACCGCCGCGAACGGCAGGAACAACAGCCAGCTTGGCCGAGTCAATGTGGCCAAGCCCGCGACCACGCCGCTGGCCAAGGCCCAACGGATCGCGGCTGGAACCGAGCGGCCGCCAGCGTCGGATTCATCGTTCGCCGTTTCCTCTCGCGCGGGTCGAGAGCACGTCGCTCGATCGCCCGCGGTTTGTCGTCGCCAAGCCGCGATCCACAGACCCAGATGCAAAACCATCAGCGGGCAGAACAACGCTTCGCTGAGTACGAAGACGCTCATGCCGATCGCGCCGGGGTACAGCGTCGCTCCGGCCGCGGCGACCAAGCCGATCGTGGGTGTGAACAACTGCCGAGCGACCGAGCCAACTCCGGCCACCGCCGCCGTGCCTAGCGCGGCTCCGAGCAACCGGGCGGCGAGCACTGGCGGTTCCGGGCCGCCGATCAGAAACAACGGCGCCAACGCGAGCGGATATCCCGGCACGCGAAACATCCGCGATTCGGTCGACCCGTACTGGAAATCGCCGTCGGTCACGAGATTGCGAGTCATCGTCCAGTAGCTGAGGCTGTCGCCGAAGGCAAACGGCGTATCGCCCAGCCGCTGTTGCCACCAAACCGCCGCCCCGGCGCGCACGGCGAACGCCAGGACCAGGATCAGTCCCATCGCGAGCCGGTAGTGTTTGCGACTTAACTCCATACAGAACCGCACTTTGGCGCGGACAAAAAGGCCCGGCATGGTACGAGCGAACGGCCGCGTGGGTCAAGTGAGACTGGGGGTTCTGGGCGGCGCGGGATGGGATAAACGGCTCGTCGGAGTCGTCGTGCGACTGGTCGAAACGGGATTGCACGCCGACGAAGTGCCATTGTGTCGCGTCGGAATGAGTTTGCGGGCCGTCGGAATGGGATTGCGCCTCGTCGGAACGGGATTGTGCCTTGTCGGAATGGGATTGCGCGCCGTCGGAATGGGATTGCGCGCCGTCGGAACGGGATTGCGCCTTGTCGGAATGCGGATTGCGCCTTGTCGGAACGGGATTGCGCCTCGTCGGAACTCGTCGGAATGAGATTGCGCCTTGTCGGATCGGGATTGTGCCGTCACGGAACGGGATTGCACCTTCACGTAGGCGGTCAGCCTAAATTGCAAACCAGTTCGTCGGTAATAAAAATCCTTGCAAGCCGCCACTCATCCGCTATATTGTCCGTCGCTCCATTTAACCGCTCCAGTACAGGGGAATCGCCATGCCCGAATATCCGATCAGTGTGCGTTTGTCGTCGATCGAAACCGCCTTGAACGCTCCGTCCACAATCACGGAGATTGGCACTTTGTTAGAACCGCTGGGATACGACCAAGCCAAAATTGCGGAAGGCAAACAGTTGCTCGCCGATGCCAAGGCGTTGGTGAATCGTCAGAAGGTCGAATACGGCGAGCAGTATGAAGCGTCGCAGATCGTCAATGATGCGCGAGCGGCCGCATCGCGGGTGTATACGCCAACGCTCACTTTGGCCCGCATCGCTCTGAAGCGTGAACCGGTCGCTCCCGCCGCGTTGGCTTTGCATGGAACTCGCAAGCGAACGCTTTCCGGCTGGCTGGAACAGGCGACGACGTTTTACTCGAACCTGTTGGCCAATCCGCAGTGGGTGGCGGAGATGGCCAAGTTCAATCGCGACCAGGCGGCTTTGGAAGCCGAGCAGTCTGTTATCCAAACGCTCGTCGCCGCCAACTTGAACCAAGAGCAAGAGAAGGGCGAAGCGCAGGCCGCCACTCGCGCCCGCGACGCCAAGCTGGATGAACTTTATGACTGGTATGCCGACTATCGAGACGTGGCCGTCATTGCGTTGGATGGTCACCCAGAATGGATCGAGTTGATTCGTAAGGGCGAAGTGGATTAAGGGCCGACCCACAAAAGCGGCCGGGCGCAAGCCCTCCGGTTACGCATTACCGGACGGCTCGCGCCGTACCGCTCTTATAAAAGCGGCAGGGCGCAAGCCCTCCGGTTACGCGGCACCCGGACGGCTCGTGCCGTCGCCCTTGCCTACATCATCGCTTCCGCGGCATTTGGTTGGTGGGCGTTGGCGTGGCCGTGGCGATCTGGAGCGTGAGGTTCACGCGGGGCGAACCAAGGATAGATCGCGGGGACGACGAGAGCCGTTAACAGTGTCGACGTGACGAGGCCGCCGATCACCACACTGGCTAGCGGACGTTGGATTTCCGCTCCGGCGGTGGTCGACATCGCCATTGGCAAAAAGCCGAGGCTGGCGACTAACGCGGTCATCAACACGGGGCGAATGCGGATCAAGCCCGTCTCGTAAGCCACGATCCTCGGGGCCGTGCCGGTTCCGTGCATCTGTTCCGCGGCGCTCACCCATACCAGGCCGTTCAGCACCGCCACGCCGAACAAGGCGATGAAACCCACGCCCGCGGAAATGCTGAACGGCATCTCGCGCAAATACAGTGCGAAGATGCCGCCCGATGCGGCCATCGGCACGGCCAAGAAGATCAACGCGGCCAGCGATACCGAACGCACGCTGGTGTACAGCAACAACCAAATCACCAACAACACGACCGGCGTAATAATCATCAGCCGCCGCGCCGCGGTTTGCAGATTCTCAAAATCGCCGCCCCAACGGATCACATAACCCGGCGGCAAGCTGACTTGCTCGCCCACCAAACGCTGGGCTTCTTGCACAAAGCTGGCGACATCGCGGCCGCGCACGTTGGCGGAAATGAACGTGCGGCGGCGGTTCGCTTCGTGCTCGATGCCCGGCGGCGTTTCTTGCGTCGTGACATCGGCCACGTCGCCGATCGTCACGATACGCTCGCCGACTTCCGTCACCGGCAACTGTTTGATTCGTTCCATGTCTTGCCGCCAGTTGGCCGGAATGCGGGCCAAGATCGGAAACCGCCGCCGGCCCTCGAACACCTCGCCCACCGGATAGCCGCCGATCGTGGAGACGACGTCCAACACTTGCTGGGCGTCGATCCCATAACGAGCCAACGATTCGGGTCGCGCTTGGATCGTCAGCGTCGGCACATTCGCTTGGTAGTCGGCCTTCACGTCGACCGCGCCAGGGATCGCGCGCAGAACCCGTTCGATCTCCTTCCCTTTTTGCCCCAACAGATCCAGGTCGTCCCCATATAACAACACGGCCACGTCGGCCTTCACGCCGGCCACCAGTTCGTCGACTCGCATTTCGATCGGCTGTGTGAAGCCGAACGCCACGCCGGACACGTTCGTCTCCAAAGCCTCCGACAACTGATTGATAAGCTCTTCGTGACTGATATGTTCGGGCCATTCATCCACGGGCTTTAGGATGGCCCACACGTCGGTTTGATGGACGCCCATCACATCATTGGCGATTTCCGGCCGCCCGGTCTTACAAAACACGGTCTTGATTTGGGGGAACTCTTTCACCACATTTTCAATTTGTGTGGACATGGTGATCGAGTCTTCCAGCGTGGCGCTGGGCAACCGCACGGCTTCGATCAGCAAGTCGCCCTCTTCCAACCGCGGCATGAACTCCGCCCCTAAGTTCATCGCCACGGGGACACTAATCAGCAGAACTCCCACGGCGATGGCGGACGTTATAACCGGGTGATGCACCACGCGAGCCAAGATGGGGCGATAAATCCACTTGACCAAGCGGATCAGCCACGGTTCGGTCTCCTTCATGTTCTTAGGCAAAGCCAACGACGCCAGCACGGGCATGAGCGTCAGCGAGAGGACCAGCGAACCGGCCAAGGCAAACAATACGGTCAAAGCCATGGGGCGGAACAGTTTGCCCTCGGTGCCTTGCAGTGCCAGGATGGGCACGTACACGATAGCGATGATGAGTTCGCCGAACATGGTAGGCTTACGCACTTCGATTGCCGCGTCGCGCACAATTTGCATCCGCGTCTTATCGCCAGGATTGTGTGATAGACGGCGGATGCAGTTTTCGATCATGATGACGCTGCTGTCCACGATCAACCCAAAGTCGATCGCCCCCAGGCTCATCAAGCTGGCGGTAATTCCCGTGGCGAACATCAGATTCGTGGCGAACAACATCGATAGGGGAATGGCCAACGCCACCACGATTCCGGCACGCACGCTGCCCAACAGCATCAACAGCACGACGATCACCAGTACGCCGCCCTCGACCAAGTTGTGAATGACGGTGTCCAGTGTGCGGTCGATCAGATGGGCTCGATCGTACAGCACTTCGATCTCGACGCCCGGCGGCAATGTGGTTTGGATTTCCTCCAATCGC
>JAWKTM010000125.1:0-9041 GCA_041399085.1 Pirellulaceae bacterium
GGCCACGTCCTTCGCCGCGTTCAAATACTTGGTCATCAACGCCGGCGACATCGTCAGCGCTTCGGCCGCGTTCGTGAAACCTTCGCCTGCGGCGCCGTCGGCGGGAAACTCACGCGTCGGCCGCAAGTCAACGCCGGTCAAATCGCGAATCGTGCGGTCGTATTCCGCGTGACTCAACCGCCGCAGCGGCACGTGCCCCGGATCGCCGGCGTGCTCGCGAGCTTCGGCGTCCAGCAACGTGCGAATCCACGCGACTAACCGCTGTCGCTCGGCCGCCGATGGTTGAGGCATGTCGCGCGGCGGCATCTCGCGCGACTCCAATTGTTCGATCATCAATTGCCACGGCCGCAAGTCGGCTCGCACCCGCGCGAGCGAATCGAACCGCTGCAAATCCAGCTCGCCTTTCGGATCGTCCGACGAATGGCAGTCCGTGCAGAGCTTATTCAGCAGCGGGCGCACGAAGTCGCGGTACTGAGCCGTAACTTCGAGCCAAACGCGTTCTTTCTCGGCGGGAGGTTCGGCAGCGCTCGCGTTCGTCCACGGGCTGGCGGCCAAGATCGCCAACAAGATCGTCCAACCAACCGATTTCATGGGAAAGCTTTCTGGCGGGAGATTAACAGCGGAGAGGCAATGGCGGGAGCCAATCATTGACTACCATCCTAATCGCTCGCGGCGGCCGCGAAGGTTCCCTTTCGCCACGCGGCGGGATAACATCGGGCAGCGGCGTGGAACGATCGTTTCAACGCCGTGGACCTTCCCGCCTTGGAACTGATCCCACCTTTCGCAAGGAATCGCAACGTGACGCTTGCGCCTCGGGCGACCCCGGAACTGACCGCGTTGGTCGACTTGTTTTACAGCCAGATTGCCGAGCTCGGCACGTTCACCGAAGTGGCGGCGGCCGAGTTGCCGGACGTCTTCCGCCGCTTGCTGGCTCACGACGAACACATGACCGTCACGGTCGAGAACCATCATCGCAGCCCGGTCGATGTCCGCGTGCTCGACACCCGCACGACCGACACGCATTACTCGCGAAAGATACTACAGAACCGGCAGTCCGACGGCCGAGTCGTGCAGTTCGGTATCGTGCGACTGACGCTCAGCTTTCTGGCCCCCGAAGTTCGCGCCGAAATCGAGCGGCAACAAACGCCGTTGGGCCGAGTGCTGATCGAACACAATGTGCTTCGCAATGTGCGTCTGCTCTCGCTGTGGCGGATCGAGCCGGGCCCGGATCTGTGCGGCATGTTCAACTTATCTTCGGCCGAGACTTGCTATGGCCGCACGGCTTTGATCTATTGCAATGGCGTGCCAGCCGTCGAGTTGCTGGAAATCGTGACTCCCGAGTGACCCGAAACTAGAATGCCCGAAACTGGAATGCCCGTTCGCTGACCGCGACTGATCCGTTTCGCCAGCGAACTCCTGCCTGCCCGCCGCATCGCACCTGCCAGCGGCTAGACCGACCCACCGTTTAACGTCCGCCAATCCGTTTCCCGCCGAACCGCGAACGAGTCGTGGCTCGCGCGTCTCGCACTTTGCCGTCGAGCGCCGCGCCCTCTCGCGCGGCCAGGCGCCGCAGCCCTCGTGGCAAAGCCCGACGCATTCGCCCCCGCGGCTCGAATTCATCCGCACAGCGAGAAATCCGATGAGGGACCGATACGACGTAATCGTGCTCGGCGGTGGTCCCGCCGGAACGACCGTGGCCGCTTTGGTGGCCGCCGCCGGTCACGACGTGTTGCTGGTCGAACGCGAGCGAATGCCGCGCTTTCAAGTCGGCGAGTCGCTGATGCCGGAAAGCTTCCGCACGCTGCATCGGTTGGGCGTGGTCGAGTCGCTGAACCGTTCGCGATTCGTCCGCAAGATCGGCGTGGCTTTTATCAGCAGCGATGGCCGCGAGTCGCGCTCGTTTCTGTACAACGATTGCGATCCGCGAGCGTGCAGCGAAACGTGGCAAGTGGAACGCCCCGAGTTCGATCAGATGCTGTTCGACAACGCGGCCGCCAAAGGCGCCGATTGTCGCGACGGTGTTGAGGCGGTCGAAGTGTTGTTCGACGGCGAGCGGGCCGTGGGCGCGAAGCTGCGAACCGAGGGCGATTCGGTTCGCGATATCCAAGCCAGCGTGGTGGTCGACGCTACCGGCCGCCGCGGCCTACTCGCCCGACACTTGAATCTACGTCAAACCGACGAGCAGCTAAAAAAGGCGGTGATCTGGGGCCACTATCGGAATGTCGCCAGCGAACCGGGCGAGTTGAGCGGCGCGACGCTGATCTTTCCCACATGTCGGAATGAATCGTGGTTTGGGCTGATCCCGTTGTCGCATGGTGTGACCAGCATCGGTGTCGTGGCCGATGGGCCGTATCTGTTTGACGGCGGGGGCGAACCGGTCGAAGTGTTCGAGGATGAGCTGGTGAAGTGCCCGGCGCTCGTCGATCGGCTAATGCACGCGTCGCTGGTGGGCGATTTGCGAGTTGCCCACAATTTGGCTTACAGCGTTTCCCAGCCATCCGGCGCGGGTTGGGTGCTGGTGGGCGACGCCCTGGGCTTCGTCGATCCGTTGTTTGCCTCGGGCGTGTTTCTCGCTCTGCGTGGCGGCGAGTTGGCTGCCGACGCGATCATCGCGGGCTTCAGCAGCGGCGATCTCTCGGCCTGTCAGCTCGGTCAATGGGCCGACGACTTTCGCCGCGGGCAGCATCGTTTGCGGCAACTGGCCGCGGCGTTCTATGCCCGCGACTTCAGTTTCCGCACGCTGCAACAGCAACCGCCGCAACAGATTCGCCAACTCACGCTGGCACTCATGGGGCGAGTGTTCGGCGCCGAGGGCGAAGCGATCGACAGCGAACTGCTCCCGACCCTCCGCCTCCTCGTTTAACCCGCAGCCAACGGCGAGGACTGCCTTCGTTTTGCCCCCAATACCGTTCAATTAATTGCAAGTCTTATGGCCAACGGCCTTTGTCACCGTATCCTGGGGCAACGCCCCAGGAACTTGGGCCGCGTGTTTTGGTTTGGCCATAGGCCATACTCACGATTTCCGATGTGATTATGGCCTTCGGCCAAAGGAGTGTCATTAAACCGCCTCCTGGGGCGTTGCCCCAGGCTACGATAATGAAGGCCTACGGCCAAACATCTTATGAGCCATTGAACGGTATTGCGTTTAACCCGCAGCCAACGGCGAGGACCGTCCGTTGGCTGCCTCGCTACGGCTACGGGTTAATCGCGCCTCGCATAAACGTCCTCTGAGTCAGAAACAGCAGCGCCACGATTGGCAACACAAACAGCACAGCCGCCGCCAACAACAAATGGGTCTGGTCCGAGTATGAGCTCACAAACTGCTCCAGCCCATAAGCCAATGGAAACTGGTTCGGATCGCTCAGATATAACAGCGGCCCGCTAAAATCATTCCAAGCCGCGATGAACTGAAACAACGCCACGGTTGCCAGAGCCGGGCGGCTCAGAGGCAGAATGATCCGGAGAAAGATCCCCCATTCACGCAGTCCATCCAACCTCGCTGCTTCGCTCAATTCTTCGGGAATTGTGAGAAAGAACTGCCGCAACAAGAAAATATAAAAGGCCTCGCCCAAAAACGTCGGCACGATCAAAGCCCACAGCGAGTTATAGAGCCCCAATTCGCGCAACAACAGAAAACGCGGAATCATCGTCACATGCCACGGCAGCAGCATGGTGGCGATCAACAGCGCGAATAACCAATCTCGCCCCGGCCAACGTAGCCTCGCGAATCCATAGGCGGTTAACGAGCACGACACCACGCTGCCGATCACGCTGCCGATACATAAGACCAGCGAATTTCGGAGATAGCGAAGGTACGGCATGGAAGTCACCGCGTCGCGATAATTCTCCCATTGCCATCGTCGCGGCCACAGCGCGAACGGATCCTCCGTAAGCTGCTCCGGCGGCTTCACGGCGGCCAAAGCCATCAACACCAACGGCATCGCGAATAAAATGGCGGCGGGAATCAAAATTAAGTGTGTGAGCGGAGATTTTCGCATCGGGGTCCTTATCCGAGTCGGCTATTGTCGAGCCTGTTCCAATTGTCGTTGGATACGCGGTTGCGCCAATTCCAATAACTGCATCGCCGATTCGTCGTATGGCTGGTACATCGCGTCCGCCGCAAGTTGCTCGACTTCTCGCTTCAAATACGGCGCGCCGGGAATCACCGGCACCGGGCGTTGCCGATCACTTTGCGATAGCTCCACAAACACCGCGAACAATGGCTGCTCGGACAAATATTCTTGAAACAAGCGAGTGTCACTCACTTGCCGAGAGACCGGAATCCAGCCGCCCTCGACGCAAGTGCGAGCCGCTTGTTGTTCATGGCCACCGAAGCCCGTCCAATACTTCATAAACTCCCACGCCCCGTGCGACTGCCGGGCTCCGCGAGGCACCAAGAACACGTTGCCGTTTACCGCCCCGGCTTCGTCGAATCCCTGGGGAGGCCGTGGCAACGGGAGCACTCCGAACTCTGTGGCCTTCTGGCCTTGCCGCCGTTGTTCGGCTTGAAAAGCCGCAATGTCGCGAACTCGCCATTGTCCGTCCATCACGGCCACATACCGTCCGCTCAACAAAGGAAACGACTTTCCTGGCAGCGACTGGTCTCCTTGTCGATACGCGGCGATCGCTCGAGCGCCAAACCGGTCGCGATAGCTGGTCATCCATGCAAGTGCTTCCGCGACCTTCGGATCCGTGAGCGTTAGCGTGTGAGACGACTCGTCATAAAAGTCGCCACCAAAAACAATCCCCCAGTTCCACAATCGCCGGGGATCTGGCAAATAGCCAAACCGAATCGGCCGACCGCGCTCGTCGGCCTGGAATCCCCGCACGGCCAATTCGTCCAGTTGCTCGATGGTCCGCGGCGGTTCGAGCCCCAATGATTCCAAGGCGGTCACATCATAATACAAAGCCCGAACATCAAGTCCGTTGCACATACCATAATAGCGACCGTCATAGTGGGTCAGTCGTCGAGCGGCCGGCGTCAACCACCGGTCGAGTTCAGCCAATTCTTCGGCCGACGCCAACTCATCCAGCGACATTAATGCCCCGCGATGAGCCCAATCGGCCACAATCGGATCGTCCAGATTGATTAAGTCCGGAGGATCGCCGCCCGTTACGGCCAGAAACAGCTTGAGATCCAAATTATTGCCGGGCATTGCCACGGGGCGAACAACATAACGCGACTGCGAGGCGTTGAACCGCTGGACAACTTGCTCGACCACCTGCCGGTCCTCGCCGCCCCAAAAATGCCAGAACAAAACTTCTTCGCGGCCTTGAGGCACTACGTCCGCACGCTGGAAACTCGGGGCGAACGCCAACGCCAACAGTGTTAATCCCAACACGATCAATCCGGCGTCCCGTCCACGTCTTCGCCATTTCGCAGATATCATCGTCGCCCCGCATAATGGACCCAATGTCGCGTGCTGCGAAACAGCAACGCCGTGGCAATGGCCAAAACGACAAACAGTATCCAAGCCATCGCCGACGCGTAACCCATATCCAAATCTTGAAAGGCCGACAGAAACAGATGCAGCGAGACCAACAGACTGTAACCGGCCGGCTCCCCCGTCCCTTCGCTCACAATATAAACCTGGGTGAAAGCCTGCACGGACTGAATCAACCCCATCACAAAATTGAAGAAGATGACCGGAGACAGCATGGGCAAGGTCACATGCCGAAACCGCCGCAACGGCCCCGCGCCATCCAGTTGAGCAGCCTCATAGAGCGATCGGGGAATATCTCCAATCGCCGCCATATAAATAATCATAAAGTTGCCGACACCCCAAATACTCATCAAGGCCAACGCGTCTTTCGAACCGAAGTCGAACCAGTCGGGCGGCGCCAAGCCTTCGCTGGGTCCGCGAAACCACAATGGCTGAGGCAGTCGCAGCAGCCCTAGTACGCGGTTGGCCAACCCTTCATTCGGATCCAATAGCCACATCCACAAAATGGAAGCGGCCACTACGGGCACGACGGATGGAATAAAAAAGATGGTGCGATAGACCGATCGGCCTCGCGAACAATTCGACAGCAGCGTAGCCAGTCCCACGCCCAGCGCGATCGACAGCGGCACGGACAACGCCGCGAAATAAGCCGTGTTCCACAAGGCTCGTCCGAATCCTTCTCCCGTCGCCAGCTCGCGAGCCAGACGCTGATAATTGTCCGTCCCGATCCATTCCGGCGGCGACAGCAGATCGTAGCGGCAGAAGCTCCAATACAACGACGCCAAGAACGGATAAACCACCAACGTCGCGAATCCGACCAGCCACGGGCTGACGAACGCCATTCCCGTCATCATCGATCGACGCGTCGAACTCATGCCAATCCACCATCCGTAATAGGACGTGTCACTCCAGTCATTCGGCCCATTCAATCATCTCGGGCATCGTAACCTCGGCCCGGCCGCATCGGCACCCCTTGATGCACATGCTAAACTTGTTTGCCCGACCTCCTAGAAACACTCGCTCATCATGAAACCGATCGCCGTCCCCAACCCGGCACGACGGGTCAACATTGCACGCGACGAAAACGGCGTTCCCCACGTCCGCTCGCAGACGTGGCTGGACGCCTTGTACGGCCTGGGTTTCATGCACGCCCTGGACCGCGGGGCCCAATTGCTGTTCTCTCGCAGCGTCGCCAGCGGCCGAGGTTGCGAACAGATCGCCAACTCGCCCGAACTGCTGGAAACCGATCGCTTCTTCCGCCGCATCGGATTGCATCAGGGGTTGGATCGCGAAGTCGACCTGCTGTCCGAACAACATCGGTCCGAGCTGAACGCGTACTGCGAAGGCGTCAACGAAGGCTTGATGTCGATGCCCACGTCGCTGCCGATTTGGGCGACCGGTTTTCATCCGACGCTGTGGAATCCGCAAGCCGTGTTGCTGATCGGCAAACTGCTCAGCTTCGGCGGGCTGGCCATCAGCCAGATGCAAAACGAGCGGATGATTGTCGAGCTGATTCACGCTGGCGTCGACGAAACGCTGCTCCGCGAGCTATTCTCGCCGCGCCTGGACGACGTCGACTTCGACCTGCTCCGCCGAGTCCACATGACCAACCAAATGTCGGACGACGCCCTCGAACTGCTTTCCGACTTGCCCCGCCTAGCCGGCAGCAATGCCTGGGCGGTCAGTGGCCAGCGGAGCGCGTCGGGCGGCGCGTTGCTGGCTTCGGATCCGCACCTGGAAGTGAACCGATTGCCTGCGATCTGGTACGAAGCGGTCCTCGCGTGGGACGACGGCCAGTACGTGATGGGAGCCACGTTGCCGGGCTGCCCGTTGTTCGCCGTGGCTCGCACGCCGCGTTTGGCGTGGGGAGTCACCTATATGAAAGGCGATACGGTCGATTACTTCATCGAGGATTGCCGGCCCGGCGGCGAGACCGGCTGGCAGTATCGTCGCTCGGGAACGTGGCACGATTTCGTTCGTCGCGACGAAACGATTGGCCGCAAGTCGGCGGAACCGGTTGTGATGCCGGTTTACGAAAATCCGCAAGGCGTGTTGGACGGCAATCCCGAACAATTCGGCTCGGGGCTGCAACTGTCGCTCGCCTGGTCCGGCAATCACGAAGGTTTCGGGCAAGCGATCACCACTTGGCTCGACGTGATCAAAGCCCCCTCGGCGGCCTCGGCCATGGACGTCGCGGCCACCTGCGCTCAACCGACGTTGTGCTGGGTCTTCGCCGACCGCGAGAACCACATCGGCCTGCAATCGTGCGGTCGTTTCCCCGTTCGCGGCGGCGGCCACTCGGGGCTGACGCCAATTCCCGCCTGGGAGCCACGAAATCATTGGCAAGGTTGGGTCGATCACCGCAAGCTGCCTCGGCAATACGATCCGCCCTGCGGTTTTTTGGCCACGGCCAACGAAGCCATGAATCCTGACGGCGGCCCGCTGTTGGTTTCGCAGTTGCTTCCCAGTTGGCGAAAGCAACGCATCGAACAGCGTCTAGCCGAGCTACCGCAAGCCACGCTCGACGACATGCAGAATCTGCAGTACGACGTGTGCAGCGTCCACGCTCGTAAGCTGCTCGAAGCGATTTTGCCTGAGGTGCCCGAAGGCCCGCTGAAAGACGAACTCGCCGCCTGGGATTGCTGCTACGACCCGGACAGCCCCGAAGCGGTCGTGTTTCAGCGACTCTATCGCCAGTTACTGATTGAGCTGCTCGGCCACGACCACGGCATCGGTTGGCGGCGGATGGTGTATCTGGCGTCGCGAGTCGGTTTTTCGGCGATGCTGCTGATTTCCGCGGATCGGTTGCTGCTCGATCCTAGCCCCACGCTGTGGGACGGACGCGACAAGGGCGAGCTGATCCGCCGTGCCGCCAGCCAGACCGAGCAACAAATGGGCGGCCTCTGGAGCGACGTGAATAACTTCCATTTCACCGATCGGTTCTTCGGCAATCATCAAGTCGGCCGGATGCTGGGTTACAACAGCCGCAAAATCGCCATGCCGGGTTGCAACACCACGCCCTTCCAAGGCCACGTGCTGCAAACCGCCACGCGCGAAAGCACGTTCGCCCCGTCCTATCATTTCGTCACGGACGTCAGCCAAGACGAAGCTTGGACGAATCTGCCCGGCGGCCCCAGCGAGAACCGCTTTTCCAAGCTCTATAAGAATGATGTGACTCGTTGGATGACCGGCGAGTACAAGCGTTTGTCGGCGGACTGCTAGCATCAACGCCACAAGTGAAAGATTTTGGGCTTGTCGAAAACCACCCCCATCATCTACAACATGCCTCGCTGGCGGGTTTCGCCCTAGCCAAGACGACTTGCGTCGCATTCGACCGAATGGATTTCAAGCGACCAAGTTGACAAGCTCACTCGGATAGGAACCGAGTTCAGGAATCTATGTTGCCAAGGAAGGCGTCATGCAGACCACTCGCCCACTACTCGTGCTCGGCACGCGACCGGAAGCCATCAAAATGGCCCCGATCATCCACGAGTGCCAGCAGCGAGCCGACATTGATCCGGTCGTCTGCTTCACCGGCCAACACCGCGAAATGGTCGCCCAAGTCGCCGAGTATTTCGGGTTCCGCAACGATCCGAG
>JAWKTM010000126.1:0-8501 GCA_041399085.1 Pirellulaceae bacterium
TTCGGACGGTATCGTTCACGTCGAGCTCGTCGAACTCGAAACGATCCGACGCGAGCAACCTTCGCAACCTCGCCCGTTTGAGCTCGGGATCATAGTACGGATTCAGGTTGTCGATCCCGATCACCGTGTCGCCAGCGGCCAGCATCCGCTGACAAACATGGAAACCGATAAAGCCGGCCGCGCCGGTAACGAGGTAGGAAGCCATGCGATCAGCGGTTCTCGGATGGATGAATCGAGCGGCGAACGGCCGCGGAGACGAGCGTCGTAGCTAGTTTAACGCGTGGCTCGCCGCCGAGCGACTTTGGGCCAGGCCCTCGGCTTCGCTTTCCGACAACGACTTCACGTGCTCCAACACTCGGACATGAATCCGATGGATTAGCAGATCGGACCAGAGCGTCCAATAGCTTTGCGGAAACATGTCGAATTCGTACCATGTGCGGCCTTCGAGACGGGTGCGGTTTCCGTCCAACGCGATCAGGCGGAACTCTCCGTGGTTGCTGCGCAGATATCCATGCAAATGCGGCGGGTGAACGTGTCGGTACGGGCTCAGCTCGAACATCGGCGCGGGTTGCTCGGTGACGTCGAATGCCAACCGGCGGCCCGGCTCCCAAACCGTAATCGGCTCGACGAACGCCCCCGTCGTGAACTCGCAATACCGCACGGCGCCCACGCCGCGGCCTTCGATCCGAGCTCGCTGGGGACAAGCGATTCCGGTGCGGAAGTACCATTCTTTCGGCGGCGGCAATTCCGGAAAGCCGATCACATTTTCCCACACCACATCGGGCGGCGCATCGATTTCGACGGCCGTCGTCACGACGTATTCGGTGGACTTGGCCAAGTACGATTCGGCCGAGGCGACCAGCGGCAGCACAAGCAGCGCGGCAAGCAACTCGCGAACTGGTCGGCGAGTGGCGTCGGCGATCGCCTTGCCCAGCAAGCCACCCAACGCTCCCAGTGGCACGAACAACGGCAACGCCATTGCCACGCAGATGAGGCCTTCCAAAGCGAACAGCAGCAAGGCCACGCCGCCCAACGTAACGGACAACAACCCCAATCCAACCGACGCGCCGTATCCGAAAACGTGGCGGCGATTCAACGCGTAGCCAGCGACCGCTCCCATCAAGACCGGCGTGCCCAGGAACAGCGACGATCCGTACGATGCCAGCACGTAGACGCTGATGACCAGCATCACTCCGCCGAACGCCAGGCTGATCGCCAATGCCTTAATCAGATGTCCGGCCGAAGCCGTCGCAGCCGCTCGTTCCGGATTTGCCGCGAACGGACTGGGCGACCACTGCTGCCGCCGCGAACTGGGAACAAAACACATGACGACCATGAACAACAGGTTCACGATCGGGGCCATCACCAACAGACCCAGCCACGGTGAAGTCCCCGCGTCGGCCGCTCGGCGAACGCTCATGGTCACGGCGATCCACAGGAACGGCAACGACCACACGAACAAAGCCCAACCCAGCCACGGTGGTCCGGCGGCCAGCATCTCGCGACGGCTACTGAGCAGCGGGCTCACGAATTGCCACGGCAGCAGAATCGACGACGTGAGCACCGCGATCGTCATCGCCTCGACCGCGTATTTGAACGCCATCAGCCCGAAGCCCACGCCGGCGTAGGCGGATCGACCCACCGGTTCCGACACGCCGAGACACATTCGAATGAGATGCGCCATGTTAGTTCCGTGATTGCCAAGTGAACTGTCCGAACGCCGCATTCCGCCCGCGGCTTGCTCGACAGCTTGCGAAGATGAGTTGGAATACCGTGTCGCGGCAGTAAACTTAACTCGGGAAAAATCCGGCGGCGAGTGAGCGTCGGCGGATTTTGGTTACGATCCGATCGTGGTTGCGGTTACCGCAGTGAAATGACACGGGGTTTTGAAAGGCTCTGGGATTCCGTGGAGTCCCGCGAATTCGAGAACGACGATGAACGCTTCCGACCCACGACCGCTAGATAGTGAAACGGGCCCGTTGCCAAACGCGTCGGAGCAACGTGAATCGCCGTGCGAGTCGCCCTTGGCTCTGAATGGCGTCGTCGCTTCGGCAGTGCCGGAAACGGATCGCGAACATCGGCCCGCGAACCGATTCCGTCTGGCGACGCTGTTCGAGTTCACCACGATCTGCGCGCTGTTGACCATGGCGGCCGCGGCAACCGGTTGGCCCGCCGCGCTGTTGTTGCTGACGATGACGCTCGCGCTGCTGATGCGACGAGGCATTCCGGCGATCGCGGCACTGGCCGGCGCATCGTTCGCCGCCGACTGGCCGTTTGATGGTTTACAAGGCGACGGTTACTTCCGCCAAGTGGCCGTGCTGTTCGTCGCCGGCATGCTCAGTTTCTGGTTCGCTGTCCGAGCTGGCTGGCCCGACAGTGAAGCTCGCCGGCAACTGACCCATCTCATCGGCCGGCGGCGCGGTGGAGAAGGCGGTTCGCCTTGGTCCGAGGACGAAGGGCTGGTTGGCGAATCGCCGTTTCGTTGAACTCAGCGACAGCTCGGCCCGATCCGTCGTTCTATCGCGTGCCCAGCGACGGCTCGGCATGATATGTCGTTTAACCGCGTGCCCAGCGGGCCGCGCGTATCGGCGCGCGGGCCGTTGGCCGCGCGGTTAAACCAGGAAACTAGCTTCGGACAACTTCCAATTTGATTCGCAGCGAGGAACTGCACGGGCACGCCGCGTTACTCTTCCGGCGGCAGGTACGTCTGCACGATCTCGAGCAGCGAATCATGCAACACGGTGTTGGATGCCAGAATGCTGGTCTTGCGCAACGGCAACTCGCCTCCCGCGCAGTCCGTCACTCGGCCGCCCGCTTCTTCGACGAATAGCCTTCCGACAGCGAAATCCCACGGCGACAGCTCGTATTCAAAGTAGCCGCCGTACATGCCACAGCCGACATGGCACAGGTCGAGCGCCGCCGTTCCGAATCGACGGATGCCGTGAACGTGCTGAAAGAACAGATCGCGAACGGCGTCGAGCGTCGCCAGCATCTTCGCGCCGCGGTCGTAATAGAACCCGACGCCGACCATCACTTCATCCAACTTGGTCGCCATCGAGACACGCGCCGGTTTAGCGTTGTACGTGGCGCCTTGCCCGCGAACCACCTCATACCAATCATCGCGAATCGGATTCCAGATGACACCGCATTGCGGCTGGCCGGCGCGGTAGTAACCGATCGAAACCGCGAAATGCGGAATGCGGTGAGCAAAGTTGTTGGTCCCGTCCAACGGATCGACCACCCACAGATGCTCGGCCGAGACATCGCTTGTCGCATTCGCCTCTTCACCCAGCACGGTGTGATTGGGAAACGCGCTATGGATCAATTCGACGATCGCATGTTCGGATTCGACATCAGCGTCCGTGACCAAGTTGTACGATTCCTTGGAGCGAGTGGCGACGCCGTCACGAAAATGCCGAGCGATGATTTCACCGCCGATGCGAGCCGCGCGGCGAGCGATATCCATTTCACGCATGGCCGAAGCCTCAACGAAAACCAGGGTACGAATCGGAAAGCGGGCCTCGGGCCAGCCGCCTCATCTTAGCCGCTTGCGAGGCAACCCACGATAGCGGAAGATGGTCGGCCGATCATGCGGCCAACGCGAAGTGCGTTCAAGCCGAACGGCAGAGAAGCGGCAGGGCGCAAGATTGAAGCGGCAGGGCGCAAGCCCTCCGGTTCCGTCGTAACGGGCGGTTGGTACCAACCGGTTGATACCGGGCGGCTCGCGCCGCTCCGGTTGCGTGTGAGCGATTCGCAAGCGCGGCGGTCGGACTCGGCGTGTTTTCCAGACCGCCCAGTCGTCACAATTGAACAGCTCCGCGGACTCGCGGATTTTATTGGGTTTCCGTGAAATTTTCGTGAGTACAGAGAGACTGGCGGCGAGTTAGTATGCTGCCATGAACCACGCACTTAAGCCAATTACGGTTGAGGAGATTTTGACGATGCGAGTGCTCGTCGGCTGGGATGATCCGACTGAGGCGGAGACGATCACGTTGATCCTGGACGTCGACGACACGGACGCGAAGGTAACCAATTGTGCGACCGAGTTCGCGGAACAATTGGAAAAGGGAAGCTGGGATGTCGTACTGCTCTCGCTGAATTTCCCCGACGAAGAAGAAGCTTTCCAATTGTTTGAAAAGGCGCATCAAACGATGCCGCATGTGCCGGTGATCGGCGCGTGGAAGCCGGGCGAGCTGGCGAGGTTGGCTCGCTTCATTTCCGTCGGGCTGTATTCGCACATCTTGCGAGACGAAAACGGTGACTTCATCTTTTTGCTGCCGACGATGATCGAGGCCGCGTATCGAGCGGCTCAGGCTCAGCGAGCTCGCATCTTGGCCGAACGGCTTCGCGAGGAAGTCGACTCGGTACGACGACTGCAAGAATCGGTGATCCCGCACAATTTGCCGGCGCCGCCTGGATACAAGGTCGTCGCTCGCTACGAACCGTCCCAGATCCGCGTGCTTGGCAGCAACCCCGTGGTCATGGCTGGCGGCGATTACTACGACGTATTCACGCTCGACGCGAACAAGATGATCCTGTTGATTGGCGACGCCTCGGGCCACGGCGTAAAGGCTTGCATGTCGATCATGACGATGCACACTTTGATCCGTATGATTCGCGATCAAAAGTACGCCAACACGGTCGACTTTGTTACGGCGGTGAACAAGCAGCTTTGCTCGTCGGAAATCGTGCAAGACCAGGGCGGGTTCATCACGCTGTTGTATTCGACTTTGGATTTGCCGAACCACACGCTCCGCTGGACTTCGGCCGGTCAGCCAATGCCGCTGCTTCAGGATCTGGCCACCAACGAAGTTCGCATGTTGGGCACCGACGACGAAGCCGGTTTGCCGTTGGCGATCGAAGAGGATTGGGTGTACGAAGAATGCGAAGCGGTGATCCCGCCGAATTCGCGGCTGTTGATCTACACTGACGGCTTGGACGAAGCGTTCCCGGCCGACGGCGATCAAAGCCAGCAGTTCGGCATGAAAGGGATCATTCGCACGATGCAAGATTGCCAGCATCTGTCGCTGGAAGAAACGATGGATCGGCTGTTCGCGGACTCCAACGCCGCGACGCTGGGCGCGGGCCGGCACGACGACACCTCGGTCTTGCTGCTCGAACGCCGCGAGTCGCCCGACAGCAGCGACTCGCCCTAGCACGTCCCGAACGCGTGTTTCGTCCTGTGCCTGAAGCCTCTTGTGCCTGGAGCGTCTCTTAGTGTGCTTGGGGTCGAGCGTAGCGAGCCCCCAGCCGCCCCGCAAACCCAACTCTCAATCACCAACGCCCCAAAAAGTCCTAACCAAAGTGAAGCAATCGCGTCGCCAGCCCCCCGCTCGCCCGGCGCGAAGCCAACCACACAATGGCACCCACCAAATCGTCGGCCGATCCGCCCATCGGTTCGGCTGGTACTTCAATCGCGTTACGATCGCCAGACTTACCAGCGATCACGCCATGCACTCGGACATCGGTTGAACCAACTTGCCGGGCCGCCGACTCGACCGCCGCGCAAAACGCGCCGACCGACTCCTGCTCCGCGTCGCCGAACCCGACGAACACCATCGAACCGCGTTCGTCCTGTCGCCGCATGCTCTTGCCAAACACTTCGGCCGCGGCCTCGACCAGAGCAGTCGAAGGAGCAATATCCGGCGACGCATTGCGACTTGCGTCCAAGTCGACGATCCCCAGCAGCAAGTCGACGCGACCATGCTCGCCCAACACGCGGTCCAGCAAATCGGCGATCGAACGCTTGCAGCTCAAATCGACCGGCATGAACCCGGACGGCGATCCCAAAGCTCGCAACAGGTAAACACAGCGGTAGCCGCGCGCCTCGTCGTCGCCGGCCACCACGATCGTCGCGCCGGCCTGAGCCAAGCCTGCCGCCAAAGCGGTGCTGTCGGCTTCAATGCCGCCAAACACCACCGCTACTTGTCCGTCCAAACCGAACGTCCGTTTTAGAAAGTCGACCGACATGCCGCCCGTCTACTCGGCCGGCTGACGACGGCGCTCCAACCATTCGGTGTGAAACACTCCGTCGCGGTCGGTGCGCTGGTAGGTGTGAGCGCCGAAATAATCGCGCTGCGCTTGCAGCAAGTTGGCCGGCAAACGAGCTTGACGCAAGCTGTCGTAATAAGCCAGCGCCGTGCTGAACGCCGGAACCGGCAACCCCAGCTTCGTGGCCGCCACGATCACGTTTCGCCAAGCCGTCTGCGCCTGACTGACCGCGGCATTGAAATAGCGATCCAGCAGCAAATTTTCCAACTGCGGATTCACGTCAAAGGCGTCCTTGATCCGGTCCAAGAACTGAGCCCGAATGATGCAGCCGCCGCGCCACAGCAACGCAATGTCGCCATAGTTCAGCGGCCAATCATGTTCCTGAGCGGCCGCTTGAAGCTGCACGTAGCCTTGAGCGTAGCTGCAAATCTTCGAGGCGTAGAGAGCCTGCCGCACGGCGTCGATCCAGTCTTGGCGATCGCCCCCTAGCGTCTCGGCCAACACCTGCCGCGCCGCTGCCGCATCCGCACGAGGCCCGTCCAAACGCTCGGCGGCTCGCACGCGAGCTTCCTTCATCGCCGACAAACCGCGAGCGTAAACAGCCGTCGTCACCAACGTGCTCGGCACACCCAAGTCCAATGCCAACTGGCTCATCCACTTGCCAGTTCCCTTGGCCCCCGCCGTGTCCAGGATCTTGTCGACCAACTGCCCTTCGCCCTGATCGTCTTGCACGCTGAAGATGTCGCGGGAAATTTCGATCAGATAGCTTTGCAACTCGCCGCGATTCCACTGGTCGAAGACTTCATACAACTCGTCGTTCGTCAGACCCGCGGCTTCCTTCAGCATGTAATACGCTTCGCAGATCAACTGCATGTCGCCGTATTCGATGCCGTTGTGAACCATTTTCACATAGTGCCCGGCGCCGCGCGGACCAACCCACTCGCAGCACGGAATGTCCTCGTTTGGCCCCACCTTCGCGGCGATCGACTGGAAAATCGGCTTAATGTGCTCCCAAGCCGCTTCGCTGCCACCGGGCATCAAGCTCGGTCCTTTGAGCGCGCCTTCCTCGCCGCCCGAGACGCCGCTCCCCACGAACAGCAGCCCCTTGGCTTCGACTTCCTTCGTCCGCCGTTCCGTGTCGGCGTAGTGCGTATTGCCGCCGTCGATGATGATGTCGCCCGGCTCCATCAACGGCGTGAGCTGCTCGATCAACGCATCGACCGCCGGCCCCGCCTTGACCAACATCATCACCTTACGCGGACGTTTCAGGTTCTTAACCATCTCCTCGACCGAGTGGCAGCCGAGGAAATTCTTACCGGCAGCCCGCCCGGCGATAAAATCGTCGACCTTCTCCGTCGTGCGATTGAACACCGCCACGCGATACCCGCGGCTCTCGACGTTCAAAGCCAAGTTTTCGCCCATCACGGCCAAGCCGATCAACCCGAAGTCCGCTAAATCACTCATTTTTCGCCATCACTTGCATTCAGAAGTCAGAAACAATCGGCGGATTCTAATAAGCCCGCCAAAGCCCCGCAATGAGCCACGTCGCTCTTGATTGTCGGCACGGCTTGCCGCAAAATGACGAATCCGTCATTTTGTTGTTTTCGAGCCAACCATGCCGATCTCCCTCGACCAATTCTGCGATCAGCTTGTATCGCTCGGCTTGGTAAACGACGCCACGCTGGGGCCCTTGCGCGCCAAATTGGCTGGCGACGAGAACCCGGTGCAAACGCTGGCTCGGGCCTTGGTCAAGGAAAAGAAGCTGACCGCGTATCAGGCTCAATTGGTCTATGCCGGACGTGGAAAATCGCTGTCGCTGGGCAAGTACCTCGTGCTCGACAAGATCGGCGAAGGCGGAATGGGCCAGGTCTTCAAGGCCCGGCATCGCACGATGGACCGGATCGTGGCGATCAAGCTGCTGCCACCGGAGCTGACCGATTCGGCCGAGGCCATCGCCCGGTTTCATCGCGAAGTTCGCGCGGCCGCTCGACTGGAGCATGTCAATATCGTGCGGGCCTACGATGCCGACGAACATCAAGGCGCGCATTTCCTGGTGATGGAGTATGTCTCGGGCGACGATCTCTCGGCCCGCGTGAGGTCAACGGGGGCGATGACCGTCGAGCAGGCGGTTGACTGTATCCGCCAAGCCGCGCGAGGGCTCGAGTTCGCGCATGCGCAAGGCATCATTCACCGCGACATCAAGCCGTCGAACATGTTGCTGGACGAACACGGGGTGCTGCGAATTCTGGATATGGGCTTGGCCCGAGTTGAATCGCTCGACGAATCCACCCACAGCGAACTCACTTCGACCGGCCAGGTTATGGGAACCGTGGACTACATGGCGCCCGAACAGGCCGTGGATACCAGAATGGTAGATGGGCGAGCCGACATCTATTCGCTCGGCGTCACGCTCTACTACCTATTATGTGTCCGCCCCATGTATAACGCCGACACCATCGTGAAAAAGCTGATGGCTCACCAAACGGCGGAAATCCCCCAACTCACATCCG
>JAWKTM010000127.1:0-8174 GCA_041399085.1 Pirellulaceae bacterium
GCCAGCGTTCGCCAAGCTTTGCTGAGCGGCTTCGAACGCCCGCCGCACATCGCCGCGCTTCGCCAGCGGGTTGTAGCGGCCGCGCCGTCGATCTTGCTGCCAATCGACCGCACAGTCGAAGTAGATGATCGCTCGGCCAATCTCGCCGCCGATACGGGACAGACGCGCGGGGAGTTTCGTGGAGTTCGACCCATCGTCGGCTTCCGCCAACAAACGTGCGAACAACGCGAACACCGCGGCGAACGCTTCGGCCGTCGGTTCCGCGTACGCTTGCCAATCGACGATGACTTCGCCCGATTCGAATTGCAGATGGCGATCGATGCAGCCGTGCATACGGGCTGGAAATTCGGGCTCGAATTCGGACAGGAAACTCCTCGCCGCACGAATCGGTGACCTCAGCCACCAGAGCGCGAACCGAGCCAGCCAACTGCGGTCGTCGCGAACGTCATCCTCCAGCTTCGTTGCCGCCAACAACAATCCGAACGCGGAACAGAACCGCGCGATTCGTTGGTCCGCCGCGTATACGCGCGGCCCCGATTTCCGCAGCCGGCAACAGCGCGCGGCGTCGGCGGCCGGCGCTGCGCACACGCCGGCATCGACGGCCAATTGATAAAGAAAGACCGCTTCGTAGCTGAGCATCGGCAGCGTTCGCAAGCCCGCCTGTCGATGCTGAGCCGCACAGAGACCGGCGTAGATTTGCCGGTAGGCGACATCACCGGCGGCCGGTCGCAGGAAGCCGAACATGAATCACTTCGTCTGGTGCTTCAGCAGCCAGTCGTACAGCTTCGGATTGTTGTACGTTTCGGTCCAGCTATCGTGGCCCGCTTCGGGATACACGGTGAACTCGATGTTGCCGCCGGCTTCCTTGACGGCTTCGACCATCTCCTCGGATCGCTTCAGCGGCACGGCCGTGTCCTTCGCGCCGTGGAACACCCAGATCGGCAACTTCGCCAGCGACTTGGCATCCGCCGGATCGCCACCGCCGCAAATCGGCACGACGGCCGCGAACCGCTCGGGATGAGCCGCCGCCAATTTCCAGCTACCGAATCCGCCCATGCTCAGGCCCGTGAGATACACGCGCGACGAATCGGTTTGCTGTTCGGTTTCGATCTTGTCGATCAATTCGAGCAGCATCGTTTGCAGGTTTTCGTCCGTCCACCATTTGCCCGTGGGGCATTGAGGCGAAATCACGACGAACGGAAAATCGGGATTCGATTCGACGTTCTTCGGCGGACCATGCTTCTTGACCAGCGGAAGATTGCCGTTGCCACGTTCGCCCGCGCCGTGCAAAAACAGCATCAACGGCGGCTTCTGATTGCCCTTCGACGGATTGGGCACGAACAGCAGATAATCCAGCGTGCCGCCATCCACCTTTTCGCTCTTCAGCGTCTGTTCGACTTGTTTGCCCGGTTCCGGATCGGCGGCAAATGCGGAAGAAGCTCCGATCAGGGCCACGAGAGCCAATGTGCGTGCGAGGCGAAAGTTCATGCTGGTTTCCTATCGCGGTGGTTGGATGTGATTAGCCAATGGGCCCACGGTCGGACGCTCGCTGGCGATTGATGACAGCACGGCGGAGCGACGCGATCTGGCCGGTAATTGGTGGCTCATTGTGATCGGCTCGCCGGCGCGTCGCAAGCGGCGGGCGTCTTGCAAACCGCGCGTTCGTTTGCTGAGAGTAGCGACGGCTTACGCGTCCAAGATTTCTTTCACGACATGGCCATGCACATCGGTCAACCGTCGCTCAAGCCCGTTGTGGTAATACGTCAGCCGCTCGTGATTCAGGCCGACCAAGTGCAACATCGTGGCATGCAGGTCGTGAACGGTTAGCACGTTTTCGACCGCTCGATAGCCGAAGTCGTCGGTCGCGCCGTACTCGAACGGAGCTCGCACGCCGGCTCCTGCCAGCCACGCCGTGAAGCCGCTGGGGTTGTGGTCGCGGCCCGACGCTCCCTTTTGAAACGTCGGCATGCGACCGAACTCGGTACACCACACGACCAACGTATCGCGTAGCAATCCGCGTTGTTTCAAGTCCTTCAACAACGCGGCCGCCGGCTGATCCAGCACCGGCCCATGCTTGTCGTACTGATCCTTCAGCGTCTTGTGTCCGTCCCAATTGCCGACGCCTTCGCCCATGGCGTAAGCGCCGTTGAACAGTTGCACGAACCGCACTCCACGCTCGAGCAAACGACGCGCGAGAATGCAGTTCCGCGCGAAGCCGGCTTTGATCGTGTTTGCATCGTCCGCGCCGTACATCCGCAGCACATGCTCGGGTTCGCTGTCTAAGTCACTGACTTCCGGCACGCTCAACTGCATCCGCGCGGCCAATTCGTAGCTGGCGATCCGAGCGGCGAGCGTCGTATCGCCGGGAAACGCTTCGAGATGCCGTTCGTTCAGACGCCGCAGAAAATCGCGAGTCGCCAAGTCTTCGTCCGCCGAAATCGAAGCGGGCGGTTGGAGGTACCGAATCGGTTGTTGCGCGTTGAACGGCGTGCCTTGAAACATGGCGGGCAGAAATCCCGGCCCCCAGTTGTTGATGCTCGACTGCGGCACGCCCCTTGGATCGGGAATCGCCACGAACGCGGGCAAGTCATCGCATTCGCTGCCCAACGCATAGGTCGTCCAAGCTCCGACGCTGGGAAACCCATCCAGCGTGAAACCGGTCGACATGTAGTTTTCGCCGGGACCGTGCGTGTTGGTTTTGCTTGTCAACGAATGCACGAAGCACATGTCGTCGACCATTTCGCCCAACCGTGGCAGCAGATCCGAAGTGAACTTCCCGCACTGGCCCCGTTGTCGAAAGGCGTAGGGACTCATGGTCAAGGCGCCGTTCTCGCCTTGGAACGTTACCAGCTTGGCGTCGCCCGGCATCGGTTGTCCATCAAGCCGAACGAGCTCCGGTTTGTAGTCCCAAGTATCAACGTGGCTGCAAGCTCCGGAGCAAAAGATCACGAGCACCTGTTTAGCTCGGCCCGTGTAATGGCCCGTTCGCGCCGCGTGTGGCTTCTGCGGATCGATATCGGGTCGCCACGCTTCGTCCGCGGCGAGCAGTCCGTCGCGGTCCAACAGACCGGTCAAGGCCAAGGCTCCGAGCCCCGTTGCCGAGTGCGCGAGGAACCCGCGACGATTTAGCAAGTCGCGACCGGCCGGGGACAACAGTTCCGCATCGGGTTTCATTCGAGCTGCCTCTCAGTTAGCGCGATCGCGGAGTCTCTGCTGCAAATCAGTGAGCGTCGTCGCTAATTCATCGCGGTTTTGAGCCAAGAGCTCGTCTTCCGCCGTTACAGCATCGCCCAGGATTTCTTGCAGCGTTTGAATTCGCCCCGCAAGAAACCCCTGCTCACGCCCTTCTTCACGCCCTTCTTCACGGCCTTCTTCACGGCCTTCGACCCGTCCTGCTTCACGACCTTTCGCTAGGCCCATCTCCAAGCCTTCTTCTCGTGCTCCCGACAGCGCCCATTCATAATCCCGTTGCGCCTTCTCGCGTTGATCGTACATTTCGCGATCCTCCGTTTTGGCGGATATGATTGCCAAGGTTTCAATAGCTTGATCAAATTCCACGCCGGGCAGCAAGCGTCGCAACTCGCCGGCGTCGTATTGATGTCCGAAGAGCAGAAAAAACGCCCACTGATCTAGCTTACTCGCGGACGCGATCGTCGACTCGTCCAAAGCGTATTTCGTCAGCTCGACCGTGTGAACTTCGATCGCGTTGACAAGCTCCCGGTTGCTGCGACGATCGATCAACTGAAACCGATGGTGAGCCTGCTCGGTGTCGCGAAACAGCGGGCGGCCAAGCAAGCAAATCGAAATCGCCGGATCGACCTTGGCGTAGTTCTGCCCGGCTTCAAGCTGATCGACGTACATGTGGCAAGCGTAGTACACGAGTCGTTCGATCAAGCCGCTATACACCGACACCTGCATCTCGACATTCAACCACCGCCCTGCCGAATCGCGGCAACGAACATCCAGCACGACTTGCTTGCTGTCGGCAAACTCCTGATGACTGAACGGGTTCAGGATGTCGACCGACACGACGGGCTGCTCCAGATCGAGAATCGCGTTCAGCAAACCCATCAATGCCAACGAATTTCGCGGCGAACCAAAGATCATCTTGAACGCGAAATCGACCGTTGGCCGGATTCCCAGCGGCATGGCAATGAACTCCTGGCTCCGAAGAGACAACGGTCGATACCAGTCGGTGATCGTGCCGATCGCCTCTCAGTTAGCGCGATCGCGGAGTCTCTGCTGCAAATCAGCGAGCGTCGTTGTCAACTCATCGCGGCTTTGAGCCAGAAGTTCGTCCTCCGTCGTTACAGTAACGCCCAAGATTTCTTGCAGCGTTTGAATTCGCCCCGCAAGAAAGCCCTGCTCACGACCTTCTTCACGACCTTCGACCCGTCCTGCTTCACGACCTTTCGCTAGGCCCATCTCCAAACCTTCTTCTCGTGCTCCCGACAGCGCCCATTCATAATCCCGTTGCGCTTTCTCGCGCTGATCGTACATTTCGCGATCCTCCGTTTTGGCGGATATAATTGCCAAGGTTTCAATAGCTTGATCAAATTCCACGCCGGGCAGCAAGCGTCGCAACTCGCCGGCGTCGTATTGATGTCCAAAGAGCAGAAAAAACGCCCACTGATCTAGCTTACTCGCCGACGCGATCGTCGACTCGTCCAAAGCGTATTTCGTCAGCTCGACCGTGTGAACTTCGATCGCGTTGACAAGCTCCCGGTTGCTGCGACGATCGATCAACTGGAAAACCGATGGTGAGCCTGCTCGGTGTCGCGAAACAACGGGCGGCCAAGCAAATCGAAATCGCCGGATCGACCTTGGCGTAGTTCTGCCCGGCTTCAAGCTGATCGACGGCCATGTGGCAAGCGTAGTACACGAGTCGCTCGGATCGCCGCCATATACACCGACACCTGCATCTCGACATTCAACCACCGCCCCGCCGAATCCCGCAACGAACATCCAGCACGACTTGCTTGCTGTCGGCAAATTCCCGATGGCTGAACGGGTTTAGAATGTCGACCGACACGACGGGCTGCTCCAGATCGAGAATCGCGTTCAGCAAACCCATCAACGCCAACGAATTTCGCGGCGAACCAAAGATCATCTTGAACGCGAAATCGACCGTTGGCCGGATTCCCAGCGGCATGGCAATGAACTCCTGGCTTCGACAACACCGCTTTGGAATTACCTGCTCCGCGCCCATTCCAATGCCTGTTCGACTGTCGTCAGGCGGCCTTCAAGCTGTGTGTCGCGGATCGCTTCCAATAGTTCGCGAAATTGTGGTCCTGGCTTGAGGCCCGCAGCCTTCAAGTCATTGCCGGTCACCAACGGCGGTGGATTGGAGCGTCTCCGGCGACTGAGCGAGTTTCCTCCTCGCAGAATTCCACTCCGGCTGGCGATTCATCAAAAGCTTCCGACGACCGCCGCCAGGGACATCAGTTCCGTCGCCGACGAAGCGCGATCAACAGCCGCCGCTGAACTCGCGGCCAAGGCAACTCGACCGCCCGGCGAATCGCCTCCTCGTTATCCAGCAAGGAGGCTGCGGTCTGCTTCATGATTCGACAACCGCCAGCGGCCGCAAATCGCCAGTAGCGAATCGGTCACCGGACTCGTCGAGTGCCAGCATCTCACGAAATTCAGCTGCGGCGAGCGATGTCGCAAACGTAGGTTGCCTCAGAGCAGCCAGCAGCGAAAAGCGTCCGCTCCCAACGGTCCGCGTTGGGCAGTTCCACGCCATCGTCGTAATGGAACAATCGCTCGGATTCGGGCAACACGAACGGCAATAAGTCCGTCTCACGCAGCAACCGCACGGCTCGCACCCGTCGCGAGTCGACCAGCATCCGACGCAACTCCTGTGCGCGATCCGTTCGGGCGCTAACCACCACGATCGCTGGCGTGCCGCTGTACCGCGGCCAGCGTCGCAGCTTCCAATTCAAAATCGAAGGTTGCCGCGAAACGCACGGCCCGCAACATTCGCAGCTTGTCCTCGGCAATCCTTTCATCCGGATCACGAATCGCCCGCACGATGCCGCCCTAAATCCGCTTCGCTGCCGACGTAATCAATCACCCGTTCGGCGATCGGATCGTAGAATAAGCCGTTGATCGTGAAGTCGCGTCGCAAGGCGTCTTCTTCCGCCGTGCTAAAGGAAACCGCTGTCCCCGGATGTATCGCTGAGCTTCGGCGTCGCGGCGGAACGTGGCGACTTCGATCTGCCCTTCATCGCCGCGGCCGAGCACCGTGATTGCGCCGAAAGCGGCTTCACCGGAATCGTTCGCCGCCGACCGAACACTTGACGAACTTCAACCGGGCGTGGCGTTCGTGGCGACGTCGTATCCTTGGGCGTCTTTCCCAGCAGCTGATCTCGCACGCAACCACCGGCCCAGAGCGACTCGAAGTTGCTTCGATCGCAATTCCCGCACGACACGAATTGCAAAGTCGCGGGCGGCGGAGTGTTCGACGCGCGGAGGCTCGCCCGGAAGATCGCCGTCCCAAGCAGTCATGCGAACAAGCTCCTGTTCGGAATTCAACCGCCGGGCGTTATCAAAGATTTTTCCAAATCTTGGCGTAAGGCAACCGTCCAAATCGCTGAGCCCAAAGAATTTGAGAAACCGATCGGTCGTGAAGAAAGCCGCGAGTGCGCGGCTTTTTATCAGGTCGCTCGATGCGAACCAGTTGCCGACGAACCAGCTGGATTCAGCAATGCTGCCCGACGGCTTGCGACGCAGGTCGTCGATTTCTTCCTGAGTTAGTCCGGGCTCGTAAGCCATACCTGCACAATGATTCTCGATCGCGGCCTGCGACAGCTTCGCTTCCTTCACGCCCGAAGAATTTCTCTCGTAGCGACAAGAACTCGTCCCGCAATTGCAACCGATAACCGGCCCCTACCGACGCGATCTCATAGGAGCAGCCCTCGTCTTCGTACAGTTGATTCAGTTGCTTCACGAGATCGTCAATTTCGGTCGCCCGCACGCCGCGCATGAAGCTGGCGACTTGCTCGGCCGTCAGTGACTCGTTCTCCGGATGCCCGACGAACAACATCGCTTCCAGAATGCTTTGCGGAGTCACTGGGCAAACGTCCTCGGACGACGCCACGATCTCTTCCTCGTCGCGAGGCGGCGGAGTGCCGATTTCGTCTTCTTCCACGGCTTCCCCCGCTTCGTCCGAATCGTAAGGATCGTCGCCCGAGCCGAGCATCTGCGCGAATGTCTGACTCAGTTCCTCCAACGACAAGCCCTGGTCCGTCGGTTCGGACAAAGCGTTCAATCCCAAGTCTTCGGCATCGGCCGAGTCTTCATCCACGCGCTCATCCATGTGGCTCGATGATCTCCATATCGGAAGTTCATTGCGGCCTAAGGACCGTCGGTGCTTTCGGGTGGCGGTGGCGGCGGATTCTGAGACTGACGCCGCTGCTGCTCTTCCATTTGTTGTTTCACACGCTGTTGGAACTGTTGATACGTTCCTTGCAGCGACTCCAGCAACCGCGGCACCTGAGCCGCCGACAAAAACACACGGCTGGAGACGGCCGAATGCGGAAAGAAGTTCGTGAGGAAATCAAAGCTGAACTCCGCCCCCGAATGGCCAATCATCACGCCATTGGCATACGACCCGCTAAGCTGCTCGTCCGGCAATTTCAGCTCGTCATAGATTTCCTGCGCTGTTGGTTTGCGATCGCTCTGCGGCGGTTTGGGCAGCTCCGGCGGCGGACCGAACCGCTGTTTGTATAAGTCGATGTTCTTGACCAACGCATCGATGAATTGCGGCAACACGGCGTGCGGCATCACCACGCGCGAAACAACGGCATGTGGCCGGCCAAGATTCTGAACAAAGTCCAAGATGAACTCCGTGCCGCCCGTCATCACAATCACGCCCGTGCTGAACGAACCGCGACTCACGCGATCCGGAACGCGGGCACTCACGTGTTGCGAACGAACCGGCTGACCACCGGACTCTGGATGCGACTCACTCATCGGTATGATTCCCCACGAAAGTGTGCAATATTTGCCACTCAACATATCACGTGTCGCACGAACAGGAAACCGAGAGTTGCTACACGCTCGCTCGATCGGAAACGTCGGATCGAAGCTTTCGACACGCTGGGCCGATTGACCAACGCTGGGCCGATTGACCAAGCCGCCTAAAATGGTGCGAACGCAAAACACGGAGGCCA
>JAWKTM010000128.1:0-8064 GCA_041399085.1 Pirellulaceae bacterium
TACACGTCGGGCGTGGCGTTTGATTACGACGGCAACCAACTCGGAAAATGGAGCGGCGGCGAATACCAAGCTCACTTCGCGAACTTCGTGAAGGCAATCCGCAGCCGCAACCACAAGGATTTGCATCTGGACATTGAAGACGGGCACTTGTCGAGCGCGCTCGCGCACTTGGGCAACGTCTCGTGGCATCTGGGCAAGTCGGTTCCGCTGGGAACTCGCCCGAGCTTGATGGCCGACGAAAAGCACGTCGCGGCGACACTGGAAAGCTTCGAAGCCCATCTGAAGGAGAACAACGTCGACCTCAGCGAGACGAAATATTCGTTGGGCCGCGCGTTGACGATCGATCCCGCCACGGAACGCTCGACCGACGAAGAGGCCAATCGGTTGTTCACGCGCGAATATCGCCGCGGATTTGAATTGCCGGAATTGGCCAAAGCGTAACGACGGGCATGTGCGGATCGCTGGCCCGAGGGCGGAAACGACGCGGTTTGGCAACTCGTTACAACGATTCGGCCCAACGCCGCGACGAAGCAATTCGGTGGCTCATGCGAAGTCCGCTCTCGGCGAGGGCGGACTTCTTTGTTTACCATGATGCTACTCGGCCGAGGCCGATTGTCGGCTCGATTTCACTCCCTCGAGGACTTATCCCCATCATGTTTTCCCGAATCGTTTTCCGCTTACTGATTCTGACGGTGGCCGTCATCACGAACGAGTTGTTCGCAACGCATTTGACCGCGGCGGACAAACCGAACTTCATCGTCATCAACGTCGACGATCTGGGTTACGCCGACATTGGCCCGTTTGGGTCGAAGACCAACGCGACGCCGAATCTGGATCGGATGGCTCAAGAAGGTCGGCGTTTGACAAGTCACTACGCCGCGCCGGTTTGTTCGCCCTCGCGAGCTTCGTTGATGACCGGATGTTATCCGAAGCGAACATTGCCGATTCCGCATGTATTGTTTCCGGCGTCGGCCGTGGGGTTGCATCCCGATGAAGTGACGGTGGCCGAAGTGCTGAAGTCGGTCGGCTACGCGACGGCTTGCGTCGGCAAATGGCATCTGGGCGATCAGCCCGAGTTTCTGCCGACGCGTCAGGGTTTTGATTACTACTTCGGGCTGCCTTATTCCAACGACATGGGGCCTGGCGAAGACGGCGCGAAGAGCAATCCTGGCCGGCCGCTGCCGAAACCGCCGGCTCGGCGAAATGCGAACGGCGACGAAGTGGGCGTGCGAGGCAACGGCCAACCGCCGTTGCCGTTGCTTGAGAATGAACGCGTGGTCGAGCGCGTGCGGGCAGACGAACAAGCGACGCTGACTCGGCGTTACACCGAACGCGCGACGAACTTCATCCGCGAGCATCGCGACGAGCCGTTCTTCCTGTACATGCCGCACACCGCCGTGCATTTCCCGCTGTATCCGGCCGACGAGTATCGCGGCAAATCCCAGGGCGGCGGTTGCTTGGCGATTGGGCGCAGGAAGTGGATTGGAGCGTCGGCCAAGTGCTCGATACGATCCGCGAATTGAATCTGAAACCAAGACGCTGGTCATCTTCACTTCGGACAATGGCGGTTCGACGTCTCACGGCTCGAACAACGGACCGCTCCGCGGAGCGAAAGGCTCGACATGGGAAGGCGGCATTCGGGTGCCCACGATCGCTTGGTGGCCCGAGCATGTTCCGGCCGGCACTTCGACCGACGCCATCACGTCGATGATGGATGTATTGCCAACCCTCGCCAAGCTTTCCGGTGCATCGTTGCCGGACGGTCGCAAGTTAGACGGAGTCGACATGGAATCCGTGTTGATTGGCCCAGCAGCAGACGCCGGCCCGCGCGACACCTTCTGCTACTACCGCGGTTTGAATCTGCAAGCCGTTCGCGTGGCGGATTGGAAATTGCACTTGGCTAGCGGCGAACTGTACAACCTGAAGTCGGACATTGGCGAGCAAACGAACGTGGCCGACAAGCACCCCGAAGTGGTTCAGCGCCTTCGTTCGGTGGCCGATGCCACGCGGGATGATCTGGGCGTCGAGGGACTCGGTCCCGGTTGCCGTCCGCTTGGCCGGGTCAAGCGTCCGTTGCCGTTGATCGACCATCAAGGCGTCGTGCGTTCCGGCTTCGAGTCGACGAACTGATTGTCGCGCCCCGCGAGTTTTCTCTGGCGAATTGGATTCCGTAAGAGGTCGTTAATCGTGAGTCGAAACTTGAACCGTTGGTTTCTTGAGACGAGCGTAGTCATCGCAATCCTCGTTGCTGTCTGTTGCTCGCCGATTCGCGCGCGGGCCGCCGACGCTCCGGACAAAGCTGGAATCGAGTTCTTTGAATCGAAGATTCGACCGGTGTTGGTTCAGCATTGTTACGAATGCCATTCGGCCAAGTCGGACGATGTGAAGGGGAACCTGCGAGTCGACACGCGCGAAGCGATCCGCGCGGGCGGTGACAACGGGCCGGCCGTAGTCCCAGGCAAGCCGGACGAAAGTTTCTTGCTGCCGGTGATTCGCTACGAGGAATGCGATTATCAAATGCCGCCCGAGGGCAAGCTGCCCGAGGAAACGATCGCCGACTTTCAAAAGTGGATCGAAATGGGCGCTCCCGATCCTCGTGAGGAAAAGGGCGGTCAGCCGACCGGCAACTCCGGCATCGATCTGTCGGCTGGCCGCGAGTTCTGGGCGTTTCAGCCAGTCCAGGCAATCGCTCCGCCGGCGGTGAAGAACGACGCTTGGCCGCTTAACGAGATCGATCGCTTTATCCTGGCTCGTCAAGAAGCCGCCGGCATCGCACCGGTCGCGGACACCTCGCCCGATCGCCTGCTGCGCCGACTGTACTTTGACCTGATCGGATTGCCGCCGACTCCGGCCGAACAAGAAGTGTTCGCGAATCAACTCGCGCGGGCCAGCGAAACGATGGATTCACCAACGGCGGAGCGTGCGATTGCCGAAGTGGTCGACCGGTTGTTGGCGTCGCCCCGTTTTGGAGAACGCTGGGCGCGGCACTGGATGGACTTGGCTCGCTACGCCGACTCCAACGGCTTGGACCAGAACCTGACGCACTACAACGCCTGGCGTTACCGCAACTATTTGATCGACGCCTTCAACAACGACAAACCATACGATCGGTTCATCGTCGAACAACTGGCCGGCGATCTGCTGCCCTATGAAAACGATCGCCAACTCACGGAGCAGCTTGTGGCCACCGGCTTTCTGATGGTCGGCCCGAAACAATTGAGCGAACGGGACAAGGAAAAGCTGCGGATGGACGTGGTCGACGAGCAGATCGACACAACGGGCCGAGTTTTCATGGGCATGACGCTTGGCTGTGCCCGCTGCCACGATCATAAATTCGATCCGATTCCGTCGCGCGATTACTACGGTTTGGCCGGCATCTTTCGCAGCACAACGACGGTGGACGGCATCAAACTCGGAAACGTCTTCGTCTCAGGGTGGAAAGTTCGCCCGTTGCCGATCGAGCCCGCGCATGCGGCCGCTTTGAAGGAGCACGAGGATTCGCTCGCGTCGATCGAGACGCCGCTAAAACAAGCTCGCGAGGCGCTCAAAAAGTTGGGCCAGCCGTCGAAGTTCCCTCGCCAAGTCGCCGATCTGCCGGGCATTGTGGTCGACGATCGCGAGGCCGAAAAACAAGGCGACTGGAAGGACTCGACCTACAGCCCGAACTATGTCGGCTCGGGATACATCCACGACGACCGCATGGGCAAGGGCGAGAAGTCGGTTACGTTTCGCCCGAAACTGACGGCGGCGGGAATGTATGAAGTGCGGATTTCTTATGCCGGCAGCGGCGGCCGATCGACTCGCGTGCCGGTCACCATCACACATGCCGACGGCGAAGATCGCGTGTTGGTCGACCAATCGAAGCCGGCGTCGATCGAAGGCTTGTTCCATTCGCTCGGCCAGTTCCGCTTCGAGTCGCCCGAGCAAGCGGCGGTCGTGATTGCCACCGACGGCACGGACGACGGCCATGTAATCGTGGACGCCGTGCAGTTTCTGCCACAGGGAGCCGCGGCCGCGGAAACGCCGAAGGACGAGGCCGAACCTCAAGATGAAGCGGACGACGCGGAGAAGCAACGCCTGGCCGAGCGACGCAAGACACTCGAACAACAGATCAAGCAACTCGAAGCGGACCTTGCCGAACTGAAAAAGCAAGCGCCGCCGCCCGCGCCGATGGCGATGGCCGCCGCCGACATCGACGAGCCGACGGATTTCGTGCAACTGATTCGCGGCAATCACAATCGTCCGGGCGACCCGGTGCCGCGCGGGTTTTTGCAAGTCGCCATGCGATCGGAATCGGACGATGTCGCGATCACGCCGCATCAGAGCGGCCGGCTGGAACTGGCTCAGTGGATCGCCTCGGCCGACAATCCGCTCACGACCCGAGTCTTTGCCAATCGCGTTTGGCATTGGTTAATGGGCGAAGGTTTGGTTCGCAGCGTGGACAACTTCGGGCATCTGGGCGAGCGGCCGAGTCACCCTGAGTTGCTCGACTATTTGGCCGCGCGGCTTGTGCAGCAAGATTGGTCGGTCAAGCAGCTCGTCCGCGAAGTCGTGCTCAGCCGCACGTATCGTTTGGCCTCGCAGCACGATGCCGCGGCGTTCGATGTCGATCCCGAGAACCGCCTGCGTTGGCGGTATCCGCGTCGTCGACTGGATGCCGAATGCATTCGTGATGCGATGCTGGCGATCAGCGGCGATCTGGATTTTTCGCCCACCGAGTCGATGGTCGCCGATCTTCCTGAACAAGCGTTCGGCAATAACGGCAAGAGCCCGATCGACTACGACGCTCTCGCGTTTCGCAGCGTCTATCTGCCGATCTTGCGGAGCGACGTGCCTTCGATGCTGTCCGCCTTCGACTTCGCCGACCCGGAGATGGTTACCGGCGCTCGATCGAACACCACGGTGCCGGCCCAAGCGCTGTTGATGATGAACAGCCCGTTCGTGCGTCGGCAAGCCGAACGAACGGCCGACCATTTGCTGGCGTGGCAGCCCGATGGCGTCGATGTCGCGGCCTCCGATGAACAACGCGTGCGTCGTGCGTTTCGGCTAATCGTCGGACGTGAGGCAACGGAATCGGACGTGACGGCGGCGCTTGCGTTCGTGAGCCGACCAACGGCTGCCGCGGAAGGCGAATCGTCCGACTCGGCGGCGTTGCGTCGCGAGTCGTGGACACAGCTTTGCCAATCGCTGCTGGCGTCGACGGAATTTCGGTTTGTTGAATGAGCGAGGCGACTGTTATCAGTCGGCTTAGGTGGCACGCCCAGAGTCTTCGATGGGCGTGGCTGCCTTCCGCGCTGTGCGAGGGTCTCCCGACCCCGCACGCTTTTGACCGCAGGTCTCCCGGCGTTGCGAGGAGACCTGCGGTCCGCAGTTTCGGCGAGGTCGGGAGACCTGCGGCGAGCGCCGTTTTCAGTCCGCTTAGGTGGCACGCCCAGAGTCTTCGATGGGCGTGGCGCTGTGCTCGGGTCCGCGCTTGTGCGAGGGTCTCCCGACCCCGCACGCATCTGCGAGGTCTCCCGACCCCGCACGCTTTACGACCGTAGGTCTCCCGGTGCTGCGAGGAGACCTGCGGTCCGCAGTTTCGGCGAGGTCGGGAGACCTGCGCCGAGCGCGCACCAAAGGGCCGTCTTCCTCCCATTTCCCCAGGGGAAATCCCGCCGCCCATTGCCGAGCCCCGCGCATCGACGCCGTTACATTCGTCTTGTTTTTCCAAACCCTTCCGTCTAGCATCATTAAGCTTTTACAGTTTGGCCACTTACGCGCCTTGTCATATCGCTTCGTCAGCTAAGGATCAGGTCATGCAGCGTCCGTCAATCAACCGCGGGACATCCCGTTGGACAAGGTTCCTCGCCGTTTCCACTCTGCTCGTGGCGGGCATGTCGGCCTGCCTGTGGACGCTCTGCGCCCGCGAATTGGACGGCCAACGCGACCAAGATCGTCGCGTGACCAAAGTCGTCACAACCCTAATGTCTCGCGAGCACTTGTCGCAAAAGGAAATTGACGACGAAGTCTCGCGCCGCGGCTTGAAGACGTTTCTGAAGACGCTCGATCCGATGAAGCTGTACTTCTATCAAGCCGACATCGACCAAGCGATGGCCAAGCAAACCGACTTGGACGACGAAATCGACAACGGCAACATTCAATTCGCCTACGACCTGTTCGACACGTTTCTGAAGCGAGTCGATGAACGCGTCGCGCAAGTCAACACGTTGCTCGGCCAGAAGCACGATTTCACGGTCGACGAGGAAATGATCACCGACGCCGATGTGCTGTCGTATCCCAAGGATTCGACGGAAGCCGCCGAGCGTTGGCGCAAGCGAATCAAGTACGACTTGCTCGTGTTGAAGGCCGACAAGACCGAGGGGCAAGAGGCGATCGACAAACTGCGACGCCGCTACGAGAACTTCGCCAAGCGGATGAAGCAGACCAAGAGCGACGATCTGCTGGAAATGTATCTGACGGCGATGACCAGCAGCTTCGACCCGCACACCACGTATATGTCGCCCAGCACGCTCGAAAACTTCCGCATTCAAATGCGGCTGAACTTGGAAGGCATCGGCGCCGCGCTGTCGAACATCGACGGCTACACCACGATCAGTAAAGTCATCCCCGGCGGCGCTGCCGACAAGCACGGCAAGCTGAAGCCGGAAGACCGTGTGGTTTCCGTCGGTCAAGGCGAAGAGGGCGAGATGGTCGACGTGGTCGACATGAGCCTGAATGATGTCGTCGGCATGATCCGCGGCAAGGCTGGCACGGTCGTGCGTTTGGGCGTGATCCCCGACGGCAGCACCGAAACCAAGATTTACGCGATCACTCGCGAACGCATCGAGCTGGAAGACAGCGCGGCTCGGGCCGATATCATCGAGGAAAAGGACTCGGACAACGCCTCGTACAAGATCGGCGTGATCGACCTGCCCAGCTTCTACATGGATATGGAAGCGGCTCGCGATAACAAGTCGGATTACCGCAGCACCACGCGCGACGTGCGGGCGATTCTGGATGACTTCACCGAGAAGGGCGTCGACGCCGTGGTTTTGGATCTGCGTCGCAACGGCGGCGGCAGCTTGACCGAAGCGATCAACTTGACCGGCCTGTTCATCGATCAGGGTCCGGTCGTGCAAGTGAAGGACTCCGACAACAACGTCCAGCATTATGACGACCTGGAAGAAGGCATGGCCTGGAAAGGTCCGTTGGTCGTGTTGACCAGCAAGTTCAGCGCGAGTGCCAGCGAGATTTTGGCCGGCGCGATTCAAGATTATGGCCGCGGCATCGTGGTCGGCGACGAATCGACTCACGGCAAGGGAACCGTGCAAAGCTTGCTCGACCTCGGCTCCCAAGTCTTCGGTCTGCGAAGCGCTCCGAACTTGGGCGCGCTGAAGATCACGATGCAGCAGTTCTATCGTCCCAACGGCGACAGCACCCAGAAGCGTGGCGTGCTGGCCGACGTGGTGTTGCCATCGCTCACGAACGAAATGCCGGTCAGCGAAGGCGATCTCGACTACGCGATGGAATTCGACAAGGTGCCGTCGGCTCGCTTCAGCAAGTACGGCATGGTCTCGGCCGAAGCGCTGGCTCAGATGCGAGCCAAGTCGGCCGAGCGTCGTGCCAAGTCCGAAGAGTTCGACAAGCTGCTCAAGCGAATCGAATCCTACGTGCGTCAGAAGCAACGCAAACGCGTGCCGCTGAACGAAGAGAAGTTCTTCGCCCAACGCGCCGAACTGGACGCCGACAAGGTAGAAGAGCAGGAATTCGAGAACCAGCAGAACTCGGACGAAGAAGTCATCAAGCGTGACTATTACTTCAACGAAGTGCTGCACGTCACGGTCGACTACCTCAACGCACTCGGCGACCACAAAGTGGCTCGGGTCAATTAGCCCGTCGTCCTTCTGACCCGGTAATCAGCAACGGGTCACCAATCAAAACTCGCGCACGGCCTCGGATGCAACCCATCACGAGGCCGTGTTCGTTGTTTCACGGTGAATGGATCGCAGAGAGCGAAACTAACGAAGGATGCGCCAACGTTGGGGCGGCCAGTAAATGTGTGTCACAACGCCACGCATGTGA
>JAWKTM010000129.1:0-8046 GCA_041399085.1 Pirellulaceae bacterium
CAGTTTAAGCGAGACCCGTTTTCGGTTGTTGATTTCTTTCTGTGTGGAAACATGATTGCCTCGGTTGCCGCTGATCGTTTTCTTGCGTTTCGTCTTTTGTTTGCGATACCGGTTGGTGTGATATTTTCTGGCATCGACGCGATTCGCCAGCCAGCGAAGCTTGTTCGCCAGTTGCTTCGGAGTGAGGCCGGCGAATGCCGCGGTCCACTCCGCTTGCTCGATCGCAATCTCCATGCCTCGCCAAACACCGCTCAGTTCGTCCCACAAGTAATGCTGCGAATAGCGGGGCGACTTGACCACATTCGGATCGTCCTCTTCGACCGTGGGAAGCGGATGGGCGGCTTCCAACGCCGCCAACACAACTCGCATCGCGTTGTACAACACCACGCTCACACAGAAACCAAACAAGGCCGCGTCCGGGTAGCCCAGCGTGTTGATCTCGCTGCGCAACGTCGTGGCCAACTTGCCAAACGCCGTCTCAATGCTCCAGCGATCCAGGTAAGCTTCCGCCGCCTTCTTTCCCGAAACCTTCGGCGGAAGGTTGGTCAACAGATGCACTTCCGTCTCGCCCTGGGCCGTCGGCTGGTCGCGCACAATCGTCAAGCGGCGCACGGTCAATTCCTCATCGCCGGCGCTGATCTTCAACGTTTGTTCGTACAGCACGCCCGTGCTGACGCGTCCCAATTTGCGGCGTTTTCCCAGCAACTCGCCCGACAGCGAACGATGCTGGCGGACCAGGAAGTAAGCGCCGCGGCGGCTGACTCCAAACAACATCTTTTTCGTGCAGTAATGGCTGTCGGCGATCCAACATTGCTTGCGAACGACTTTTTCCAGGAGCCGATCAAACATCGTCCGCTGGTTCGCGTGACCGTCCTCACACACCAACACGTCCTCCAGCAATTGTGTGTGAGGATTGAGGATCACGATCGTATGTCCGGGCAAAGCAGCGGCTCCCAAACCACGCAACTCCAGCAACCGATGCTCGGTGCCGGCCAAGTGGTTTCCGTCAACGAGGCGCACGTCGAATCCCGGCAACGGCCCGGCGGCAGGCGCCGCCAAAGCGGCCAAAACCTCTCGCAAATCGTCAGCCGTTTGCCGGACCAAGGCTTCGGAAACTTCGGGTTCGATACCAGACAGTTTGTTGTAAACCGATTGGACGGAGACAGAAAAGCGTTCGCTTTCGGCTACATAAGCGGCGTTGACCGAGGGCCGGATGGTGGTCACGACCAAGGCCATCAAGTCCGCGCAGGTGGAGAACGCCAGCTTGCCATCCACTTGCCGGACGGCGTTTTCCCGAAACAAGGCATTCATCTTATCGGCGGCAAACACATTTTCCAGCGTGCCACGCAACATCACACTGATGGGACTTTTTTTGATAAAACGATCAAACACCGGCGCAAACGTCATGGGGAAACCTCCGAGAAAGACTGAAGCCGTCCTCCAAGTGTCGCAAGATACCCAAAGCCGAAAACCCCGCCCCGCAACGCTATCCAGACGCGATAGCTTTAAAACCGTGGGCTTGCGCCCTACCGCTTCAATGTTGCCACGCGAAACCGGAGGGCTTGCGCCCTACCGCTTCGATGTTGCTATGGGAGCGGCACGGCGCAAGCCGTCCGGTGCGTCACCATTCAAGCGGTACGGGCCGTTACTCGAACGTGATGTTCGGCCGACGTTGCTTCAGCCATTCTCGTCCGGCCGCGGTGGTGGCCGTGCCGGTAAGCTCGACGCGTTCGAGCCGTGGCAAATCGGCCAGCGGCCGCAAACCCGTGTCGGTCACGGACGTGCCGGTTAGCCAAAGCGTCTTCAGGTTCTTGAGCCGCCCGAGTTGCGACATCGCCGCATCGGTGATGGCCGTGCGTGACAGGTCGAGCTCTTCGAGCGACGTGAGTTCGCCGGCGACTTGCAGTGCCCGGTCGCTGATCCGCGTCCCTTCGAGCGTCAGTTGCCGCAACTTGGTCAGCGACTTCAAATGGCTCACGCCCGCATCGGTCACGTTCGTGTCGGTTAGGTCCAGCCAAGTAAGCTCCGCCGCTCGGCCGACGACCGACAGCGACTCGTCCGTGATTTGCGTGTGACCCAACGCCAGATTCGTCCACGTTTCGGGGGCGATGTCGTAGGTAAAGTCGCGGTCCGTGACGTTCAGAAACGCGGCGTACTGGTCGTCGATGTCGCTGGGAGAAACGCCGAGCGTGCGGGACAGCGTGGCCTCGTCATCCACGCCGCGATAGATGGCCGCCAAGTAGTCGATCGTGGCGGCTCGATACCGATTCGCTTGGCCATCCATCAACAAATGGGCCAGTCCCGCCGATTCGCTGTACAGCCGCCGCAGGTCTTCGTGCCGCTGCAATTCCGCTCGGCCCAGCTTCGCCAATTCGGCCAGCGGCATGTGAAACGATTCGTTCAGTCGGCGATAGCGGGCGAACTGCAAGCGATTCGCGTCGAAGCCGCCGACCGTGGCGTAACCGTCGCGCACCGTCAGCGATTCCATGTACAGGGCGATGGCTTCGGCGATCCAGAAATTGGCTCGCTCGCCGACTTTTGGCGTAACGTTCGGCGCCTCTTGAAAAAGCTGGTGCGTGGCTTCGTGATACCACGTGGCGATGTCGGGTTGATCGCTGGCATAAAAATACGCTCGGCGATTTTCGGCCGAGTAATATCCGATCGTCACGTCGATGCGGCTTTCGCCGACTCCCAATTGCCGCAGATACTCGTCGCGATCGGCGAACAACACGACTTGCAGCGGCGCGGTCACGTTGGTCGAACGCTCCGGCTCGCCTTTCAACCGCGCGGTCAACGCGCCGGGCGTTGCCCAGTAGCGATAGAACACTTGGCTCCAGACCGAATGCAACAGTTCCAGTTTCTCGGCCAGTTCGATGCCGGCTTGCGGGCTGTGGTTGGTCGAGACCACGTAGTGATCGGACTGCGTCAGCCAATACCGGCGCGGCGACCAGCCGAACGTCGGATGCGCTAACCGGCCGGGACGAGCGACCGGGCGTTTGCCGGGCGTTTGCCATCGGCCGCCAAGTTGCCGATGACCGAGCGCGGCACGGGCCGCGGCATGTGCCGGATTGTGATGCAGCGTTTCGTGCAGCCGTTGAAAGGCCGCGGTCTCGTCGCCCGCTTCGGCACGGCTTTGAGCGAGCTCGAACAAGCGTTCCGCATGGCGATCGCGTTCGAGCTGAAATCGCTCGGCCCATTGCTGCACGATCCGCGACTCGCGCGCGGCGACGTTCGGCGACTCATCATCGGGCAGATAGAGATACTGGCGGCCGGGATCGCGAGCCACGATCCAGCGGCGAGTTTGCTTCGCCTGCTCGGGCAAGTTGAGTTCGTCGCATTTGTCGGCCAGCAAACGCAAACGCTCGGCGAACTCGCGATCGATCTCGGTTCGGTCCGCATCGCCCGTGGCCACCGTCGGCTGGCTGGCTGGTTGAGCCATTGCGACGGACGCCACGGTCGCCCAAGCGATCGCGATGACGAGCAGCGCGATTCCGGGCGGCGCGAATCGGGGCGGCGCTGTTTGGCGGCGCTCATTTGGGCGGCGATGACTTGGGCGGCAAAGCATGGCGCGCTGGTTGGTTCGAGGAGATTCGTGCTTCGCCAACGGTGTGTCGAAGCACAAGCGACGATCCATTGTAACGCGCTGGTTCACGTGCCCAAGAAAAACGCCACGGCCGCGCGTCCCAGCGCGGCCGTGGCGGAGGCAGTCTTTTCCCGCGATGAAAACACCGGGCGGGAAAAAGGACGAGTGGTTCTTAGTAGCGGAGTCCGAAGGTCGAGGTCGGGCCGACGAACCCGAGGTCGAGGCCCAACAGGCCGAACACCGGCGCGAGTTCCCAAGCTTGGGCTTCGAGGGCCACGGCCAGGAACGCTTCGGCATTGCCGGCTTGCCAAGCGTACTCGGCTCCCAGCGAAATCTCCCAGACTTGCAACAACTGTTCTTCGACCGACGGATTCACCGCATTGATGATCGCGGCGGCGCCGGTGCCGGTGATGTTGTTGTCGCCGTACAGCAGCGACGCGCGGGTCTTGCCGAACAGAGCAATGCCGCTGTTGCCCGCGAATCGGCGAGCTTCCAAGGCGACCGTTGGTCCGACGCCTTCAAACGTCGCGGCCACGCCCAAACCAGGAACGTCGATCGCGGCTCCCAGCTTACCGTAGCGCAGGCCGCCCGCGACCGTCATATCCCAACTGCAGAACTCGGTGCGCTGCGTGGCTTCCAAGTCGATCGCTTCGACTTCGAGCCCGAGCGTCAGACCGCCGACCAAGCCGCCGATGATGCTGACTCCGCTGGCCGCGTGATCGTAATCAAAGTAGCGAGCTCGCACGCCGAATCCGTAGACGTTTTCGTAACCGATGATCACTCGCGGCGTCGCTTCGTAATCGAAGTCGGGCGTGAGGTTGGCGCCGGCGACGCGAACCGTGCCGATGTGAGCTTCGAGCACGGCGATCTCGACGGCCGCATAAAAGCCGTTCGAGCCGCAGGTGATGTCGTTACAGCATTTGTCCAAACAGCCGGAGTCGCAGCAGCCTAGCGAGTCGCAACCCAGTGAGTCGCAACCGCCAGCATGGCTCGACGTGAGTGCGGGGCCGTAGTTGGACGCCAGTTCGCTGCGAAGCGAGGCGAGCTGCGCTTCCAGTTGCTCGATCCGCTGCATGTTCGCTTCGACAGCGGTCATTCGCGTATCCATGTTCGTTTCGTAGTTGGCGGCGGTAGCCATGTGCGAAGCGCTTGTGAGAATGGCGAACGCCGCGGCCGCGCACCAGAGAGACTTGCCGATCTTCATGGGATTCTTCCTTGAATGGACTGAAGATGTGTTGGGAGAGATGCAAGATGAGTGACTTCTGTACGAGAAGTTCCATCTGTGCGTGTTGCATCGACGCCGAGTGTCGCGCAACTTGCGGAATCGCGCAGCGGCCGAATCAGTCTCCGGATTCCGAACTTGTGGAACAACCGCGCGATGCGGAATAACCAGCGCGCGTGGAACAACCGTCGCGCACGGCGGAACCCGGCGCATCCTTACAACCGGCAAAGTTTGCCAAGTTGCATTGGGTGCGCTCGGCGCAGGTCGCGCGCGCTCGTGGTCGGGAGCCGCGCTCGGCGCAGGTCTCCCGACCTCGCCGAAACCACCGACCGCAGGTCTCCCCGCGGCGCCGGGAGACCTGCGGTCAGAAAGCGTGCGGGGTCGGGAGACCCGCGCACAGCGCGAGAATGGTCTACGACCCCAGGCACACGGCGCGAAACGGTGAGATGTCGCTAGACGCTAGTCTTGAAGCAGACGAGTCAGCTCGTCGACAGCGGCGGCGAGCGACTTGGCGGCCATCTGAAAGTTGGTGTGGCCGGAGATTTCGGGCTGGATTTCGACGAACAGCTCGGTGGCTCGTCGCAGCTTGGACAGCTTCTTGCGAGCCTGTTTCAGATACGCCTCGGCATCGCCGCTGGCTTCCGCCGGACCGAGCGCATGGGCATAGTCGTAGAGCGTGCGATGTACGTCGCGCAGCTCGTCGTCCTCCTCGGCCTCTTCGCTGTGCTTGAGAAACGTGCGCACCATCCACACGTGGCTGAGCAGCACGTCGATGCGGTGCAAACGTTCGGCAGTATCCATGACGGCCTATGACTTGACGGAATCTTCCGGTGTGTCGGTCGCGCTGGCGGATTGCTCGGACGAAGCTTCGCTCGCGTGGCTATCGTCCGCAGCGGCAGCGGTCTTGCCGTGTTCCGCGTCCGACTTGCCAGGCTTCGTCGAATGGCTTTTCGGCGGACCGCCTGGCTTGAAGATCAACACCAACGCCGCTCCCATCACGACCATGAAGATGCCCGAGTAAAAGATCGGGTGCGCCTCGCGCAGGCCTTGCATGGTGGCCGAGACGCTGAATCCCTTGCCGATGTACAACGCCATCACCACATTCACGATCGGCGCGCCGCCGAACACCAGTGGCATCACGTAAATCGGATTGCCGCCAGCCGTCATGGCGATCACGATTCCGAGCGCGCCGAACGCGCCAGCGACGCCCGCCATCGTGCTCCACATCATGCCGCTGGCCGTCCAGCCGCCGCTCAGCTTGCCTGTCATCGTCAGAATGCCGATCGGCACCAAGATCGCGACCAAGAGATAAGCCACGCCGACGCAAATCAACGGCTTCAAGCGGTCGTTGCCCAACAGATGCTGGCCCTTGTGCAACACCGAGCCATAAATTCCCCAAGACATAACGGTCAACATGATCCCGGCTAGGATCAGCGATAAGCCTTTCATCGGCGGAGAAACTCCAGGTGTGAGGTTTGGGCGGGAGCCGCGAGAACGTGGGCGACCATCTCTCGAACGGCCAATTCGACCGCTCATCCTAGCAAACAAACAAACAAAGGGCAGCCGAACGATCTGTCCGACTGCCCCCGTGGATTCGCGTTGGATTCTGACGCGGCGGAAGCTGTTCGCCGCCAGGAAGGACTCGCCGCCCGTGCGAACCGCCGACCGACTTTACGGCAGCACGTAGTAATACACCGGCTGGAACGAAGTCACGGGCGGATCCGCCGGCACGATTTCGATCTTCTCGCTATAGCTAGGCGCGGTGATCGACCAATTCTCCAGGCTCTTGCCGGGAAGCTGCGTCGTCACCGTTCCCACGGGCACCTTCAGCGTCAGCGACTTACCGGCCTCGACCCCTTGCTCGGTTCGATTCACGTAAATGCGTTGGTACGAGTCGGTCTTGTTGATGATTTCAAACGTCCCTTCCTGCAGCAACGCGTTGTTCACGGCGTTCGTCACGTCTTGCTTGAACTCGGGGCTGTCGTTCATGATCGCGCTCAGCCGCGGAATCCGCTGGCCTTGGCTATCGACGCTGGAGATCGCGTCCAGAATCTGACGCTGCTTTTCAATCTCTTCGCTGATGCGATCGCGCAACTCGTTGACTTCGCCTTTCAATTGGCCGACCTGCGTGATCGTTTCGGTCAGGTTATCGGCCAAGGCATTCATCTGCAGTTCGAGCGCGACCAAGCGGCGCGTGAGCTGTTCGTTGGTCAAGCCAATTGGCGAAGTTGGGGCCGCGGCGGCGGCCGGAACTTCGATATCGGGTCCAGCCAGATCATCTTGGCCAGAGGCGGTTGCACCTTGCCACAGCAACAATCCCAGCGCGCACCATCCGATCACTCGGGCAGTCATGATTCACCTCGTGTTAAAACGGTTTCCTGTTGACCCGTTCCCTGGCGAATGCCGCGCCGGTTATTCCATCCTGCCGGCTTAAACCAAGAATTCAGTCTAAGCCGACTGCGGGAGCATGCAAGTAGCAAGCGAACGCGTGACGGTCCGCGCGATAAGGATATTTCGTCCGACCCGGTTGACTTTGCCGGTTAGCCTTTTTGTAATGAGGTTGCCTTCATTCGCTACAGGCCTCGATTCGTTTCGTCGTTTGTGATGAGTGCGTGCCATGATTCGTTATGCCTCGCTAAAGACCCTGCCTCCCGAAGTTTCTTTCCCCGAAGATTTGCGATCTCGAATCCACCACGACGCCGCGGCCGGCCGTCTGGGATTTGACGGCTTTATGAGCAAAGCCGTATTCGATCGCCTCTACCGACTCAGCGACGACTGGGATTACCGCCAGGCGCTCGAACGTCTGTTCACGATTTGCACGTTCGACGCCGAGCACGGCGATTCGTCCAGCGGCCAGTCGAAGCTGGTCTACGTCGCGGGCTTGGCCGGCGCCGCCGGATTGACCTTGGCCGTCAGCGCATGGATTTGGCTGGCAATGTAAGTCCCCGGTTACCTCATGAAAGCGGCACGGTACGAGCCGTCCGGTGACGCGAAACCTACTTTCCGTTCACGTCTGTTCCGTCCTTGCGTTCTACTCTTCCCGGCGTCCGCACAAATACGTCAACACGCGCGAACGAGTGATTCGAGAAATTCACTTGCTTGCGCCGCGTGCTGGTATTTAAATCGGCCGCTCGCCTAGCAGCAGCTTGAGCCATCGGCCGAGCTGCCGCAGCAACTGTCGCCCGGCAGGCTCGTCAAACGAAAGCCTTGGCCCTTGATTTCCGCCAAGCTGCGAGTCCCG
>JAWKTM010000130.1:0-7803 GCA_041399085.1 Pirellulaceae bacterium
GCTTCGCCTAAACGATTCGTCGAGCCGACGATACGGCCGCCTTTCACGCCGCCGCCTCCCATTAGGCAGAACATGGCGTTCCCCCAGTGATCGCGGCCCGGCGTCCCCATACTGCCCGGAGGCCCGCCGTTGCCGCCGTCGTTCATCCGCGGCGTGCGACCGAACTCGCCACACAGCACCACGAGCACCCGATCGTACAAACCTCGGTCGGCCAAATCGGTGAATAGCGCCGAGACGAGTTGGTCAATACGAGGCAGATAGTTGTTATAGCCCGACTGTAGATTCCAGTGGTGATCCCAACCGCCGAAATGGCAGGTGACAAACGTCGTCCCGGCTTCGACCAGACGGCGAGCCAACAGCGTGCTTTGACCCCATGTATGACGCCCGTACGCGTCGCGAACCGTATCGGGTTCTTGCGACAAGTCGAACGCCTGCCGAGCCTTCTCGCCGGCCACCATCTCGAACGCCTGCTGGTCGAACCGATCGACTGCGTCCATGGCGCCCGAATGGTCCACGCCTCTTCGTAACTGATCCAGCTCGCGAATCAACGTGCGACGATCGGAAAGCCGGTCGATCGTCAACGTATTCTGCAGCGAAATGTTCTTCACGGCGAACTTCGCGTTGTTCGGATCGCCCTCGGTTTGGAATGGATCGTATTGCACGCCCAGATAATTGCCGCCGAAATATCCGGGCCGCAACCCGATGCTCATGGCGTAAGGGATTGCCACGTTCGCGGGCATGCCCGCTTGGCGCGGCCCGAGCGTTTTGGTCGCGATGGATCCGAAGAAGGGATGCGTGCCGGCGTTGTTCGCGCCGCTGACGCCGCCGCGACCGGTAAGCATCCAGTGGCCACCGGTAAAGTGATCGCCCGAATCGTGATGCAACGAACGGACGATCGAGAACTTGTCGGCGACCTTGGCCTGCAACGGATAGAGCTCCGTGACTTCAATGCCCGGCACGTTTGTTTGAATTGGCGACCAAATGCCTCGATACTCGGCCGGCGCATCCGGCTTCATATCGTACATGTCCATATGCGATGGGCCGCCGTCCAGCCACAACAGAATTACCGACGTATCCTTGCCGCCCGCACTGGCCGCTGAAGCTGCCTTCGATCGCAGAATCGTTCCCAATCCCGCCGATGCCATGCCGGCCACGCCAAGCTGAACGAAGCTGCGCCGAGAAACGCCATCGCAATACGCGCCACTTCGACCGACATCGATACGGAACTGCATCGGAACACCTTCGCCACGGAACGACACGAGGAATTAGAAACATCAAAATACGCCGATGCGAATTCTAAACTTATCGGCCACGGAAAGTCAATTTCGTTGCGACGAGTTGCTGGGCGAAGGTGGTGTAGTCGCCTCAACACCCGATTCGGGCATCGAAGTTTGCCGACGGCGCAAACAGTATCGCGCGAAATCCAGCAAGTCAGTAAAACGATAGCCGGTGTCAACGTAATGCTGGATCACGTAAATCAGCCATCTCTTCGCCTCGCTTTCTCGTTGGCGCAATCGAACCGCAACCGAGTCGACGTTCACTTGCCGGCCGGTCGAGCGTCGTGCGTTGCTCCCGCTCGCCCCGCCAATAACGTCGCGTACTGCCGCGCGAATCCCGCCGCTACGAGGGAGCGGGATTTCGGCTTTTACATAACTATTACGCCGTATACACGCTCGACATCGGTCGCACGTCGATGACTCGTAGAATTCCTGAGCCGTCAACGGGCTGCCCTTACGCGGCACGATTTTCCGCACGGCGAAGTTCGGCGCGCCCTATGCGACGACGCCATTTCACTTTTGTCATCAAGCACTCAACGCAACTACCGAGAGCATTTTATCCATGTCAAGTGTTATCGATCCCAAGAAGAAGACATCGGCATCCGCCGCGACGGTTAAAAAATTGAAGAAGGCCCGCAAGGCGAAGGACGATCGGCGGCGCGAAAACCGCGAGTCGCTGGACCATCCGTTTCATCCGACAGAGCAAACCGGCCACGACCGAAAGGCTCATGACAACTCGCCCGGCGAGGCCACTTGGCAGACGAAAGCGATCATGGGAACGGTCGTGCTGTTGCCCTTCCTCGGGACGATCGCGGCCATCGTGCTGGCTTGGCAATACGGACTGATGGGCGGATTGTATTTGGGCCTGATGATTGGCGGTTGGGTTTTGACCGGCATGGGCATCACCATCGGTTTTCATCGGATGTTGACCCATCGGTCGTTCGATACCTACGGCTGGGTGCGAGGATTTTGGGCCTTGATGGGTTCGTTGGCCATCGAAGGATCGCCGCTGGTTTGGTGCGCCGTGCATCGGATGCACCATCAATTCAGCGATCAAGATGGCGATCCCCATTCGCCGCATTTGCATGGCAAAGGTTGGAAGAACTGGGTGAAGGGTTTTTATCACGCTCACTGCGGTTGGATGTTCGGCGGTGCATGGAGCGAGTCGATCGTGAGTCGCTACGTTCCCGACTTGGCGACCGACCGAACGCTAGTAGTGCTCGACCGGTTTTATCTCGGCGTCGTGGCGCTCAGCTTGCTCGCTCCGGCGGCTATCGCTGGTTTGGTCACGATGAGCTGGCAAGGCGCCGCGCTCGGCTTGCTGTGGGGTGGCTTAGTACGTATCTTCGTCACGCATCACATCACTTGGTCGATCAACAGCGTTTGCCATGTCTTTGGCGGGCGCGAATTCGATTCGGGCGACGACTCGCGCAATAACTTCCTGTTCGGCTTGCTCGGTCACGGCGAAGGATGGCACAACAACCATCATGCCTTCCCGACATCGGCCCGCCACGGTTTGCGTTGGTGGCAGATCGACACAAGCTGGATCGTGATTCGCACGATGCAGATGCTCGGCTTGGCCTGGAATGTTCGGGTGGCAAACGAACGGATTCAAGAAGCCAAGCGATTGCCAATCGGCTAACTCGCCAACTCGCTCGCTGGCGAGTAAGAATTCAACAGTATGAAACAAGCCCGCAGCCGAGCGATCCAACAATCGCTCGGCTGCTGGTGTTTTCAGCCCCAAGAAAACCGTTCGCCGAGTTCCAGCACCCGCAGCGGTTGTTCGAGCTCGGCCGCGGCCGATCGGCATTCGTCGGGCGTGACCGTGTTGAACTCGAACATGTCGTAGTGGCAAGGGATCAGCAAACGGGCCCCGATATCACGAGCCAACTCGGCCGCTTCGCGACCCCAAAGATTGCCAGACACACGACGCTCGGGCAGCCGGCCGTTGATCGGCAGAATCGCGATGTCGATCTCGAATGGGCGCAGCCACTCGACCATCCCTTCAAAACGCACCGTGTCACCGCTGTGGTAAATCGTGTGCGGACCGCAGCGAGCGACGAAGCCCAGGTATCGATGTCGGCCCTGTTCGTCGCGGTCGAGCGTCTCGTGAGCGGCCGGAACCGCGTGCAGGGTGAAGCCCGCGACGCTGAACGACTGGCCGGCGTCGACTGGTGTAAGGCGACGCGGTTCGACTCGTAATCGTTCCGCGGCAAACGCCTGATTCGCGGCCGGAACAACGATCGTTATCTCGGGGTTCGCCTGTATCATCGGCCCGAGCGTCTCCGCGTCGAGGTGGTCGGTGTGATTGTGGCTAGAAGTCACGACATCGACAAAATCCAACCGCGCGGGCTCGACGACCAGCTCACTCATCCGCTCGTGCGGCTTGTCGGTCGCCGCGTACTTGTTCGTCAACGAATCGGACAAGTACGGGTCGAACAGCAGATGCCGCCCTTGCCACTGGGCCAAGAACCCGCTCTGCCCCAGCCACCACAAATGAAACTGGTCCGAGATGCCGCGTGCCGCGCGGATGTCGGCCAGCAAGGCGTCATGTGCGAGTCGCGGTTGCTTGAGTTTCCACATGGTTGGCTCCGCCTTGTTTTTGTTCAAACGCGTGAGTTGCTTTGCCGAGGCCGGGAGACCTTCGCCGAACGCCTTTTCGCTTGCCCCCGGCTGGCGGAATGAATTAACATCGCTTGATGCATTCACCCGTTGATCCGCGAAACCATGAGGCCGCGTCGTGCGAGTTGGAAATATCGCGTCGAAAGTGCTTTCGGACAATGCCGAGTTGTTGCGCCGGATAGGAATGGCGAATCGCGTTCGCGTCCGCTTGGTTGTTCTCTTGATGCTGGCGGCGGGAAGCTGGCCGGTCCGCGCCGAGCCGTACACGCCGCAGAATTTTGAGAACGACATCATTCCGATTTTGACTCGGTTCGGTTGCAACACGTCGGGCTGCCACGGAAAAGCCGAAGGGCAAAACGGCTTTAAGCTCTCGGTGTTTGGCTTCGACCCGGAAGCGGATTACGAAGCGATCGTACATGAAGGTCGCGGTCGGCGCGTGTTTCCCGCGTCGCCGACGGCCAGCCTGTTTTTGAGGAAGGCTTGCGGCGATGTCCCTCATGGCGGCGGCGTGCGGATTGATCGCCAGCGGCCGGAGTACGAGCGGCTGCGTGCTTGGATCGCCGTCGGCATGCCATTTGGTTCGGTCGATGATCCCGTGATTGAACGCATCGCGGTCGAACCTCGCGAGCGGCAATTGGCGATGGGCGACCGACAGCCGCTGCTGGTGACGGCTTACTGGAGCGACGGGCGAACCGAGGACGTCACGGCTACGGCAACCTATCAATCGAACAACGAAGCGCTGGCCGCCGTCGATGAGAACGGCTTGGTATCAATCGGCCAGACGCCGGGCGCGGTCGCGGTCATGGCATCGTACTTGGGGCAAGTCGATGTGTTTCAGGCGTTGATTCCCCGCGGCGAAACGACCGAGGTTTCCGAGCTCGGACCAGCGCCGGTTGGTTCGTCGGGCGCGAGCCACCAGATCGACGAACTGGTGCTGAGGCGGTTGGCCAAGTTGAACATAGCTCCGTCGCCGATTTGTGATGATGCAACTTTCTTGCGGCGCGTCTACTTGGATGTGATCGGCACGCTGCCGACCGCCGACGAAGCGCGGCGGTTCTTGGCGGACGAGCGTCCTGACCGACGCCAGCGCATGGTGGACGAGTTGCTCGAGCGGCCGGAGTTCGCCGACTATTGGGCCTTGAAGTGGTCGGACTTGCTGCGAGTCAACCGCCGTGTGCTCGGGCGTGAAGGCGCCTATACCTATTACCGCTGGATTCACGACAGCTTTGCGGCCAATAAGCCGCTGGACCAGTTTGCTCGCGAGCTGCTAACGGCCGAAGGTCCGTTGTCCGAGTCGCCGGCCGGTCAGTTTTATAAGGTGGTGCCGAAGCCGAACGAAATGGCCAGTACCGTTTCGCAGGTGTTTCTGGGCGTGCGGATCGAATGCGCTCAGTGCCACCATCACCCTTGGGATCGCTGGGGGCAGAACGATTACTTTGGCATGCAAGCGTTCTTTACGCAGGTGAAGTTCAAATCGTCGCCGCTGGGCGAGATGCTCACCAGCAACGGCAACGCGGCGACGAAACATCCACGCACCGGTGCGGCGGTGTTGGCGCACCCGTTGGGCGAAGTCGAGCCGGAAGAAACGCCGGAGGGCGACCGCCGAGAGCTGTTGGCCGATTGGCTCGTCGCTGGCGACAATCCCTGGTTTGCCCGCAGCTTGGCGAATCGAACTTGGGCCCATTTTCTCGGCCGAGGATTGGTCGAACCGGTCGACGATTTTCGACTGACGAATCCGCCCACGAACCCCGAACTGCTCGACGCGCTCGCTCAGCAGTTAGTCGACAGCGGGTACGACTTCCGGCAACTCATCCGTACGATCATCGCCACACGAACCTATCAACGAACGACTCGTCCCAACGAATCGAACGCTCGCGACGAACAGAATTACTCGCGGTTTCCCATGAAACGGATGGATGCCGAAGTGTTGTTCGATGCGGTTTGTCAAACGACGGGAGTGCCGGAAACATTTGTCGGACTGCCGGGGACGCGCCGAGCGATTCAGTTATGGGATAGCCAGTCGTCTCATTATTTCCTGACGCTATTCGGACGACCGGTACGAGAAACCGCTTGCGAATGCGAACGAGTGGCGGAGCCGACCGCGGGGCAAACGCTTCACGTGTTGAACTCGCCCGACATTCATAACAAGCTGCGACATGCCGGCGGACGAATCGGACGGCTGGAGCGCGAGTTGCCTGACAATGGCGAGCTGGTCGACGAACTCTATCTAACCTTCTTCAGCCGGCGGCCGACGTCTGACGAGCAAATGCCGCTAGTCGCGCATCTGGCAAACTCGGCGAATCGCCGCGAGGCCGCCGAAGACATTGCATGGAGCTTGATGAACTCGCTGGAGTTTCTCTTCAACCACTAATCGCAATGGCCGAATTCGTCTCGGCGACCGATTCAGCAGCACGCGCCGCGCAGCGTGGTTTCGTGGCATGAAATCCGCCGTATCCAAAATCGGTAGCGTCGCCTATCGTGACCGGTGGTGTGATTCTTGCCGCGATTGGACCATTTTTTAAGGGCTGTTGGATGCCGTTCGTTGTGCCATTTTATCGCTGGAGACCTCATCCCTGGCACGGCTTGGAACCCGGTCCGGACGCGCCACGCGTGGTCCAGGCATACATCGAAATGACGCCGTTCGATCTGGTTAAATACGAAATCGACAAAATTACGGGCTATCTGCGAGTGGATCGGCCGCAGCGCGGCGCGTCGCAGTCGCCCACTTTGTATGGCTTCATTCCGCAAACGTTTTGTGGGCCTCGCGTCTGTTCGCTGTCGCCCAAAACGAAGAAAGGAGATGGCGATCCGCTGGACATCTGTGTCTTGAGCGAGCGGCCAATTGCCCGAGCCGAGGTAATCGTGACCGCGCGCGTCGTGGGCGGATTGCAAGTCGTGGACCGTGAGGAAGCCGACGACAAGATTGTGGCCGTGTTGACGAACGACCGGTACTGGGGCGGCGCGAATGATATTAGTGATTTGCCGGTTGGTTTTGTGGAACGGCTACAACACTACTTTACCACTTACAAAATGGTTCCCGGCGAAGGCAATGTGCTATCCGTCGAGCAGGTCTATGGTCGCGATCAGGCGTTGGAAGTAGTGTCGGCCGCATTGGAAGATTACGACGAAGAATATGGCCGCTAGAATTTGTGTCGGATGACGACCAGCGGGTCGAGGGCAGTACGATCGAATGAGTCAAGATACGGCGATAAATAATGGTGGTTCCACCGAGTCGGCTCGCGCCGCCAACCGCCCTGCTGTCATGGGTGGGTGGCTTCCGGGCATCATCACTTGGCTGCTCATATTGGTCTTAGGCGGAGCCATTATTGCGGTACGCTATTCCGCGGCCGAATCGGACCAAGCGAATGTGAACGTCTTCACATTGATTTTGGGCTTCGGGATGTTTGTGACCTTTGGGGTATGGTTTGTATTCCGCAGCGCTTATCCGATGCTAATTCGGTTGCTGGCCCCCGTTGCGGTCATGCTGTCGGTCGCCGTTTGGTTCGCTTTGTATGAGATCGACCATGTCGATGGGAATTTGATCCCCCACTGGAAACGGCGCGGCGCCAAAGCTCCAGACGAATTGCTCGCTATGCCCGAAGTCGCGGCTCCCGACCAGGCGACGGAAATACCGGCGAAGGTGGATCTTGCCACGACGACCGCTTGGGACTTTCCCCAGTTTCTCGGCCCCAATCGCGACCTACAAGTGACGGCTGTGAAACTATCACAAAACTGGGATTCGGATCCTCCACAACAGCTTTGGCGGCAACCAATCGGCGCCGGTTGGTCTTCGTTCGCGGCCGTCAACGGCTTTGCGGTCACGTTGGAACAACGCGGCGACGAGGAATTAGTGACCTGCTATGAAGTGAAGACCGGCACGCTGCAGTGGTCCCATGCAATTGCT
>JAWKTM010000131.1:0-7517 GCA_041399085.1 Pirellulaceae bacterium
TCAGTCGGGCGGCGCTCTCCTGCGTACATCCATGAGGCACTGAGGCGCCGCGACACCAAGGTCGATTTCGAGTGGATTCCGCCATCGTTCCGCTCCGACATGGATTCCGATTCAGCCAACTGGCTGAGGTCGGACGAAGTATTCACAAGCCATCGGCCCGTGTCAATTCGTCGGCGGAAAATTTTTCGCAGTCGCCCCAAAGTGACTCTGGAGCTCGCGAAGAGGATCATTTGCGGGAACGCAAGAATGAACGACTATGGCCGTGACCGTGGACCTTGATCGCACGATCGCAGCCAACGGGTCAACTTGTGATTGTTGGCCGGCATCCGAACTTAATAACGTCGATAGAAACGAACTTCGATCGGGCGAGTCCGCGGGTAGAAGTCCGCCATCTCAGGCAACCGCATGAACATCCAGGGGCGGAGCATCGTGGAACCGTTTTTCGTGAAGACCACGTTGTCGGCGATGTAGATGGCGGAATGAAACACCTCGCCGTGCGGTTCGCAGAATAGTACCAAGTCGCCAAACCCCGGCTGACCATTCAAGCGGCAGTAGCGTGTTTCGATGGTTTCCTTGACACAATCCAAGTCGAGAAACCGATCATCGGGCCATTCGTTGAAGAAATTCAGCGACGACCAATGACAGTCGCGACGCGTCTCGGCGTCATTGCGCGGCGGATGCGGATAGGTGTATAGCAATCGCCGCGCGAACGGCGGCAGCAAATGCACGACGTCGATCACTTGGCCTTCGCGGCAACGGGCAAGCGATTCCAAGACTGGGCGAATGTCTTTGTTGTGCCGCCCTCGACCCCAGTAATCCAAGATGGTATCGAGCTCCATGCGCGGTGCGATGCGCAGCTTCATCAGCACGGTTGCTTCACGCGCGAGCGCGGATACCAATCGACGACGCTCGCCCGTATCCGTCACTTCGGGAAACACCAAGTCCCAATCCGCGAAGAACAACATGCTGCCGTTGCGGTACACGTAAGGCGCCACCAGCTCGATTGTTTTGGTCGCGACGTTGGCATCGTCGAACCACTGTTCAAGCGTCGTTCCCGTAAAGCGAAACGCATTGTTGTGTACGGGGTTCAACGGCGAGCAACCGAGGCGATGGTAGATGTGAGCTCGCGCCGTCGAACTCAATGAGCGGACCACATCGGGCTCGGGAAGTAAACGCAGGCCAGTCGCTTCCGAGTCGTGTCGAACGGCTCGGAACAACGTGTCCTTCTCCGCTTTGGTCAAACCGGCTTCGTGAAAGAATCCGGCAAGTTCCGCTTCGGTGGTGTTTGGGAAACGCCACTCCGGCGGCGAACCGGCGACGCTGATATCTCCGACGAAATCCAACGGTGGTGAAATGACAATCGGTACGTATTCAAGACATCCCCAACTCGCCCGAACTGCTTGATCTTTCTGCCCCTCGTTCGCCGCCAATTCGGCAACGATCATATGCCGCTCCTCGTTCCAGACATCCTTCACAGAGGGAACGGTGGTCCGTTCCACGAACGTAAACCATCCCAACCTTCCGCTTGCTCCAAGGACATCAGCCGATCATCATCATCGGTCCATGACGTTTCGTAAAGCGCCATCGGTTTTGGATTTATTCGCTAGACTATTTTCGCCACCGCGTTTCTTGGACTTACGAATGACCACGATGATTCGCAATTTCAACCGACTGGTTCTGATCGTCTCGGTAGCAACGTTGTTGCTTGGCGGCATTGCCAGTTGCAGCGCCGAGCCGACAACACCGCGCCAGCAGCGCGCCGCCACGGAGCCGAGTTCGCAATCGGCCGACGACGCGATCGCCGCCAATCAAGTCGTCGAGTTGCGGCGTCGGGTGGGGCGGACGGTGACGGTTGTCGGGCGCGTGGGGCGGGCGGCTAAGTCGACGGGGAGCGGCCATCAGTTCTTGAATTTCGACGGGAGCGAACTGTCGGCCATCTGTTTCAAGGAAGACGTGGCGAAGTTCACGGATGGCGAACCGGCTGATGTTTATCGCGACCAACGGGTGGAGCTGACCGGCAAGCTGGAGCTGTATCGCGGCAAGCTGCAGATTCGGTTGACGGGGCCCGATCAGATTCGGATCGTGAAGGACGGGGATGAGCCAGGGTCTGGAAGTCCAGCCAGCGGTTCGCTTCCCAAACCCATCGAACTAAAGCGAATCGGCACGGACGCTTGGCTCAGTCCCGCCGGGCTCAAATACGCGGGGCGTGATCCCGAGGGTCGAACGCGGCTGGATCATGTGCGGCGGCACATGCGAGACGATCCGCGGCGCGACGGCCCGCATGGCGTCTTCGATGGCGAGGAAGGCGTGGCGTTGGCGACGATCGACGAAGCTTGGCGATTGATCCAAGCGAAAAAGATCCGGCCGCAGACCGAAAACGGGCGCTCGGCTTATACCGTGTCGATGGGCCACCGTGTTGGTTTTCTGGGCGGAACGCTGGGCGCCTCGCGGGATCATCCGCCGCTGGACCGCGTGTTTATTGTGGTCGAAGCGGATACGACCAACATCGTCACGGCCTTTCCCAAGTAGCGAAACACAGCATGACATCCGAAATCCCCGAGTCGTCGGACTCCAGCAAGGCAGAATCCGCTTCGCCCGCGATCGCTCAATGTGGTTTTTGCGGGCAAGGGCAACTGCATGTTTGGCGGTGCGAGAACTGTTCGGCGATCGTCGCGATCTGCGACGAATGCGAGCTGATTTGGAACGACACGGTCGCGGTGTACCGCGATCCAACAATCGCTTCCGACGGCAGCTATCCGCGATGCCCGCAATGCCAAGCGGAAAATGGGGCCTGGCAACGAGTGCGGTAAACTGCCGCCACCGCTCGGTTCGGGGCCACCGCCTCGTGCTAGACATTTTAATGGCCGTTTGTTAATTTAACTCGCCGCTGATGGTTTCCTTGGGGAACGCTGCCTTCTGGCGAATCGAACGGTTCGCCGCACCGTTCTAGCTTTGATATGCGTTGGTAGTTTTGGATGGCTCCGAACGGCAAGTTTCCGCGGCCAGTTGAGATTCTGCTGGTCGAAGACAGTCCTACCGACGCGGATCTGACCCGAATCGCTTTGCAAGACGGCCCGGTCGCGACTAACTTGCATCATGTCGTCGACGGCGTCGAGGCGCTGCGTTTCCTGCGACACGAACACGGTTTCGAGACAGCGCCGCGTCCCGACCTCGTGCTGCTCGACCTAAAGATGCCGCGGATGGACGGGCATCAGTTGTTGGACGAGTTGCGTGGCGATCGGGACTTGAAGTCGCTGGTGATTGTGGTGCTGTCCACGTCGATCGACGACAACGATGTCTGCCGTGCGTATGACGCGAACGTGAATCTGTACATTCAGAAGCCGGTCGAGCTGGAACCGTTTCTGGATATCGTGTCGCGACTGGAACATCTGTTCTTCAACGTCGCGACGCTGCCCACGACGGTATCGCGCGGCGAGTGATTTCCCGTTCGTTCAACCCGCAGCCGTAGGCGAGGAAGAGAATCTTCGTTTAACCCGCAGCCGTAGGCGAGGACCTGTCGAGGACTTCCTCGCCTACGGCTGCGGGTTAAACAACGAAGCTGCGGGTTAAACAACGAAGCTGCGGGTTAAACAACGACTCAGCCTGCCCACCACGTTCCAACCCATCCCCGACACATAACAGAACCTGAGGAGCATTCCACGATGAGTTTCCTATTCTCAGCACGACGCGTGCTGTTGCCGGTCGCCTTGGTGGCGGCGGTGTTCTTGAGTTCGCGAGTTGCCGAAGCCAAGGCGTTGACGGTCGAAGTAGCGGCCGGAGATCATGACCGGGCCAATACGCCGATCCGTGTGCAGTTGGCTTTGTCGGCTGACGAAGCCGATGCGACCGACGCGAAACTGACGAGCGACAACGGCCAACCCCTGACCGGCCAACTGACCGCGCCGAGTCTGCTAGCCAAACCGGCCGAAACAAAGCCGGGCCAAGTGGCTCGTGAACTGAACTTTGTGCTACCGAAGCTGGCGGCCGGACAGACGGCCAAGTTTGAAGTCGAGCTCGTCAAGGAAGCCTCGGACGCGAAGCAGTTTCATTGGCACGACGAACCGGGCAAGTACGCCGAGCTCTCGTTCGGCCACCGACCGGTGTTGCGTTACATGTGCGAGCCGCTCGATACGTCTTCGCCCGAGCGGATTCAAGAGACATTCAAGGTCTACCATCACGTGTATGATCCGGCCGGGAAGCGGTATGTGACCAAGGGACCGGGCGGCTTGTTTCCGCATCATCGCGGGCTGTTTTACGGTTTCAATCGGATCAGCTACGGCGATAAGCAGCAGGCTGACATCTGGCATTGCCGCAATGGCGAACATCAGGCTCATCGGGATTACCAGGCCATCGAAGCAGGTCCGGTACTGGGTCGGCATCGGTTGGCGATCGATTGGATCGGCCGCGATGGAAAGCCGTTCGCTGTCGAGCAACGTGAGATGACGGCTTACAACACGCCCGAAGGAACGCTGATCGAGTTCGCTTCGCATTTGGAGAGCCGAGCCGGCGCGGTTCGGTTGGATGGCGATCCGCAGCACGCGGGCTTTCAGTTCCGAGCTTCCCAGGATGTGCCGGACAAGACGAAGGCATTGACCTACTACTTGCGACCGGACGGCAAGGGCAAACCGGGCAGCTTTCGCAACTGGCCGGGCGACAAGTCGCATGCGAATTTGCCGTGGAACGCACTGAGCTTCGTGCTGGACGACCAGCGTTACACGTGCTGCTATCTCGATCGCCCGCAGAATCCCAAGGAGTCGCGATTCAGCGAACGAGATTACGGTCGCTTCGGGTCGTACTTTGAATTCGATCTCAGCGAGGATCGCCCGTTGGATTTGAACTATCGCATCTGGCTGCAGCCGGGCGAGATGGACGTAGCAGGCGTCTCGGCGCTGAGCCACGATTTCGTCACACCGCCAACAGCGACGGTCGAGTGACTCGCGTTTAGTTAGCAACAATGCCGCGCTCGGCGCAGGTCACGTGCTCGGCGCGGGTCTCCCGACCTCGCCGAGCTCGCCGACCGCAGGTCTCCCCGCAGCGCGCGTCGGGTGGCACACCCAGATTCTTCGGTCGGGTGGCACGCCCAGAGTCTTCGATGGGCGTGGCTGGCGCGATCGCGAGGTCATCTGCCACGTTGCGCCTCGTCCCAACCGTCCACGCCCACCGCTGCGCTCTGTTGTTTATACATATCTTTTGCCGGTGGTGGGGCCGAAGGTTTGCCAGGCGATGGCGTAATCGAGCATTCTTCGGATGCCGATCCAAACCGGTTGCGGGCCGGGCGGGCGCTCGGTGTTGCGGTTGTTATAGCCGCCCAGATGCGTCAGCAGTTTCATCATTTTGGCGAGCGTTGGCGGCTTTTTGGGCAGGGGCTGTTTTGTCGTCACGCACCAGAGCGGCTTCCATTCATGATCTGCAAAGAACAGAGTGCATGGCTGATTGGGTACGGTTCGATTTTGCAGCGTCAGATGCAGCACGCGCCAGGCAATGATGTTGTAAAACGCCAGGCAATTCTGCAGGCGAGCCCGCGTGTTCAATTGAAGTTCCTCCACCCGACAACCGGTTTTCAGCATGCGAAACCAGACTTCGATCATCCAGCGGACAATATAGTAATCAATGACCCGCAGCACATCGTCAACGGTATCGATCGGTAGTGTTGTCATCAACATCCACATCACGTCCGTACCGTCGTCGGGGCCGTTCACTTCCTGAACCAGTACCATGTTGTGTGTGATGATCGGCTCGTTGCTCCGGTGATTGGGTGGTTTTACCTGCACTTCCATGGCGCGGATTTCCAGCGTCGCCAAGCGGGCAGTTCGTACCGGCGTTTCGTGCAGTTCAATCTGGTGTCGCGTACGCAGCGGCGAGGCCTTGATCTGATCAAATACCTTGTGCCAGGTGCGACGACTAACCTCTCGATTACGCTCGGGAGTGCTGCGATCTTCATGCGCTCGGATCACATAGTCCGCTCGCGTTGAACCCTCCTCAGCGGCCTGTTGGGCTTCCATAAAAATGTCATAAATGTCGGCTTCACTGTCGGCCAGGCTGACGACCTGTGTGTCGGGACATTCCGCCGACAATTGGCAGGCGTTGCGGTAGCCTTCCAGCCAGCGAATACTTTCCTTGTCTTCGATGGGCGCGTGGGTTCTGCGTCTGCGTTTTTCGTTTTTGTCTTCCTCAAGCGATTCAGCGGTGCGGTCGAAATTCCTGGTGCCGACAACACCCAAGGGCACGCGATCGGGTGTTAACGCCAGTTCCGCATGATGATAGAAACCGAACTGATCCGTGGTATTCAAACAACGGGCATCTGCTGGCGGATGAGCCGAATAGTTGAGGATTGTCGTGTCCTGGGCAATCAGAACTACTGACTCGGCCCGCATGCGTTCAGTCGTTGCACGACGATGAGGCGCGAGAATCTTCTCCGGTGTGACATTCTGGTTGTCCAACAGTCGATAAGCGCCCAGGGTGTCGGCCCAACCCTCGACCGCGCCATTCACGCTCGCCTGAGGATCCTTAGATAAGGCCTCAATCACTTTCACACTCCTGGCATTCAAACGTCGGTCGCCCAAATCCAATCCCTGTAATTCCTGAGCAATCCCTGTCTCCATTCCGTACGCCTCCTCCAAAACTGGCAGTCAAAAACTGCCAATTAATTTGGCGCAAATCTCGTGCCAGATTTAACGAAAAACAGAGATGGTTATGTATAAACAACAGCGCTGCGCCTTGGGCGTGCCACCCAGCCGTGAACATCGCGTGGCTTCGTTCTCCCGGGGTGCGAGTACGAGTATGAGTACCGCTTCGCTGAGTACGAGTACGAGATAAGAGTTGCGTTGGTCGTCTACTCGTCGTCTTGCGGTTGGGGGGCTCGCTTCGCTCGCCCCCAGGCACGCTGGCCTGCCCTGAGTCATCGGCCGTGTGGCTGTTCGCCATCGGTCGCTTCGCATATCCTGCGGCCATGAACGAAACACGACGCCTCGCCCGTAGCCCGCAACTGATGTCGCGCGACGACTCCGCGCTGTTGGTTGTGGATGTGCAAGAGAAACTGATTCCGCTAATCCCCGGTCACGAGCGGCTGGTGTGGAACATCCGGCGGCTGATCGACGGGGCCGCCGTGTTGGGCGTGGCCGTGGCTGGCACCGAGCAGTATCCGCGCGGCTTGGGGCATACGATCGCCGAGCTGCGGGATCGGCTGGGCGAATTGCCCGAGAAGCTGCTGTTTAGCTGCGGCGGCTGTCCCGAGCTGTTCGAGCGTTGGCGGGACGCGGGCATCTACAAGATTCTGTTGTGCGGGATCGAGTCGCACGTGTGCGTGCAGCAAACGGCCTTCGATCTGTTGGGCGAAGGGTTTCAGGTCTATCTGGCGGTGGACGCCGTGGGAGCTCGGTTCTCGATCGATCACCAGACGGCGCTGCGGCGAATGGAAACCGCCGGAGCGTCGCTCACCACGACCGAGTCGGCATTGTTCGAATGGTGCGAAGCCGCCGGCACGCCAGAGTTCAAGCAGATCAGCGCTTTGGTCCGCG
>JAWKTM010000132.1:0-7358 GCA_041399085.1 Pirellulaceae bacterium
ACGTTTTTGTTATCGAGCCAATTTCAAATGCCGTATGCGACGTGACCGGCTCGTCCGCTTCGTTCATCGCGCCGAACGAGTAAGACTCGCGCGTGCCGTTCGACCCGACGATGCCCACAAACAGACCGATATTCGCCATCTCCTCGATAATCGGTTGAACGCTGGCGTTGACGAATGCTCGCCAACTGGAGGCCGACTGATGGGTTTCCACTCGTCGCGATACCACATCAACTGGCGCGGTCAATGTATCCTGACCCGAGCCACCGTCGGCAATGATTCCTCGATGCGACGCAAGACCAATCGGTCCATCGCTCGCGCCGAAATCCACGCGCAGCATATCATTGCCGCCGTCTCCACTTAATTTGGCGATCGGCGGGCATTGGTTCGACAAAGCGACGAGCGACAGCCCCAACGAGTCGTCACCATTTCCACCAGCGATTCGGAGATCGGTAACGCCCATTAGATGCCCTAGCACATCGGCAGTGATCGAGTCGTTGCCTTCGCCCCCTAGGAGATCAAACGCCAGACTCGCGGCGGCCGGGACATTGCCCACGGCGCGGAGGTAAACCGTGTCGTCTCCGCTGCCGCCATTGACATTGATGACTAATGGCTTCGTGATATCTTGCGACACAATGCTCAACGCGTCGTCGCCACCGCCGAGTTGCACTTGAATGCGGCGTAAGCCGGCCGTTTCAAAATAACCTTGGAATCGGTCGCCCACTTCGCTTGCCTCGCCGGCTTGACGGACTCGGACTTCAACTCGATTCGCGGCTTCGTCATGCGCAATCCAAACCGACTCGGCGGCATCCGTACCGCGAACGATCAAGTTGCCGCGCACTAACGTGACGAGCGGTGACGCTGCCAGGCATTGCCGAGCTTCCAATCGCTCGAGTGACAGCCTTTTTGGTTTTTGTGTCAACGTCGTGCCTCCAAGCATGTGGGCAGAAAAAGATGAGCGCGCATCGCGAGCGCGGATAGCAATCAAGGGGAACAAAAAGCAAGCGGCGGCCGGCGGCTCAGATCAAAGTCGAACGGAACCTGTCGCTGAAATGGCCGACAACTTCAGCGCCGCCAGCGATCATGGCACACGCGCCGACCAACTCGGCGGCGTTTGATTCTCAACGTTCAGACGTCGCCTGTCGCTAGCTCGACGCCACATCACAGTGTTCGGGAGAAGCTCGCCCCAAACGCCGATTGGCGGCTTGCCAAACCATTCCCGCGCCCAGCAGCACGGCAAATGTTGTCTGCAGTAATTGCGATACAGGTTGCTTGGCGAATCCATCGAAAGTGCCGATATCGATTCGATAGTTGCCCGGCGTATCGCCAGCGGGCCATGTCAGCTCGATCATTGTCACGGCAAAATAGAACGTGATCAGTCCGAGGGCCGGTAGCTGCCGAGTCCAGGGCTGGCCCAAGCGAATCGCAAGCCAACGGTAAGTGGCAACCGCCATCGCGATAGGCAGCGCCAAAATCACTAAGTGCATGACCAGCACGATAGCAATCTTCCATGTTTCCAATGGCCCGAGGATGAAGCTTTCTTCCGTTACGCCGCAAGCCCAGATTACGCAAGGCATGACGGCTTCGATGGTGAGGATATAGACGAGATATGCGATGAATGTTGCGATGGGCAGTGGCAACAGCCAGAAAACAACCCACGCATGGCGGCCCAACCACGTCCGATGGCGATAGTCGCGGGTAATCGAACTCGCCAAAGCCGTGGGCTCGCCGAGCACGCTCAGCGCTTCATCCGGCGTGATGCAATCGCCAAGTAACTCGTCATAGTGGTCCGCCATTTCGCGCACCGTTCGCCGCACGTAAACGAGCGGCAATCCATCGGCGAGCAGACGTCCCGACAATTCATTTTGCCAATGGGGCAGCGACATGACATTAGCCTCCTTGCAGCGCCAATTGGACAGCGCTCACCACACGGTTCCATTTCTCAAGGGATGCGTCGAGCTGGGCCAAGCCATCCTTGGTAACGTGATAGACCATCCGACTGCGCCCGTTCACTTGCTCGTCGCGAGCCGAAAGCTTCCCTTCCGATTCGAGCCGATGCAGCACGGGATAAATGCTTCCTTCGCCAAATTCTAGCCCGGCTCCAGTCGCCGCTTTGATCTTGGCAACGAGCGCGTATCCGTGCATTGGTTCGCGCGACAACAGCCGCAATACCAACAATTCGGGCACCCCGTTCGTGAAGTCTGGATTCGTCTTGCGCGTTCCCATGTCAATTCATCGCTCAAGAGGATCGTTCAAAGGTGATGCACAATCGAAGGGCGGATACAACGCGAAGCCTAGCTCTTCAGGCGAACGCGCACCGCAGCCCTCGCATATGTCGACAAGCTCCACTTGCGATACCATCCATGATCGGCCGAAGGATACCTCGAACTTCAAAGTATGGAGATTACGACCTTGAAAAATGGGTCGGCCCTCCTTGAGTCTTTGAAGGGAGCGTGATTATCCTTGGTACCAGACCAAGTGCTCTTGACTTGCGAGCCGATGGCGGTCTGCATTCGCCGCATGTGGAAAGCGCCCATCAAACACGCAACACTTGCCCTGGCTCTGTTACAGCTCGGATGTGCAGTGACGCAAGTTACCACGCACAGCCTGCCGACCGCGGGTTTAACGCCGCCGGCGAACGCGCATGGGGAGAATGTCCTCGTCCTCTGGGGAACCGCTTGGCGAACGAATCAGAAGGAAGTGTCGCTGCGCACCGAGATGGCGGCGCGAGCGATTTCCGACTACTTCAGCCGTTCATCGAGATTTCGCAGCGCCGATGTTGTATCCCAGGCGTTCGGTCGCCCTGGAATTCAACTTTCCGATTCCGAGGCGCTTCGCTACGCCGCTTCAACCGGACGTTGGTATGACAAGATCATATTCTTGCGAGTCGAAGAGTTGGGCCCGCAATTAGTGATCTATCCATCTCCGGTTTTATGGTCGGGCGGGACGGAGGTTGTGTTTCGTGTTCGCATGCTTGATTCGCGCTCCGCGGCGATGGAGTTAGACAGCACGGTCCGCTGGAAAGACGGCGGCGCTTTTGTTCTGAAGGATACAAGCTCACTGGAACAAGACCTCCAAGCTGCCTTGCGTGCCGTCTTCGAGCCACCCAGCGAGAGCGGACCTCCGACAGCTCTCGCCAAATAACGGGCCAAGTGAGATCTCACCGAGCTTCTTCGTTTCTTGAGCGAACATGGTTGACATTCTTATGGCACATCATCGTCGAGATTTAGGGTGTGCCCTCGCCGCGTTCGCTTGATGTTAAATTTTGGAAACTCAGATTTTACGGCCTGGTGAGTGGGGGAACTGATGCTTGATGGGAATGCGAATTTTTCTTTACGAATTCATCACCGGCGGCGGGACGTGGGCGGTCGCGGGGGCGGGCGCGCCGGCGGGTGGGCTGTTGGCCGAAGGGGCGGCGATGGCCGGTAGCTTGGCGGCCGATTTGTTGCGGATCGATGGCTGCCATGTTGAGATGCTGTTGGATTCGCGGTTGCCGGAGTCCGTGTTGGGACCGATCGCGGGGCGGGTGAATTGGCGACGCGTGTCGAATGCGGACGAGGAGCGGCGGTGGATCCAGCGGCTGGCCGGCGATTGTGACGCGACGATTCTGATCGCTCCCGAGTTTGATCGGTTGTTGCTGGACCGTTGCGAACAGGTCGAAGCGTGCGGCGGCAGGCTCGCCAGTCCGGATTCGCGGTTCGTGGCGTTGGCTTCCGACAAGCAGGCCACCTGCGAATGGTTGCGTCGAGCAAAAGTGAACTCTCCCATGGGAACCACGATCGCACCGGGCGACGATTGGCCAAGCGAACTTAGCCCGCCCGCTGTGCTTAAGCCCATCGACGGCGCCGGTTCGCTGGACACTCGGTTGTTGCGGTCGCGCGACGAACTGCATGCGATCGAGCGGACTGGGCCGATGCGGTTGGAGGCGTTCCATCCAGGTCGAGCCGCCAGCGTGGCCGTGCTTTGCGGGCCGCATGGCTTTCGGTTGTTGGAGCCTTGTTATCAGCGGCTCAGCGACGACGGCCGGTTTCGATATCTGGGTGGCGCCGCGCCGCTGGACATGATGCCCAGACATCGCGCCCAGGCGCTGGCCGCTCGCGCGATCGCGGCCTTGCCGACCACGATCGGCTACGTCGGCGTGGACATGGTGCTCGGGTCGCGAGGCGACGGGTCCGAAGACTATGTGATCGAGGTCAACCCGCGGCTGACGACTTCTTATGTTGGGCTGAGCCGATTGTGTCGAACGAATTTGGCGGCCGCCATGTTAGCCATCGTCGACGGTGGCGACGCCGAGTTGTCGTTCGGCAGCGATGCAATAGAATTCGGACCATTTGACGGCGAAGCGACCGCAAGTTGAAACTTCGGCCGCTGCGGGTGCGTCTGGCGAGAGAGCGATGCGATGGTAGCGTGGTTGGCGATTGACATTGGTGGAGCGAATCTGAAGGCGGCCGACGGTCACGGCTACGCGGCGTCGACTTCGTTCGCGCTGTACCGCGAGCCGCAGCGGCTGGCTCACGAGCTGCGGATGATGATCGCCGAAGCGCCGCGGTCGGATCATCTGGCGGTGACCATGAGCGGCGAGCTGGCCGATTGCTTTGAAAGCAAGACGGACGGTGTGAAGCACATCGTTCAGTCGGTTAGCGAAGCGGCCGACGGACGCCACGCCCGAATTTATACGCTCGATGGCAAGCTGGTGACGCCGCAAGTTGCGTTGCGCGATCCGTTGAACGTGGCGGCCGCCAACTGGCACGCGTTGTCGCGTTATGCGGTGCGGTTCGCGCCGACGGACGCCGCGATTCTGCTGGATGTGGGATCGACCACTTGCGACGTGGTGCCGTTTGTCGAGGGGGACTTGGCCGCACGGGCTTCGACGGACACCGGTCGCCTGTTGGCTGGCGAATTGGTTTACACCGGAGCGGACCGCACGCCGCTCTGCTCGGTGGCGCATCACGCGCCGTATCGCGGCCAGCAGTGCCCGCTGGCTCGCGAGTTCTTCGCCACGGCGCGGGATATCTACTTGATCCTGGGCGACTTGCCGGAAGAGCCGGCGAACACGCACACGGCCGATGGTCGCGGCAGCACGAAGGCCGATGCGCGACGGCGACTGGGCCGAATGATTTGCGCGGACGACGATCAGTTCAACCATCGCGATGCCGTGGCGATGGCTCATGCGATGAGCGAATCGCAAGTGCGTTCGATCGTGACGTCGGTCGAGCAAGTTGTTTCCGGCTTGCCCGCTCAACCGACTCGAGCGATTTTGTCGGGACAAGGCGAATTCATTGGCCGCCGCGTTTTGGAGCAAATGGGTTGGACGGGCGAAACCGTTTCGCTGAACGCGAAGCTGGGCCCCGTCGTGTCTCGCTGCGCGCCGGCTCATGCCTTGGCGGTGTTGGCGATCGAAGCGACGCGGTAAGCGAGTCGGATGCGGGTGGCTGGGATCGTCGCGGAGCGAAGCCCATACGCATTACGTTTGGGACATGGATCGAATCAAGAATCAGTCGGGCGACGCGTTCAAAGCGCGGCGATGGGCGTGGACGGTTGCGGTCGGGATTAACGTGGCAAGTAACCTATCTTGCAAGGCAGCCACGCCCTTCGAAGACTTAGGGCGTGCCACCCGACCGTCGCGAAGCGGGGCATCTGAATGCGACGCCAAACAGGAGCGGTTCCTTGCTCGAATCAACGCGACGACCGATCCGCGTGATTAAGGTCGGCGGCAGTCTGTTTGACTTGCCGGACTTGCGGCAACGCGTGGCCGAATGGCGGTCGCGGCAACCGACGGCGCTGGACGTGTTGATTGCCGGGGTGGCTCGGCGGCCGATGTCGTGCGTCAATGGCAATCGCAGTTCGCCTTATCAGACGAAGCCTCGCATTGGTTGTGCGTCGATGCGATGAGCGTCACGGCTCGGCTGTTGGCCGAACTCTTGGAGCCATCGGTTCTGGTCACGGAAGCGGCCGACTTGCAGTCGCGGCTGTCGGGCGGTCGAGTGGATTCGAGCCCGCCGGTGGTGTTCGACGCGGCACAGTTTCTGCGAGCCGTCGAACCGACGCTCGCCGGCGAGCGGTTGCCGCATTCGTTCGAGGCGACGAGCGACTCGATCGCGGCTCGCGTGGCCGGGTGGTTGGAAGCGGACGAGCTGGTGCTGCTCAAGTCCACGTTGCTCGACCGCCCACGGAACGCGGTCGCCGGCGCGGAATTTGGCCTCGTCGACCGGCATTTTCCTCGGCAAATCCGCTTGCCATGCCGGGTCCGACTGGTCGATATCCGAAAGGAGTCAGTACCGGAAATGAGCTGGACTGGATAAGCTGGGAAGAGGTTTACATGAGTGATGTCTGCCAAGGAGCCAATGTGGTCAGCCAAGATGACTGCTTCGACGCATCGGACCTGTCGATCGACGTCGCGGCCGAGCGGCTGAATTTTCTGACGCACGGTTTGGGCTTCGTGCTCAGCGTGCTGGCGGCCGTCACGCTGTCGGCGACCGTGGCTTCGCAGACCGACGGCTGGCGGATGGCTGGCTGTTTTATCTACGCCGCATCGCTGGTGTCGTTGTACGCCGCGTCGACGTTGTCGCACTGTTTTCACGAGCCGCGTCGCCGTCGTTGGTATCGGATGTTGGATCAGGGTTGCATCTATCTGCTGATCGCCGGCACGTACACGCCGTTCGGAATGGCGTTCTATCGCGAGGGCTGGGGGCTGATGTTGCTGGCGGCCATGTGGAGTTTGGCCTTAGCCGGCTGTGCGTCGAAGCTGCTGTTCGCGCATCGCGTGGACGGCGTGGCGATTTGGATTTATTTGGCGTTAGGGTGGCTGCCGATCGTTAGCGCTCCGGCCGTGATGCACGCCGTCTCGGTGACCGCGCTGTGGTGGATGTTGTACGGCGGACTGTGTTACACGCTGGGCACTTGGTTCCTGATGAAAGACCATCGGGCGGTCCACTACCACGCCATCTGGCATCTGTTCGTCATCGCCGGCAGCGCCTGGCATTTCTTCGCCATCTATCAATTCGTGGCAAAAACGGCCGTGTGAGATAGTCGCTGGTCGTTCGCGCCACGGCTTGCTTCGCCGGGCGGAGGCTTCACAATAGGCGTTTCTCGTTCCGCCGCTTGATTCGCCAAAGGAGTCATCATGCCCGAAAATCCATCCGTGATCTTGTCTGGTTTCGCCGACGAATCGGCGAACCAGAAGACCGCCGAGCAGCAATTCGCCGCGTTTGCCGCGGTCGGTTTGCAGTATTACTCGATCCGCTTTATCGACGTCGGCAACGGCATCAAGAACGTGATGGAATTGACGAAGACCGAAATTACTCGGGTGCGTCATCTGGAGGACGAGTACGGCTTGAACGTGTCGTCGATCGGTTCGCCGA
>JAWKTM010000133.1:0-7093 GCA_041399085.1 Pirellulaceae bacterium
AACGTCAGCGTCGTCTTGGTGTTGAGCGCCTCTTCCAAGGTCTGCGGCGTTTTTTTGCTGGACGTGGCGGCTGGCGTGTTGCTGGCCAGCAACTGGCCGGGCGGAGTTTCGATCAGCATGCTGCCACCGAAGACCAGATTGTGAGCCGCCGGGCCGGGCATTACCGCGTTGATGACCGCCACATCCTCTTGCATCCCGACTCGCGAATAGTCGTACAGAAACTGCACCATCAACGGAAACCGAAACGCGACGGCTCGCCAATAAGGATGCGGATTCAGGGCGACGATATAGTCCTCGATCTTTCGCGGAATCTCCTGCAGACGTTCACGAAGCTGCTGCCCCAACTGAAAGCGATCTTGATCGATCGCCGTCGCCAAATGCACTTCCAGAAAGGCGGCTTCCTCGTCGAACTGCATGCTAATCATGCTGGCGTTCAAGCCCTCGCCGAGAAACCATTCGATCGGCTCGCGCAGCCGCGCTCGATCGCCCTCGAACATCTTCCGACCGCCGCTGAACAAAAAGTTCGGAGCGAACAACATCGTGAAGTGCCGATCGGCGTCCGACATTCGACGCAGCTTCTCCACGTCGCGGCGCAAAGCGGGGGCCGCTCCGCCAAACGACGCCATCTCTTTGATGTCTTCCGTCGCGCCAACCACGAACACGCGATCGTCTTCGTCGGCGGGAATGAAGTAGGCCTGCCCCGCGCCGACAAAATACTCGACCGAGCCAACCTTCTGCGACGCAGGATTGCCCCAGCGACCACGCAAATCAACACTCGGCACGCCGTCGGACAACCGCACCACGGATGCCATCCGCGGCCAGGCATCGCCGTTGTCATACAACACGAACAGCAGTTGCTCGACGTCCGCGAACTTCACACCCGCTTGTTTCTCCCAATCCGCCAGCAGCGAGTCGAACGCCGGCCCCAGCGATTCCAGCACTCGTCCGCCTTCCGAACTGGCCAGCAACTCGGCCGGCCGAATCGCGAGGAACATCTGACCGCCGGGCGGAACGTACTGGAAATTCAACGGCGGTCCGGTGGTCGGCGAAGCCCACAACAGGTTGTCATCTTCGACAACCATCTGCTCGCGTTTCGGCGAGGCTTCAGCCACGGCGGCGGAAGTAGCGTCCGCCGCGTCCGTTGACGAATCGCCACTCGCCGTTGAATTCGCGCCACCATTTGTCGAACTGTTTCCGCTGCTCGCCGTGCCGCCATTACTCGGCGTGAAATTCGTGGGCGTCGTCGTGCTGCCGCCGGAGTTCAACGCGTCGCCGCCCGATGCGACGACCGTTTCGCCGTTCGTGCCATTGGCGATCGCGTTCGGATTGTCCGAACCGCCGCCGCTCAAATTCAGCAACACGATACCGATGATCAACACCGCCGCGACCGAGCCCAAAATGATCGCCAGCTTTTGCGGCGTCATCTCCTTTCGACCTCGGCGATTCGTGGCCGAGCCGCCGCCCACGGAAGCGGCGCCAGCTTCCTTCGTCACGTCGACGATGCCGGCCGAAGCGGGCGCGGATTTCGAGGACGCGGACACTTTCGGGCCGTCCGTCACAACGATCGACGGCGCGGGCTTCACGGAGGAAGCCGGATTCGCTTTCGCCGATGCGGCCACGGACGACTGCTTCTGCCGTATCCACTGTTCATAGGCGGGCAAGCTGGCGGCCGGCGCGGGCGGTTGGAAATGCAACTGAGCCGGGTCGACGAACGGCGCCAAATGTTCGGCGACCAAACTCGCTTGGCTATATCGCACCTGCGGATTCTTAGCCATCAAATACATCGCGATTTGAGCCAGCGGCTGCGGCACGCCGCGCGGCTCCAGCGGCTGAACCGGTTCGCTCGCATGTCGCCGCAATTTGTCCGTCGCTTCGCCGCCGGCATACGGCGGTTGGCCCGTCAACATCTGATAAAACACGCAACCGAGCGCATACAAATCCGATTGAGGCGACGGCGCACGGTCCGGCACGCCCAGTTCCGGGGCCAAATAGTCGCCCTGCAATCGCAACGTATCTTGAGCTTCCGGCAAAGCGAAATTGATCGCCTCGGCCGGATGGATCGGGTCGCGCATCAGCAACACGTTTCCCAATCGATCGAGCCAGATGTTCGCGGGCCGAATGTCGCCGTGGGATTGTCCGTTCTGGTGCAAGCCGTCCAAGCCGCTCGCACAGAGCCGTGCAATCCGAGCCGCTTCGGGCGGAGGCAACGGTCCAGCCGCCAATCGCTGCTCCAGCGACTGGCCGTGTAGATCTTCCTCCGCGATGAATTTGAACGAGACCAAATCGACCGGTTCGAAGATTCGCTGGACATGCGGGTGAACCAACGACGCTTGTCGCACCGCATGATTCGCCGCCGCGGCCCATTGATCGGGGTCGCGAGTGACCGCGCCGGTCAAGAACTGCAGCAGCACCGGGTGATTCGTCGGGCCATGAATCGCGCGAAAACAGCCGCTCAGCCGCCCTTCGCCGATGCGGTCGTACACGCGGTAGTCGCCGTAGTAAAACGGGCCGCTCCGGCCGGCTGACAAAACGGTGGCCTGATAGCGGCTGATCACATTCCGCGAGACCATCCATTCCGACAGCACCTTGGCGTTGCTTTGCGAATCGGCTCCCTTCATTTGGCCGAAGTCCGCTCGCAGCCGCGCAATCTGCTCGCCCGACAACAGGTGGCTTTCCTCCAACAATCGCCAAAACTCGGCTATCGAAACGCTCATTCCGCGTCGCTCTCCTCGTTCATGCCTGGTGTCCGACTGTTCGCGCCGTCCGCGCGGCTACAATTTCACTGGCTGCTGCGTATTTTGCTGCTGACTCTTATCGTAACGCAGGACGCCGGGCGGCGGCAAAGGCGCGGTCCGCTTTTTGCGTCGGGGTGTCGGCGTTGCGATTGTGAGAATGCCGGTCGCAGCGATATAAAGGCGTCGAGCCGCGCGCGACGAGCCGACTCACGGCCGCCGCCTCCAACGGCTTGCCCGAGCGGTTGGACGAAAAGTCCCCGGCGCTGGTTCCAGCGACCTTCGCTCACGAATATCCCACAACCCGCGAGACCCGATCATGAAAGCTTACGAAGCCACGCAACTTTACTTCGAAAAGGCCGCCGAGCACGCCGATTTGAGCGCGTCGATGCGTAAGTTGCTGTTGGCGCCGAAACGCGAAGTGACGGTGCAAATCCCGGTCGAAATGGATTCGGGCGAGCTCGAAACGTTCTTCGGCTATCGCGTGCAACACGACGATTCACGCGGGCCGATGAAGGGCGGGTTGCGGTATCACCACGAAGTCGACTTGGACGAAGTCCGCTCGCTGGCGACGTTGATGACCTGGAAGACGGCGTTGGTCAACATCCCGTACGGCGGAGCGAAAGGCGGCATTTGCGTGAATGTTCGCGACCTCAGCGAACGCGAACGCGAGCGAATCACGCGGAAGTTTGTCGATCAAATCCACGACATCATCGGTCCCGACACCGATATTCCGGCTCCCGATATGGGAACTGGCTATCAAGAGATGGCTTGGATTCGCAATCAGTGGGAAAAGTATCACGGATTCAATCCGGCCTGCGTCACGGGCAAACCGGTTGAACAATACGGCGCCGAAGGCCGCGAGGAGGCGACCGGTCGCGGCGTCGGGATTCTGTCGGTCAAGCTGCTGAAACGCTTGGGCCGCAAGCCGCAAGAAACGCGCGTGGCGATCCAAGGTTTCGGCAACGTGGGCGCCCATGCGGCCAAGTTCCTGCACGAGTCCGACTTTCGGATCGTGGCGATCAGCGACCACACGGGCGGATATTTCTCGCCGCAGGGGATCGATGTCCGCAAAGCGTTGCGTTACGCGATGAACAATAACAACACGCTGAAGGGCTTCACGGAAGCCGAACCGATCACCAACGAACGCCTGTTGGCGCTGGATGTGGATTTGCTCGTGCCGGCCGCGATTGGAGGCGTCATCACGATGCAAAACGTGAATGACATTAAGGCTCCGGTGATCATCGAGGCGGCGAATGCCCCGATTCAGCCCGATGCGGACGCGGTGTTGGACGAACGTCGCACGCTGGTATTGCCCGATATTTTGTCGAACGCCGGCGGTGTGACGGTCAGCTACTTCGAATGGGTGCAGAACCGCCAGCATTACAAATGGGGCTTGAATCGGGTGCGGCAGGAGCTGGATCACGTGATGACCGACGCGTTCGAGAACGTCTGGCAATTGTCGAACGAACGAAATACCAGCCTGCGAACCGCCGCGTATATGATCGCGATCCAGCGCGTATTGCGCGCGACTCAGTTGGCCGGATATTGAAGCGGTGCTTCACCGGTCGGCTTGCGCCGATCCGCTCTCATTTCCGTCCTTACCGGTCGGCTCGCGCCGATCGGCTTGCATTTCCGTTTTACCGGTCGGCTCGCGCCGATTCGCTTGCATTTCCGTGCTTCACCGGTCGGCTCGCGCCGATCCGCTTGCATTTCCGTGGCTTCTTCGCGGGAAACGGATTTGAAACAGCCCTTCGGTTGGTGCTCACGCTCGTCGTTTACCCGTGTGGGCCAGCCGTTTAGCCGCCGTGGGCGACGCCTTTGTTCGCCCGCGAAGCGACTTTTTGCGTCCAAATCCGGCTGCATTGAACACCAAAAATAGTTTTGGTGTTCAAATCCGGCTGCATTGGAGGCCAAAAATACTTTTGGTGCCCAAATCCGCCTGCATTGGAGGCCAAAAGTATTTTTCATGTCCAAATCCGGCTGCATTGGACGCGGCTAGCATTTTTGGCGTTCAAATCCGGCTGCACCGAGCACCAAAAATACTTTTTGTGTCCAAATCCGGCTGCACCGAGCATCAAAAATGCTTTTGGCGTTCAAATCCGGCTGCATTGAACACCGAAAATACGTTTCTTTTCATAAAAGCGGCAGGGCGCAAGCCCTCCGGTTTCGCAACGCGATACCGGTCGGCTCGCGCCGATCCGCTCTCATTTTCCGTCCTTACGGGCCGGCTCGCGCCGATCCGCTGGCATTCATCCGCTTGCGCCGTTCGCGCCCCTTGCGACTCTTGCGTTCACTTCTCCATTGTTTGCCCGGAGATGCTAGACCGCCGGCTGCTCAACCAACTGCGAGCGCAGTTCCGCCAACTCGGCTTCCAGCTTCATGCAGCGCAGGACTTCCGCTTCGAGTTCGCTCTCGCGCTCGGCCAACGCGTGCTCTCGCGCGGCTAGTTGCTCGGCTCGCTCGGCCAAGGCTCCGAACACCTCGTCCAATTCCACAAACAACTCGTCCAAGTTGTCGTCCAGAATTGCACAGTCGGCGTTCAGTTGGCCGAGCAGTTCGCGCACCGGTTTCCAGTTGGTAAACGGCATGGCTGCGGGCGGCGAGGGTTCGTCGCGTGAACGAAGGGAATCGTGGAGCCGGAATCGGCAGTATCTGAGAAGCGTCTTTGACTTGCCGTTGTCCGGCCAGCCAAATCGTTCGTTCGCCATCTGAAACATAAGTCGAAAACGACCCGTGGGCAAACAACTAATTGGCGATTTGCGGAGAAGACGCGGGCGGCCGCGTCCACGTCACCGCGTCCACGTCACCGCGTCCACGTCACCGCGTCCACGTCACCGAGTCCATGTCACCGCGTCGCTTCTCGCTGGCTAGGGCGGCTGAGTCGAAGTTCCGCGGGCTGGCGGCGGCCTTGGTTCCACAGCGCGTCGATCCGATCTTCCGTGCCGTTCAGCAACCAATCGTCGACCACGCGGAATACGGCGCGCGTGCCGACTCGGCGGACTTCCCGCGCGCCGGTCTGAGTCGCGTCGATCACGCGATTCGTAAACGGCGTCGCCAGCACCGTGTTCGCTCGCAACGGCCGCGCGAGCGCGTTGTCCAGATTTGTGGCTCGCTGCTGAACCCAGTCGACCGACGAGTCGATGCGCGCGAGATTGCCGGTCGAGTAAACGCTGTAGTCGCCCAAACCGATCTTGTTCCAATGCGTGGCGTGCAGCCCGTCCGCCAGCCATTCGCTGTCGACCGTTTGTCCGCGACGCGCCGCCGCTCGCGATTCCGACCAATTCATCGTCCGGCGAAACAACGTGCGTATCGGTCGCCGCCGATTGCCGAGCAGCGAAAACGAATCGTCCAGCAATCGGTTCACGCTGACTTCCTGCAGCGAGAGCGTGTTGTAGACGACGTTGTTCAAATCGAGCTGGCTCTTCGGCCGATTTATCGACTCGGGCTGAATCGGATAAATCGGACGCGGTTCGTAGTCCAGCCGTTGCCAACCGCCCAAGTCGATCTCCTGCCAGTATTCGGCCGTGGTTACCGTCGGCGGCTGAACGCGTTCGCTCACGAACAACGTTCTCAGCGGCCGGCCGTCGATCGCCGAGCCGTCGTATTCAACGCCCGCCATCTCCAACACGGTCGGCATCAGATCGACGTTCCGAGCCGGGTCGGTCAACAGCGCACCGCGCCGCACGCCGGGACCACTGACGAACAGGCTGTTTCGCATCGTTTCGTGAACCGGATGGCCGTGCGCCGTGCCGGGCTCGTTGAACGTGTTGAATTGCCAATCCGGTCCGCTGCACACGACCAGGTCGGGCGCGTATTGCATCTCGCGCGGCTTCAGCCGTTCGTCCCACAACAAATGCCGCGTCATCGCAACGACGCTGTCGGGATAAGCCGAACCGAGCGTCAGATACAACCAGCGACGTTCGTTGTGATACTGGCCGTAGGCATCGGCCGGAATCACTTCCAACAAGCCCAGCGGATCCGCCACGGGAAACGTCACCGGCTGGTAGGTGATGCCTCCGCTCGCCGTCGGACGCACGTCACCGACCACTTGATAGCGATAGACATACTCGCCCGCGGCGTTGCGCCGCCGATCAATGATCGCTTGGCCGCGACGACCGCTGGTAATCAAGATCGCGTTGTCGTCCACCTTGGCCAACACCAAATCGATCGGACGACGAAGCTCCGGCGGCACATCGTGGGCTTCGATCGTGGTGAGCGCTCGAATCAAATCCACCGGCGGAAGATGATCGGCCACCTTGTATTGCATGAGCTGCCCGACGCTGTTCGGTCCCGACCAGTCCGCCGAATGATACGACCCGCGCGGTAGAAACACGCGAGCCACACCGTCGCCGACCGCT
>JAWKTM010000134.1:0-6840 GCA_041399085.1 Pirellulaceae bacterium
CGGCGCAACTTCAAGGAACACGTAGCGTCAAGCTGATCAATTCGCCGTATTTGCGGAACGAGGATCTCGCTGGATTGAGCCAGTTCTCTCAACTCGACACTCTCCACATCAACGGGACGCCCATCGGCAATGAAGGGCTCTCACATATTGCAAAGATTAGTCATCTGCGCGACCTCAACATCTTTGCCACGCCGGTCAGTGACCCGGGCGTGGTTCATCTGCGTGGACTTCGCGAGCTGAGAACACTGCACTTAGCTGTTACGGTGATCACCGACGAAGGACTTAAGAATTTGTCCGAGCTTGAGCAACTGGAGTGGCTGGCTCTTGTCAAGTGCCGAAGTGTAACGGGAACAGGTTTCCGGTCTCTACACAAGTTGCAAAAGCTAAAATACCTGGACATGAATCTGACAGGACTTAACGACGAGGGTTTGGCCGCCATCAGCCAGCTCGGCGCGATCGAGAGTCTGCATGTAACAAGTGCGCCGATCACGGACGTGGGATTGGCGTCTGTAGGTCGATTGAAGAAGCTGCGGCAATTTCACCCAAATAACACAAGCACCACTGACGCCGGCGTCGAGCACTTAGCGAGTTGCACAGAACTGGAAGAGCTGTGGCTGAACGACACGCGAGTCGGTGATGGGGCGCTGGCCGTCGCGGCCCGCCTTCCCAGTCTGTCAGTGCTCGGTCTACAACGCACTGCGATCACGGACGAAGGTCTGCCCTTGCTGTACAGACACCCGAGCCTACGTCTTTTGATGCTGGCCGGGACAAAGGTGAACGACGACGCCGTCACGAAACTGCGGCGCGAATTGCCCGAATGCGAAATTGATTTTCCATCATTGGACCATCGCGTTGCCGATCGCTGTTTGGAGTTTAACGGCAGTGTGCAGTTTCAAGGCATGCAATCGCCGCTAACACATCGCAGTCAGCTCGTACGCGACGATCGAGCCTTCATTCAGTCGTTCGATTTAACGGGTCGCAATCTGCCGCCAGACTTGCTGGCGAGTGTCGCAAAATTGCAAAGCCTGCACTCATTAAAATTGAGTAGCACCTCAGTGACACAAATGGATCTCAAGCTGCTATCGACAAGCCCGCAGCTTGCGTGCTTATGGTTAATTGATACGCGTGTAGACGATACGTGCGGTGAAGTCTTTGCAAACACACGGACACTTGCATTGCTCGACTTGAGTGGAACCAAAGTCAGTGACAACGTCCTCGCAAAAATGCCCGATTCGCTTAAGTCTCTCTATTTGAACCGCACCGGGATTACCGATCGTGGGCTCAGCCATCTTGTCCGCTTGAAACATTTAACCGAGTTGCGACTGCAAGATACGAAAACAACTGGGGAAGGGATCAATAGTCTCAAGCAGGCACTTCCGCAATGCAGTATCACGCACTGAATACACGTCACGCTCTCGATCAACTTGAGCCTTTTGCGAAGTGTGTCCATACGGTAGAGGCAAGTTCGCCGAACTCTACGTTGAAGGGCTGGGTGGCACTGTTTTTGATCGGGCGTGTAAGGCGTACTCGGTGTGGCACTTCTATGAAGAAGATTTGTTTGTCAAGGGATCGGCCTGGTGTTGTTTGTGGATTATTTTGGAGAAAGCCCGGGCGGAGGGTAGGGCAACGCAGAGGTGCGACCCGAGCGCCGTGCTGGGGCCAAAGTCGAAGTGCGGGTGGTCGGACATGGCGCCGGCCATCTGCCTTCGGTACTTCGATTTTGGCGGAAAGCGATAAACCTTCGCGGCACGAGGCCGCGATCTTCGGCAAGGATGCCGGACTGTGGCGAGAACTTAGCGATACTTTCGGTCTCCCATTCTTCTATCCGAGCGTTGAGCCCAAGTTGGGATTCGAAAGGCGTGAGGCTGCCCCACCTGGCGACGAGCGCGACTCGGCGAGCCGCCCCAGTGGCACAACGAGCTCACCTCACAACCGAGAGCCTAATGGTATCTCCCTCAAGTCTCATGGCAGTCCTCTCCTAAGTATTATGCGGGCCTCTCCTAAGTATTATGCGGCCATCGCTGTGTGTTCCACATTTCGTATCTCCCAGAACAGTTTACGGATCCAACGGTTGGCCACCGCGGCGGCAACGGACCCCGGCTTTCCTTTGGCTTTCAGCCGTTCTTTCATCTCCCGCCATTTCGGTTGATAGCGGGCCAGACGGTGGGCCGCTTCGATGATCATGGTGCGCAGGGTCAGGCTGCCCGCCTTGACTAATCCGCCGTCAGCCTGTCGACAACCGCTCGAGGCGTTCTTGGGTGTCACGGCACAGTAGCGAGCCAGTTGCTTGCCGCACCGGTCTTCTAAGTGTTGGTCCATCACCCAGCGGCTGTGGCCGCTCCAAGGCGCAGCCGTCCGCAGCTATTCGAGCCAAGCCTTCGTCCACACATTGCCGACCTCGATCGGCGCCGTCAGACGCTCTTCCCGCAGCACGTCTCGACCGCCGCCCCAGCGATCACCCGCCCGTCTCGAATGTCTTCGACATATTCGCAGATTCGCGAGACGTCGTTCGGCAATCGCTGATTCCCCAACATTTCCCCCGCCGAGTCCAACACACACACCTGCACAAAACAATCGTGATAGTCGAACCCAAGAAGACACTTCCAATCTGCTACACTGAACATCGCTCGTCACTCCAGCCTGAGTTATGGGATTAAAACTCTCGACACCAACTCCAGGCTAATCGGAGTGACGAGCGCTTTTCATCCCATCTGGCGTTTCGCCAGTGCTCTTGTGCCGTTCGTTGGGGTTTGTGATGTGAGTAAGGTTACTGCGAAGCAATCCGGTGAGGTTGATCTAGCGGCATCATTCTACTGTTCCCGTATGGCCTTATCTGTCTCGACGGTTCCTTCCGAAGCACACGATTTTCGGCAACTTCACTCGCGGAAACGTTTGGGGCGATTCGACCTGCAAGTGACGGCTGAAGAGCACTGGCAAGATGCCAGTGGCACGCGGAACACGCTCGGGTTGTCCACCTGACAACAGCGCTAACCCGCCGAAACCCGTACAAGCTCGAAGCGCCAGCGAGTGAATCTTCTCGGCTTTCGGATACGAGCACGTAGCGCCAGCGAGTGAATCCTCGGCATTCTCGCCACCCGATCTGACACACTCGCTGGCGCGTCGTGCTCGGTGTGAGCCGCAGGTGTTGTTGGCTCAGTCGTAAACGGTGAGATTTTAGCCGGAAGGAAAGCGGATGAAATCGAATCCTACCCGAGCGGGTCCAAGCCTGTTCGGAAATCTTCACTCGAACTCGGCCAAGGCCGGGGTATGCAGCCAGGGTCGGGAGGCAACGAACGGCGTCGAAGGGGCCAGGTGAAGATAGGTCGGGAGGCGTCACGTTTCGGCGGAGATGGCGGGCCAGGCTCCCAAGCAGGCTGAAGCCCTGAAGCTCGAATCCGGCTTTCCACGGGGCGGGACTTGGTTACAAACCGTGGGCCATCGACGTGACTGGTGGAGTCGCCTGACCAAAACGGCTGACAACACTGACCGGTGAAAGACCTACTTCGTCCGCGCGGCGGGTCGTCCGCCAAACGGTAAGGCCGAGCTATAAGTCACAGACAAAATGCGAGGCCGATGCGATGGAGCGGGGAAGGCGCCTGGCCTCTTCCGCGAAAGGTCGGCAGCTCTTCCGGAGTAGTCGCGACGAGATGAATCGACTCGCGACGAAAGGAAGGACCGTGTTAAAAGCGGGGTGGCTTACCAGCCGGCCCGCCGAAAGTAACGGCGACTCGAACGAGACATGGAGAAAGTTAGCCCGGCGAATACGACCGCCCCAGGTCTACCTGTTCCTCTTTCAGGAAATTCGCGGATGCTAAGGAACGTCTTCTAACACTCGATATGAGAAACCGTTCGACCGAACGATCCACAGGATCAACAAGAAGAGTTGTGATGACCAAAGGAAAGATCAAAGTCCACAGTCTGACGGGAAGGATTACTTCCAAGTTGGTATTCGAAGCCTGGCGAGCCGTGCGACGCAACCGTGGCGCGGCGGGGATCGACAAGGTCAGTATCCAGATGTTCGAGAAGAACCTGGACGCTAACCTCGACCGGTTGATGCGGGAATTAAAGGATGGTTCATTCCAGCCTTTGCCTGCTCGGCGGGTCTACATTCCCAAAGACGCCAAGGGGACGAAATTCCGACCACTAGGAATTCCCGCAGTCCGAGACCGGGTCGCTCAAGAGGTGCTAAGGCGTCTGTTGGACCCGATCTTTGAGGCGAAGTTTCACAATCATTCCTATGGCTTTCGGAAAGGACGAGGTTGCCATGATGCGGTGCGGAAAGTCTTAGAGATCGGCCGGCAAGAGTATGGCTATGTGCTCGACGCCGACATCTCCGGTTTCTTTGACAATCTAAGCCATCAAGCCATTATGCGCGAATTGTCCAATGAGGTTGCCGATGGCAACATCTTGCGACTGGTAGAGAAGTTCCTCAAGGCCGGAGTGATGGAAGGTGGTAAACTGCGGTCGACGCGAGTCGGTACCCCGCAGGGCGGCGTGGCTTCGCCATTGCTGGCCAACATCGCTTTGAACGTACTCGACTGGCATCTTCACGAACACGGTTTTCGCTTCGTGCGTTACGCCGACGATTTCGTGGTGCTCTGCCGGAGCGAGCAGGAGGCCAAGGAGGCGCTGGCATTGGTCGAAGCATTCGTGGCGGATCGCCTGGGACTCACATTGAGTCCCGAGAAGACGAAAGTGACGAGGTTCCATGAAGGGTTTTGCTTTCTGGGCTTCGACATCAAGTCGCGATTCGTGAGGATGCGAGACAAGTCGGTGGAGAACTTCAAAACGAAAGTCCGCGAGATCACCCGACGCAGCCATAATCTGGACGCCGAGATGATCGTGCGACTGAACCGCGTTATCCGGGGCACGGCGAACTATTTCGTGACGCCTTGGTCCCACTGCGGTGATACCTGCCGTAGCTTGGACCGCTGGATACGTATGCGACTGCGGTGCATGAAATTCAAACGGAAATCGCCCGTGGATAATGCGCGAGTCCGTTTGAAGCACCTTCGACGATTGGGTTTACTTTCGTTAATGGATTTGCGAACCGCTTGTGTAGCCGGATCGTGAGGTTCTCCTTGGGGAGCGATTTCCGCGGTACCGCCCGGTGCGGGAAATCCGCACGCCGGTAAATGGGAGGAATCAACCTCCTCGCGATAACGGGGAGGGAGTGGCCCGCCACTCCCTTACCCGCTTATGGGTTTCGGCGACGTGGCGCTGTTGTAAGGTGGACGAGTCGGATGCGTTCCGCATGCCACTGGCGTACGACCGGGCGGCTTGCGCCGGCTCCGCTTGTATGGGATCGTGTTACTGGAGCGGTTCTTATGAGAACAGCTCGGTGATCGGCTTGCCGTGCGGCAACACGGTCACCGGCCGGCCCGAGGCGGTGAGATACTTCTTGCCGGTGTCGACGCCCAGATGATCGTAGATCGTGGCCAGCACGTCTTGCGGCGTCTTGGGGTTGTCGCGCGGAAAGGCGCCTTTGCTGTCCGATTGGCCGACGACTCGGCCGCCTTGCACCTTGCCGCCAGCAATCGCGGCGCTGAACACGTTGGGATAATGATCGCGACCCGCGTTGTTATTGACGCGCGGCGTGCGACCGAACTCGCCCCACGCTACCACCAACGTCGACTCCATCATCCCGCGTTCCGCCAAATCATTCATCAACGCCGCATAAGCTTGGTCGAAACGGGGCAAGAAGCCTCGACGCAGCGAGTCGAACCCCAGCACGTGCGTGTCCCACCAACGCAAATCCACCGTGACCAATCGCACGCCCGCTTCGACCAACCGCCGAGCCAACAGCACTCGCTGGCTCCAAGCCGGAGCGCCGCAACGATCCGAAGCCATCGGGTCGAAGGCCGGCATGAAGCCGTATCGCTCGCGAAGCGGCTGTGGTTCGCTATCCAAATCGAAAGCCTTCTGGGCCGCCGGCGAACAGAGAATGTCCCACGCTTTTTGCCCAAAGCGATCCAGCGCTTGCATCTGTCCCGTGCTGTCCGCTTCGCCCCGCAAACGATCCAAGCTGGTAAGCAAATCGCGGCGACTTCCCATCCGATCGACCGACAGTCCCGCCGCCATCTTGAAGTTCGGCAACTCGAACGGACCGGTGTTCGCCGGATCGGCCTCGGTCTCGAACGGTTTGTAGGCGACGCCCAAATGCGCCGAATTCGTGCCGGGAACCATCCGCGGAATCATCACATAGGCGGGCAACTCGGGCGTCAGGTGGCCCAGTTGTTCGGCGACGATCGAACCGCAACTGGGGTTCACGTTCTCGTCTGGTTTAGGCCCCGGCGGATAACCCGTAAAACAAATCTGATCGCCGGCCGAATGCCCGGCGTTGTCGTGATACAAGCTGCGAATGATCGACCATCGATCCATCACCGCCGCGCACTTAGGCAGCATGTCGGTCAATTGAATTCCCGGCACGGTCGTATTCATCGTGCCGAACTCGCCACGAAACTCGGCCGGCGCGGTCGGCTTCGGATCCCACATGTCGATATGGCTAGGCCCGCCCCGCATCCAAAGAATGATGACCGAGTTGCCGCGTTTGCCCGCCTGAATCGCCCCACGCGCTTCGGCCCGCAACAGTTCCGCCAGCGACAACCCGGCCGCGCCCAACATGCCAACGCGCAGAAACCCACGGCGATCGACCGCTTGACGCCGAAACTCCGAGCAAGCGCGATTCAATGGAGACGCGTGATTCATCCGTCGAAACCCTCAGCGATATGTTGAACGGCGAGTTCCCATCAACGAGCGGTTATATCTTAGGCGTGAACGGCGACTCTCGCAAACAGCAAACAGCAGTTAGCGGTTAGCAGTCGGGTGGCATGCCCTGAG
>JAWKTM010000135.1:0-6141 GCA_041399085.1 Pirellulaceae bacterium
ATCTGGCCATTCAAGTGTATGGCCCCGAAACCGAGGTGGCGATCCGCAAGCTGGAAATCCGAGAACTCCCATGACGCCCTACGCACCGGAATCCGTACTGGCTCGCATCACGACTCACTGGTCGCAGATTCAAAATCCAGTCCAGTTTGTCGCCCGGTATGCTCCGGCGATTCAAAAGTACTTTCGGGCGTTAATTCGGCAATCAGAAGATGCCGAGGACGCGGCTCAAGATTTTCTCGCGCGAATCAGCGGCCGTGGATTTGGCAATCTGTCGCTCGACCGTGCGCGGTTTCGTGACTATTTAACCGTGGCGGTAAAGAACTCCGCTTTGAATCATCTCAAGCGATTGCGGCGAAATCGCACCGTCCAAGCAGACGCCGTCGAGGTCGAGGCGGATTCGGATGTGTTACGGCAAGCGGATTCCGAGTGGCTGGCCAATTGGCAGCGATGTGTGTTGGACCAAGCTTGGCGCGGTTTGTTTCATTATCAACGCCGCCACAATGGAAATCTGTTTCACACGGTGTTGAAAAAGCGATCCGACAATGCGGAGCTTACCGACGCGGCCGTGGCTGAATTAGTGGCGGCGGAAACCGGCCAGCCGCTGAGCCCCGAGGCGTTTCGCAAACAGCTCAGCCGAGCTCGACGAATGTTCGCCGAGCTGATTGTCGAGGAAATAGCGAGAACCTTAGAGTCGCCGACGCCGGAACGCGTGGAGGATGAGTTGATCGCTACGGGACTGATGACGTATGTGAAACCCTTCTTGCATGAAGATTGGCGACAGCGCGGCATTTTGGGAGAAGCACATTAAGGTCTACTGTAATCGCCTGTCATATATTTCCTCATTCAAATCGTCCTTGCAGAAACCATTCGCCATCTTGCAAGCGTCGAAAGATCCACAATCGTTCTCCGGTGTGAGTTTCGACACGATAATAGTCGCGACGAATGGAAGGGCCGCGCCACCAGCCGGTTTCAATCCGCTCCGGCCCCCAATGCCGCAACACGCGTTGGGTATGTCCGTTTTCAATCAAGCGGACGGGCGGTCCATGCGGCGCCACGGCCACCACTTGGATGGACAGCGGCGTGGTTTCCAAATGCACGGGTCGAGTGACCGCAGGGCTGGAGACCGCGGGGTTAGAGACCAGCGGCGGGGATGGTGAACTGGTTTTGCCGCGCGGAGCCGTTCGAGTCGCTTTGGCCGCCGCCGCGGTCGCCGTTTTGGCTCGCCCGGAAAGCTTGCGAGCGTCGCCGGTCAGCGGCACGAAGTAACAAGCTTGCTCGGGCTGTGCGTCGGCTCGCAAACGCGGTCGCAACACGGCTTGCCGCCCCAACCGGGCACTCAACCGATCCACTAACACGCCCAGTTGCCGAGTCGCCTCGCGCGATGGATCGGCGAACAACTCCATCTGCCGCTGTTCCAGCTTGGCCACCACGCGAGCTTCCACGCGAGCCGTTTCGACCGGGCCCGGCAACACCAAAGCCTCCATTTGCATCCGCAGCAATTCCATCAAATGGTCGGCGTTCACCGTCGGTCGGAACAAATCCACCCGCATTCGCAACGTCTGCCGCGCGGGCCGAGCGTCGGATGCCACCGTCTCGCCATCGCCGCTCGACGCCACTTCCGGCGCGCCCGTTTCCAGCCAGCTTTCCAACTGCACCACGCCTTCGCCGCGCGACGCCAGCAAGCAACTCACCCGCTCGACCAACTGCGTCAACACGAAATCCAGCGAATCGCGGCGCGTGGTCGGGTGCTCCAAAATCCACTCGGCGGTAAATTCGGGCGGCGGGCGACGAGCCACAATCACTTCCGGGCAATCGCCGCTAGCTTGATCCAATCGCCGCGGCAGCTCTTCGCCGAAACGCGAAATCAAGCCGGGGCGAGGCAGACGCCGCAGTTGTTCGATCGTTTCCACTCCCAGCCGCCGCAGCAACACGATCGTCGGCTCCGCAATCCGCAACGCTTGCAATGGCAATTCGTGGAGCGGTTCCCAGCCATGCCCGGCGGGAAGCACCAACGGCCGTGACTCGACCGTGTCGCCGGAAGCTCTCGCCCAACCGCCTCGCGGCCCTTCATGCACGGCGGCCCAAGCCGCGCCGATCGTATCGGCCACCGCCGCGTGAGCCAGATACCCTTGCTCACGAAACCAGCCGGTAATTTGCTCGGCCAAGCTCGCTTCGCCGCCGAACAAATGTCCCAAGCGGCTCACGTCCAGCAACAAGCACTCCGGCGCGATCGGCCGGCCCGCAGCGCCCAGCGGCGGATCCTGCTCAAGGCCCACGATCGGGCTGAACCACTCGCATTGCTCGGCCAACTGCCGCAGCGTTTCCAAATCGGCCGCCGGATCGTGCGGCTCGAGATGAAACCGCTCGCCGCCCTGCTGTGTCGCGCGAGTCGCCGTGCGGCGGGTGGATCGACCGGCCGCCATCGCCTTGCCGATCTGCGGCTTGGCGTTTTGGCACAGCGACGTGGCTTCGCTCAGCGGCATTCCGACTCGCACGCCTCGCTGCGCCGCGGCCGACGAACAAGCGGCCACCAGCTCGCCGCGCCGAGCGTCGCGCGCATGCAGCAACACCGGCTGATATTTAAGCTCTGGCCGAGCGACGATCAGACGTTGCACGGGCCAATTCGGCAGCCAGAGACAAAGAACGCGGTTCATCAGAGCGGCTCGCTTCGCGCAAAGTGGCGGTGACTTCGTCCATTTCCAACTCGACCGCGCCCCCGGCCGGCCCGCCGCGAGCGCGTGTCACTTCAATCCGCCACCGCCGATCTCCCTGGCTGGGAAGCGGCTGCGCTACAAGCTGCACGTCGGCCCACGAAGGCCGGCCGCGCATCCGCGTGGAACGCAACAAAAAGCCAATCCCGCCGCCAGCTTCCACGGCCAATTGCCAACGGCGAAACCAGCGGTCATCCAACCGCTCGACATGTCCCCACACCACCGCCACGCCCGGACACCGCAACGCTTGATCCCAAGCCCACTGCCGTTCGCGCAAACCGGCGGCCCGCAACACAATCACTTGTTCCAAATCGATCCCCAGTTGAACGGCCGCTGGCGGATAAAACGTCTCTCGGTCGTCCACAATCACGATCGCGCCGCGGGCCGAGCAGAAAGCCCGATCGGCGTCCGACTGACCCGCGTTCGCGCCGCCACCCACCGCTGGTCGAGCCGCCACGAGCGCCAACGTCCCGGCGCCGTGCCCCGCGCCGTCCGATAGCCATTCGACCAACGTGCCTCGCCCGAATCCGCCTCCCGGCAACAGTCGATCGAGCGCCGCGCAACCGCTGCTCACACGCGATTCATCGGCCGGTCGCTGAGCCGTTTCGATGCGCCGCATCTGCTGGCGCAACGTTTCAAGCATCTCCCGAGGCTCAACGCCCGAGCTTGCTTTGGCCAAGCCCACTTTGCCTGCCGATTTCCGTGTCTCGTTCATGCCAGTTGCCTCGCGGAGCGTCACTGTACATGCGTATCGGCATCGCGTCAACTTTCGATGAGACTTTTTCAAAAGCCGCTTCGCCGCCATTCCAGCCGTTGCGTGATTCCGCGAGGGAAAGCCGATTGAGGTAATAGGATATCAACATTTGAACTTAATAAATTCACCCCCGCGGACAAGCTTTCCTGGCTGATCCGCGCCGCCGCGACGAACCGTAGTCTCCAGCCGCAACGGAATGGCTCAAGTCTTCGGAAGCATGGGGCTCCAAAAAAGGATGCCTTGCCATCGAATATGCATATCTAGCCCAGCCGAATCGACTGCTTCCATATTTGTGGAGTCCAGAAGTGGCTTTGCCACGCGTCTCGCGTGGCGCATTCGCGAATCACCATTTCCGTGCGATTGATCTCGAAATACAGAAACGCTTGATTTTCGCTGTGGAAGTGGGTGGAATTGTCGACATTGAATACCGGCACGCCGTCGGTCGCTCGGGCAGAGGAACCATTCCACCGGAAGATATTTCGCGCATGGGTATGGCCGTATAAAATCGCGATCACATTGTAAGAGCGAATCGCTTCATAGTAGGCATGCACATCACAAGGGTGCCATTCGCGGCTCAAGTTCTTAGGGTCGTCAGCCGCGCATGGTACGGCATAGCGGGCCACGTCAATGTGATGTGTTAAGACGACTGGCTTGCGGCTATCGCCGACATGCTCGCGCAGATCCGCAATTAGAAATTCAAGGCTTCCCCCCGGATCATAGCGTCGACGTTGCGTCACTTCGGGAACTTGCCCCACAACAATCCCCAAGTTGACAAAGTGGACCGGCCCCCAATCCCAGGAGCAATGCAGGTTGTTGTGAGAGAGCCCGGTCAATTCTTGACGTTGTTTGTTTCGAGCCGCGATACCATTAATGGCAATCCCTTTACCTTGAGGACCATCATGATTCCCATGCACTTCATAGGTGGGATATGTGAGTCGCCCTGACTGGCCGTCGATTCCGAAGTCCGCCGCATAGGCGTTCCACTCCGTCGCTTGCATTAACTCCAGAATGCGACCGTTCTTGTCGCCGCTGTCAATCAAATCGCCAGCGTGAATGACTCCCCGCGGCCTCGCGACCTTTCCGCCGCCGGCTTCCGCGGGAATCGCCGAATTGGGCAGCGCGTTCAGTGTGTCGATCAGGCCGTTGGTAACGCGTCGAGAGCGTTCATCCAGTTCACTCGGTGCGTCTTTGTTTGCCAAGTAATGCGTGTCGCCGACCAAAAAGAACGCCACTTGTGAATCTCGGCCGTCGTCGGCCAGCGCCTTGTCGGTTCCGATCGTCGTTGCCGCCAGCGCCGTCGTCGCCAGAAACTCGCGACGGCACAGCTTCACGGGATTCTCCAGGTCAGCGTTCGTTGGTGTTATCAGTTGCCGCATGTTGTGACTCGTGCTTTCCACAGGGCCAGAAAAGAACATCGTTGTTTCGCTGAGCATCGTTTGCCGCTCGGCAAGATTCAAGCAGAGAGTCGTGCTCCGTCACTCCTGTCTTGGAAGCACGTTTGGCGTCCTTCGTCGGCGACGGCGCGCATTCTGGCGTGGACGATTGTCTGGGGTATGATGGACAGGCTCACGTCCGCCTCTTCGACCGCTTGGCGATTAAGCAAATCCGCTATGGATATAGAACGTCTCGTCTCGTTGCTCGACAATCCCGCCGACGCGCGTTCTTGGCTCGAAACGTTGGGCGTCGACAACGCGGAACGCGGACAGCGAAATCTGGAGCATCTGTCGCAATGCGGCATGACGCTCGATTTGCTGGCCGTGATCGTCGGCCAACTGGCCAAGCATCTGCCGTCGATGAGCGATCCGGGGATGGCACTGAATAGCTTCGAGCGGTTTGTCGCCCAGACGCGGAGCCCGCTGGCGTTTGGTTCGCTGTTGGAGCGCGATCCCGAGTCGCTAGCCATCTTGTTGCAGATCATGTCCACCAGCCAATACTTGGCCGATTTGCTAATTCGCGATCCGGACGTGTTTGACTTGTTGCGAATCACGGAAGGCCAGCCGGTAGCGCGACAAGTGTTGGTGGACGAGATTCGGGCCGAAGTCGAGCGGGCCAACGACGAACGAATGGCGATGTCGGTGCTGCGGCGATACAAGCAGCGCGAGACATTGCGGATCGCTTATGGCGACATCGTTCGCGGCCAGTCGATCGACACCGTGACCCAACAGATTTCGTATTTGGCGGACGCCCTGTGCGAGGGCGCGATTCGGTTCGCTCGACGGCAACTGGAGAGCAAGCGGGGCGCGCCGCGGCGACCGGACGGCGCGACGGCTCGGTTCGTGGCCTTGGCGTTAGGAAAGCTGGGCGGCGAAGAGCTGAACTATTCGAGCGATATCGATCTGATTTTTCTGAGCGACGACGATGGCGCGACCGACGGCGAGCGTTCGATTTCCAACCGCGAGTTCTTCGATCGCCTGGCGGCCAACGTGGTGAAGTTGCTGAGCGAGACGACCGATCTGGGGATCGCCTATCGAGTCGATCTGCGGTTGCGTCCCGATGGCAAGCAGGGTCCGCCGGTCCACGGCATCTCGGCCGCGCTTCAGTATTACGACGTGTCGGGACGAACGTGGGAACGGCAGGCGTTCGTCAAGGCTCGTGCGATTGCCGGCGATGTGGGTTTGGGCCAAGCGTTTCTGGAGCGGCTCGAACCGTGGGTCTTTCGCCGTTACTTGACCCGAG
>JAWKTM010000136.1:0-5171 GCA_041399085.1 Pirellulaceae bacterium
CGCCACCAATTACAAAAAAGACACCAACAATCGTAGCCGAGGCAACAACAAACTGCCAGATGACGGCTAAGATGATGAAAAAGAAGGCCAACTTGGCGTCAGCGAGGAGCTTCTTCGTCCAAAAGACGGTGGCGGATACCACACGGACGGACATTTAGTCCAGCAAGCCGTCCAATTCCTCGCGCAAGCGGGCTCGCACGCGCGATTTGGCGATCCGCACGGCATTGGCACTCAGTCCCAAGTCGGCCGCGACATCCGCCGTCTCCCGGCCTTCGACCGATGTTTGCCAAAACGCCTGCCACGTCGCCGGCTCGAAATCCGTTCGCACCATCTCGGTCGCCTGCCGCAGCAAATGGTCCAGCTCCTGAGTCCGCTCGGCGTCGCTCTCATCGACCACGTCGGTTGCGTCCGGCGCGGGCTGCGACGCGATCTGGAACTGAGCCGTCGTTCCGCCCGTCGCCTTGGCTCGCCCCGCATCGCGCCGCAAAATATCGCGGGCCCGATTCATCGTCACGGTCTTCAGCCATTTGCGAAAGCTATCTCCCGGCTGATCTCGCCGGAATTTCTCCAGATTGGTCGAGATGCTGGAGAACACATCCTGCACCGCATCGCTGGCATCCTCCTGCTGCAACCCCGCCCGCCGACACCAGCTATAGATCAACGGCCCATACAGCCGCACCAGCCGCTGCCATCCCTGCTGATCCCCGGCCCGCAACCGCGCCAACAAACTAAGTGACGTATGTTGGACCGGCGCCGGAGGGCTCGTCTGGTTCATCGTCTCGTCAACCGACCCCATACCACCCTCCTCCCGCACCCGCATCAACCGCCATCGCACCCATCAACCCCAACCAACCTACACGTTAGCCACCCCCAACCTCAACCGCTCACCAAGCATCCAGTAAATCAACCACCGCGCCAAAACAACAAAAAAAGCCCGCCGGATAAACTCCGGCGAGCTTTTACGTTTCATTCCAATTCGGTGCTGATAACCAGCCAAGTACGCCCGACAGGATTCGAACCTGTAACCCTCGGTTCCGAAGACCGATGCGCTATCCAATTGCGCCACGGGCGCGTTGTGCGGGGCCGATAGACCGGGTTGCGGTCGCGGTCGACAACGACAGCTAATCTAGCAAATCGACGCTTGGCGGCAAGGTAGGAGCAGCGCGAGCGGGCCGGAGTGGCTGGGATGAACGGCGGCGGCTATTCGCCGAATGATCCGAGGCTGGCCAGGAATTCGCTCATCTCGCCGGCGGCGTGCGAGTTGCCTTCGGCGCGGGCGGCTTCGATGCCGTTGCGGAGCATCGAGCGGGCTTCCTCGATTCGGCCTAGGCGAGTGAGTTGCTGGCCGGCCATGAAGAATGCCGGAACGTAGGGGCTGGCGTCGCGCGTGAGTTCGGCTAGTCGCGCGAGGCTGTTGTCGTGGTCGCCTTCTTTGTCCAACTCCATCGCCAAACTGTATCGCAGGAACTGGTCATGCGGTTCGTCGACCAACATGGCTTCGATTTTTTCGCGACGCGTAGGCATGGGCGGAAGCGATCTGGGTAGAAGTTTCAACGGCGGGGCGACTAGAACCAATCGGGCAGCAGTTCGGCGAACTGCGTGCCGCCGCGTTCTGGGGGCGAGCCGCCTTGGACGAACTCGCGCCAGGCGACGAGGTCGTCACCGTAGCGTTTTCCCGTGGATTTTGCCAGCGACTGCATCGCTCGGTATTGCAGCGCCGGATCGGCATCGTCCAGCGCCAAGCCGAGCGCTCGGACCGCCCGCGGATCGCGGAACTCGGCCAACGAACGCGTGGCCGCCATCCGCACGTCTTGATCCGTGTCGCTGCCCACAAGGTTGGCCAGGATATCGATCCCTTCGTCGCCGCCGCGTCGCTGCCAAGCTTCGCAAGCCGCCACGCGGACCATCGAATCGCTGTCGCCGATCGCTTGCCGCAGTCCTTCCGCCGCTTCGACGTTCGGCAATTCGGCCAGGACTCGGACCGTCTCGCGCCGGATCAGCGGATTGGAATCGTTTCGCAATAGCTCGACCATTTCGGCCGACACGCGTTGTTGAGTCGCCGGGTCCAATCGGCGAGCGCTGGTGCGCAGGTCCGCCAAGCTTTCCATTCGCGTGTAATACGTGGGCCGATACGATTCGTCCGCCGCCCATTGTTTGCGGTAGTACGGGTTCCATTTTGCCATTTGGAAAAACGGACCATCCATACAACCGGCCAGCAACAGCGTTGGCCCGGCCAGCGCGAGAGCCCGCAAAAGTTTGGCAACTTGAATGTGCATGGCGAAGGTAGTTCCTGCGGACGCAGTGCGGCAAAGAGGCCGCCAATTTCGACGAGTGGCGGGACTGTATCAAAATCGCCGCCGGCTCAAAAGACGAATCGAGGCCGATTTTTTCGACACGATGCGCGGCGGGAGCGGTGGGAGTTTCGCGTCGCGGAAGAGAAGAGGAAGAACTCAGCAGGAGCTTCGTTCTCCCGGGCAACTCAGCGGGAGCTTCGTTCTCCCAGGCGGGGCTTAAACGGAGCTTGGTTCTCCCGCGGTGGATTCTTCCGCGTAGCCGAAGTTCTCGAAGTACTTGGCCCAGCGCTCGCGAATTCGGTCGCGCAGGGCTGGGTCCAACTGGTGATCGTTCTTGCGATAATCCTTCTGCGAAGCGACGAACGCTTCGACGGCCGGCCGAGCGTACTCGAAGTCTCCCAGATCCAAGTGCGAGTAGATTTGTTGCAACTGGCCCACCGGGTCGCGGACGACATCCTCATACCGCACTTCGCACAGCCGATTCGACGGGATCGTTTCGCGTTGCGAGAAATATCCGCGGTACATGCGATCTTGGCAATCGAAGATGAACTCGTCCAACCGCTCGTCGTAACGCGGCGACTGAAAACACTGCACGCCTTCGAGCGCCGGCCAAAGATGGTGGGTCGAAGCGTACACGTCGAACGGATCGCGAGCGATGTGAATGAACTTCGAATTCGGAAACATCTCGGCCAACACACCGACTCGCCCCGTGTGCGTCGGGCTCTTGAGAATCAGTCGCTTGCCGTTCTTGAACGTCAGCGTCTTGAGAAACAGATGCATCCCGGCCTTCCACGCCTCCAACTCTTGTTGGCTGAGCCCCTCCATATTGAGATATTTCAAGTCGGGCGGCGGGTTGTTGGGAAACGCCATCCGCTTGTACGGCGACGGCAGCCCCATGTTCATCAATGCGAATTCATCTTCATGCGGCCGCAAAAACCCGACGGCCATGTTATCCATCGGCCGCTGCTTGGGCATCAAAAAGCCGAGATACCGCGTCACGAGCCATTCGCTCAAGAGAAAGTGGTGCGGCACGAAGCATTGGTAGGTGTTCGGGCTGTCGAATCGGTCGTCGTTCACCATCAATTCGTGCAGGAACGTCGTGCCGCTGCGCCAATGGCCGACGATGAACACCGGCGGATCACGCAATTCGGTTGCCGCAATCCGTTTCCCGTAACGCCAGGTTTGCACTCGCGAGCCGATCGAGTTGACCGGCGAAACGCATGTGACCGTGCCCATCAAACCGGTGCCGCACGGATGCACGCGAAAGCGGTTTTCCGCCAGCAGCTTGAACCAGTCGCCCGTTTTCATGCCGTGCCAGAAGCGGACGCACCACATGGGGTAACTGTTGCGTTTCTTTTTCTTCGACGAAACGGGCTGGGACATGAATGAACGACATCCGTGTGGGAGAGATGGCGGGTAAATTTGCGGGAAGGCAGGTTCGCGGGAGTGCTCGGGCATTCAACGCGAAACCGCACCAGCCATCTTAGTTGCCTGGCGGGGAGTCGGTAACCAATCAGCGGTAAAGTGGCGGAGGAGCTGGGCTTAAGCTTTGTCGGCCAACCAGAACAGCCGCAACGGTCGAGCGACGCCCGCAGGCCGCACCGTGTCGACGCGAACTTGCCACGGGTGACCGCCAATCCATTCCCGAAATTCGTCGCCGATAATCCGAAACGGCTCGCCCAACACGACCGTCCCGCCGGGCGCCAAATGCTGGCGCCAAAGCGGTTCGAGATACGGCCACTCGGCCCGGTCGTACAAAATATCGGAACCGATAATCCAATCGAATTGAACGCCGGAAAATCGATCGCGCCGCCAATCGAATCGAACGACCTCGCAGCGGTCGAGCCAGGGCCAGACGTTCAATTTGGCGAACAGCAGCGACGGAGTCACGACATCGGCCAGCCAGACGCTGGCGCCTCGAGCGGCCAGAATCGCTCCGATCAGTCCCAAGCCGCAACCGAGATCAAGTACGCGACGGCCGTGCATATCGAACGGCGTCAGCGACTCGGCCAGCGCTAAGTTGCTTTCCCAAGCCTTGGCCCAATAGGGCTGGATGGCCGCGTCGTCGCGCTGCGAATCACTGAACTGCTCGGCCATGCGGTCGAACACCGCGTCGGGATCGGCCACGCGCGTGAAGTCAATCGACACGCCTCCCGCCGCTACGGTTTGCGTCACCGTCGCGAATTGCCGTTGGATCCGGGCCAACAGCGCCGCGCGTTGCCGCTCGTCGGTTTTGGTAATGCGGGTTGTCCCTGTGGGCGATGTCATTTCCGCTCGATTTTCCGGCTTCGCTGTCCGAAATTCACTCTTGAGTCGTTCGACAACCTCGGATGAAGTTAGCGGCAATTGTCATGAGCATCATGAACAGTTTACGGTTTGGCTATCTAGCCTACCTCTCCAAACCCCAAGCGGACCGCACGTTTTATCGCCTGCTTCGCAAGCAACCGGTTCGCTCGATCGTGGAAATGGGAATCGGATCGGGCGTGCGCACTCGGCGGATGTTCGAGGTGCTGCAACAGTATCACTCGGGCGAGAAAGTCCGCTACACGGGGATCGACCCGTTTGAGCTGCGGCCCGAAGGCTCGCAGCGGCTATCGTTGAAGCAGGCGTTCACGACGCTGTCGGCGCCGAACGTCAAGCTGCAACTGCTGCCGGGCGATCCGTTCATGGCGTTGTCGCGAGCGGCCAACGGCTTGAAGGACACCGATCTGGTCATCATCGCGGCGGACCAAACCGGCGAGGCGCTCGACCGAGCTTGGTTCTATTTGCCTCGCATGTTGCACGAAGGTTCGCAAGTGTTCCTGGAACAGCCGGGCGCGAAGCCAGAAGAGACCGTCTTCCGCGTCGTGACGCGACTGGAAATCGAGCGTCTAGCGA
>JAWKTM010000137.1:0-5138 GCA_041399085.1 Pirellulaceae bacterium
TTGCCGGCAAGCGCCAACCCGCTTGGTGCCGTGATAGCCGAATCGAGGACAGCGACGGTCTACACGTCTGGCTCGATACGCGCGATACCAAGAACATCCATCGGGCAAGTCGGTTCTGTCACCGATTCGCCTTTCTTCCCGCCGGATCTGGCCGCGATGTGAAATCACCCGTCGCTGCGATGCTATCGATCAACCGCGCTCGCGAAAACGCCAAACCGTTCGACGGACGGCGACTGGGCGTGATCAGCCGGATCGAGTCGGACGGTTACTGGCTTGGCGGCCATATTCCTGCCGCTGGCCTCACGGGATTCGATCCGGCCGAGCAACCGAGACTCGGTTTCTACTACCTGGTTCAAGACCGGGAACGAGGCACGCAGCCATTTGCTATCGGCAGCGATTTTCCCGTGCAAGAGGATCCCAGCCTCTGGGGAACGCTCGAATTGCAAATGTGATTCGCGGCCAAGTAGACTCGATGGTTCTGGATTGGCGGCACTAACGCATCGCCAACCAGTTGCTCAAACAGGCCAGCCCCGAGGCGATCGAGTATTTGAAGACTGGCATCAACGAAAACCAAGAGTCAGCTCCATGACCGCACACAAATCGGACTTGCCGATATCCAAGCCGCGGAACGAGCCTCAGTCTTTTTGGCTCCGAACCGTTCGGCTCGTTGCTTCTTCATTGGTTGTTTTGGGACTAATGTCCGGCGAGCGATTGAATGCGAGCGACGATCTGCCAATGGCCCTTTCGCGCTTCGCAAACAAATACTGTGTGTCGTGTCACGGGCCCGCCAAACAAGAAGGCCGCGTGCGTTTGGATCGCTTGCCCGCCGATTCGCACGCGCCCCATGCGGCACAACTGTTATCGCAAATTCATATCCAGCTTCGCGATGGATTGATGCCGCCGGACGACGCGCCGCAGCCCAGCCGCGCGGAACTGCGTGAAGTCGTTTCGGGACTGGATCAAGTCCTGGCAAGTTTGCGTCCACCGGGGCAACTGACCGAGGACCAACTGCCGAATAAGGGGAATCTGGTCCCGCACGGATTGCTATTTGGCACACCAGTAAGCTTACCGACCGCCTCGCCGGCTCGGGTGTGGCGGTTAAATTCCGCCTCCTACCTGCAAATGCTGCGCGGGGTGTATCGTTCGTCGCGCATCAAGGATGAGGTGGTCGAGCCCTTCACATTAATTCCAGATCGTGGATTCAAGGACTACGCCGCGCTATATTCGCTCGACGAACCGACGACCGAGATTCTGCTGAGGAACGCCGCGATCATCGTCAATCGCCAGTGCGAACATGAGTTGAAGGATGGCGCCATAAAACCGAAAGGTTGGGATACCGTTCGCGAATTCGTGGCCTTAATGGATCCCGAGCTTTCGCCCACGCGCGACCAGATTGATAAGGCTGTCGAGCTTCAATACCGCCTGGCGATCGGGCGCGTCCCCACGCGGGAACAGCTCGAACGATACTACGCCCTGTACGAACGCTGTGCCGCCGACGGAAATCGCCCCGAGGCGATCAAGACGGTGTTGCAGGCCGTGTTGTTGCACGCCGACGCAATCTTCCGCTCGGAATTGGGTGGCGCCCCAGACGAAACGGGACGTCGCATGCTGACGCCGTTAGAGCTCGCCGAGGCACTCAGTTTCGCCCTGGGTAACAAGCGGTCCGACGTATTCACGAGTGCCGCGGAACGTGGTGATTTGGCGAGTCCGATGCAAGTCTCGGAACTGCTCCGCACGGCTCTGTCCGCCAAGGATAACCGTGTGGATACATCCCGGTTGCTCACGTTCTTTCAACAGTACTTCGACTACTATCGCGCGCCGGAAGTCTTCAAAGCCGATCGAACTCCATTCCCGAACTTTGCCAACGAGTGGGAGGAACTGGGTGGCCAGTTTCCAAAAGGCTTCACCGATATTCGAGGCGCATTGCACTCTCCCACGTCGTTGGTTGCCGATACCGACGCCTTGATCCAATACGTCTTGGAACAAGACAAAGAAGTGCTCCGCACGTTGCTCACGATCGATGTCACCTATGCCAACGCCACATGGAAGCAGGACAAGGCCACGCGGCAACTGGTACTCGCCCCAGCTTTCGTCCGCAACGAAAACAATCATCGCGGAATCGGCGAGCCTCACTATGTATATGGATTCGAGAAATGGCCTCAGCATCAACCCGCCCAACCGCCTTCCGACAAGCCGCGTTTGGGTGTGTTAATGCAGCCGGCATGGTTGGTCGCGCATTCCACGAACTTCGAAAACGATCCCGTTCGGCGAGGCCGTTGGATTCGCGAACGCCTGCTTGGTCAGACCGTCCCCGATTTGCCGATCGACGTCGCGGCTCAAGTCCCCGACGATCCGCATCGCACGTATCGCGATCGCCTGACGGTTACACGCGACAACAAATGTTGGAAATGCCATCAGTGGATGGACGATTTAGGACTGCCGTTCGAGCAGTTCACACACTACGGACTGCATCGTGACGCGGAACTGGTTGAGGATGAAGCAACGTCTCGGAAGCGGCTGCATCGCAACGGCGAACCGATCAAACAATTCCACCCGCAATCGCTCGATACAACAGGCGTCATTGACCTGACGGAAGATCCGCAACTAGACGGACCGGTACGCGACCCTTACGAACTGGTGCGGCGACTTGCCGATTCCCAGCGAGTTCGTCAGGTCTTCGTGCGGCATGCGTTTCGATATTTCCTGGGGCGAAACGAAACATTGGCCGACGCCAGCGTATTGCAAGCAGCCGACCGAGCTTACGTGAATAGCGGCGGCAGTTTTCGTGAGTTGGTCATATCGCTGCTAACATCCGATTCGTTCTTGTATCGAGTCGTCGAGGACTAGTTCACGACGGCTCCGTAGGTCACCCTATCATTATAAGAACACAACGCGTCCTATCATTTTTAAGGCACGAAAAGAGACGTTCCATGAGCTTCTCCCCTTTGCAACCGAATCCAGATTGGGTCCGCCGCGATGTTCTCAAAGGATTGTCTTTGGGGGCCGGAGCCACGTTGCTGGCGCCGTTAATTCAGCAAGCGGTGGCTCTGGCTGAAGGAAAATCCGACGGCGTTCAACGTCGCGTGGTATTTGTACTGCAGAGTAATGGATTGCGTCCATCATTCATTACTCCGAGTGGACATGTCTGGAAGGAGAGTCGTGAAGGAGGCACAACCGGCGGCGAACTTGTGGAACTGTCACTACGGGACAGGGCGTTGTCGGCCGCGCTGGAGCCGCTCACTCCGCTGAAGGATCGCATCACATTGCTTCAAGGCTTGTCGGGCCGCATCGCCTATAGTGACCATTCGGCGAATCATGGTGCGCTGGGATGCTATTCGGCCCGAGGCGTCCACGGGCAGACCATCGATTCGGCACTCGCCGCCGCTTTGCCCGCGGTCTTCCCGCACGTGCTGCTCGGTTTGGGAGCGAATGGCTCGGAGGCCATCAACTACGCCCACTCCGCTCTGGCGGCGAACAAGCCGTTGCCAACGATCTGCTCGCCGAGTCTCGCGTTTCGCTCTTTGTTTGGCAGTGTGGATGGTGGAGGTAAGGCTGAGTTTGATCGACAAACAAATCTACTCGACTTCCTGGCCGACGACGTAAAACGCTCGGCTGCCGCTTTGCCGGCCAGCGAACGCGGAAAGCTGGAAAGTTATGCGGAAGCCTTCGAGTCGCTGTACGCGAGACAGCGTGAGATTGGCGACTTACAAGGCATTATCCGACGTCACGCGCCGGACTTAGGCGAGAAGCGAACGACGACCACTTCCAGTCTTGTACTGGAAGCTCAATTTGAAATCGCTACGGCCGCGTTAATCGCTGGGCTTACCAATGTTGTCACGCTAACTTCCGGTAGTGGACATCAACGATTCGGACAGTATCCCGAACTCGGCGCCGCGGACCTTCACAATCTGGGCCACGGTGGCAGCATTGCCGGCAAGACGAATGAAGAGAGTTTCATTCTAATCCACCAAATGCATACGCGCCTTATCGCCGAGATGGCCCAAAAATTATCCAACATTCCCGAGGGAAATGGCAGCATGTTGGACAACACCCTCATCGTGTTCATGAGCGATTCGGGAGATGGACACCATCCACGATTGTACTCGTGGCCGATTGTTTTGATCGGTGACTTGGGCGGACGACTGAAGCGGGGTGGACGATATTTGGAGTTCCCCGCCTACGGTCAAAACAAGCACGCTACCATTGGCAGTTTGTACGCGACGCTGCTACAGGCCGCGGGGCAATCGTGTGATAAGTTCGGCCACGACGACATCAAGCTGTCGGATATACGCCAAGGCGAGCCGTTGCAGGATCTTTTGGCTTAGTGTCCGTCCGTAAAAAAGTGTCCGATGTAATTATATTTGACTTCGCCGGCGATTTTATACCGCAAGTGTGGTGACAAGTGGGATTGACCGGCCACAGTGTCGATTGGAGTACGGCGGCTAGGTCGAACGCCAGCGCATAAGAAAAGCCCGGCGTCTTGGAAAACGCCGGGCTTTTCGCGTCGAGATCAGCAAGCCGCAATGTGGCTCGATCTTGCGGCTGGGTTTCAATCCAAGAATCCCACCAGTTCCTGACTTCGACACGGTTGTTGAAGTTTGCGCACCGCCTTGGCTTCAATCTGGCGAATGCGTTCGCGGGTCACTTTGAAGATGTGGCCCACTTCTTCCAATGTATAACAGTATCCGTCGCCCAATCCGTAACGCAGCTTGATGATTTCGCGTTCGCGATAGCTAAGTGTTTTCAGGACCTTGGAGATGCGATTTCGCAACATCTCCTGTGTGGCAATCGCCGCGGGATTCGCGGTATTTCCGTCCGGCAGCAAGTCGCCGAACTGGCTATCGTCGTTGGTGCCAATGGGCCGATCGAGGCTGATCGGATAGCGATTCATCGCCAGCACTCGTCGCGACTCGTCCAAGGTCGTTTCCGCTTGGCGAGCGATTTCTTCCAACGACGGCTCGCGTCCCAACTCTTGGAAAAGTTGCTTCGTAACGTTCCTCACACGTGAAATCGTTTCCACCATGTGAACGGGGATGCGGATCGTGCGGCTTTGGTCCGCGACGGCTCGGGTAATTGCTTGGCGAATCCACCAAGTCGCGTACGTGCAAAACTTGAAGCCGCGGCGGTATTCAAACTTG
>JAWKTM010000138.1:0-4401 GCA_041399085.1 Pirellulaceae bacterium
GGGGAGGTGGTAACCACCCGCTGCGACGAAGGCGTGCAGATCGAGAATCTCTTGTTTGGTAAGAATGTTTAGCAGTCCTGACGGCATCGGCGAAATCTTGGAGGCAACTTTCTCTTCGACGTCTTGCTTGCGAATCATCGTGAGGGTGGTTGGCGTGAGCAGGTTGGTTGCAATGTGATAAGCTTGCTCATCTTCCTTCACGACGACTCCCGTTACCACGCGACCTTCGGATGTGAGGAACTGGTAGTTTTGAAACTTATCGTGAATCTTGCTTGAGGGTTCGAGCATTTGTTGCAATAGGGCCTTGCCTTGCAACTGCTTGACGGACTGCGCGAGATCGGGTCCCAGGTTGACGCCATGTCCGGCGATCACATGGCACTGATTACAACGGGCTTTGACAAAGGCAGTCATTCCGCGAGCGAGCTGTGCGTCGTCTGGTCGCGTGTCCGTCGAAGGAAGATCTTTGAAATCGCGCATGGTCCATTCGCGAACGATTTTCGGTTGGCTGTCAGCCACCAAGCGTTCCGCAGCGGATTGGCTGTCGGCCACGATCATGACTCCGTTCATGACGACCCAGTGGCCGGGGAACGTGCAGACATAGGGATAGATGCCAGGTTCCGTCGGCGCGGTAAAGCGAAGCACTTGAATCTGCGTAGCGCGGGTCGGACCAATCATACGTGTAGCATGGAGAATAGCTTCGCGTTTCTCTGGCGGAATGAAGTCGGAGTTGGCGTTGCGGGGGTCGCGAGCCATCTCATTGGCAGCCATGCCGACTTCGGCCAACGCACCGGGCTGCACGATTACGAAGTTGTGATCGGTAGCGTCCGGATTCGTAAAGACGATCTTGACGGGTTGGCCGGGGCGGACATGGAATTGCTTTCGGGTGAACATCATTCGTTCGGGCACGCATGCGATGTCGATGCGGGCCAGATCGGCTTGGCGGTCGAACTGCGATTCACTTGCCGTGGGCGGGGGCTCCTTGATCGTTTGGGCTCGGGCCGCCAGCTTCAGCAGGCGAGTGATGTCATAGTTAGGATTGCCTTCCCAGTAGGGGCGCATGGTCTGTGAGCTAAGCGCGCAGGTGATTGCATAGGCGAGATGGCCTTCACGTGGATGCTTGAGCACATCCACCATCGCCTCGAATGCGTCCCGCGTGGCGATGTAGGTGGCGGCAATCGCGGCCTCCATGCGGACGGTGGCCGAGTCATCGTTCGCCGACTGTTTCAGCAGAACTGGTAGATCATCCAGATACGGATGCCAGTATCGAAGCTGCTGTGTGGCGGCGGCTCGCGCGTGGGGATCGTCGCAATCCAAGAGGGACCGAAGTGTTTGTAGCGCCACCGAGCGATCGATGTTCGCGGCAGGCGACGATCCGTGGCCAGCGTGTATGTGAGCAACGGCGCCGACGTGACCATCGAGTTCCGCGAGTCCAATCCACCGATAAGTCCAGATGGCTTCGAGTTGGTGATGGCGGAATCGCGGTTCGTTGGCGTCAAGAGACTGAACCCATGCGTCCAGTGTTGGTTTTACTTGGGCGAGGCCACGCTCGCGAAGTTCACGCTTGGCCCAGTCGCGAATGCGGTATTCGGGTCGTGTTAGCAGTTTCAATAGTTCCGGGATGGTCGCGTCGGCGATTTGCGGCGCTTCTCGTAGCGGCTTGTCTTTGGCCGTGATTCGCCAGATTCGCCCGGAGTGACGATCGCGGCGTTCGTCGCGCAAGGAGTACTGGGCGTGCCCCTTCACGGGGTTATACCAATCACATACATACAAGGCGCCGCGCGGCCCGAACTGGAGATCAACGGGGATGAAACTGAGATTCGTCGAGAATATGAGATCGCCTACATACTGCTCTTCATAGCCAAACTCCTTCTCCTTCCATTGGTGGATTTCGACGCGATTGGTCGGTTTGTAGCGCACCTTGATAAAGTGGCCTTGGAGTTCATCGGGAAAGGAGCTCCAATCGACAAACTGATGGCCGCAGACGCCCGAGTAAGCTTGCAGGCCCTTCGGGGCGGGATTCTGTTGGGGATAGGGCGGGTCGAGCGAGTGGAAAGCCGCGGCGTAAACGGGGTGGCTGGCCATATGTTGGCCCCAGTCGTCGAAGGTCACTCCCCAGGGATTGGTGCTGGGATAGGTGCCGAAACTGATCAGGCGATGGGTTCGCGGCTGATAGCGAAACCAGCCGCTGTTTTGTTGTCGAATCGGGCCGTAAGGCGTTTCGACTTGGCTGTGGTGAAAGATCGACTCGCGAAAGATCAAATCGCCGTCCGGGGTCCAGGTCAGATCGTGTAGCGAGTGGTGAGAATCCTCGGTGCCGAAACCGGTGAGAACGATTTCATGAACGTCCGCGCGGTCGTCGCCGTCGATGTCTTTTAGGAATGTGAGACTCGGCTGCTCGGAAACATAAACGCCACCGTCGCCGAACTCAAAGGATAGGGGTATGTGGAGATCTTCGGCGAACACCGTGGACTTATCCGCACGACCATCGAGATCGGTGTCTTCCAGGATTACCAGCTTGTCATTGGGCTGCTTTCCCGGATAGACGTGGGGATACGTTGTCGAGCAGCTAACCCAGAGACGTCCGCGCGCGTCCCAACGCATTTGGATGGGGTTGGCGATATCGGGGAACTGCTCTTCGCCCGCGAATAGATTCACCTCGAAACGTGGATCAACTTGAAAGGCTTGCCGTTCCTTTTCGGCCGGCAACCATTCGTTGGCTCCGCGGCTTTGATCGGCTAGAGGCAAGGGAGGGATGTTACTATCGTCGACCGTCGCTGCAACCGTTTTGCCTTGGGCCAAGTTCCAGATGCGGCGGTCGCGGTTCTCGACCATCATGTCGAAGTTGCGCATGGCGGGCAGGAAATCGAGGTAGCCATAGGCTTTGTTGCGTCCGCCGGTGTAGTAGAACGTGTTCAGCGGCCGGAAGCGGCGAAAGTATTCTCGATTCTTATCGGTGATGGCTTGTCGGAGCGAGTCATTGATCTCGGGCGGTTGTTGTTGAAAGATTTGCTGGAACAGGGTTTCGGAGAACAACCGGTCTCCTTGTTGAGTGAGATGGATTCCATTGATCGTGAGATCCGTACCGGGGCTGCGCATCGCTTGTTCGGTGGCGGTGTACACATCCGCGAAGCCGATGTGGTGTGTGCTCGCGACCTCGCGCATGACTTCGGAATATAGTTTGATACGAGCGTTGTTGCGGTCGGCTGCCGCGACGCCCGCGACGTTCTCGTTAGCGATGGGGGACACGAGAATCACGCGCGGAGCGGACCGTCCATTGAAGGCCTGCGAGCGGAGTTGTTCCACGTAGGTTGACAGCTTCTGGCGGAAGTCGACTAGGCCGGCCGGACCGGCGAACGATTCGTTGAATCCGAAGGCCGCGAAAATCACATCGACGCGTTCGTGCTTCAGGTGTTGAAACGTGTCGGCGAAATTGTCGGGACGGGGTTGCAGGTCGATCTGATCGGCCGACCACGCGAGATGGCGCACGACGAGCTCGTGGTCGGGGAACTGCCGGTGCAGCAGGGCTTCGAATTGTCCGAATAGCTGCGAACGTTCGAACAGCGTATTTCCGATCAGGGCGATGCGGTCGCCTTTGCGCAATTCCAAGGGGAGCGTCGTGGCGCGCGGCTCGATCGCTTGGGGACGCGGCGCGGTCGCTTCGTAAATGCCGAAACGATCGAACGACTCGTTGTCGAGTGTTTGGGCGGCGAGCGGCGATGCGGCCAGTAGGATGGCGATCATCGTGAGGTGTCGTCGCATGGCGGCGAATTCCTTCGTGTTTTAGGCGGAACAGATTACGAGTATTGGACCGGTCGATTGTAATTCGTCGACCGAGGCGTGGCCGAAAAACGGAGCCATTCTAGAATATCCCGGTGGACGGTCGAAGCATCACGAGCGAGGAGACAACCGATGAGCGCAGTTCCCAACGATCCGCATCCCACAACTCCGTCACCCGTCGAGAGCGGCAAGTCGGCGTCCCGTGTCGCCACGTTTGGCTCGGGGTGTTTTTGGTGTACCGAGGGGGTCTTCCAGCAGCTTCGGGGCGTGCAATCGGCCGTGTCGGGCTACAGCGGCGGACAAGTGGAGAACCCGACTTATCAACAGGTGTGTTCCGGCACGACGGGTCATGCCGAGGTGGTTCAGGTGACTTACGACCCGAATCTTGTGTCGTTCGCGGAACTATTGGAGGTGTTCTGGAAGACTCACGATCCGACCACATTGAACCGGCAGGGGAATGATGTGGGAACTCAGTATCGTTCCGTCGTCTTCTATCATGATGAGGTCCAACGTGATGAGGCGGAGCGATACAAACAGCAGTTAGATGATAGTCGCGTTTTCGGTTCGCCGATTGTAACTCAGATCGTTCCCTTCGAGCGATTCTTTCGGGCCGAGGAATATCAT
>JAWKTM010000139.1:0-4286 GCA_041399085.1 Pirellulaceae bacterium
GGACACCCAAATCGTCGGCGGCCGACGAACCCACGATCTACACCGGCCCGGTCTATCCCGCTGATCGACCAACGTGGGTGACCGAGCCCAACGTGACTCGCGGCGATACGCACACGGTCGTTGTGGATTCGGGACCCTGCTATTCGCGACAAGAGTGTCTCGCGGCACTCGATGCGGCGTTGAAGAAATCCGTCGATGCCTATGTCGACGAGTACCTGAATGTGAACGGGGCCGCAAGCCACGTGAACCTGAGTCTGAACCAGATCCGCACCGAGTTGGTCGATCCCGAACGGCATTACGCGGGGACGGTCGAATTCAGCTTTGGCCCGATGCGAGAAGAGTATCGGCAACTACGATTCACCCGCGAGTTTCGCGAGGGGTTGGACGATCGTTGGCGAGAAGTCGTCGCCCGGAACCGTCTGTTGAAGACCGGTCTGGGAGCCGGCGGCGTGCTGATGATGCTGGCCGTGGTGTGTGGATATTTCAAGGCCGATACGGCCACTCGCGGCTATTACAGCGGTCGCTTGCAGTTCGGCGCGGCGGCGGCGATACTGACCCTTGTCATTGCCGGCGCGGTCGTTGCCGGTTGGATTCCGCGGCTGTAAGTCTCGGCCGCGATCGATTCCGCCAACGTAATCCGGTTGGCCTTCACTTGGCTGCTCATCATTCGATATGACCGAACCTGCCGACTCGGATAGCTTGCTCGTCGAACGCATTCGCGCTGGCGATTCGGACGCCTGGACCGACTTGATCGCACGTTACGAAGGCCGGCTGTTGGCGTTCGTGGAAACGCGAATGGGACAGCGAGCGACCAGCGAAGACATCGTGCAGGAAGCCTTCATCGGCTTTCTCAATAGCCTGCCAAACTACGACGGGCGTCGACCGCTGGAGAGCTATCTGTTCTCGATTTGTGCCTACAAGCTGACGGACCACTTGCGACGCGAAGGCCGCCGCCCGGCCGTGCCTTTGTCGGCCGGCGCGGATTCGCGAGGCTCTTGGCAAGTGGCCGGCGCGGCTCGTCCGGCCAGCAGCATTGCTCGCAGCGGCGAGCGACGCAACGTGGAAGAGAAGGCCGTGACCGAGGCGCTGCGAGACCAGATCGAACGTTGGCGCGAGCGTGGCGACTGGGTCAAGCTGAAGTGCATCGAGCTGTTGATCGTCCGCGGTTGGGCGAACAAGGACGCGGCTCAAGCTCTCGGAATTAGCGAACAGCAAGTCGCCAATTTCAAGTTCGATTTTATTTCCCGCACGCGGACGCTGGTTCGTCGCCAAGATCTTTCCGAAGACATGTTTCCCGAATTGTATGACGAGGACGCTTAGACGATGGCTCGTAAGTACAGCAATTCGGAACTGGAAGCGTATCTGGACGAAGGGCTCGAACCGCAAGCGATGGCCGAGCTGGAACGGGCGCTGCGCGGCGAGCCCGACTTGCTTCATCGCTTGGCCGAAATCAACCGCCGACGCGATGCGGGCGTCCATACGCTGGGCGAAATTTGGCGGCGGCATCGTCTGAGCTGCCCGTCGCGAGAACAGATGGGCAGCTTTCTCCTGGGCGCGCTCCACGGCGATGCGGAAGACTATATCCGCTTTCACCTGGAAACCATCGGCTGTCGTTACTGCTTGGCCAATGTCGCCGATCTCGAACGCCGGCAGAAAGAAGAATCCACCACAACCACCGCCCGCCGCTCGCGCTATTTCCAATCCAGCGCCGGGTATCTGCGACAATGAGATCGGGTTCGGAGGAACGGGGGTTTCCTAGAGTGCTCTAGCCCAGCACGTTCGGACACCAGCGGAGACGCGATGGAAGCACAATTGGGTCGACCCGAAACGCGAGTGGCGGTTCCGAGGGGCGATGGACGGGACATCGCGAGCATTGAAGACGAAGCAATTCGACTTGCTGCGTACAGCCACACATTGGGGCTGCCCCCTACGTCCAACCTAACACCAAAGGAAACAACGACGACGAGAAGTGAACCAACAAGCGCGCGGCTGTCCGATCGTTTGGCGAATGTTCGCGACGCGGCCGGCGAAGGCAGGATTGAGAAACGGTCGGCGTGACTAACTAGAATCGAACGTTGCAAGAAGGGGCTTTGAGGCCGTCTAGCTATACACTTCTGGAGTACCGCTGATGACCCCCGAAGAACTGTTCAACGAAGACGCTAAGGCGAATCTTGAATTCTTTCGACACTACGTGAGGTGGTGACCTGATTCCGGGCGCGCCTGGGGCTTATTTCTGATCGGGGTTGGTGGATTCAAACTGCGCGGGTGTCTGGTAGCCCAGGCTCGAATGTTTTCGGTCTCGATTGTAGTAGCTGAAGTAAGCGCCTAGCTCGAGCTCTCCTTTAGCTACTGTCTCGTATTCGGTCATCTCCAGTTCGGTCTTGATGGTTCCAAAGCAACTTTCCATAAATGCGTTGTCATAGCAGTCGCCAGCGCGGCTCATGCTCTGGCGGATCGAAGATCGCTTTAAAATTTGACGAAAGCGGTTTGATGCATACTGGCCGCCACGGTCGCTGTGGTGGATTAGATTTCGCGCGGGCTGCCGACTCAAGATCGCATCTTGTAGACTGCCGATGACAAGTTGCTCAGTCATGGTTAGCTCCAGATTCCATCCGATGATTCTTCGCGAGAAGCGATCCATGACCATCGACAAATATGCAAACCGTCGACCAGCGATGGGAACATAAGTGATATCAGCCACCCACAAGCGATTGATTGCATTTAGCTCGAATGGCTCCAGCAATAGGTTGGGGCTATAGCCAAGTCGATGCCGACTTTCCGTGGTCTTGGGTTTGAACGATTTAGGTTGAATTGCCTTTAAACCCTGCAATTTCAGTGTTTCGGCTACTGTCCTCCTGCAAACTACGATTCCACGATCAGCCAGTTCACTGGCAATTCGTCTCGCTCCATAACGGCGACGGTGCTTCCAAAAAATGTCGATGATTATTGGCGCCAGTTCCTCGGCCCTCGATGATGCATCTCGGCTTAATACGCGTTGGAACTCGTAGAACGAGCTTCGTGAGAGCGACAGAGTTTGGCATACTTCACTTATTGACGCGCCCGTTGAATCAATGACTTCCGTCGCTGCAAGGAATCGATCATTCAATCGGTCCGGCTGAAAATGGACAACGCTTTTTTTAAAATATCTCGTTCTCGCTCAACGCGTCGCAGTTCATTTTCCAATTCCTTTACACGAGTGTCGAGCGACGAGGCAACAGGCCCGCTTCGTCGCAGCTGCTCCCGTTTCCAACGATACAGCAAATTCGTTCCAGACAAACCGAGCCGATCAACGACAGAATCAGCTGTATGGCCATCAAGTAACATCTGTACTGCATCCGCTTTGAATTGATCAGTGAACTGTCGTCGTGACTTGGGCGTGTCTTTAGGTAGCTTCTTGCTCATTCTCGAAATCTCCTTGGAGGGCCATTCTAAGCCCCAGGCGCGCCCGGAATCAGGTCACCACCTCAACGAGCAGCAGCGCCAGCAAGTGACTAGCTTGGTCCTATTGATCGCTGGGGCGTTAACTGGCTTAGTTACATTCGACCAGCAACTAGACGGGTTGGACGCTATCCCATCGCTCTTGATGGTCGCAATTGGCGCGTTCGGGGCATTCTTTGCCGCGAAGTATACCGAGCGATCCAAGTTTCACTATCAGCGATACCGGCAATGCCGGGCCGAACTCGAAAGGCTTGTTCCCGGTTTCACAATAACGAGGGCTAATACAACCGCCGACAATGCACACGACCCAAAATATCCGTGGTTGCAAAAGCGGAAGGTGCTGGGCTTTTGGCTGGGACTTCACGAAACGGTGTCGGCAATTGGTGTAGTGTTATTGGCGTTCGCATTGTGGGGATGGGGGACAGGCGGGCGAACGGAATCTCCGCCGACAAAGCGGCAAGTCGAAACGGAGAATTGGTCGGTACGCGAATCAAATTCGCAATTGCGATTGGAAGTCGCATTGCCTAGCAACCGTGCGGCTTCGGTTGAAAGGTAGCCGATGTTAAACGTTCTGCGTGAATCTTTGACGTCGGACGCGATGCGCATCCGCTGACGAATTTCACCGCACGACGAACGTAGCCGGAATCGGTCGAAACTTCGCTCGATGCGTTCTAGAGCAAATATCGCGGTCGCGAGTGTCACGATGTGGAAAGCGAGGGTGTCACTGACACCCTCGACGCTGTTTTAGGGCGGTTCTCAACGGTTAACTGCATCGTCGAGAACGTGCCGCAGACTGTTGTTTCTACCCCATTTTTTGCGTTTTCGAGGGTTGCTGAAAGTCGCCTATT
>JAWKTM010000140.1:0-3952 GCA_041399085.1 Pirellulaceae bacterium
TCAACGCGCGCTGCTGACGCAACTTCGCAACCTGCTGGCCAAACCGGCGTCGCGTCTCGGCCATCTTCCGCCAACGCTCGTCGCTCAAGCGTCCGTGTCGAAAGGCCACCATCAGCACGGCTGCCGTGCCGCCCCAAATCAAAGCCGCTTGAGCCACCGCCAAGGCCAACGAAAGGTTCGCTCCGAACACCAACGACATCCGCGCCGCGCCGGCAAACACCGACACGACCAAAATCGCTCCCATCAAACTGAACAGGCTGAACTGATTGGCCCGCGTCTGGAACACCGAAGTGCGCGAGACGACTTCGTAGATCGTTACAAACCCCAGCGGAGCCAAAACGAAACCGGCCGCGAACAACAGAGCCGTGATCGGTCGCTGAGCCGGCGCCGGACTCCACTCCATTATCGGAATCAGAATCCAACACAGCAGCGTTAATCCCACCACTGCGGCGCCAAACCACGCGGCCAACGACTGCCGAAACCCAAGCAGCATCAGCGGCAAAGCCACCAGGCAGATCGCTTGCGTCACGACGATTGTCTCGACATCGATCGCACAGCAAATAATGCAGACCGGTATCAGCAACAGTTGAATGACACTCAAACCAAACAACAGAACTCGGCGTGAACACAGCCAATCAGTCCACCGAACCGGGTCGTAGCTGACCGCCTTCCGAACGGGCGGCACGGGCGACACAGCCACTCCATCGGCCGTGAATGGGATGTCCTTCATCGGTTCCTCCAATCGAATCATTCGATGAATCGTTTAATGTCGGTCGCTTTGCGATTCCGCCTCGACCATCGCTCGCACGACGCCGGGCATCGTGTATTCGGTCGCTTCGCAGGAAACTTGGAAGCCGAGCTGCTCGAGCGTTTCGCTGGTGATGGGACTGATGCTGGCCAATCGCGTCCGACGCAGCGAATCGCCAAACATGGTGGCCGTCGCCCGCGCGATCGCGGAACTGGTCACGGTCACCCAGTCGATGCGGCCACGGTCCAGTTGCTCACAAATCGCTTCGTCCGGCTGCGTCACATCCGAACTGCGGTACACGACCACTTGTTCCACCAAACCGCCCGCCGCCCGCAACGTTTCGGCCAATACTTCCCGCCCGCGACTGGCCCGAGCCAGCAGAAACCGCTGGCCCGATGCGTCGCCGGCCAAAGCTTCCGCCAGCGCCTCGGCACGATACTCGTTCGGCTGAAGATCGCCCCGCAGATGAAACTCGGCCAATGCTTCGGTCGTTCCCGGCCCAATGGTCGCGAGCCGAACGCCCCCCAAAGCCCGTGCGTCCAAACCCAAATCGGCCAGCCGCCGCAGTGTGTACCGCACGCCGTTCGCGCTCGAGAACACCAGCCAATCGAACTCGCCCAACCGATGCAGCGCCGCATCGACCTCCGTCCAATCATCCGGCGGTTCGATGGCGATCGCCGGCTGGACCAACGTCTCGGCGCCCGCTTCCTCCAACAGCGAAGCCAACGCCTCGGCCTGATGATCGGGCCGAGTGACCAGCACCCGCCGCCCAAACAGCGGGCGTTTGTCGAACCACGACATGGCCGGCCCCAGATTCACGACGTCGCCCACCAGCACGATCGTCGGCGGTCGCAAACGCTCCTCGGCAACTCGCCCGGCCACTTCATCCAGCCGGCAGTGAATTGTGCGTTGATCGGGCCAACTGCAACGCCGCACGATCGCGGCCGGCGTCGCGGGATCCTTTCCGGCAGCGATCAACGAGGCGGTCCATTCATCCACCGTGGTCACGCCCATGTAAAAAACTAACGTCCCCGGAAAACGGGCCAGCGACTCGTAGTCCAACGCCGACGCTTCCTTGCCATGCCGCTCTTGCCCCGTGACCAGCGCCACGGCGGAAGCCAAATCGCGGTGCGTAATCGGGATGCCGCAGTAACTGCCCGCCGCCAAAGCCACCGTGATTCCGGGCACGATCTCAAACGGAATCCCGTGCCGGACCAGCGTCTCGACCTCTTCGGCGCCGCGCGCGAACACCGCCGGATCGCCGCCTTTCAACCGCACCACGGTGCGCCCCGCGTGAGCCAACTCGACAATCGCTTCGTTGATCTCATGCTGTGTCCAAAGCCGCGTCGAGCCATGCTTGCCGAGACAGCTCAACTCGGCATCCGCGCGAGCGTGCTTCAAAATCCGTGGATTGACCAGATAGTCGTACAGCACGACGTCGGCCCGCCGCAGGCACTCGGCGCCGCGCAGCGTGATTAGCCCTGGGTCGCCCGGCCCGGCTCCGACCAAGTACACTTTGCCCATCGGTATTTGTTCTCGCGTCATGTCCCGATTGGACTAGCTGCCGCGCGTCGTCGCAAGTCGCCAACAATGCCGCCGCTTCCACTGGAATTCCACCTATTTCGCCGTCACATGTCCGCAAATGAAAAACCTCTCGCGCCCGATCAACGGCTGCTGTCGATCGCCGAACGTCGACAGTTGCACGAGCGGTTCGAGGCAGGGCAGGGGGCGTTGCGGCAAGGCCGCGCGACGGAGGCCGCCGAGTCGCTGGTCGTCTGCGTCGCGGAAGATCCAGGCAATCTGTTGTATGTGGCCCACTTCCTGGAATGCTTGAAACATCCAATCGACGCCGCCGGCTTGGGCCAACGTTTGACATTGATGCGGCAAGAATGGAGCTTCCGCAAGGCCGTGGCCGGAAAGGACCACGCGGCCGTCCTGCGACTCGCGCCGCCGCTTTTGATTCACCGCCCCGATGATTCATTCCTGCTCGGCCAACTCGCACTGGCGTGCAGCGAGTTTCGTTTTCGCGAAGCCGAGCTGGCTTGGTTGCGATGGGCAACGGCGTGTCGGCCGGACGACGCGCGGCTGCTGGAGCAAGCGGCCACGTCGTTGGCTCGCAAAGGGCGGTTCGACGAATCGCTGGAAGTCTGGACGCGCCGGCAACAGTCGAAGCCCGCCGACTCGCGGGTCGGCGAGGCAATCGAGCTCTTGCGCACCAACGTCGGCGAACAGCCGACCGACCTCGCCTCTGCGAATTGCGACCAACTTCATGCGCTGCGTCGAGCGATCGGCGAGCGTCCGGCCGATGTCGCCGGATATCTCGCGCTCGCCGAGCAGCTTCAGCAGCTCGGGCGTTTGGACGAAGCCGAACAAGTCGTTCAGCAAGCCGTCGCCGTCTCGCCCGGCGATCCCGCGGCGAACGAGCGGCTCCAACAACTGCGGCTCGATCAAATCCGGCGGCAACTCAATTTGGCTGAGCGTTGGGCCGAGTTCGATTTGCACCCGGAAGTGCGCGAATTGATCGACGGCCTGACGACGGAACTGCACCGCTGCGAGCTGGAGTTGGCCGATCACCGCAGCCAACGTCACCCCGAAAATCGCCAGCTTCAATGGGAAGCGGCCCAGTTGCTCCGGCGAGCCGGCAATTTTCGCGAGACGCTGCGGCGCATCGAAGCGTTTCCGCCTGACTTGGCCGACTCGCCCAAGGCTTTGCTGTTGAAGGCCGAATGTTTGCAAGGCGTCCGCCAATTCCCCTCGGCACTTGAGATCTATCGTTCCGCCGAGGCCGCCGCCCGCCACGCCAACGATACGCCGACCGCGGACAAGGCAAATCAACGAGCAGCCGCACTGGCCGCCGCGCTAACCGCTTCGGCGCCGCCCGACGATTCATCGAGAAAATTTGATTGACATTCGTCGGTAGATACTCCACGATGAGGCGCAGCTCGTCTGCTGGGCACGCTCGCTGCTTTTCATTTCGCGTGCTCGTTTCATTTCAAATCGCGTGCGTCGATGAGATATTCCACAAGCGGTCGCCGATCGTTGATTTGCGTGTTGCTATTCGCGTGGGCGGCAAACTTCGCCACGAATGGTCACAGCCAAATGCCACCGGTTGACTCACAACCCCTGTCGCTTCAACAGATCTTGGCGATCGCCGAATCGCAGGACAACTTCGCCGCCGTCGCCCAGATCGAGCGGCAGGGCGAG
>JAWKTM010000141.1:0-3915 GCA_041399085.1 Pirellulaceae bacterium
CTCGGAACGCCGGCTAAATTGTTAATCGAGATGCGGATCACACTGATAATCAATCCGCCTTTGGCATATTCACGTAAATACAAGGCGGCTAACACACCGAAGGGAACGACTAAGATGGCCATAATCAGTGTCATCGCCACCGTGCCCCAAATCGCCGGAAACACGCCACCCGCATTGTTCGAGTCGCGAGGCTTGTCGGTCAAGAACTCGATCCACCGCGAACCATACACTCCCAATTTTCCGAACAATCCGAGTTGGTTCGCCGGATAAGCTCGCACCACGTCGTCCAACGCCAATTGGGAGGGCGTTCCATCCACGGTTTCCACCCGCAGTTCGTAACGCAAGTTCTCGTCGCGCATCCGTTCGATCCGCTGTTGTACCTCGGCGCTCTCACGCCGCGCCCCGCTTTGCGTCGCAAGATACTCGTCGACAACCTTCACCACCGGTGCTGGCAAAGTATCAAGGTCCGCTCGCAATTCCGCGATGCGATCGCGAGGCTTCCGCATCTCCTCGTCGATGCGAACCTTAATCGATTTGCCCAGTTGTTCGGCCAATGTCGCCAGTGGCGTTTCCTTTCCCGCCAATTCGACGATTGCGGCCACGGCCTCGTCCGCCTCGGCCTTCGCTTGCTCGAGCGCTTCGAGCTGCGTGTCGAGCCGCGTCAGTTCCTCGGCGGCGGGCAACGCAATCACGTTGAAATCCAATTCGGCTTGACGCACACTCAACCGGGCGTCGTTCATCCGTTCGTCGATTTCACCTGAATCGTGTTTTTGGAGATGTTCGCGTTCGTGAAATCGTTCGCGTATTTCGCCGTGAAACTTGCGAAAACCGGCCCAAGCTGGGGCAGCTCCATCGCGAACGAGCTGCACTTCGACAACCGGCTGCGTCGGCTGCGCGTCAGCCAATGGAATCGTCTCGCCCGATTCCAACACAACGTCGATGCGTTGATCCGTTTCGATTTCGCGTTCGCCAAATTCGTCCAGCATTCGCTCGACGTTCTCGCGTCGCTCGGCTTCCCATTGCTCTTGCAACGCCGCCAGCTTTGGCTCTAGTTCGGCCAGTTGGTCGGCTATGGCGGCTCGTTGTTCGTCATTCAGTTGATAAGGCGCCGACTGCAAGAAAGTCACAGCTTTGGCCAATCTCAATTCCTGGTCGGCAATCTCACGAGGAAAACGCTCGGCGAATTCTCGCGGCATCCCATAGAATCGCCCGCCCGACAAACGCTCCGCCACGATCGCCCACTCCGGCTCGGTCTCGTCGCCGATCTCGAAATCGCTGACCCAGTGAAAGTGTGTCTGCGTCAGCTCGAAATTCCCCGTGCGGAACAGCCGCCGGTCGACTCGCGGTTTCGCATTCTTATCCATGATGGCCATCGCCGCGGACGCAATTTCCGGTGGCATGCTTTCCGTGGCATTCGTCGTCAACTCATAAGTTTCATAACGAGTGATCTCGCCTAGATACTTCGTTCCATCGAGCAACTCGACTTGCACGATCGGCGTGGGCCAGAAGGTGATAATCCCTTGATACAAGATGTAGCCGAGCAAACCAACAATCATGACCAGACAGATCACGAGCGCGCCGCCGGTCAACCAGATCATCGGTTCGCCCGACGCCAGCAACGACAATCCTGGCCGCGAGGCTCGCGCGCGACGCCGCGTCGGCAATGTCTCCACGCCAGTCGACGCCGCCAACGGGTCTGGCGCGGCGGCGGTTTTCGCATTCGTAGCGGAGTCGAGATTCACGATCATTCGTTAAAAAGGGTAGCTTCGAAGGTCGCCCAGAGTCTTACAAATATCTCACAGTTGATAGGCTCGCCGCCGAAATCTTAATCGCACGATTTCTGCCAACGTGTTGACCACGAATGTCATCACAAACAGTGTTAATGCCGCGAGGAACAAGGTGCGGTAGTGCGTGCTGTTGCGAACCGCTTCGGGCAACTCGACGGCAATGTTCGCCGACAAGGTGCGAAAGCCGCTGAAGATGTTCCACTTGGTAACGGGTGTGTTGCCTCCAGCCATCAGCACAATCATTGTTTCGCCAACGGCCCGCCACAAACCAATCATTAGTGCCGAAAACAGTCCACTCATTGCCGTCGGAATTACCACACGCACGGCCGTCTGCCACTGCGTCGCGCCGCAACCCAGCGACGCGCTCCGTAAGTGGTTCGGCACGGTCGAAAGGGCATCGTCCGAGATGGTGTAGATAATCGGAATAATGGCGAAACCCATTACAAAACCGACCACCAATGCGTTGCGCTGTTCATAAGTCGCCACATAGCCGCCGCGCGGATCAAAGCCAGCCGCGGTCAACAACCACGAAACGGTATAAGCCAACAGGAAAGTTGCCGCGACGCCTAACAAAAACTTGCCGGCGTTCACCCAAGCAAACTGGCCTCGCGAAAAGCCATCGGCTCGCTGCCGCAGCGCGGGATTCACGACCGTCAGCACCAACGCCGTAACCGCGACGGCGCTCAACGGCAACATTGTCAACATCCAAGCTCCCACGCCGGTGCCGACGCTGCGATCATCTAACCAACGACGCAGGTCTCCGGCGAAGAACCACGATTCGACCCACGGGCCGCACCAAAACGCCAACCGCAAACCAATCAGCAACGGAATGCACAAGAACCATAATCGGTAGGGTTGTAGCCGCAGCAAAACGTTTCGTGGCAATGTCTGCCAGAGATTGGCTCCCAGTAGAAAACAAAGCGGCACGGTCGCGAACGAAGACAGCACGGCGGGGACAATGTCTTCCACAATCGGGGCGAAAATCAGGGCCGCCATGAATCCCAATACCACGCTGGGCAAGCTGGCCATGATCTCGACCACCGGTTTAATCTTGGCACGCGTTCGCGAATGTACAAACTCGCTGGTGTAGATCGCGGCTAACAATGCCAGCGGGGCTCCGAACAGCATCGTGTAAAACGTGGCCTTCAACGTGCCGAAGATTAACGGCCATAGACCGAGCTTCATTTCCGGTGCGGATGTGGCGAACGACGACTGCCAAACGTGCTCGGGGCGTTCATAACCTTCGTACCAAACCGGCGTGAACAACGAAGCGAATGTCGCTTCGGGATAGCCCGGATCGAACTCCGCTTGCCAGAGCTGGCCGTCCTCCACCGCGAACAAGCCATCATCTTTCGGAGCGATCCCAACCAACTCGATCGGTTTATCGCCGTCCAAAGATGTTTCGAGTAATGGCTTTTCCGTGGTGACATGAAAGACGCGCAGCGATCCGTCTCCGTAACCCGTGGCTAGCATGCGGCTGCGCTGCGAAGCGGCAAAGCTGGTGACCGCCGCTGGACCCGGCGGCAATGTGTGAACGCGCGTCAAGGCAAACGAATCGCCAGCGACATCCAAACTATGGCGGACGCGAAACCAAGCCGAGACTTCGCCCAGCGAATCGCCGACCGCCAACGTCTCGCGGCCCAATATCAATTGACAGGCGGTTAGCTTCCGCACGTCATTCTCGCCGCCGAGCAACTCGACATGCTCGACCACGTACGCGGAACTCAAGTTGCGAATGTCATAACGAATCAAATGTCCATCGTCCCAGACCGCAAAAACATTGTCGCCGCCCGCCGTCAACATAACTCGCAGCGGCGTGGACGACGGCGCCTGACGCGGGCCGTCGGTCAGCGGCAAATCGCGCAAGTTCACCTCGAACGTCGTTTCGCCGGTGAAGTCGTTCACCTGAGCCGCGAGTGTTCCTGCCTTCAATTGGCCTCCCGCCGCATAGCAGGCAACTTGGTAATCGCTGGTCGAGAGAGCCGTCTCGCCCATGTCGGGCGGAATGTGATCCAAGCGTTCGATCGCGCCGTCGGCCAACTTCAGCGGCTCGCCAAACTCCGCCGACACTTGAACGACTCGGAACTGACCCTGAGGCGTGCGACGCACGACCCCTTCGTTCCATTCG
>JAWKTM010000142.1:0-3828 GCA_041399085.1 Pirellulaceae bacterium
CAACTTCGCCCGCGTACGGTTCATCGGCGAATGGATCATCCGGCTTCGGCGTCGAACGCGAGGACGAGCCGATCTCGAATCGCGGGACACTCCAGTAGTCTTCCGCGTTGGCTTCGATGTAGTCGAAGAATTTGCGAGTGATCTTCCAGCGTTGTCCGTCGGCTTGGTCGCCGTTCTCCTCGAACCAGTCCAGCAACCACCGTTCAGCCAGCCGCGAGAACGAAACGTCGCCTTGCTCCAACGGTACGCGGTCGGCTTGGCTGAGCCAGTGAATCAGCAGCGACATCGAAGCGATAAAGTCACGTCGTTCGAGCAGCGCGTCCAGCACCAGCGCGTAGGCTTTCGGCGCGTCGAACATCTCGGCGTGCGGAGCCCAAAAACGCACGTCGCCAGTGGCCGCGCCGCCGCGATGCCACAACCGCATCGCTTCGACCACGTGCTTGGCCGCGTTATAAACCTCCAAAGAGTCCAGCCGTTTGACGCTAGAAACTTCGTGCGTGGCGAACTGCCGCCACCACTCGGCCAGCTCGCGAAACTGCAGGTCGATTCCCTCGCATACATCCTGCCGATCGAGCGCCGCCGCTTCGCTCCAGATTCGCGACACCAGGGCGAATACGCGTTCCATCAACTCGATTAACTCGTCGGCCCGATGATCGTGGATGCTGTTCTCCAGCGCCGGGAACAGGCTGAAGTTGGCGTCGAAGCCCAGAATGTTCCACGGATCAATCACCGCTCCGCATTGAATCGAGCGATGCAGAAAATCCACGATCTGCGTCGGCAATTCGGCCGCTCGATCCATCTCGCCCGAGTCCACCAGTCGGTGCCCCAGCGTCACGCGATTGTCGATCCGGCACAGCATCCGGGCCGAAGCGACTGGAACGATGTCGGCCTGCCGCTTGGCCGCGTCGGCGTATCCCATGCGGGCGAAGATGCGAGCCAGATGAACGTGCTCCAACTGCCGGGCTCGCTGTCGAGCCAATTCGGCGTTCAGACTTTGCCGCGCTCCGCCGAACGGCTGACGCAAGTCGATCGCTTCGCCCCGCAGTCGCCGTCCATGTTCGCCCTCGGTGTGAGCGATCAGCCGCTCGTAGAACTCGTCGCGATAGTGCGCGATTTGCGGCAGCAGCGTCGCCAGCGTCACGGTCGAGTCGTGCGTCTCGGGCCCGCGTCCGGAAACGCCAGCCGCCATCAAGATCGTGCCGGCCAACACCGCCGCGGCCTCGAACAGCAACTGGTCCTTCGGCAGTCCGCCCGTCGCTTCGTAACGCGTCATCAAGGCGTCCAGCGTCACTTGCTGAACCACGAAACGCCGATACCGCCCCTGATTGTCGATCTGATGCGGATCCCACTGGCCAAAGTGATAATTCGGCCGCCGATTCACCGGATGATCGAAGTCGTAGGCTCGCGGATCGAACGCCAGCTCGTCCAGCAAATCGGGATCGAAGTACGACATCCGCAGCAGATCGGCGTCGGTCGTTTGTAGCAAGTCGATCGCCGCTCGCACGACGCTTTCGTATCGCCCGACCGCGACGCCCGAATCGCGAATGTACAACGGCACCGGCCGCACCCACTCGTGAGCGTGCGGCTCGATCTTTCGCGATTCCAGCGTGGGCACCGGGCGATAGCCCAGGTAGTCGTTCAGCGCCCCGATGACCAGCGGCAACCGCCGCGACGCGTCGTCCCACGGCCCGCCCTGGGCCAAAATCACCTCGGCCGCTCGTCCCATGGCGAAGGCATTGAACAGCGTCTCGTTGTCCTGGTGAAACAGCAGATCGCGATGAAACTCGCGATAGGCCGGCGGGAACTCCTGAAACAGCAGCCGCAACACCGTCTCGGCCTGAATGGCGTCCGCGAACGCCGAGGAGGACTGCTTGAGCTCGGCCAGACGCCCTGAAAGCTGCTGGCCGACCCAGCTATAACGAGGGGTTTCTGGCACGTGGTGATCTGCCGCGGCGCGAAACAGCCGGTTCAGATTCGCCAGAAAACTGGCGTCTGGGGCTCCCGACGAGAAGTTCAGATAGCCGAGAACCAGATCGAGGGCTTTCGCCGTCTCGTGGTCAAGTTCTCGTCGCTCCATAACTTTAGCTCCGCCAATTCGACATCCCGAGCCCGTCCGTTCGCCGGCCGTAAACCGCTATCCCGGTGCATGTTAGATGGCGATTTCGGCATGGTCCAGGCGGCAAACGTGCCATCCGCGTCGGCTCTGTGTAAGATAGAACCGTGGTTCGCGACCATCTCGTCTCTTCTCCAGTCTTCTCAGGACTACTTGCTCATGTTGTTTCGCACCCAACTCGGCCTGTTCGCTTTGGGCCTCGTCACCGTCAGCACGTTCGCAACGACTCACGCGGCCGCGGCCGAACTTCGGTCAAGCGGCATGATCTCGACCGCCGGAGCCCGACGCGCCGGTCTGGAACGAGCTTGGGCCAGCGCGGTTCGGATGGATGGCGGGCGAGACCGCTTGGTCGGCAGCACGCTTCACATCACGAGCGACCCGCAACGCGAGCGCCGCATCATCGAAGTGCATTACAACAACCGCAAGGAGATCTATACGGATACCGATGTCGATCGGTATGGCGAGGTGTTGGGCAAGGACGGCGTGCAGAAGAAAACCATCGCTCGCGTCAACGATCTGAAGGCTCAGAACATCGACGCCAAAACGGTCGAATACAACGTGCCGGAAATGATGTTCTTCGTCGCTTCGCGTCGCGGCTTCATCCATGCGATGGACGCCCATACGGGAGCCACGCGATGGAGCGCTCGGATCGGCAATCCCGATCATCCCACGCACGGACCCGCGGCGAATGATAAGTACGTAGCGGTCATCAATGGCAACGTGCTGTACGTCTTGAAGCACGACGATGGCGAGTTGGCTTGGCAGAAGAAGCTGTCCTACGTGCCCAGCGCCGGGCCGGCCCTGTCCGATGATCTGGCGTTTGTCCCTTCCACGCGCGGAGCGATCGAGTCTTTTGATTTGGCCGACTACAAACGCCCGGTGTGGATTTATCAGTCGCAAGGCCACGCGATGGTTCGCCCGGTGACCACGTCGCGCAGCGTTATCTGGCCGACTGACCGGGGGCACTTGTACGTCGGTCGAGCGAATTCGGCCGGCATCAATTATCGCCTGGAAGCCGCCGAGGCAATCATCGCTCCGGCCACCGCCGCCGACCGACGCATCTTCACGGCTTCGTCCGACGGCTACGTCTATTGTGTCGAGGAAACGGGCGGCGCGATCTTGTGGCGTTTTTCCACGGGCGAGCCAATCAATTCGTCGCCAATTCCCGTCGGCGAGAACGTCTATGTCACCGGCACCAACGGCGGCATGTTCTGCATTTCAATCGCGGACGGCCAAGAACAGTGGTGGGCGCCGGGCGTCCGTCGCTTCATTTCGGCCAGCGAAACTCGGCTGTACTGCCAGGATCAAACGGGTGAGATGATCGTGCTGAATCCCAAGAGCGGCGCTCGTTTGGGCATCGTGCCGATGGGCGGTGTCGATCACATCTATCAGAATTACGCAACCGACCGCATCTTCGTCGGCTCTTCGGACGGCTTGATCGTTTGCTTGCACGAGTCGCAACTGCATTGGCCGGTCGAGCATTTACAGGACGATTCCGCGCCGAAAGTGTCCAAGCCGGATGTCGTGCAACAGGGGCTAGGCGACGAACCGAACGACGCTGGCCGCCCAGCCGCGGCAGCCGACCCCTTCGGAGCTCCGCCCGCCGGCGCCGCCGATCCATTCGGCGCGGATCCATTCGGCGCGGGCGGAAATAACGGCGGCGGAAACAACGTAGGCAACAGCGGCGGCAACAACAACGACCCGTTCGGCAGCGA
>JAWKTM010000143.1:0-3616 GCA_041399085.1 Pirellulaceae bacterium
TCAGTGCCGGGGATCGGGCATCACCCCACTTTCTCTATTTTACGGAGACTGACGCATGGATGCGGCTTTGATGAAGAAGGCTGAGGAGTTGGCGAATGAGGTGGCGGTGCAAGCCACGACGCTTGAGGAGCTCAACCAAGTGGTGCGGTCGTTGATGTCGACTGCCTTGGAGAAGATGCTCAATGCCGAATTGGAGGCGCATCTGGGTGACGCTTCGCAGGGACAGGACGACGCCTTGGGCCAGGCTCGCGAGGCGTTGGCGGAGCAGGCGGGGTCGTCCGCGCGGCGGCGCAATCGCAAGAACGGCTCCAGCCGCAAGACCATTCAAGGCGATCTGGGGAAGTTGCCGCTGGCCATTCCGCGCGACCGCCTCGGCACGTTCGAGCCGCAGTTGATCGGCAAGTATCAACGTCGCTTGGCGGGCTTCGATGAGAAGATTTTGGCACTCTATGCCAAGGGCCTGTCCACACGCGACATCCAACAGATTGTGAAAGAGTTATACCATGTTGATATTTCCCCCACTTTGATTTCAGAGATCACCGAAGACCTCGATGCGGAAGTCAAAGCCTGGCAGACGCGGCGGTTGGAGGGCGTGTGGCCGATTGTGTTTTTGGACGGCATTGTGGTTCACATACGCAGTGAGTCAGGGCATGTCCGCGAACATACCATGTATGTGGCGATCGGCGTGAATTTCTCGGGAAAGAAGGAATTATTAGGACTGTGGCTGGATGAAACGGAAGGCGCCAAGTTCTGGCTCGCGTGCCTGACCGACTTAAAGAACCGGGGCCTCAACGACATCTTTATTGTTTGTGTGGATGGCTTGAGCGGCTTTCCCGAAGCAATCGCGGCCGTCTATCCAAGGGCTCGCGTGCAACTGTGTATCGTGCATCTGGTGCGTGCCGCGATGCGATATGTTAGTGACGCCGACAATCGCGAAGTCGTCGCGGACCTAAAGAAGATCTACCAAGCCGCAACCGTGCTGGAAGCGGAACAGGAATTAGAAAACTTTTCCACGAAGTGGGACGATAAGTATCCCACAATCGCCAAGCAGTGGCGTTTGAAGTGGCCGCACATCGTGACGATGTTCGAGCTGCCCGCCGCCATCCGCCGCGTGACCTATACGACGAACGTGATCGAATCGGTCAACAGCGTGATTCGCAAATTCACGCGTAACCGCAAACAATACCCCCATCGCGACTCGGCGTTGAAGCTGATCTACATGGCGATCCACGAAGCGTCCAAGCGATGGACAATGCCCATTCGAAATTGGAAAGAAGCACTAAACCACTTCGCCATCATGTTCGCCGAACGGATGCCCAAGTAACTCAACAAACCCCACAAACCGACCCCCTGACACAAAATTCCGTACAAGGCCAAATGTGCACCCTCACGCGATAGACGAGCACGACGCGCGAGCGAGTGAATCGACCAGTCCGATACAAGCACGATGTGCCAGCGAGTGAGCCGACCGGCCAGATAAAAGCACGACGCGCCAGCGAGTGAGCCGACGAACTCACTTGCTTGCGCTGCGTGCTCGTAATGCGTCGAGGAGCCGACGAACACACTTGCTTGCGCTGCGTGCTCGGATTGCGTCGAGAGCGACGACTCTTCCGATCGGGTTCGCTACCAAATCGCCGACGTGTCGGCGAACAGGAAGTAGATCGTCAGCACCACGGCCAGCAGCGTCAGGCCCGCCGGCCAGGCCCAGCGCCACGGCGTGAGCTCGACGTCGCCCGAATAACGATGCTCCCACGGTTCCGACCGCGGCGCGAGTCGGCCGATCACCAGCATCAACACGACCAGCGTCGCGAACACCGCCCCCAGAAAATGAAACTCGTTCATCGCCGAGACATAGCCCTGAAACGCGGGCACGAAATAACCCATCGCGATCGCCGCGAAGCCGAGCACCAACGCGATCTTCGCCGCCACGGCCGGCACGCGGCGAGTGAACATGCCGATCACCATCACCGAGAAAATCGGGATGAAATACAGGCCGTTCATTTTCTGTAGGTAGCCGAAGATGCTGTCCTGCCCGGCCAACAACGGCGCCACGCACATCGAAGCAATCGCGATCAACCACCCGAATCGCTTGCCGGCCCGAATCACCTGTTCGTCGGTCGCCTTCGGATGCAGCATGTCGCGGTAAACGCCCAAGCTGAACAGCGTCGCCGTGCTGTTCAGCGCCGAGTTGTACGAGCTGAGGATCGCTCCCAAAATCACGGCCGCGAAAAAGCCGGCCAACTGCGGCGGCAACACATCGCGGACCAGCCGCCCGTAAGCTTGGTCCTTGCGACGCAGGCTGACCAAGCCGTCGGTGTCCAAGTCACGCAGATATTGATTCTCGCCCGCGTTGTTCGTGGCGATTACGACACCCGGCTCCAGCACCGCGTCGATCCGCAGCTTTCGCCCGTTGTGTTCGATCGTCGAGCCCGCTCGGTCGCGAGCCGCTTCGACCGACTCGGTCCGCAACACTTCGACCGCCGCGTCGCCGTGCAGGATCACTTCGCTGGGCGCCTCGCCCGTCAGATCGGTTCCGACCAAGGCGATCTCTTCGTGCGTGATGTCCTTCACCGCCAACGGCACGCCTTCGTGCTCGACGCGGCCGTAGCGGTGGAAGGCGACGATTCCAGGCAGCACCAGAATCAACGGCGCCAGCACCTTCAACCCGCCGGCGTACAACACGCCCTTCTGCCCTTCGGCCAACGTGTTCGCTCCGAACGTTCGCTGGATGATCTGTTGATTGGTGGTCCAGTAAAACAGATTCAGCAACGCGACGCCCGTGAACAGCGTAGAGAAAGGCACGGATTGATTCGGCCCGCCCAGTGAATTGAACTTCGCCGGCTCGGCCGCCCGCACTTCGCGCAGCCCGTCCAGCCAGCCGCCGTCGTTCACCGCTTGCAGACCGAAATAGGCGATCAACACGCCGCCGACCAGCAGCCCGAAACCGTTCAGCGTGTCGGAAACCGCGACCGTTCGTAGCCCGCCGAAAATGGCGTAAATCGAGCCGAGTAGGCCGATCAACCACACGGTCATCCACAGCACCGTCGTCTCGGACTCGATGCCGGTCAGCTCGCGCATGTTCAAGATGCCCTTCATGCCGGTCGCGCCGGTGTACAAGATGATCGGCAGCAAAATCACGGCGTAGGCGAAGATGAAAATCAGCGTCGTGATCACCCGCGTGCCGCTGTCGAACCGCTCTTCGAGAAACTGCGGCGCCGTCGCGATGCCGCTCTTGAGATATCTCGGCAAGAACAACAGAGCCATCACGACCAGCGACATGGCGGCGATCACTTCCCACGCCATGACGCTCAGCCCGTCCGCGAACGCCGCTCCGTTCAGCCCGACTAGTTGTTCGGTCGACAGATTGGTCAGCATCAACGAGCCGGCGATGTATCCGCCCGTCAGCGTGCGGCCGGCCAGAAAATAGCCGGAAGAGCTGGAGTGATCGTCCCCACGCGTCAGCCACCAAGTGACGACGCCGACCAGCGCCGTGAAACATACGAACGAAACGAGTGTGATGTTGAACATGTCGGCTCAGCGGTCCCTTCCAGCGTCTTCTTCCACCAATGGAAAACGCCATAGCGTACCGACAAACGGAGCGGCACGCGAGCAAGGT
>JAWKTM010000144.1:0-3510 GCA_041399085.1 Pirellulaceae bacterium
CTCTGACGTCGCCGAAGCGGTGACGTGGCAGCGATTGATTCACTCCCAATCCAAATTGGACGTTCGCCGGGTTGTATGCCCAGTAGTGAATCGGAGCGACCGATACGTTTACGATCGGCGATGCATGAATGCCGTGCAGACAATTCCAAGCCGTGGTGACATAACCGCCCGCCGCCGAATTACCGGGTCGTTGCAGCAGCGGGATGGGCACGCGAACGTGGGCGCTCGACAAAGTCGCGGCCAAGTCGACTGTATCCGTCACCGTAGCCGAATCACTCGTATCGTCGGCAGCGGGAACATCGGTCGTTGGTTCCTCTACCACTGCGATTTCGCGAGGGGCGTCGTACATAGCCCAGTGATCTTGGCGGCCACGATCGACCTGATACTGCTCGTACATCGCGTCGTTTTCCAAGACGAGCAAAGAAGTGAAGGGAGACATCACATACATGGATTTGCTGAGTGCGATGATCCGGTCTTTGTTCTCTAACAATCCCACGGCGGACAGTCGTTGAATCTCCAGCTTGGCCCACATACGCGGCAGATGCTCCGCGCGAGGAGTGACCTGCCGCACGGGAATCGTCTGAAGAAACGGTTGCCCGTCCAGATGACCACGCACGGTGACCTGCGTTGGCAGAGTTGCCGAAGACTCGTAACGGGCGATCGCACAAATCGACTCGCCGGCCGAAAGAGAGGTTTCAAATAATTGGAACTCCGAATCGCCGGTCGCATGGTTGTCGGCCGTCACTGTGATATCTAACAGACGCGGCGTATTCAGCTTTCCAAGCAACTCGAACGCTCGCCAGCTTACATCTTCATCGGGATTAATCTGTGTGAAGAATCCGCCCGACCGCTCGGCGGCGAGTTTCATCAAGTCGCGATTCCATCGCTTGCCAACGCCAACGCCTACAAACTCGGCCGTATTTGGCAGCAACTCTACAAGTTTCGAGTCTTCGCGTTCTCCCAGAATCGGCACGGCGGAACCACAATGGACAATCGTGGGATTCGTTGCGCTGTCGACCAGCGGAGCGATGGCGCGGTAGGCGCGCTCGACGTCCATGGCCCCAACTAGGTGCGAGTTTTCCAGCCAAGCAATGGCTTCGGTGATGTTCTCCGGCGTCGCGTCGCTCGCTTGTGGCCGCCAAGCATGCATGCGAGTTCCCGCGGTTAGCAAAGAAAACGTATCGTGATGTTCGGCATTCTCCAGCAACGATCGCAAGATTTCGACTTGAGCCCGCGCGACTATCGGATCGCGGTCGCCGGAGGCTTCAAATAGCAAGATCCAATCGCGCCGTTCGCGTCGAGGCGGCAAACTTAGATGCGGCCAGTAGCGTAGCTGTAAGTATTGGCTTCCGTCGTGGAAGGTTGTGGCAAAGCTGGCAAAGGGTGTCGCTTGGGGAGTATAAGACTGGGGCGGCGTTAGTTCGAGTAACAAGTCACGGTCCAGGCGAATGTCGTGGCCTTTCGCCGTCAGGATCAAATCGTCTTGCTCCGTCTTGGAGTCAAACGCGTGGGAGACCGACTGCCACTGCCAATTGTCGCCATGTCTGATCTTAATTTGGGCCGACCAGTCACGAACTTGGTCCATTGTGTGACCAGCGGGAAAATGATATCGCAACTGGCCGAATATTTCCGGCAGGCGTTGGGTGTAGCTGATAAGAATTCGTTTCTCGCGGCGCGGTTCGAGCGGGAAGACGCGCATCTTAAAAGTGCTGCCGTCCACCCATTCCAACAGGGCCGGATCAAGCTGCCGGTATTTAATCGTTTCGAACACTTGGCGAGCATAATCGCGTTCGGCCATGCCGCCTTCCATCAGCGTGCCGTTCACATACATTGCCAGCCTTGACAACGACGCGTCAGGCGGGAGCGGAAAGTAGAAAGTGCCCTCTTGGCGGGAAGGCATGTGATTGAAGAACGTCTGGTCGATTGTGGTCCGCGCGAAACCGTCTTCGATATAGACGTCGACGTGATAGTTGCGCAGCGATAGCTTCACATCTTGGCCTTGTGTGTCCACCACGACTAACGAGCCGCCGGTGTGTTCGTTGGCGGGAATGAGAGGCGAGCGGGCCGTCGCTGCCAAATCGCGAGTCCAATCCAATTCGTGAGCGGCGGGAGGCGCTGGCGCGATATCGGAGAGTGCGTCCTTTCGTGCCGTCAGTTGTTGGCCGGCAACCAGGGTTGTGGCGGATTGTGACGTGTGAGAATTGGCGTTGGTGGTCGTTTCCGATGCAGCGACTGGCGAGATGGCCACTTTTCCTTGCGTGACTTGAACGCGCGTGGCCTGCTGCCGAACGTCGACGGCGAACTTGGTGCCGAGGGCCACGATCTCTTGGCCGGGAGTGGTTAGAACAAATCGTTGTCGCGATTCTTGGCCGGACTCAGGATCGAACTCCCCGACGGGATTTACTTCGACAAACACCTCGCCGCGATCAACCGAGACGTGGCGATTGCCGACGATTTTCGCCTCGCTATTAATGTTTACATATAACACCGAACCGTCAGGCAGCGTTACGCGGCGACGAGTTGTATCACTGGTGGATATCGTGTCACCGACGGCCACGTTCTGCAACGTTGGTGGATCGGCGAGCTGCCGAGGCGTGAGACCTCGCGTGCTGACCAGACGCATTACATCCGCGGCTGTCTCGTTGATTCGATCGGCTGGAGCGGGGACGAATCCGTCCGGCCCTTTCGTTTCCGCGGGCGTATAGGCGCGGCCATCGATCCACACTAAATCGCCATCTCGATAGAAAGTGTCGGTCGCCGGTCGCAGTCCGTAGAACATGCCGATCGCGACGATGAACAGGGCGGCAATCGACCCGACTCGCAGCATCGTGGTTTGCCAATCATTGCTGGCGGAAGCATGTTGGTGGCGAGCTGCTCGGTGCTCGGTGTTAGCTGGCCGCGAAGTCTTAACCGTCGCGGCGCGTTCGAGCGCCGCGGCTTGCAATGAATTCGCAACACGCGTTGCAAAATCGGCATCGGGCGTTTCGGGCGCGTAGGCGTGCTTTAGTAGTCGCTGGATGTTTTGCGAACAAGTATCTTCAGTGTGCGATTGGGGGCGATTCTCAGTCATGGCAGATTCGCATTCAGTAGAAATGGGTGCGGTCCGTGACAGTGGAGTGACTGTGAGAGTTGCAGCGTGGGAGGCGGGGCCCACGCTTTATGTGGAATCGAGCGATTGTGAGAGTGTGAGAAATGTCTCACGGAACGCTTGGCGAGCTCGCGTTAGCAGCGATTCCACCGCCTTTTCGGTCATGGCTCGTGCAGTCGCGATTTGCCGGACGCTGTGTCCGGCGACATATTTCAGCTCTAATGCTTCGCGATAGTGAGACGGCAATTGCGACATCGTCGCGTTCACCATTTGGCGGGTTTCTTCGCACCGCAGCACGTCTTCTTCGATGAGCTCGCGGTCGAGCGCCGCGTAGACACGGGCTAGGCGTTGATCCATCGCGGCCCACATGGCTTCCAGACTGACGGAGTCGTGTCGGCGAGCGAGAACGCGTTGGATTTCAT
>JAWKTM010000145.1:0-3371 GCA_041399085.1 Pirellulaceae bacterium
GCTATTTGTTGAGCGCCTCGACGCCGCCGATGATCTCCATGATTTCGCCGGTGATCTGCGATTGACGAGCGCGGTTGTAAGTGCGCGACAAATTCTTAATCAGCTCTTGTGCGTTCTCAGTCGCGGCCTTCATCGCCACCATTCGTGCAATCTGCTCGCTGACCGCCGCGTCCAAGAAGCACTTGAACAACTTTACGCGAAAGCTGGCCGGAACGACTTCTTCCAAAATGCTCTCGGCCGAAGGCATGAATTCATACATCGACTCGCCGCGACTCGGCTCGTCCTTCTTCTCCTCCGACTCGTCGCCGATCGAACCGAGCGGCAACAACGTCTCGACCACGGCCTCTTGTCGAGAGCTGGAGATGAACCGTGTGTAGGCCACGTCCAGCCGATCAATCTTTCCCAGCGTGTATTCGTCCAAGAACCGGTCGGCGATCGTCTGCACTTCCGAGTAAGCCGGTTGATCCTCGAACTGCGTATACGTCTGGTCGATCGAAAAGCCGCGAAATCGCAACGCGCTGATGCCGCGTTTGCCCGACACTTCCAGATCGAAGTTCTCGTAACCCGCCTTCAGTTCGTTGATGCGCGGCACGGCGATTCGCAATATCGATCCGTTGTAGCCGCCGCACAATCCGCGGTTGGCCGTGAGCACCAGCAGCACGGAGCGGCCCGTCGCTTCGCGCGGCTCGAGCAACGGATGCGTTACCTTCAAACCGGCCGCCGCCAAGTCTTTCACGACTTGAGTGATTCGCTGCGTATATGCGGTCGCGGCCGTGGCCCGGTCCATCGCCTTCTTGAATCGAGCCGTGGCAATCAATTCCATCGTCCGCGTGATCTTTTTGATGTTGCGGATCGACTTGCGACGTTTATCGAGTGCTCGTGCTTTGGCCATAACCGTTTATGTTTCTTTCACGCGGTCTTCAACGCAGGAACCGGATTGTCAACGGGTATCGATATGTCTCGCCTTTGTTGGCCGCCAACGCCGCCAAGATTGTGACAATGACGTCCACCAGAATCACCGCCGGCAGGAGCACGAAGCCGATGTACACACACAGCAACACGCCCGCGACAAATCCATAGATCAAAATCGAAATATGAAAGTTGAGCGACTCTTTCCCCTGATCGTCGACAAACGGATATTGATCCTTCTTCATCAGCCACACAACTAGCGGGCCAATAATGTTGCCAAACGGCAGTCCCACATAGCCGGACAAAGCAGCCAAGTGAGCGAACATGGCCCACTGTCGGGCGTCGGGATTGGTTTCCACAATCCCGCTCGCTGCTTCCCCAAAATTTCCTTTGCCTGTTTCGTAGCTCATCCGTCACCTCTCGAGTTGTTTCGCGTCATTTGCGCATCCCACTCGAAGTCTGTTCGCCCGCAACGCAATCATCTTGCCATGCGAACCATCGTGTCCGGAGCCGTCCGTCGCTCAACCTACCTTCTCTCCAAAAACGGGAGGCGGCTGAGTTGTGAACTCGGCAGCTTAACTACTTCTTGGCTCCCAAAAACTGTTTTGTGTATTCCTCGATCGCGCCACGCACGGCCACGGTCGTGGGATCGTCGGCCTTCTTTAGCGTGTCGCCCTTGTCCTTGTTCTCGTTCAACAAGTTCCACACGTCTTTCTTCTGGTCTTGCATGTACGCCAAAAATCCGGCTTCCCAAGCCGAGATCTGATCCACGGGCACGTCGTCCAGGAAGCCTTGCGTACCGGCGTAGATACTGAGAATCTCGTCCACCACGTTGCGCGGCTGGTACTGAGGCTGCTTCAGCAATTCCACCATGCGGTAACCACGATCCAAGCGTGCCTGGGTGGCCGGGTCCAAGTCCGTGCCTAACTGAGCGAACGCTTCCAATTCCCGGAACGCCGCCAAGTCCAATCGCAAACCGCCGGCGACGTTCTTCATCGCCTTGACCTGGGCGTTGCCGCCCACGCGCGACACGGAAATACCAACGTTCATCGCCGGGCGAATACCGGCAAAGAACAAGTCGGGCTGCAAGTAAATCTGACCGTCGGTAATCGAAATCACGTTGGTCGGAATGTACGCGGATACTTCGCCTTCGAGCGTTTCAATGATCGGCAACGAAGTGATCGAACCGCCGCCCAACTCATGCGACAGCTTCGCCGACCGTTCCAACAACCGGCTGTGGCAGTAGAACACGTCGCCCGGATAAGCTTCGCGACCCGGCGGACGACGCATCAACAGCGAAAGCTGGCGGTAAGCAGCGGCTTGCTTCGACAAGTCGTCGTAAACGACCAACGCATGCTCGCCTTTCCACATGAAGTATTCGGCCATCGCGGTTCCGGCATACGGAGCCACGTATTGCAGCGGAGCTGGGCTACTGGCGCCAGCGATAATCACCGTCGTGTAGTCCATCGCTCCGTGATTTTCCAGCACCTTCACGACGCCGGCGACCGACGAATCCTTCTGTCCGACCGCCACATAGAAGCACTTAACGCCGGAACCTTTCTGATTCAGAATCGCGTCGATCGCCACGGCCGTCTTGCCAGTCTTGCGGTCGCCAATAATCAGTTCGCGTTGACCACGGCCAATCGGCGTCATCGCGTCGACCGCCTTGATGCCGGTTTGCATCGGCTCGTTAACCGGATGCCGCTCGGCCACGCCCGGCGCGATTACTTCCACCGGTCGACGCTCGGTCGCATTCACTGGCCCCTTGCCGTCGAGCGGATTGCCCAGCGGATCGAGCACTCGGCCAACGACTGCTTCGCCCACCGGCACCGACAGCAACTGGCCGGTCGCGCGAACTTCGTCGCCTTCGTTGATTTGCAGATAGTCGCCCAAAATGATCAAACCGACGCTGTTCTCTTCCAAATTGAACGCCAGCCCAATCTGACCATTCGAGAACTCGACCATTTCATTGGCCATCACGCCGGACAGGCCGTAGACGCGAGCGATTCCGTCGCCCACTTCCAGCACCGTACCAACTTCGCGAACATCAACTTCGCTCTCGTAAGTCTCGATCTCTTGCTGCAAGACCGACGCAATTTCGTCTGCGTTGAACTTCATGGCAATGCAATTCCTTCAATGTGGACGCCAAACCAGCGTCCGATTTATTGCTTCCGATTTACCGCGAGCCGACCACGTGGCCATGCCAACGCCAGTCAACCTCACCGTAATGGTTGGTTACCTTCGTCTAATCTCAATCCGCCAAGGAAAAACGTTCGATCGCGCGACGAATCGCTTGACTGGCCTTGCTGGCGGTTTCGCCTCGCATCCGCTTCAACCGATTGGCCAAGCTTCCGTCGTAGACCGTGTCGCCAACGCGAATCACCAGCCCCCCGATCAATTCCGGATCGACCGACGTTTGCAGGTCGACGTCGCGATTCAGCGTTTCCTTCAACCGAGCCGAC
>JAWKTM010000146.1:0-3316 GCA_041399085.1 Pirellulaceae bacterium
AGCAGGACTGGGGGAATTTTGTATGTTGACGAAACACTGGATGAAGACGGGCAGTCTGATCGCCGCAATGGGACTGTTCGCCGGTACGGCCGTCGCGCAGGTGCGGGTGGATGTCGATGCCGAGCGGCAACCGGCAAGGCAGGAAGTTCGGCAGCAGGACGATGTTCGCGCGAACCAAACCGCGCGTCGAATGATGGCGCACCACCTTCAGGCCGACAAGATTATCGGCATGGAAGTCAAGAACGCGGACGGCAAGTCGATTGGCGAGATCGAGGACTTGGTGGTTCGTACCGACAGCGGCGACATCGCTTATGCCGCGCTTTCTTTCGGCGGCTTTCTGGACATCGGCGATAAGCTGTTTGCCGTGCCGTGGAAGTCGCTGCATGTGAAAGCTCGTGGCGAAAACAATGATGACACGTACTTGGTGTTCAACATTGACAAAACGCGGCTGGAAAACGCGCCGGGCTTTGATCAAAGCGATTGGCCGGACGTGGCTAATTCGGCGTGGCAAAAGTCGATCGACGACTTCTATCAAGACGACGTGCCAGCGATCAACAATCGTTCCGACAACGATCGCCCGCGAGCCACGGACCGCAACACCGATGATCGCGGCGTGGAAGTGGACGTGAATCGCAATGGCATCTCGGTTCGCACGAATGGCGCCAACGATAACATCGTTCGCGACGATCAACCGAATCGGTTGCGCGAAGGCAAACTGGCCACCAACCCGCACGCGATGCGAGTGAGCGAGTTGGACGACCTCGACATTCAGAACGCCGCTCAGAAGGAACTGGGTTCGATCGACGATGTCGTGATCGACACGCAACGTGGGCGGATCGACTACGCCGTCGTCTCGTTCGGCGGATTTCTGGGATTTGGCGACAAGCTAGTTGCCGTGCCTTGGAAGTCGATGATGGTCAAGCAACGCGACGACGATCACGTGCTGGTGTTGAACATCGAGGAGCCGCTGTTGAAGAAGGCTCCGACGTTGGGCGACGACGGCTATGCCAGCTTCAATAACAAGGCGTATGTTGACGAAGTGAATCAGTTCTTCGCCCAAGTGAATACGCGACGCGGCGCCGATGTGGATGTCGATGTGAACACCACGCAACGCCCCGAGACTCGCGATGACATTCGTCGCTAAGTTCAAAGTCTGAACTTGCCCGAGAGTCGGCTTCATGACGACTCTTGTCAATCCAACGACGGGCGGCCGAGCGATCGGCCGCCCGTTGCTTTTGCGCGCCGACTTCGCGCACGGTCGACCACGTCCGCTGCCTGCTCCTCTGCGTCCGATCGGCCGTGGCCGTGGCCGTGCCGTGCCGTTGACCGCTTCAACCAGCCACGAAAAAAGTCTCGACTCGGCCCGATTTTCCGACGAATCTGTCCGCGGGTTGCGTTTAACATTGAATACTGGCAGGCGACCTGATTCGCGATCAACCATTCGAGATTGACGCAGTGGGTACAATTGCCGCACTCATCCCAAGATCGCGTTCGGCGATCGCTCACAAGCTGACGTTCACCACCAGCCGATGGTCTTCGCGCGCATGTCAAGTCCGCCCGTTGAAACATGGATCGCCGAAGCTCGTGACGGGGCCGCTGAACCGCTCGGCCAACTGTTGCAGCTTTATCGCAACTATCTCACCGTGCTGGCGACCACGCAATTCGACGCTCGTCTCCAACGGCGATTGAATCCGTCCGATTTGGTGCAAGAGGCGATGCTGTCCGCGCATCGCGACTTCCGCCAATTCCGCGGCGGAACCGAACGCGAGCTGCTTGGATGGCTACGACAAGTGCTGATCAATTGCCTGCATCACGCGATCGAAACGCACGTCAAGGCTCGCAAACGCGATGTGCGTTGCGAGGTGTCGCTGGAACAATTGAACAACCGGATGGATCAGTCGGCGATGCGGATGGGGCAAGTGCTGGCCGATGCTGGATCATCCCCCAGTGCTCGTTCGCACCAGCGCGAGCGATCCGTGGCGTTGGCCGACCAACTGGCAAAACTTCGTCCGCAGTATCGCGACGTGATCGTGCTAAGGAACCTGCAAGGCTTGTCGTTCGAGGAAATCGCCGCTCGCATGGACCGCAAGCCCGGAGCCGTGCGGATGTTGTGGCTGCGGGCGATCGAGAAGCTCAAGCAAGTGTACGAACCGACCGAGTGACGCCGCGCACCCAGGAATAAGGCATGTCAGCCGATTCGGCCATCGCCACCGATATTTCACGCGACGAGCCGTCCGCATTCGATGGTCTCACGGTCGAACAGCAACAGCGTTTGACGGCCGTGTTGGATGCGTACCTCACATCGCTCGAACGCAATGCTCCGCTGCGGCTTGAGTCGCTGGTCGCCGAGCATCCGGATTTGGCCGAGCCGCTGGCGTTCTACGTTCATAGCTTGGTCGAGCTGCACGATGCGGCGGCCGGTTTTCAAGCCCCGCAGCCGACGCCCGACACACCCGACGGCGACGAAGACACCGCTCGGCGACTGGGCGACTTCGAGCTGATCCGCGAAGTCGGCCGCGGAGGAATGGGCGTTGTGTACGAAGCGCGCCAGATTTCATTGAGCCGGCGGGTGGCGTTGAAAGTGCTGCCATTCGCCGCCGTGTTGGACTCGCGCCAAATCGCGCGATTCAAGAACGAAGCGACGGCGGCGGCCCAGCTTCATCATCCGCACATCGCGCCGGTGTTCGCCGTCGGCTCCGAGCGAGGCGTCTACTACTACGCCATGCAGTTCATCGACGGCCAACCGCTGGACCGCGCAATCGCGGAACTGCGACAGCGCCAATCGGCACGCGGTTCCACGTTTGGCTCGGAAGCCAAGCCTGTCGGCGGCTCGTCGGAACCTCGGAATTCGGACACGGCGAATCAGGCGACGTTGGTTGACAAGTGGACCAGCCGCCAAGCATATTTCCGGGCCGTCGCACGACTCGGCATTCAAGCCGCTCAGGCGCTGCATGCCGCGCACGAAGAAGGCGTGGTGCATCGCGACATCAAGCCATCGAACTTGATGCTCGATGGTGATGGCAAACTTTGGGTAACCGATTTCGGTCTGGCTCGCTGCCACACAAACGCCACGCTCACGCGGACCGGGGACATGGTCGGCACGATGCGATACATGAGTCCCGAACAAGCGACGGGCGACGCCGCGCTGGTCGATGCCCGTAGCGATGTCTATTCGCTGGGCGTCACGCTCTACGAATTGCTCACGTTGCAGCCGGCGTTTCGGGCGGAAGAGGGCGCTGCGCTGCTGCGCGAGATCGATCGCCACCAACCGCTGCGACCCAGCAAACTCCAGCCGCACTTGCCGCCGGATTTGGAA
>JAWKTM010000147.1:0-3159 GCA_041399085.1 Pirellulaceae bacterium
GCGGTGGCGGAACTGTTCGCGTCGGCCGGATTAGTGACGCTGACGGCTTTTGTCAGCCCTTATCGGCGCGATCGTGACGCGGTGCGCAGGCGGCTGGAAGCGGGCCGCGCGGGCGACTTTGTTGAAGTCTTGGTCAATGCGCCATTAGAAGTGTGTGAAGCCCGCGATCCGAAAGGACTGTACAAGCTGGCTCGCGCTGGGAAGATTCGTCAGTTTACGGGCATCGACGATCCTTACGAGCCGCCGGAGAATCCCGAATTGACGCTGGATTCGGCGGCCCACACGCCCGATGTGCTGGCCGATCAAGTCGTCCAGTTTCTCGCGGCTCGGCAATTGATCTCCGCCGTGGAATGACAAGTGCTTGCAACGCTGGAAGCGCTTGACAATGGAAATCCGAAACCGGTACATTGAACACTCCACGGACAAGTCGTCGAGGCACGTTGAGGATTGCCGAGGCCGAGTCGGGGGCAGGATTCCCGTGCGCGAGAATCAGCGCGTGACGACGACGCATTGAAAGGATTTTTCAGGATGCCCGCTACATTGACGACGGATGTCGGCGACCAAGCCCGTTCGGCTCTCCAAGAAAGCCCGATCTACGATTTGCGACATTTGCAAGTCGAACGGCAAAATGAAACGCTGCTGATTTCCGGCCGCGTTTCCACTTTCTATCACAAGCAACTGGCTCAAGAAGTTGTGCGAGCCGTCTCGGGGCGCACGCGTGTGATTAACTCCGTCGAAGTCGGCTGAAGTCTTTCACGATCGCGTATTCATGTCGAATCTTATAGCCCACGATGAATCGATCTTTGTCGCCGGTCATCGTGGGTTGGTGGGCTCGGCGATCGTTCGCCACCTACAAACGAGCGGTTACTCTCGCATTCTGACGGCGACTCGCGACCAGTTGGATTTACGCAATCAAGCGGCAGTCGAGCGGTGGTTCGACGAGCATCGGCCGCGGCATGTGATGCTGGTGGCCGGAACCGTAGGCGGAATCTGGGCCAACTCAACGCGTCCCGCCGAGTTCATCTACGACAACCTCATGATTCACGCCACGGTGGTGCATGCCAGCTACCGGTTCGGCGTCAAACGGTTGCTGTATCTCGGCAGCTCGTGCATCTATCCTCGCGAAGCCGCTCAGCCGATGCGCGAGGAGGCGTTGCTGACAGGGCCGCTCGAGCCCACGAACGAACCGTATGCCGTGGCCAAAATCGCGGGCATCAAATTGTGCCAAGCGTACCGGCGTCAGTACGGTTGCGATTTTATTTCGGCCATGCCGACCAATTTGTACGGGCCCAACGACAATTTCGACCTGCAAAGCTCGCACGTGTTGCCGGCGCTGATTCGGCGTTTTCATGAAGCCAAAGTCGCGGGCGAACGGGAAGTCGTCATTTGGGGCAGCGGCTCGCCTCGCCGCGAGTTCCTACACGTCGACGACTTGGCCGACGCCTGCCTGTTCCTGATGAATCATTATCAAGACGAGCAGCACATCAATGTCGGCACGGGTGTCGATCTTAGTATCCGAGAATTGGCCGAAACGGTCCGGGACTTTGTGCATCCCGCCGCCGAATTGGTTTTCGATTCCACCAAGCCCGACGGGACGCCGCGCAAGTTGATGGATGTGAGCCGCCTGCATTCGTTAGGTTGGCGACATCGAATCGAATTGCGCGAAGGTATTCAGCGGACCTACGCCTGGTTTTTGGAAAACTCGCCACAAGGTCCCGCCGGCGATCAACTTGTTCAACCACACTGAAGTATCCCACTCATGAAACAGTATCCGCCTCGCAACGGCAAACGTGCTTTGATTACCGGGATCACCGGCCAGGATGGTTCTTATTTGGCCGAATTGCTATTGCAAAAGGGCTATGAGGTCCATGGTGTTGTTCGCCGTTCGTCGTCCTTTAACACGGGCCGCATCGATCATATCTACCAGGACCCGCACGACCCGGATGTGAGACTGCGATTGGTGTTTGGTGACTTGAGTGATGGTTCGTCGCTGAATCAAATTCTCAAAACAATACGCCCAGACGAGATTTATAACCTCGGCGCGCAATCGCACGTAAAGGTGTCCTTCGAGGTTCCGGAGTACACGGGCGATGTCACGGGTTTGGGCGCCATTCGTTTATTGGAGGCCATGCGGGAAGTCGAACTCACTTCGGCGCGAATCTATCAAGCTTCGTCCTCCGAGTTGTATGGCAAAGTTTTGGAAACGCCGCAGCGCGAGTCGACTCCGTTTTATCCCCGCAGTCCTTATGCGGCCGCCAAGGCATATGCCTTTTATGTGACGCGGAATTATCGCGAAGCGTATGGGATGTTCGCGGTGAACGGGATCTTGTTCAACCATGAGTCGCCACGTCGCGGCGAAACGTTTGTCACACGCAAAATCACTCGTGCCGTGGCGCGAATCGCGGCCGGACGTCAGCAGCGGCTGTATCTGGGGAACCTCGACGCGCGTCGCGATTGGGGATACGCGGGCGATTATGTGGAAGCGATGTGGTTAATGTTGCAGGCCGATCGGCCCGACGATTATGTGATCGCAACCGGTGAAACGCATTCGGTGCGCGAGTTTTGTGAATTGGCGTTCGCCGTGGCGGAGTTGCCAATTACGTGGGAAGGGAGCGGTGTCGAAGAACGGGCCATCGATCCCAACGGGCGGGTCGTGATCGAAATTGATCCCCGCTACTTCCGGCCGGCCGAAGTTGACTTGTTGTGCGGCGACGCATCCAAGGCCCAACGAGAATTGAAATGGAGGCCTAAGGTTGGGTTCCGCGAGTTGGTGCAATTGATGGTCGAAGCCGACATGCGCGAGTCGCGCTAGGTCGAGCGGCTGATGAAAAAATCCCAAGCCCTCGGCGCAAGCAAGTGAATTAGTCGAATCACTCGCGCGCCGAGAGCTCGTATTTGGGTGTCTTCTCATCTGCGGGTCGCGTTAAGACATCGGAGAAACGCGCAAGGCGCCGCCGCCGGTCTTCGCGATCGTTAAGCGCCCTAGAACAGCTCTTCAATCACGCTGCCGTGATCGATGGCCGGCGTGGGACGGCCCGAGTGGTTTAGGAACGCGATGTGGGGATCGACGCCTAGCACTCGGTAGATTGTGTGGTGAATATCGCCCGGGCGGACGGGCCGGTCTTGCGGCGCTTCGCCTAAACGATTCGTCGAGCCGAC
>JAWKTM010000148.1:0-3144 GCA_041399085.1 Pirellulaceae bacterium
CCAGCAGCTTGTTTTCGTGAGCCTCGTGGATCCGCAACCGCGTGGCAAACGTTTGGTATCGCGTGGCCAATTGCGGCAACTCGGGTTGTTCGCCGGATTGAGCGATCAGTTGATCCAGCTCCGCCAGCAAGTCCCGGTGCTCGTGCTCCAAGTTGAATGCCTCGGTGGACAGCGTCGGGCAACGAGCCACGGCTTCCTCGATGCAGCCGCCTTCCTCTTCTTCCAGGAAGTGCTGAGCCAACCGATTGCGAAGCCGCCGGAGGCTGTCGGTCACGTTCTTATTCACCTTGCGAGCAGAATGCAAAGCCTGTGCGGCCAATTCGGATTCCAAATCGTGAGTCGCTTCGTTCAAGCGACGGTGTTCGTCGCGCAAATGGACGACGAACGCTCGGCTGTCAGAGGTAAAAGTTTGGTTCATCGGACACCTCATTTCTCAGGATCAGACCGCGGTTGTCGGAAAGTCAACACTGGACACTGAGCCCGCCGCACGACCGCCTCCGCGACGCTGCCCATCACCATGCGGGATAAGCCTGTGCGTCCGTGAGTTCCCATTACGATCATGTCAACGTGCTCTTCCTCGGCCAGCCGCGCTACCGCGGCCGCTGGGTCTCCCGTTACTAACCGATGCTCGTAAGGCACCGCCTCGTCGTCCGGCTTGATTTCCTGCAACATCCGTTGCAGATCCTCGGTTGCCGGATCGGGAATCCCGTAGTACATCTCGCCGCCTCCATACGCGACTGGTGGCTCCTCCACATGCACAATCAGCAAGGTTGCCCCGTTATCCCGAGCCAAAGAAGTTGCCAAATGCAAGGCAGCGTCGCCGGTGTGCGAGAAATCTGTGGGGAACAGAATCTTCTTGATGTTCATGGCGACACCTCTCATAGAAAAGAACTGTTCATTAACGTTGTCTTAACCCGCAAGTTAGGTGCCTATTATTAGACATCTTTATACCGCCATAAAAACCACGTTCGTCTTAATCCTACGGTCCTTAAAGCGTGCGATTCCGACCGATCAGTGTGGCCGGCCGCACAGTCGCGAGCACTGGCCGCACCGTGAGCGAAAGTCTTTCAATCGTGCCGATTGCACGGATTTTGAGGATTGCGACAAGCGTTGGAGTGTGCGAGCAGAGCACTGCCTCGACACATCCATTCGCGGGGGAGCCCGCTTAAATCCGCTTCCACGATCGTTAGACTGTCGGGCCGTGGCAACGTCGTGTTCAAACATCGTGTTCAGCGGCCAGCGACAGTCTTATCCCCTCCCACACAAAGGAACCCCTGCATGCTCGGCGCAACATTATCCGCCCCCGATTATTTGGCTCGCCTTCAGTCCGAAATCGAACGTGTGAATCAAGACGAACTGCGGCAATGGGCCGACTTGATCTACAACGCTTGGGAGAACGGTCGCTTCGTATTCATTTTCGGCAACGGCGGCAGCGGCACGACGGCCAGCCACATGGCCGAGGACTTGGGCAAGAGCACGCTGCGTGAAGCGGATTTGCACGACGAATCCAAGCGGCGGCTGAAGGTGCTGAGCCTGACGGACAACGCTGGCTGGCTGATGGCCGTCGGCAACGACTTGGCTTACGACCAGATTTTCGTTCAGCAGTTGATGAACTACGGTTCGGAGGGCGATCTCGTGATCGCGATCAGCGGTTCGGGGAATAGTCCGAATGTGTTGAACGCCGTCGATTGGGCCAACCGACACGGACTCGTCACGCTGGGACTGACCGGCTACAAGGGCGGCCGCTTGCGTGAGTTGGCGCGGCATGGCCTGCACGTGGATTTGATGGACATGGGCATGGTCGAAAGCATCCACTTATGCCTGTTCCATTGGGTGCTAAACGATGTGTTCGCTCGCATCAACAGCGAAGGCCGCTACGCTGGCGTGTAGTTTGGCGTGCCGGGCGTCGCCGGACCTTTCCAAGATCGAATCTGTTGCGAGTGAGCCGATGCTGCTGGGAATTGAGATTGGTGGAACCAAGTTGCAACTGGGCGTGAGCGATCGCGCCGATGGCGAATTTGCCGCGTTCGAGAGGTTTGATATCGACGCGGCGCGCGGCGCGACCGGAATCCTGGAGCAGATCGAGCGTGGCGCCGCGACGCTGGCCCAGTCGCATCCGATTGATCGCATCGGAGTCGGTTTTGGCGGACCGGTTGATTCGTCGCGTGGTGTTACCACGAAGAGCCATCAGGTCGAAGGCTGGGACTCGTTTCCGCTCGCCGCGTGGCTGACGAACATCGTGAAAGCACCGGCCGTGATCGGCAACGATTGCGATGTGGCCGCGTTGGCGGAAGCGACACTGGGCGCGGGACGCAGTAGCCGCTCGACGTTCTATGTCACCGTGGGCACGGGAATCGGCGGCGGTTATGTCGTGGACGGGAAGCTGCAAGGCGCGGGGCGTCCGGCCAGCGCCGAGATCGGCCACCTGCGACCGGGGCCACATGCGGATCGGCCCGACGAAACCGTCGAGTCGCTGGCCAGCGGCTGGGGCATTGTCGCGGCGGCTCAGAAACGAATCAGCGGCGAAGTCACGCCGCCGCTCGATTCCATTCGAGGTCAGCACGGGCCGCAAACGCCGCTGGCTTTGAAGAAACGCATTCACGATGTCGAGCAAGCCGACCAGGAATACGTCCGCGATCTGCTGAATCGCTGCAACGGGGACATCGATTCGCTGACGGCCAAGCAAGTGGCTCAAGCCGCAGCGGAAGGCAACCAAATCGCCACGGCGGTCGTTCAGCATGCAATTCAGACGCTGGGCTGGGCGATCGCTCAAGTCATCACGTTGCTCGCGCCCGAAACCGTGGTCGTTGGAGGCGGCGTGTCGTTGATCGGCGAGCAAATGTTTTTCGCGCCGCTGCGCGAGCAAGTCGCGCGATACGTGTTTCCCCCGTTGGCGAAACAGTATCGCATCGTACCGGCGGAACTCGGCGAAGCAGTGGTCGTCCACGGCGCGATCGCGCTGGCCGCTCAAGGTTTGCCGGCGTAAATCCAACGCCCCATCGTGCCGCCAAGCGAACAGCTCACTCAAACCGCTTGTAGCGGCAGGGCGCGAGCCCTCCGGTTACGCGATACGGGCCGGCTCGCGCCGTTCCGCTAAAGCAACAAGTTGTTTTCGGTCGCGTCCCTATTCGCTCGCGGGATCAA
>JAWKTM010000149.1:0-3063 GCA_041399085.1 Pirellulaceae bacterium
GCAAACTTGGTAAAGCAGCCCCTATCGACCGAAGTCCAACGCGCCTGCCGCGATCCCCGCTTTTCCACTCATCTCCGCCAACAAAAAAAGCTCCGACCCAGTCGGAGCTCTTTCGTTTTTCGTCGCGGTCTTCAAGCGATTGAATCACTAACCTCGTCGGGCCATGCAACCGACCCGATTACATCTTCGCGCAAATCGCTTCGGCCATTTCCTGCGTGCCGACCGCCGTGGGGTCGTCGCGATGCGGCTTCAAGTCGTAAGTGACCGACTTGCCTTCCGCGATCACCGCGGCCACCGCCGCCTCCAGCCGATCGGCCGCCTCACGCTCGCCCAGGTGACGAAGCATCAACATGCCCGACAAGATCAACGCCGTCGGATTCACCTTGTTCTGGCCCTTGTACTTCGGAGCGCTGCCGTGCGTCGCCTCGAACACCGCGCCGTTCGGACCAATATTCGCGCCGGGCGCCACGCCCAGGCCGCCGACCAACCCAGCTCCCAAATCGCTCACGATATCGCCGTACAAATTCGGCAACACCAGCACGTCGTACAACTCGGGCTTCTGCGTGAGCTGCATGCACATGTTGTCAACGATCCGCTCCTCGAACTCGATCTCGGGATACGACTCGGCCACCTTCGTCGCCGTCTTCAGATACAAGCCGTCCGAGTACTTCATGATGTTGGCCTTGTGAACGGCCGTGACTTTCTTGCGGCCGTTCTCGCGAGCGTAATCGAACGCACAACGCACGATCCGCTCCGTGCCGGACACGCTGATCGGCTTGATCGACACGCCGGTCTCTTCCGCCCCGGTCTTGATCTTGCGGTCGGACGGCAGATTGTTGATGAACTCGATCAACTGCCCCGTCTCGGGCTTGCCCGCCTCGAATTCGACGCCCGCGTACAAGTCCTCCGTATTCTCGCGAACGATGACGATATCCACGCCTTGTTCGCTGAAGAAGCTCCGCACGCCCGGATAGTATTTGCATGGACGGATGCAGGCGAACAACCCCAGCTCCGCCGCAAATACACATTAATACTGCGAAAGCCCGTGCCGACCGGCGTCGTGATCGGCGCCTTCAAGGCACACTTGGTGCGACGCACGCTTTCGATCGTGCTGTCCGGGATCGGCGTTCCCAATCGCTCCATCACGTCGACGCCGGCTTCCTGCACGTCCCAGTTGATCTGGACGCCGGTCCCATCCACGCACTTGCGAGCCGCTTCGGCCAACTCCGGTCCGGTCCCATCGCCCGTGATTAGTGTGACTTCGTGAGCCATGATGCAACGCTCCTGTTCGATGAAGAAGGGCGAGTCGCATCGCCCGTTTCGCGGCCTAATTGCTTCGGTTCTCCCGCCGGCACCGATAAGCGAGCCAACGTATCACAGGGCCCAAACATCGTCAACGAGTTGCCAAACCGCCCCACAAATTGATTTTGGCCGGCACTTTGACCAAGATAGCCGCTGTTCCCTTCGACACTCCCGCCACCTATCCACGCAAGGTAGTTCGCCGCCATGCTCAAGCTTCGTTTCGCTCTCGGTCTCCTCTTTCTCGGTATCGCCGCGATGACTTCAGACGACGCCTCCGCTCAACCCGCCGGATTCAATTACGACGAAGCGAAAGTTCCCCAATACGAATTGCCCGATCCGCTGACGACCAACGACGGTCGGCCGGTCAGCTCGGCCGAAATGTGGACCAAAGTCCGGCGGCCGGAAGTGCTCGAGCTGTTCCAGCGGCATGTCTACGGTCGCTCGCCCGGACGCATCGGCGGACTCCGCTTCCAAGAGCTGTCCAGCGAAGTCGCTCTGGACGGCCAAGCGATCCGCCGCCAAGTCAAGGTGTACTTCACCTCGTCCAACAACGGCCCGCAAATGGAGCTGCTGATCTATCTGCCGAACCCTAATCCTCCCGCGCCGGCCGCCGAGGAAAAACCGGCTGACGCGAAGCCGGCTGATTCCGAAACCCCGGTCGCGGCCGAAGCGAAGCCCGCTCCCCAGCCGCCGTATCCCGCCTTTATCGGCCTGAACTTCAACGGCAACCACACGATCCACAGCGATCCCGGCATCAACCTTTCCAAATCCTGGATGCGCAACAATCCCGAACGCGGCATCGTCGACAACCAAGCCACCGAGGCCAGCCGTGGCACGAGCAGCAGCCGCTGGCCGGTCGAGAAGATCTTGGCCCGCGGCTATGCCCTGGTCACGATCTATTGCGGCGATATCGATCCCGATTTCGACGACGGCTTCCGCAACGGCGTGCATCCGCTGGCCTATACCTACGGCCCGGCCAAACCGCACGACGATCAATGGGGCACGATCGGAGCGTGGGCCTGGGGCCTAAGCCGCGCGCTCGACTACTTGGAAAAGGACAAGGATATCGACCACCAGCGAGTCGCCGTGCTGGGTCATTCGCGGCTGGGCAAGACCTCGCTGTGGGCCGGCGCCACGGACGAACGATTCGCGTTGGTGATCTCGAACGATTCAGGCTGCGGCGGCGCGGCGCTCAGCCGCCGGCAGTTCGGCGAAACGGTCAAGCGAATCAATACGTCGTTCCCCCATTGGTTCTGCGATCAATTCAACCAATACAACGACAACGAAGCCGCGTTGCCGGTCGACCAACATGAGCTGATCGCCCTGATGGCGCCGCGGCCGGTCTACATCGCCAGCGCCGAAGACGATCAATGGGCCGATCCGCGCGGCGAGTTTCTCTCGGGCAAACACGCATCGCCCGTGTACGAGCTGTTCGGACTGCCCGGCCTCACCGCCGATGCCATGCCCGCCGTCGACCAACCGGCCGCCGAAGGCACGATCGGCTATCACATCCGCACCGGCAAGCATGATGTGACGGACTACGACTGGGAGCAATATCTCAACTTCGCCGATCGCCACTTGCCAAAGCCCGCCGCCGAACCCGCGAAGTAACCCTTCGCTATCGTCCAAGGCGTACAAATTACGAACGCCGAATCCCAACGCGCATGTCAGCGGCACTGTCCTGCATTCGCGTGGCACGCCCTACGCCTTCGAAGGGCGTGGCTGTCCTGCAATTGGGTGGCACGCCCTGAGTCTTCGAAG
>JAWKTM010000150.1:0-3011 GCA_041399085.1 Pirellulaceae bacterium
TCGGTTCAGCGTGCGGCCCAGCGGAATCACGGCAAAACGCGGTTCTTCGCTGGCGTCGGCCGGAGCCAATCGCACGGCGATGTTCAGCGTTTGGTTGATGACGAGCGGGAAATCGTCGATCGACGTGACGGCTTGCGGCGTCAGCACCGTCGCGATCTCGTTCTCGAAAATCTGTTCGAGCAACTCCTTCTGCCGCTCGGTGTAATCCGATCCGCGAAGCCGCCGCACGCCCGCTTCCGCCAATTGCGGTTCGAGCTCGGCAAACGTCTCGTACTGCTCGGCCGTCATGCGTCGAATTCGTTCGCCCACGGCTTCCAACTGCTGACGCGGAGTCATTCCCGCCGGATCGGGTTTCGTTTGGCCTTGAGCCTGAAGCTGCTTCAAACCGCCGACGCGAACCATGAAGAACTCATCCAAGTTCGAGCCGGTAATGGCCAGGAACTTCAGCCGCTCGAGCAACGCGTTGGATTCGTTGCGAGCTTCGTCCAGCACGCGTTGATTGAACTCCAGCCAGCTAAGTTCGCGATTTAGGTAATGAGTGGGTGTGTCGGTCATGGAAAAGGGACGATCGCTAGGGCCTAATTGTTTGCTCGGAAGAATCAGCGGCGGACGGTGCGTAGCTGGACTTGCATGCCGAACACCTCTTCGAACAGCGAGCTGTTCTGCCGCAACGCCAGTTGTTCGAGCGCCAAGTCGTCGACGCGCGGGGCGGCGATCACCAGCTTGCCGTCCTCGAACTGGCAGAGGATTTCTTGGATGCGTTGGCTGCGCGATTCGTCCAGCGAAATGGCGACTCGCAACAACGCGGCCAGCTTGGCGACCGTCACGCGTTCGTCGCGATCCAGCGTCGAGTAGCCTTCGTGCGTCGGCTGCGGCGAAGCGCGGCGGTGGTAACGCGCGATGAGCGAGGCCATCAGCAAGTCCTTGCGGCCAAGCCCGAAGATTTCGCTGTTGCGAATCACGTACATCGAATGCTTGTGGTAACTGCGCTGGGCGATGAACAATCCGATTTCGTGTAGCAAAGCGCCGATGTAAAGGATCGTTTCGTAGCGGGCGTCCAACTGGTGCTCGGCCCGCAGTTGCTCGAACAATGTGCGAGCCAATTCGGCGACGTGACGCGCGTGTGCTTCGTGAAAATCAAACCGCCGCCCGAGGTCGATCGCCGAGCGAATAATCTGGTTGCGAAACTCGTCGGTGAAGGCATTCCGCACGGCCATCTCTTGCAGCAGACCGTAACGCAGATTGACGTTGGTCACCAATACGTTGACCAGATTGAACGCCTTGGCCACTTCGACATAAGCCAACAACGCCGGACCCACGGTCTCGGCCTCCTGGAACGTCAGATGAAACTTGCGAACGATTTCGTCCTCGCTCAGTTCCAGAATCTCGTTGGTAAACTCTTCCAGCGTCGGTACCGGCACGCGGGCCAAGGCGCTGGGAACCCAGTCGGGCAGCAACTGAGTCGCGGCGAACCGAACGTCGCCGCCTAGTGCGATCATCTCGATGCGGCCATCGGTGTGAACCTGTTCCTGAATCTGCTGAACCGTTCGCAGAATCTGGTTCTTCATAATGTCGCGCAACTTGCGCGTGGGAGCTCGATACGCGCCCAGCGTCTCGCGCAGCCGCAACGATCCCAGCCGATAGGTGTGGGCGTACACCACGTTGCCGTTCTTCACGACCAGCACTTCGGTGTTGCCGCCACCCACTTCCGTCACAATCGTGCGCGCGGCCGCCAACTGCGGTTCGGCTTCCAGAAACGGCTGCACGCCCAAGTAAGTCACGCGATTCACTTCGGCTTCGTCAATCGGCTCGACCTGCAAACCGGTGGCGATATAAATGCGGTCGATAAACGCCAAACGATTGCTCGCTTCGCGCACCGCGCTTGTCGCGATCACGCGAATTTGGTCGGACGACGTGATCTGATACTCGTCGAGCAGCCGACGGTAGCTTTTCAACACCCGCACGCAATCTTCGATCGACGCCTTGCTGATCGCGCCATGCGTGAACGTGTCCTTGCCCAAGTTTACGGCTTGAGTGAGCGAATCCAGCCGCCGCACGCCGCCGTATTCGCCAATCTCGCCAATGGCCATGCGGATCGACGTGGCCCCGATGTCGATCACCGCTACGGGACGCGTCGTGGATTTCGTTTCGCGTTTGGAATCTTCGGAATTGACCGTGGACATGGCGATGTTCTACTTGAGCCGCATGAATATTTGGTGAAGATCACTCGCCTCACGCTTCACGCTGTCGTCCGTTAGGCCGTCAGGCGCCTTGTGCCGCGACCTTCTCGGCCCAAGCGGCCGCGCCCATCACGGCGGCATCGTCCTTCAATTTGGCCGGCACAACTTTAAATGAGTTGACATACGGCGGCATCACGTTGTGATTGATCGAGTGGCTGACGACGGACACGAACAAATCGGACATGGCCTCGACCAACCCGCCCCCGAGCACAATCACGTCCGGCCCCAACAAGTGAACCACGGCCGCCGCGGCTTTTCCGATTTGCGAAGCCGCCGTGCGTACGATCTCTTCGACCACGACATCGCCAGCCTTGATCGAATCGGCCAACGCGCCGCTACGAATCTCGGCCAAATTGGTGCCGACGTTCTTCATCAGATGCGGAGCGTCGCCGCGATAAGCCGCCTTGGCCACTTCGCCCGCGATCGCCAAACGGCTGGCTTCCGTCTCCAAGCACCCGCGAAAGCCACAACCACAGAGCTTACCGGTCGGGTTGACTTGAACGTGGCCGATCTCCATCGCCGAACACTTCTTGCCACGAATGATTTGGCCGTCGTAGACTCCACCGCCGCCAATTCCCGTGCCCGGAAAAATGCCAATAGCGCATCGAGCTGCCTTGGCCGCGCCGAACCGGTATTCGCCGTAAACGCCCGCGTCGACGTCGTTCAGCACCGCGACCGGGCAACGAAACTCGTCCCGCATCAGCTTGCGCAGCGGCACGTTTTGCCAGCCAAGGTTTACGGCGTCGAGCACCACGCCCCCATCGAAATCGA
>JAWKTM010000151.1:0-2892 GCA_041399085.1 Pirellulaceae bacterium
GGAAGCCAGAACGCTCAGCAGGCCGAGCAGCTTGCCGACCTGCAAAAACAGATCATCAACGCCACTTGGAAATTGATTCGCCGCGAAACGGCCGACAAGCCAACCGAGCCGTTCGCTGGCGACGCGGAGCTGATCTACCAGTCGCAAGGTTCGGCGTTGGAGCAGGCGAACGAGCTGGTAGGCAATCTGGAAGACGCCGAATCACAGTCGCACGGCGAAGCGGTGCTGCGAGCGATGAACGACGCCTTCGACGAGCTGCGGGCGACGAAAGACGGACCAGCCTTGTCGCCGTTGCGTCCGGCGCTGGCGGCAGAACAGGCGGCTTATCAAGCGTTGCTGCGTTTGCGGGCGCGTGAACACAACGTCATTCGCTCGCAACAGCAAGCGGGCCAGCAGGGGCAATCCAGTTCGTCATCGAATCGTTCGCAACAACAGTTGGACCAACTGGATTTGTCGAACGACGAAAACCGCTACGAGACGGAGCGGACCGCCGAACCGCAATCGCAACAAGAGTTGCAGGACCGCGAAACTCGCCAAGTGTTGAATCGCTTGAGCGAGTTGGCTCGTCGGCAAAATGATTTGAACGAGCGTCTGAAGGAATTGCAGTCGGCGTTGGAGGAAGCTCAAACCGAAGCAGAGCGAGAGGAACTGCGGCGTCAACTTCAGCGACTGACCGAGGAACAGCAGCAAATCCTGCGCGACACGGACGAGCTGCAATCGCGGATGGAATCGCCGGAAAACCAACAGCGAATGAACGACGAGCGGCAGCAGCTCGAACTGACTCGCGAGCAAGTGCGACGGGCGTCGGAGGCGTTGGAGGAAGGCATGGTTCCGCAAGCGACGGCGGCGGGGGCTCGGGCCGAACAACAGTTCGAAGACCTGCGAAACGAACTGCGGCGTCAGGCGTCGAATCGGTTCGAGGAAGAGCTGCGCGAGATGCGCGACGACGCTCGTAGGTTGGAACAACGGCAACAGCAATTGGCCGAACAGTTGAATGCGGATGAGTCTGAAGAGAATGCGAATTCGTTGCGAGATGATTCGTCGCGCGAAGAACTGCCGGAACAGCTTCGCGAGCAACAACAACGATTGCAGCAGCTCTTGGAACGGATGCGCGAGACGACGCTCGAAGCGGAAGCGACCGAACCGTTGCTTTCCGAGCGACTGTATGAAGCGGCGCGCGACGCCGCCGAGCAGAACTTGGAACGAGCGTTGCCGGCCGCTGAGTCGTCGCTGCGTCGAGGCTTGATCGAGGACGCTCAGCAGCAAGAGCAACTCGCTCGCGAAGGCATCCGTCAGCTTCGCGAAGGAATCGAGCAGGCGGCCGAAAGCGTCCTGGGCGACGACACCGAAGCCCTGCGACGAGCGCGCGAGGAACTGGAGCGTCTGGCCGACGAGCTGAACGACGAAGTGGCTCGCAACACGGGCGAACCGCCAGCCGAACGTCGCTCGCGGCAACCCCGAGAGTCGGGCGAGCCGGGCGACGCGGAGGCGCAGCGGCGTTCAACACCCAATGGTGAATCGAGACCCAATGGCGAATCGGACCAGCAAACGGACAGTCGAGAACCGACCGCGAACGGGCCGTCAAACCAAGATGATTTGCCACGCGAGAACTCGCGCAACGGAGGCAATCCAACTCCGACAGGTGAACAGCCGGAACGACAGTCAGGTTCGCCATCGCCGAGCGGCTCGCCCGCCGAGCAAAATGGCGAACAACCAGGCGAGCAGTCGTCTCAATCAGGGCAACAACCCGGCGAAGGGCAACCCGGTGGTCAACAACCCAATGGTCAACAACCCAGTCAACAGCCAACGAATCAACCGGGTCAACAACCTGGTCAGCAACCGGGTCAGCCCGGTAGTCCCGCGAGCGCTCCGGCAGGAGGCGATCGGCCTGGAGGCGCTCAGCCAGGGCAGTCCCAGTCGCCGAACCAAACTCAGCCGGGCCAGCAACCAACGGGCGGCGGACAGCCGAATCAGCAGGGCGGTCCTTTTAACGATGGTGGCTTTAACGCCGGCGGCTTCGCCCCATTCATGGACGAGAGCGGTCGCCCGGCCGCGCCGCTGACGGGCGAGGACTTCCTTGACTGGTCCGATCGGTTACGTGATGTGGAGGAAATGGTCGACGATCCGCAACTTCGCGCGGAAGCGTCTCGGATTCGCGAACGAGCCCGCGACATGCGAATCGACTGGAAGCGGCATTCGCGGCCGCCGAATTGGGATTTGGTGCGAGCGGAGGTGGCCGAGCCGCTGGCCGAGCTGCGCGATCGCGTGGCGGAGGAACTGCTGCGACGCACGTCGGACGAAGCTCTCGTGCCGCTGGACCGCGATCCGATTCCGCCGCAGTATTCGGAGAAGACGCGGCGCTACTACGAGCGACTAGGGACCGGCAGGTGAGCCGCAATCGCGTCGCGTGCGGGGCGATATCTTCCCACCGCCAAGCGTAGAAAAAAGGTAGAGAACGAAAAGACAAATCGTGCTGACGGACAACCTACTTATCGCCGAAATCGTCCTAGGCGCGCCGCTTTGGCTGGCGCCGGCCATCGGTTTGGCCGCGCTGTCGATGGGATTGATCGCTTGGGCCTATCTGCGACTGCCTTCGTTCAACGCGCCGCGGTTGTTCGCCGCCTTGCTCAAATTGTCGGGCATGGCGGCGCTGATCGTCTGTTTGATCGAACCGATGTACAGCGGCATGCGACCGCGGCCGGGCAGCAATTTGTTTTTGATTGTGGCAGACAACAGCCGCAGCCTGGGCATTCACGACGGACCGCGGTCGGTGTCGCGCGGCGATGCGATGCGACGAGCGCTCGACAAAGAGGCTGCGTGGCAAGTGCGCCTGGCTCAAGATTTCGACGTCCGCCGCTACGCATTCGACACGCGGCTGCAACCGCTGGCTGA
>JAWKTM010000152.1:0-2650 GCA_041399085.1 Pirellulaceae bacterium
TAACGTTGAATTCGTTCTTGAGCCTCCTTGCGATCCTCGTCTTCGGCCTTCACCGTGAACAATTCGCCGCCAGCTCCAAAGCCAGGAACCAACGGATACTCCATCACCACGTCGAAGCCGGGGACGAGCGAATCGTCGGTCGTGCTCGACGACCCGCCTCGGCTGCTGCCGCCGCGACTATTGTCGTTCGAGCCGCCAGGCGGTCCGCCGCCGAACCGTTCTTGCCGCATGCGTTCGAATTCGCGGGACATCATATCGATCGAAATCGGCTTCGACGGATCGATCCGCGGATTGTCGCGAGCCATGCGGTCGATCATGAAGCGGGCCGGACCCTGCATCTCGTCAGGGTCGAGCATTCCATTGCGATTTTGATCCATTCGCCGCAGAAAGTCGCTCGGGTCGCCAAATGGTCCTTGCGCCCAGACAGCGCCGCCGGACCAACCGGCCAGCACGATCGCAACGCCAGCGCAAAACGACTTGGTAAACCGTGGTAGGGACATGGCGGAAAATTCTCCCGAACAGAGACGCTTGCGCGGAAATCCATGGGCGAACGAAACCGATCGCGAATCGCGAGATTCACTCGAATCGCGGGTTTCATTCTAGCTGCCGAGGCGATCCGCCCCAAACGACGTTTGGCTTGCTAGAATCGGACGCTCGACATTAAACCCGCTAAACCGGGCGAAGTTTCGCCCTCAGACGTGCAGGCGCGGCTTCATGAACGCGACTCCGACGGAACAACCGACCGACGAACTCGTGCCGGAATCAGTGATTCCGCCCGGCCATTTGCCCGCGATGCGATATCGCGATCTGCCGCCGCCCGTGCCGCTCAGGCGGATGGTCGGTCCGAGCGTGATCTTGGCCGGATTGGCGCTCGGCAGCGGCGAGTTCATTCTTTGGCCGTACATCGTTTACCGTAGCGGCTTTGTTTTTTTCTGGGCCTGTTTGCTGGGCGTCGCCACGCAGTACTTCATCAACATGGAGATCACTCGCTGGTCGCTGGCCACGGGCGAAAGCGCGTTGACCGGTTTCATTCGCCTCAGCCGCAAGTGGACACCGCTGTTCCTGGCTTTCAACGTGATTCCGTGGTTCATTCCAGCCTGGGCGTTGGGTGCGGCGCAGATCGTAAGTTGGCTGATTTGGGGGCCGCAGTTCGACGCCGAAGGGCATTTGCTCTCGCCTCACGCCGTGCCAATCGCAATTGGCGGAATGGTGCTGTGCGGAGCGATTTTGACGGCTGGCCCGGTGCTGTACGAGACAATCGAAAAGACGCAATTGGTGTTAGTTTCGACAATCATGGTCTCGGTCGTGGTCTTGGCCGCGATGCTGTTGAAGGACCGCCCAGACGCAATTTTCGCTCAGATTTCGGCCGTGGCGACCGCTGGATCGCCCGATTTCATCCCGCCGGCGGCTTCGGGGCTGTCGGCCGTGGCGTTGCTCGGCGCGCTCGCTTTCGCCGGAGCGGGCGGCACGTTGAACTTGGGGCAGAGCAACTACATCAAGGACAAGGGCTACGGCATGGGCTACTACATCGGCCGCATCACGAGCCCGATCACCGGACAAGAGGAAGCGATCACCGAGGTCGGTTATCACTTTCCCGATACGGCGTCGAATCGCGAGCGTTGGCGACAGTGGTGGCGCGCGGCCAGCGTCGAACACTTCTTCAGCTTCTTCGTAACCTGCGTGGTGTGCCTAGTGCTGCTGACACTGGTCAGCTACGTGCTGTTTTACGACCGAGACGGGCAAGCGACGGCGGCGGCCGAACGATACGGCGCGGATCTAGGATTCGTGTGGGGCGAGGCCGCGGCGCTCGAACGCATGTTCGGCGGCTCGGTCAAGCTGCTGTTTCTGTTGATGGGAATCGCGATTCTGCTGACCACGGAGTTCGGCGTGTTGGACGCGACCAGCCGCATCTCGACCGATTTGGTGAAAGTCGCTTGGCTGCGCGACAACGCCCGCTGGACGGAAGGGCGGCTGTACTATCTGTTTTTGTGGAGCACCATCGGATTGGGTGCCTTGTTGCTGGCGGTTAAGGGCGAAAGCGTCGAAGCCCTGGCTTTGTTTAAGGCAAGTTCCGCGATGAACGGGGCAGTGATGTTCCTGTACTGCGCGATTCTGTTGGTGTTGAACCGCCGCTGTTTGCCGACCGCCGTGCGGATGAGTTGGCCGCGCATGATTGTGTTGGCTTGGGCCGTGTTGTTCTTTGGGGCCTTTACCGTTTGGGCCGGGTACGGACTGATTCAAAAACTGTTGGGGAGTGCATGAACGAGTCGCAATTCTTGTTCGTATGTTGTCAGGCCGGAGCCGAACAGGCTCTCAAGGACGAGTTGGCTCGCAATCGGCCGGAATTACGATTCGCGTACTCGCGTCCTGGATTCGTTACGTTCAAGCTGCCGCCCGAATCGGCGGCCGGTGACTACGCGGAACTGCCCAGCGTTTTCGCTCGCACACACGGATTTTCCCTGGGAAAAGTGCAGGGGTTCGATGCAGCCAAGCTCGCCGAACAGGCTTGGGAATTGGTCGCTTCTCACCCGGCGATCGGCAAGCCGATAAGGCAAATTCATGTTTGGCAGCGCGACGAACGACTGCCTGGCGACGACGGCTTCGAGCCCGGTCCAACAGCATTGTCCGAGGAAGTCGGCCGGTTGCTGGC
>JAWKTM010000153.1:0-2558 GCA_041399085.1 Pirellulaceae bacterium
GCGGCCGAGCGTGAATCGAGCCAGGTCTTGCCTCGGTTTATCGCCGTGCCTTCGTTTCGAGTTGGCGGTGGGCGTCTGTCGGGGCACGGGTTTCTGCCAGCTTCGGCGGCGCCGTTTTCCGTAGGCGGCGATCCGGGACGATCTGAGTTTCGAGTTCGTGATCTGGATTACTATCCGGGACTGGACCGGGAGCGGCTCGAACGGCGGAAAGGCTACCTCCAGCAATTGGACCGACTTGCTCGGCAAGTGGAATCGGCAGCGTTCGGCAACGCGACTCGATCTGGCGACGAAACGCAATCTTTCGCAGCGCTCAATCCGGCGATGGAGCAAGCCTATCGACTGGCGACATCGACCGAGGCGAAGCTCGCGTTTCGCTTGGAGGATGAACCGTCCCACGTTCGGCAGGCGTATGGTGGTCGATCGGTCGGGCAGTGCTGCTTGCTGGCGCGGCGACTAGTCGAGCGGCAAGCGCCGTTCGTGTTGGTGAACCACGCTGGCTGGGATACGCACGACGACGCCTATACGCGGCTGAAAGAAGGTTATACCGGGGCCAAAATCCCCGTGGGACTTGCTCCGTCGTTGGATCAGGCGCTCGATGCATTGCTGGACGACTTGATCCAGCGCGGTCTGCTCGACGAAACCCTGGTTTTGGTAATGGGCGAGTTCGGCAGGACTCCCAAGTTGAATACGCAAGGCGGTCGCGATCATTGGCCGCGCGTCTTTAGCGTTCTCGCGGCAGGGGCTGGGATTCCTGGCGGACAGGTGATCGGTGCGAGCGACGCGACGGGCGAGAATCCACGCGAGCGGCCGATTACGCCAAGCGACCTCGCCGCCACGGTATATACGCTGCTGGGGATCGACCCGGCTCACACATTGCATACCAACGATGGCCGGCCGGTCCGGATTAACGCCGACGGGACACCGATTCGGGAATGGGTCTCATAATGATTTCTCATATTGTGAGACGAACACACTTCCGACAAATGGCGACGTGTGGCTTTTGTCTTATATGCGGCATCCTAATCGGCGGCGGCCGTGTTCGCGCCGCGTCCCCGATCACCGCGATCGCGTTCACACCGTCAGGCGACGGCGTGGTGATTGGGTCGCAGCAAGGTGTTGAGTTGCTCGGATGGCCCGAACTGGGCCGCCAAAGACATTGGCCGTTGGGAGCCATGCAGGTTCACGATTTGGCTTTCGCGCCGCACGGAAAACAGTTGGCGATTGCCGGAGGCGATCCTGCGGAAACGGGCAAGTTGCAGGTGTTGGATTGGCCAGCGGCTGATGATAAGACGCCTCGAACGATTTCGTCGGCTCATAAGGATGTGATTTACCGAGTTGCTTGGCGGGAGGATGGAAACGCGTTGGCCACGGCAAGCGGCGATGCCAAGGTGTTGATTGTTCACCATGCTGACGGTTTGCAGGAGCGTGGTTTCCAAGAAGTGATGGGCGAACCCCTGGAGTTTGCCGGCCATGCCAGTGATGTGTTTGGAGTCGCCTTTCTGGCGGGCGGAAAGTTGGTGACGGGCGGGAATGACGGAAGCCTGCGTTTGTGGGACACCGACACTCGACAGGCCATTCGCACGTTGACGAATCACACCGACGCAATCCGCGCCGTTTCCGTGCGACCGGGCGATGCCAAACTTCCGGTCGTTGCCACGGCCGGCGCTGACCGCACGGTACGATTCTGGCAACCTACCATTGGCCGATTGATGCGATTCGCCCGATTGCCGAGCTCGCCGCTCGATTTGGTTTGGACGATGGATGGCCGCCAAGTGTTGGCCGCTTGTGCCGACGGTCGCTTGCGGATGATCGACTGGCAGACAACCGAAGTCACCGGCGATTGGCCGTTGTGGAACGACTGGGCTTATTGCGTGGCTATCCACCCCACGGAACCGATTGCCGTCGTGGGCGGAGCGAACGGCGAGTTGAAGCGCGTGCCCATTGGTTCACCTTGACGCGGCGAGAGACGCTCAGCGAGTTACGTTTTCGGCAGTTTGTTTGAGGGCATGCTTAAGCCAAAATTTCATTCAACACTCGGCCCTCTTCGGTCGGACCGATCAGGCGGTGATTGAGCCCTTGGTAGGTGTAGTGGAAGCGGTATGGGTCCAACCCCAACAGATGCAGCATCGTGGCTTGCAGATCGCGGATGCCGACGGGATTTTCCACGGGGTAATAGCCGAAGTCGTCGGTCGTTCCGAGCGACACGCCGCCCTTGATGCCGCCGCCAGCCAGCCACATCGAGTAGGCGAACGGATGGTGATCGCGGCCGATGAAACCTTTCTTCAGCTCGCTCCGCACATTGTTTTGCATCATCGGCGTGCGTCCGAACTCACCGCCCCACACGATCAGCGTTTCGTCCAGCAAGCCGCGTTGTTCCAGATCGGTTATCAAGCCAGCGATCGCTCGGTCGATTTGTTGACACTTGATCGGTAGCGTTTCATCAATGCTTTCGCCGGGCGACGATCCGTGATGATCCCAGCCCCAGTCGTAAAGCTGCACGAAGCGCACTCCGTTCTCGACCAACCGGCGAGCCAACAAACAATTGTTCGCGAACGTAG
>JAWKTM010000154.1:0-2495 GCA_041399085.1 Pirellulaceae bacterium
ACTTTGACAACTCGTAATGCGTCGTGACGGTTGTGTCCGTGGCGACAGCCGAGCCTTGGCTCGGGAGATTTGTTGTCGAAGGTCGGTTTGATCAGATTCATCGTTTCATTGTTACATCGGCGTGGAAGCACGCCGAAGGAATTGGAACATAGAATCGAGCGACGTTTCTGACGGCTCCTAGACGGTTTCTTGAGTTGCCGGCTGTCCCTGACTGCTTCATTGGCGGGGTAAACTGGCGAGACTATGACGTTTACGGCGACCCAATGGCCGTAGACGGCAAGCCGGTTTGGCATAGACTTACCGTGTTAATGCGGGTAGCTTAAACCATCCAACTGCGTTTGTGCTTGCCGGAATCTCGGCCGTTCGCTCCCGCGGCACGTTTGTTTGAGGGTCGCATCGGATGGAACGGGACGCCAGAAGCTCCGGTCCGCGGCCTCGCCACTACTTCTAGCCATTCCAGCGATGTCCGAACCATCTAAACGCCCGAGCCTGCTTGCTCGCCACTCCGTTCATCGTTGGATTCCCAACTCGCTGATCATTTTGATGATCGTGTTCTTTCTGGTTCCCTTCGCCATGCGCGGAGCGCGGATGGCATTGCAGGGAATGCGAAACGACGTGAAGGATTGGTTGCCGTCGGATTTTCAAGAGACGGTCGAGCTGGAGTGGTTCGGTCGGCACTTTGTGGGCGAGCGATTCGTGCTGCTCACTTGGCCCGGCTTTACCGAGGACAGCCCGAAAGCCCGATTGCTGATCGACAAGTTGGAGAAAGAGACCGTTCCGGCTGATTTGGACGATGTGGAGCCAACGGCGCCGGCGAGCGGCAATTTAGCGGCCGACGAAGCGACTGAGGACGGAGCGACGGACGATAGCGCGCCAGCCGATGCCGTCGCGAGCAACGCAGATTCGTCCGCGCCGATCGATGCGTCTCCCACGGTCGAAGGTTCTCTGGCCGAGAACTCTGAGAACACGGACTCGTCCGTTTCGGAACCGTCGACGCCCGAAGCTTCCGACAAGTCGAACGACACGGTTTCACCGGATCGCTTGGCGATGGACCGCGAACTCGAACGGGCTCGTCGATTTGGCGACCGCTATGGCTTGTTCGCTGGCCAAGATTTTCTGAACTGGGGCGGGCTCGACGAAAAGTGGCTCGAATCCGAAAGCGGCGCTTGGTATTACGTGTTGCCGGACGGCAAAGTGTATCGCTGGGATGGCAAGCAAAACGTCATCGGCTGGATTGGCCGAGGACTGAAGCGAGCGTCTGGGCGATACGAGTTGGAAGGCGAGCACGTGGCCACGTTTGGCGACACGCTGAATCTGCCAGACGACTCGCAGAATCCGGTCTATGGTGATACCCGGCGATTGACGGCGCGGTTGTTCAAGACGATTCAAACCGGGCCTGAATTGCTGGAGCAGCTAGCCAGCGAAGGCGGCCCGCTGTGGCCTTTTGGCGATGTGGCTGAGGAATTCAAACCGATCAAAGCTCGGCGCGACGCCTTGGAACGGCTGACGGGCAGCATGTTCGCGCCGGCCGTTCCCGCTGGTTTCACTTGGCGCGTTGAAGACTTCAAGGCACTGTTGCCCGAGTCGACTTTGGAGGCGATGCCCGAAGGTTGGGAAGACCGTTATCGCGAGTTTGTGCGGGACTTGGTCGAGACGCGTTACCAGGGCGACCGCGAAAAGTTGATCGCGGCTTCGTCGTCGGCTCAAGCCGAACATTGGTACGCCGCGTTCGACGAATTGGGCGTGGCCGAGCCGCCGCGGCAAACGGCGTTGATCGTGACGCTCAGCGAAGTCGGCAAGCGAAACCTAAGTCGCGTGTTGGGGCGCGGTTTGTTCGGCGCTCCGCAAGGAAAGCTGCTGGAGCTGGCTGCTGAATCTGGCATTACTCCGCCGCCTTCTCCGCCGATGGCTCCGCCGCCGTTCAATTGGGCAGCCAAAAATGCCCCGATTCCCGAACCGGCTTTGCGCATGGGCGGCCCGCCCGTCGACAATGTGGCGATCGACGAGGAAGGGCGCATTACCCAAGTCCGGTTGATCGGCTACTCAGTATTCCTGGGCTTATTTCTCGCGTACCTGTGTTTCCGCAGCGCGAAGGTCACGATCATGATCTTCTTCGTGGGCGGTATCAGTGCGGTTTCGGCCATTGGTTTCGTGTGGTGGTTCGGCAGTTCGCTGGACGCGGTGTTGTTGTCGATGCCGCCGTTGGTTTATGTGCTGGGTCTATCGGGGGCCGTGCATATCGTGAACTACTATCGCGACGCGGTCGAAGACAAGGGTGTGGAGGGAGCACCCGAGCGTGCGCTCCGGCACGGATGGTGGCCTTGCACGCTGGCTTCCTTCACAACGGCAATCGGTCTGTTGTCGCTGTACACCAGCAACATTGTGCCGATTCGCAAGTTTGGCCTGTTCGCCGCGATTGGCGTGATGTCGACGCTGGTGGTTCTGTTTCTGTATCTACCGGCCGCGCTGCAAACGTTCGTGCCGAAGTTCAAACC
>JAWKTM010000155.1:0-2474 GCA_041399085.1 Pirellulaceae bacterium
ATCGTTGGCCGACGAGATCGACGGTTGGACCAAACAAAAGCTGCCGAACGCCGTGTATTGGGCAACCGTCACGGAATCTCGCCGCCAACAACAACGCGTGAATCTGTACGCCGCTCCGATTGATGTGGGCGAAGTATTACGAGAGCAACTGTTCGGCCAGACGCGGTGTGTGGTGTTGACCAGCGCGACATTGTCGGTCGGCCGTGAACCTTCGTTCGACTTCTTCAAGTCGCGGGTCGGTTTGACCAAATCGGATTCGGTTCGCCTGGGAAGTCCGTTTAATTATCGAGACCAAGCCAAGCTGATTCTGCTGCGAGGAATGCCCGATCCGAGCCAGCAACGAGTGGAGTTCGAGACGCGTTGCGCGGACATGATTCGCCGCTATGTCGACCGAACGAATGGCCGCGCGTTCGTGTTGTTCACCAGCTATAGCATGATGAAGCAAACGGCCACCAAGCTGCTGCCCTGGCTGCGTCAGCAAAACATGGCGTTGTTCAGCCAAGCCGATGGCACGCCGCGAAATCAAATGCTGGAGCAATTCAAGGCGGCCGATCGCGCGGTCCTGTTCGGTACGGACAGTTTCTGGCAAGGTGTGGATGTGCCAGGCGATGCGTTGCAGAACGTCATCATTACGAAGCTGCCGTTTAGCGTGCCCGACCAGCCGCTGTTAGAGGCGCGGCTGGAGGCGATTCGGGCGGCGGGAGGAAACCCGTTTCGGGATTATCAATTGCCCGAGGCCGTAATTAAACTCCGACAAGGGTTCGGCCGGCTGATTCGCTCGGCTCGCGATCATGGAATCGTGGTAATTCTCGACCCACGGGTCCGCACGAAACCGTATGGTCGCATGTTTCTCGAATCGTTGCCCGAATGTGAGATTGTGGAAGAGACGGTAAACTAAACCCCTCTTGGCGATCGACTGAATCGCACATACTAAACGTTGCCGCTAAAGGAATGAGAAATGAGTCGAGTTCGGGCCGCCGTGTGGAGATTTGCCTTACTAGTTGCTTGCGTCGCCGTTGGTGTCATTCAAGTACGACCCGCCGCCGCCGAACGACCCAATGTATTGTTCATCGCGGTCGATGATTTACGACCCGAGCTTGGGTGTTACGGCGCCACGCATATTCACAGTCCCAACATCGACCGCTTGGCCGCCAGCGGTACGGTGTTTCGCCGAGCTTACTGTCAGCAGGCGGTTTGCTCGCCGTCGCGCAGCAGTCTGATGACCGGTCTGCGGCCGGATTCCACGCGTGTCTATGACTTGGAAACCCACTTCCGGGAACACGTTCCAAATGTGGTCACCGTGGCTCAGCATTTTAAGAATAGCGGCTATCACACGGTCAGCATGGGAAAAATCTACCACGGAGGATACGACGACCAGCCGTCGTGGAGCGAACCCGCCCGCAAACCTCAAGGTGGCAGCGGTTATGTCACCGATGAAAACCGCCGCATCATTGCCGAGCGCGTGGCGGAGGCCCATAAGAAAGGATTGAAAGGGAAGGCTCGCAGCCGAGCGACGCGCGGAACCGCGGTCGAAATGGGTGACGTATCCGACGAAGCTTATACCGACGGGGCGGTCGCGAATCTGGCGGTTGAAACGCTGCGTGAAATGCACAACAAGCAACAACCTTTCTTTTTGGCCGTCGGTTTTCTCAAACCGCATTTGCCGTTCAACGCTCCGAAGAAGTATTGGGAGTTGTATCAGCGCGAGGAGGTCAAGCTGGCTGCCAATCCGTTTCCACCTAAAGATGCGCCGTCGCTCGCGCTGACGACATGGGGCGAGATGCGCGTCTACGCTGGCATTCCGACGAAGGGCGATGTCACACCCGCGCAGGCCCGAGAGCTGAAGCACGCCTACTATGCCTGCGTGAGTTATACCGACGCCAACGTGGGCAAATTGTTGGCGGAGCTCGATCGGTTAGACATCGCGGATAATACCATTGTCGTGCTTTGGGGCGATCACGGTTGGAAGCTGGGAGAGCATAATGCTTGGTGCAAACATACCAACTTTGAACTTGACGCCAATGCGCCGCTCATCATTCGCTCGCCGAGTCAGAAATCGCCTGGTGTCGCCACTTCGGCGCTGGTCGAATTCGTGGATATTTATCCCACGCTGTGTGATCTCGCGGGATTGGACAAACCTTCTCATTTGGAAGGTGTCAGCGCCGCGCCGCTGATGGACAATCCGAATCAAACATGGAAGGCGGCCGCCTTCAACCAGTATCCGCGGGGGCAGGTCATGGGATACTCAATGAAGACGGACCGTTATCGGTTTACTTCCTGGAAACATCGCCAAACGGGCAAAGTGGAGGCGGTAGAGTTGTATGACCACCAGACCGATCCCGCGGAAAATGTGAACATTGCCGGTCGGCCGGAAAATCGCAAACTCGTGGCGAATTTGCAACGACAGCTCGACGCCGGTTGGGAAGCCACGCGAGCCGATCTGGAGTCGTCCAGCCAGAACGATTGACGCGTTC
>JAWKTM010000156.1:0-2416 GCA_041399085.1 Pirellulaceae bacterium
GCCAAAACCGAGGATCGACAGATGTACAACCAACGCGAAAAAGCCCTCCGGGACTACGAATGGACCTTGGCCGGCGCGCGAGAGGAAGCTCACCGTCTCGGACTCGAAAAAGGGCTTGAGCAAGGACTCGAGCGAGGACTCGAGCAAGGGCTTGAGCAAGGACTCGAGCGAGGACTTGAGCGAGGACGCGAACAAGGCATTGAAATCGGTGCTGCGCGAGGCAGTTTGGCTGGCAAAATCCAGCTACTGCAAGAATTGCTGGGTGACGCCGTCGCGAGCGATGCTGAGTTGCACGAACAAAGTTTGGACGAACTCAGGTCATTGCTGGGCGCTTTGCAGGAACGGATGCGCCATCGCGATGCGTGAATTCAACACCTGTCAACTTCCTTCACCCACCGGCGACCGGCACGAACAGGATGACCTCGTCCCCGTCTCGCAGCCGACGGTTTTCGAACGATGCCACCGTGCCGAGATGGTCGTTGCCGATGGCAATCAAACATGTATTCGGCAGCCGTTCGCCATCCGGCAAGCATGTCGTAAATCGCTCCAGAGCATCGGCCAGCATTGCCTCGTCCGGCAATTCGATCTCGTCGGGAACCCCATGCAATTGATAGTTTCGCCCCATCATGGCGAAGCGAACATTCATGATTGCCTAACCTTGGAATTCGGGGATGCAGCCTGAGCGGCTCTACAGAAACATCCGGCATTGGGCTGTAACTTGACCACCGCTGGCCGGCCTCGGAACCCATCGTACATCAGCATCTTGCCCCATAACGGATCGCCCGTGCCGCTTAGGATTTTGATTGTCTCCAAAGCAGCCAGTGAGCCCATGGCCGACGAGATCGCGCCGACCACCGGAAACAGCTCCTCGAATTGTGGCGGCTCGGAATAGACGCACGCCAAACAAGCCGACTCGCCCGGCTTGACCACGATCAGCGATCCATTCATCCCCCATTGAGCCGCGTCGATGAACGGAACACCGCGGACGACGGCCGCTCGGTTCAATCGCAAGCGTTCCTCGAAAGTCGGCGGGCAAGAGAGAATCGCATCGCACCGCGAGGCCAATCGATTTGCTTCTTCATCGTCCGGCTCGTGATCGATGGCGTCGACGGTGACGAATCGATTCATGGAACGCAAATAGTCCGCAAAGTCAGCAGCTCGAGGTCGTCCCAACACGCTTTCCGATCCGAGCACTTGCCGATTCAAATCCGGCGAAATCATCTCGCCGCCGTGGGCGATGATCACTCGCCCCACGCCGGCCATCGTCAGCATCAACGCCGCGGGACCGCCCATCCCGCCGACACGCGTGACCAACACGGTCGACGCGGCCAGGCGTTGCTGGCCTTCGCGAGACAAAACGCCCGGCCCGATTTGCCGGCTGTATCGTTCCCATTCTTCGGGCGCCAATTCCCGTAACTCATCCATCGTTGCTCACGTTGTAAACTTGCGGTCCAGATGCGTGTAGCCACCGTCCACGAAAATGATCTGGCCAGTCGTGTGACCCGATCGTGACGAAGCCAGAAAGACGACCATGTCCGCGATTTCTTCGCTGGTCGTGAAACGTCGGCCCAGCGGTATAAGCTGCTCGATGCGGCGTTTCTCGGCCGCCGGAGCGGGCATTTCGTTCAACAGCGACTCATACAGCGGCGTCCAGGTTTCGGCGGGTATGACGGCGTTGACGCGAATCCCACCATCCGCCAAATCCAACGCCCACTCGCGCGTCAAGCTGTTGATCGCACCTTTGGCCGCGGCGTAGCCCGACGTGCCGCCTTGCCCGGTAACGCTGACCTTGGAACCGATGTTTACGATCACGCCGCGACTGGTTCGAAGCTGTGCCAAGGCGTAATGAGCCATCGCATAAAAGTGCAGCAGGTTTTTCTGTAGCGAACCCAGGAACGCCTGGCATCCGGCGTCCAGTCCCACGCCATCGTTGACGCCCGCATTGTTCACCAGAATATCAATCCGGCCGAACTCCGCCACGGTTTGTTCGACAGCGCGGCGACAAGCCGCTTCGTCGGTCAGATCCGCTTGAATGAATTTGCAGCGCTGACCTCGCTCGGCGTACTCCGCTTCCAAAGCACGCCCTTCCGCTTCGCTGCGGTTGACGTTCGCCACATCGGCTCCTTCGGCCAACAACGAGCGAACGATCGCTTGTCCGATTCCTTTCGATCCGCCCGTAACGAGCGCGACCTTATCCTTCAAATTCAGGTCCATGTTGCGTTCCAACCGTTCGACGTCGCAATTCGCAATTCACAATGCCGACTCACGTGACGGTCGGCCGAGCGAACATCGTAACCGATGCCGAGCGGCGGAATCCAGCGCCGTGTTGATTCCCGCGCGAGTTGCCGACTTCGCGAAAGACGGTTTGAATTCGATGAGGCGAAGGCCGGTGACTACTCAGCCACTCCGAAAGCCT
>JAWKTM010000157.1:0-2370 GCA_041399085.1 Pirellulaceae bacterium
ATAATTCGGAGTTGCTTGAGCGGATCGACGACCTGGAGCTTCAAGTCGCCCGACTTCAAGAAATCATCCAACAACTCGACGCGCGGCTAACTCACATCGAAAGCTAGCCAACCGAGAAGCGTTTGCCCCTTGTCGCCTTAGCCTCCGTTAGTCGCCTTATCTTCCGTTAGTCGCCTTTCGCGGCGTTAGTCGCCTTTCGCTCCCGCGAAAGTAGCGTTTGCGCTGGACAACGCAGTCAAGCGAAGCACATCATTGAAAGCGAGGCCAGCGTGGTTTTTGGCTTCACTTGTTGACTTGGAAACGGCCGCGACTGTAGGCGATTAGGCAGTGCCGTATAAGTCGATCGATGATGTCAACGTCCGCGGTCCTTGATGGTATATTCGGGCGAAAGGTCGAACGAAATGATCGAGATTAAATATACCGGCGATGCCCTTTGGGAGAGGATTGAACGCTCCTTGGAGAAGGTAAAGGAACGGCTGCGACGCGTTACCAGCACACTCAATGATGCGGAAATACCTTACGCCGTGATCGGTGGAAATGCGGTTCAGCTTTGGGTTGCTCAAGTCGACGAATCCGCAGTCCGCAATACCAGGGACGTCGACATCGTGCTGAACCGTAAGGACATTGATGCAGCGAAGAAGGCATTGGCCACCGCTGGTTTCGTCTTTCAAGATGTCGCGGGAATTCCGATGTTCCTGGACGGCCCAGACGGATCACCACGTGACGCGGTACATGTCGTGTATGCCGGTGAAAAAGTGCGAGAGGAGCATTCTGAAACTGCGCCTAATGTCGAGCGGTTTGAATTAATCAAATCCATTCGCACGCTGACGTTTCCGGAACTCATTCGAATGAAACTCACGAGCCATCGATTGAAGGATCGAGTTCACTTGCAAGATATGATCTCGGTTGGACTCATTGACGAAACATGGCTTGATCGCTTTTCGCCAGAACTCCGAATGCGGTTGAAGGAACTACTAGACAATCCCGACGGATGACGCGGAAGTTAAACGAAGGTGAACGACGCGAATGCTTCCGATAGGTTGCCTCGGGAGGAATGGTTCGGTGCGAACGCATTGCGAATACTGGACGCGAGATCGCTGGATGGGCCGTTTGCTCGTCGCTTGTTTAGCTGTGGTGGCGAGCCTATTGTCAACCGCGCGAGCCAGTTCGGCGGAGCCTTGCCGCGTTGAGATTGTCGACGCCGAGAACGGCTGGCCTGTTCCGCTGGTCGAGCTTCGCACGACGCACGAAATGCGATTGGTCAGCGACAATGCGGGGCTGATCGCAATCGACCAACCGGAGTTGCTCGGGCGCGAAGTGTGGTTCCACGTAATCGGACACGGCTACGAAGTGCCCGCGGATGGGTTTGGCTATCGCGGCGTGCGGCTGAAGCCCGAGTCGGGCAAGTCGCTGCGAATCAAAGTTCGGCGCACAATGATCGCTCGGCGTTTGGGGCGACTAACCGGCACGGGGCTGTTTGCCGAGAGCCAGAAATTGGGCGAGATGCTCGATTGGCAGGAGTCCGGCTTGGTAGGCTGCGACAGCGTGATGAACGCCGAATATCAAGGTCGGCATTTCTGGTTGTGGGGCGACACGACGCTGTTTCGTTACCCGCTGGGCGTGTTCAACAGCACCAGCGCGACGTCGGCCTCCCGGCCGCTGACGAAGTTCGAACCGCCGGTGCGAATCGACTTCGACTATTTCCGCGACGAACGCGGCGAGCCGCGCGGCGTCGCCCGGATGCCGGGTTCCGGTCCCACATGGTTGACGTGCTACACAACCGTGCCCGATGACGACGGGCGCGAACGGCTGGTTGCGACTTACTCGAAGATTCGGCCGCCGCTGGAAGCCTACGAATCGGGGCTGTGCGTCTGGAACGACGAGCGGCGCGAGTTTGAACGACTGAAAGTGATTTGGTCGAAGTCGGACGACACTCCGAAGCCGCCGCCGCTGCCCGAAGGTCATCCGGCGCGGTGGAAGGACGACGCGGGTGACGAGTGGCTGTTGTTCGGCAATCCGTTGCCGCGTCTGCGTTGCCGCGCCACGTTCTCCGCCTGGAGCGCCCCGGCGCAGTGGGAATCGCTCGAACCGCAAACTGAATTGCAATCCGCTGGCGAGTCGAGCGACACGGTTAAGCCGCACTCGGGCTCGATCGCCTGGAACGCCTATCGAAAGCGCTGGGTCACGGTCTTCATGCAGCACTTCGGCAAGCCGTCGGCGTTCGGCGAGCTCTGGTACGCCGAGTCGGACTCGCCGTTCGGTCCGTGGGGACCGGCCGTGAAGGTACTGTCGCACGACAACTACACGTTTTACAACCCGCGACTGCACCCAGAATTCACGCCGGCCGATTCGCCAGTGTTGTTGTTCGAG
>JAWKTM010000158.1:0-2342 GCA_041399085.1 Pirellulaceae bacterium
GCAGCCGCTGCGCTCCCATACCTCGGATCCGATTGAGCCACGACGATCGACGCGGTCACAAGCGACACGACATCGCCGTCCGTATCGCTGTCGTCCACGCCGGTCAGCGTCACGGTTTGCGGCGAGTTCCAATTCACGGGAGTGAAGGTCAACGTCGTGGGATTGTTGACGCTGACTTCGCTGGGGTCCGCGGCCGCGATCGTTACCTTGACATCCGACGGCGGACGGACGGTCAGTTGCACGTCGAACGTATCGGTACCGCCCGCTTCGGTCACCGTGGTCGAACCGCCGGACGGCGTCAACAAAATCGCGGGCTCGGGCATCACGATGTCGTAACCGATGTCGCGCATCATCGCGGCTTCGACCGGGTTCCAACGACGCGCAACTTGACCGTCGCGGATGAACGGCACCATCAAGTGCGTGGCGTCGGTGTAAGTCGGATCAATGATGCGGATGTGCGAGCCGCTAGAGCCCTCTTCCCAAGTTCCCGGCGAGTAGATCGGCACCGGATTGCCGCCGTTGGCCGCGACCGCATTCGTGCCGTTGAAAAACAGGCCGGTGTTGTCGGCGGTTCCACCGGTGGCCGCGCTTTGCCAAGCCGGGACATTGATCCGATGCTGATTCGCCGGGTTGATAAAGCGGCTGCCGGCGTTGTCCGAGAGAAACTGGTCGAACGGTTGCCAGACGCTAGGATTGCCGAGCCCACTGTCCCACAGATCCGCGCCATTCTCTTGAACATCGGACGCGAATCCCATCAGGTGAGTCAGTTCGTGGATAACGAGCGATTGAAAATCAATTTCACCGTTGGTGACATCGTCGCCAAGTTCCCAGACCACGCTGAGCGGTCCCGCGTTTTCCCAGATGACCGTAATCGCGCCATCAGCCGCGGCGCCGTTTCCGTCGGCGCCGCCCAAGGTTTTCTGCTGGGGAATTCCGGCATAGAAACCATCGTTCGGCGGATTGTTTTCATCAAAATACGCCATGGCAAAGGCACCGATGTTGCCCGTGTTATGATTGAACACGTCCACACTGATCGTCGCCGTATGGTTGAACCATGAGCCGAGTTCATCGGCCGTCGATTGCATCGCGGCCTTGCGGTCCGCTCCCTTCATTGGATCGTTAAAGCCGAAGCTGCCGTCGTTGGCAAAGTTGAACTGGAACGTCACGGCCAGCAAGTCACGGCGTTCGAGCTGCTCCAGTCGAGCACGCGTCCGACGGCGGTTCGACCGCTTCCGAACCGGTTGGCGTCGTTTGGCGGAAAACAAAGTCTGGCCGGCGTGGAGGTGAGTTTCTCGGCTAAACATGGTCCTCTTGCTCTCTGTTCAAAGACTGGCAATTCGAGTCGTCGGAAAGCGTTCGGTAAGGTCAGAAATCGAACCGAACGTGCTGGAGCTTCGGCGACTGGGGAGACGCCGTCGCTGGGATATAGGAGCTGAAACTGGCGGCGGCTTGGTTCAGCGATGGGAAGGCGAAGCGATTAGTCAGGCAGCGTGGGATATGCCGATCCCGCTAATGTGTCGGGATTTAATCTAGTCGCGGCTTGCCGCGAGGGCAACGGAAATGCACAAATTGGCAAACCAGCCGCCTTGAGTCCGTGGCACGAGGACACGGCGAAGCATCGGACAAGTTAGGTCGGCGGCAGGTTTGCAAGGGACAAGTCCCGTCCGCAGCGTCTTCCCTCGGACCTCCGCCCGCGAGCTTTCGCCAATCGTCAAGCTTTACCAACCGGGGCCGGGGATTCGTCAAGTTCGGCATAATCGTTCTAATCCCACCGGCCGGAACAAGTCGAATTTCTTATTAGCAACGTCGCCGTCGCCTTCCCGCCGCGGCCGCGACCTTTAACGCCACACCGGCCCTGCGCCGGTCTTCTTATTTCCCGCTTTTGCTTCGACCCAGATTCGCGAGGAGACGGACCCATGCGGACGCTGATTGTCGGCCTATCGTTACTTTTCACCTGCGTCGCATGTCAGGTCCACGCTCAACAGCCTTGGGGAGTGGACGCCGGGGGCGAGCCGCTGCCCACCGAAGTGCTGCCTCAGCCCACGCAGGAAATGTGGTTCTATCTGCAAGAGATGCGTCGCTACGACGATCCGAAGCAGGCCGTGCGTCGCAACGCCGAATTCAAGGCGGCTCAGCGTCGTCTGCGGCTCGAGACGCAAAAATGGTACGGCTATTCGGCCTCGCGTCCCGTCGCCGCGGCCGTGCCTTACATGACCAGCTACTCGCCGCGCTGGGTTGGTCAAACGGGCGACCCGTACCGCTGGATCGGCGGCGGCGTGCCGCGCGTGGCCACGGTCGTCAAGACCGAGACGACCGAGAAGTCGACGACAACGACGAAGTAA
>JAWKTM010000159.1:0-2334 GCA_041399085.1 Pirellulaceae bacterium
GATGCATTGCCTGAATACCACGAGCGGGCCGTGGACCGAGCGGCTGACCGGATGTCGCTGCCGATTACACGGTGAACTTTAGGCGGGGAGCGTCGAAAGCTATGGCAGCACGCAAGTCGCGAGAGTGCGGCATCGCTGAATCGCTATTCTGTAGCGCTGGTAGCGTCGCGCGTGTCATCCACATCGGCTTGGGGAGCCGTTGTTTCGGACGTGGCGGTTTCGGTGAGGGCCGCTTCGGGAACTGGCAGCGTGAGGCGTCGTATTTGTCCGTCACGTTCGGCCAAGATATTTAATGGACCAGGCAGTGTGATGGCCAATTCTTTGAATCGTGAACTATCTTGGAATCGCTGCTCATTAATCTCATAGATGCGATCGCCTGGCTGCAAACCAGCGACGGCCGCTGCCGAGCCGGGGACGACGCGGGTGAGAATGACGCTGCCCGGTTCGGCATCGTCCTCGTTCCAGCCAATACCCAAGCGGGTTGGTCGGCCTTGCAGTCGCACGTCGACCGTGCGCGGTTCGGCTTCTCCGACGCTTTGCACGAGCAGCGAGCAATCCGCGGGAGCGGCGAGCACGTCGATGCGGAACCGCTGTTCGTCGTCGAGCGGCTGGTTGTTGAAGGCGAGTAGGCGATCGCCAGTTCGGATTCCGGCCGTGGCGGCGGGCGATCCGTCGACGACTTGCGTCACCTCAAATCCCGACAGCTCGTTAACCAGCCACACAACACCTAAGCGAGGCGCCGGAGCGGCCAATTGCGTTTCCATCGCTTGTTGCGTGGCTGTGGATTCGGTGTGAGATGCCGAGCGAAACTTGGTGATGTCCTCGGATTCGGCCAATTGATAGGTGATGTTGAACAACAGCCGCGCGACTTGCTGCATCCCTTCCTTGTTCAACTTATGAGCGTCGTCGCTGGGTCGGTGATAATCGCCGTGCAAGCCGGTATGCAACATCAGCACGGGGCGTTGTCGTTCGTAGAACGAATAGTGATCGCTGTTCTCTTCCATTTTCCAGACGAAGTCGAGCCGCAGGTTGTGGCCTTCGTTGGCTCGGCTAACCAGTTGGCGAATTCCGAAACCGGTTCGCGATCCATGCACTTCGACCTTCTGACCGGTCAGCCGCCCGATCATGTCCATATTCACGGCCAGGGCCACTTGATGCATCGGAACGGTTGGCGCGGCGGCCCAATGCTTCGAGCCCAGAAGCCCTTTCTCTTCGCCGTCCCAGAAGGCGAACAGCACCGAGTGTCGGGGAGCTTGCGGCAGACTGGTGAACGCTTCGATCAATTCGAGCAGTCCCGCCACGCCGCTGGCATTGTCATCAGCGCCGTTGTGGATGTAGCCCGTGGGTCCGTAGCTGTTTCGCGCCGTGCCGTAGCCCACATGATCGTAGTGGGCTCCGATCAGAATCACTTGATCGCGCGCGGACGGATCGCGGCCTTCGAGCCGAGCCAGGATATTCCGATACCCATTGCCAAACGGTTGAAAGAACCCGCCGTCCAAACCGGCGGGTTGCAGCCCGAGTCGTTGGAGTTCGCCGACCAAGTAGCCCGCGGCGGCGCGACCGCCGCGGCTGCCTGCTTCGCGGCCTTCAAAAGTATCATCGGCCAACACGTCGACGTGCCGTTGAAGCTGCTCGGCTTGAATGGATTCGAGCGCCCGCAGCAGAGCCGCATGCTCCGCCGCGCGAACCGCCGGCGGAGCAAGGAGCAACAGTAGAGTCAAGCAAAAGGAGAGAGTCGACGCAACGACCGTCGGCGGCAAGGCTCGCATGGCAGGGCACCTGGTGGGATGAATGCGTAGGGTTACGCGGCATTCGTCCCTGTGCCGCTCGGATAACTATAGCTCACGAAGCGCGGCGGGCTAGAAACGCTAATCCTCCTCCTCTTCTTCTTCAGCGGGCTCTTCTTCCGATTCATCGTCCTCGAAGTCTTCGTCGATCTCGCTCTCGTTGTCGGACAGTCCATCGTCGTCGAACTCGCTGTTGTCGTCGCCTTCGGAGTCGTCGTCATCGTCCAGGTCGTATTCGTCGTCCAGCTCTTCCTCGAAATCGTCGTCAAAGTCGTCGTCGAAATCGTCCTCGTCGAAGTCGTCAAAATCGTCGTCGCCATCAAATTCCGCGGTTTCCATCACCGCGATGCCGCCCCCCAAAGGCATCCAAACCTGTTCGCCTTCCTCGGTCACGTCGTGCATACCCCAGTCCCGTTTCATGGTGCCGCCATCTCCCTCGATCGTTGGCAATCCCGTCCCTCAATTCGCGTCAGCCCACACGCTGCGCCAGCATAGCGCAAGTTGGTAATGGACGTGAGAATTCCTGTCAAGCAAGGCGAGGGCTACG
>JAWKTM010000160.1:0-2310 GCA_041399085.1 Pirellulaceae bacterium
GTTGATCGTTCTACCTCAGTACGACCTCGGAGGATGATATCTTTGACTGAGTCTAATCCCTACCAACCGCCATCAGACGAAGGAATCGTCCGTAGTGGCCGAGGGTTTAGCGATCTGGTTTTACAAGTTATATGTGTCTACGGTTATACGCGCCTACGGACTCTTTACGAACTTGTGGTATGCCGGAGCGATCGCTCTTTACTTTCTGGTCCACGGCGATAATTCATCGACGATTGGTCTCTACGCAGCAATTCCGTCCGCAGTTATCTCGATCGTCGTGATCTGGACTGTCTGGAATGCGAACAGAGTATGGTATGTCGTGGCGATACTGACGGCGCCGTTTAGTCTGCTCTTCACATATGGCCTGTTGCGATACGGTCTCTAGCTGCGGCAGGAGAATTTTATGAATCCGACGACCAGGTCGACGTGCACTCCGTGCTTGTTCGTCCGCTCGCTGTAGGATTGTGGACCGGATACACAGCGTTGCGTCTACAAATCCTGCTCCAAATCCAGCAGGCGTTTTTTTAGTTCGAGGCCGGTGGGGGCGGAGTAGCCGCCTAGGTTGCCGTTGCTGGCGACGACTCGGTGGCAGGGGATGATGAGCGGATAGCGGTTGGTGCGCATGACGTTGCCGACCGCGCGGGCAGCGTTGGGCGAACCGGATCGCGTGGCCAGTTCGCGATAGGTCAACGTGCGGCCCCGCGGGATTTGCCGACAACGCTCGATCACTTGCAACTGAAACGGCGACAGGTGATCCGTGTTGACCTTGACCATAAAGAAATCTTCCCGCTGGCCATCGGCGTAGCGTTGCAGCCGCTCGGTCAGATCCGTGGCGAATCGCGAGCGGCCGTAAGCTTCGGTCTCGGTGAGCTCCAGCGCGTCATGGGCCGCTTGCGGATCGCTGTATCCGAGCGTGAGGCGTTGCAATTCGGTATCGCGCCAAGCGAAGGCGATCCAGCCCAAAGCCGTCTCGATCACGGCGGTTCGCGGCGGGAATTTTTTCACTTCAACAGACATCGGAAACTCTCCAAGCATCGTCGGGCGGAAAAAACGAGGGTAGCCAGCGACGGCGGCTCTGCAAATATAATGGAATCGCACGCCGCCGGGTGACCCCGCCGACGCCCCGCTTTGACAGTATTCGCCAGGGGCTTTTATACTGGCCCGTTCGCATCTCCGCTGCGTCGTCTCGTCGGTGGGACGCCTTCCCTACGCTCATCGAAAAAGGAGCAGCAGGCATGACAAGTTTTGCTTCATGCAGTGACGATTACTACGTCAATCTGAATCTGAATACCGAGATGGAATTGCCGCAGGGTCGCGAGTCGGTGCTGCATTTCTTCGAGCAATTTCGCAAACAGTACCCGACGATGCGGAATTTTTACGCTCGCGAACGGGGCGAACTGGTGCTGGAGGAGGACAAGGACAGCGGCCATTATCGCTGGACCAGCGTCGAGCCGAAGCGAATCTGCTCGGGCCAAGTCAACCCTGTCGTGTTGGAAGACGCCATGAAGCAGCATCGCCTGGTGCTGGAGCTGGCGCCGTACACGTTGAGCGTCAGCCCGTTGGATTGCGAGTCGCTGAACCTGATGTTCGGCTTTGATTACACGTATCGCGGCAATCACAACCAGTTGTTGGTCGAGGCATTGGGGGTGGTGCCGGCGTTCGATCGAATGTTGCGCATACCGGGCTCGACGATGATTTGCCACGAGCCGTCGATTCAGTTCGCTTTGGACGACGATTGCCGCTATCAATGCCGATTGAGTATCGAGACGCGGACGAGCGCCTATCACGTGCGGACAGGCGAGTTTCCCGAGGAACAACTGAGTGTCTACTTCACGGCCCGGCGTTACGGGGCTTTGGATCCGGGCGAAACGTATGGCGACGTGCTGCAACGGCTGAACGACATCTGCGTGAATATCTTGGACGAGTACGTGGTCGACAACGTGCTGCGTCCGTTGCAGGAAACGATCGCGATTAAGTGAGTCGAGATTGAAGCCGCGGGCGGGCGGCGATTGCTGGCGGACGTCGCGTTACCACGTCGGCGACGCGGTTGATTAGAATCGCACGACAAGCTGCGATCACTCTTGCCTGGGAGCCCGCCATGTCGCGTTCGGTTGCGTCGGTTGTTCGTGCGTTTCGTGTTGTTCGTTGTATCGAGAACCCGCTGGCCCCAAAGTCGCCTTTCGCTCCGCGAAAGTCGCGCCGTCATCCATCTCGGCAAACGGCGGTTGTTTTCAATCGCGCGGAACGACTTCATGCGCAGCGAGAGACGGTCGCCACTTTCGCGGAAAGCACCGCTACATTTGCGGGAAA
>JAWKTM010000161.1:0-2259 GCA_041399085.1 Pirellulaceae bacterium
AAACAGACTTACGATGAATTGCTGCGTCTACTGGAAGCGGCACGCACCGATCCACAACAACTCGTCGCCACTCCCAATCACTTGCTACAGGCTCAACCAGCATTACAACGGCTGAAGGATGGGTTGGTCGATTCCCAGTTAAAGACCGCGCAATTACTTGGCGAACTTTCGCCCGACCATCCGCGCGTGTTGGCGGCCATGACGGCTCAGAAGCAGATTGCCACGCGACTGCATTCGGAGCTGGCTGACGCTATTAGTGGAATTGAGGCTCAACGATATATCATTGGCAAACGAGTCGCATTACTAGAGTCCCAACTCGCGGACCTAACGCAACGCATGGAGCGGATTGCTCAAGTCCGGCCCCGATACGCCAACTTGGTAGCGGATGTACGCAGCCGAGCCGACATCCTGAAGACCCAACAGAACGACTTGGCGCAGGCCATTGCGTCTCGGCAAGCGGCCCGAATGTCAGGACAGCTCACACCGCTTGACGAGCCCACTACGGGCGACGGACCGTCGGGGCCCGGCCGATCCGTAATCGTCGCGGGCGGAATGGTCGTCGGATTAGCGGCGGGTCTCGGGCTGCTTTTTCTCACAGTTCCCGTTCCAACGCCTGGAGCGGAGGGTATTCCGGTCTCGCCCGACCGATCGCGGCAAGAGGTCCTTTGGAACACTGGGGAAGCAATTCGCAGTGAAGAAACGATGGTGGCTCGCACAATGGAAACCAACCAGAAGACACCCACAAACACGATCGGCGGCCGAGAGTTCATGCTCGCCGACGAAAACGATGAGGACGAGATGACTTATGCCGAGCGACTGGCGGCAGGCCAGCGTCGCGGGGCAGGCTCGTCGAACTACATGTCCACATTGAAGAACGCGTTGAAAGACTTTCTTTGCATCAAGCCATCGTGGAACTAACGCATCGTTCATGCAACACCACCGCATGCCAGTTCCTGGCGCAACCAATGCGTGGTGTTGATGGGAGGGGGCGCACCGGCGGACGCAAGTCCGCCGGTGCGATTTTTTGTTCGAGGAGCTACTTGTGACGGCTCTCATATTGCTCACCGCGGCCTGCGTCGGCACGATTTGGGGAGCCGTGTTCCTGCGCTATGCCGGATTGTTTGGCCTAACGGCCGCGGTGTTGGTTGTGGGAACCGTATTCGGACATCCGTTTTTTCACGTGTCCGCGATTACGCTCGATCGTCTACTCTTGGTCGGAGTAGTCGGCCTATATGCGTTGCAGCGTCGCCTCCGCCTGATTCCGGCGCGACCTTGGGATTCCAACGACGCGCTACTTGCCCTGTTTCTGATTGTGCTCGCGGGCAATGCCTTCTATAACGATTGGCGTTTAGGCGGATCTACGTCCTTTTCGCAATTACTGTTTTGTTACTTGGCGCCAGCGGCAATTTATTGGATCGCTCGCGGCGCCTATGTGAATCCCACTCGAATCAAGTGGATGTATATCGCGTTCACGCTGTTCGGCGTCTACTTGGGCTTAACGGCCGTCGCGGAGAAAATGGGATGGTCGTGGGCTGTTTATCCTCGATACATCATGCGGTCCGACATCTCAGAGTTTTTGGGGCGTGGTCGAGGTCCGTTGCTGAATCCCTTGGCGAATGGAGTGTTGTTGTCATTCTCGATCGCCTGCGTGTCGATGTGTTTTCCCCAGGCGGGCCGCATCGGGAAACTGACGATACTAGGCACGTTGGTCGTTCTCATGGCGGGCATCTACGCGTCACTGACTCGCTGCGTCTGGTTGGGCGCGGGACTGATGGTGATGTTTTATTTGGCCGTGGCATTGCCGCGAAGTTGGCGATTGCCCGTAGTCATTATGTTGCTGCTATGTGGCTCAGTCGGGGTGGGGGCCAATTGGAAGAAGTTGACGGCGTTCAAGCGGGACAAGGAAGTTAGTGTGGAGGACATGAAGGAATCGGCCCGCTTACGGCCGATTTTAGCCGTAATGGCTTGGAAGGTGTTCCAAGACTATCCAATCACCGGGTGCGGTGTGGGACGCTATCGCAACGCGGCTCAAGATTATCTGGGTGATCGCGACACGGAGTTACAGCTTGAGAAAGTTCGTCAGTACGTTCAACACAATGTGTTTCTGTCGTTGCTGACCGAAACGGGACTCGTCGGAGTGTCGCTGTTTATTCTGTTACTTGTTGTCTGGTCGCAGCGGGCATGGCGATTGTGGCGGAGCGTTCATTTGCCGCTTGAATACCGGCAACTCGGTCTTGTGTTTCTGGGGGTCGTGATGAC
>JAWKTM010000162.1:0-2132 GCA_041399085.1 Pirellulaceae bacterium
CAATTGCGTTCTGAGTTCCCACAATGTCAGCTTCGTGGGGCTATTGCGAATTGATTGAATATGCCGTTTCGAATGGATGACGCTCACGTCCGGCGGGCACTCGCGTTTTGGCGATGCATTCGTATCGGTCGCATGCTTAGATGACGCCGCGTCAACTAGCTGTCGACTAGCGACTTGGAGCCGTTTTGGAGGCCTTCTGCTTTCCGACTCGGATTTCTCGTCGCACGGTTTTGCGGGGTGGCGCCGAACGGCGTGAACATGGCGAAATGGACTCCGGCCAGCGACGCGCGCTCGGCGCAGGTCCCGCGCTCGGCGCTGGTCTCCCGACCTCGGCGCTCGGCGCTGGTCTCCCGACCTCGCCGAAACGGACGACCGTAGGTCCCCTCGTGGTGCCGGGAGACCTGCGGTCGAAAGCGTGCGGGGTCGGGAGACCCGCGCACAGCGCTGCATAGCGCTGGTAACCTCTCTCACGAGCCAGCCACGCCCATCGAAGACTCGGGGCGTGCCACCCGACTTGTGAAGCTGCTTGTAAAACAGCGTTCGGCGCGGCCCTTGGGGCGGACATTCCGATATAATGGCCCGCCAAGTGATGTGGGCTCGCGGAGCCTGCCGGCTGAGTTCGCCATTCGTCCGCCGCTCGATGAATCATCCGCTCGAACAACAAGTCGCCGCCGTTGCTCGCCGCGCTAAGCGATTGCAGATCGTCTACGGCGCCGCACGCGTCGTGGCGTGCTTAGTGGCCGCGATCCTGCTCGTTGGGCTCGCGGATTACATGTTTCGTTGGGAGGACGCCGTCACTCGATGGCTGGCGTCGGCATTCGTTGTCGCCGCCGGGGTGTGGGCGACGTGGCGGTTTCTCGCGCCGCCGCTGATGAATCGATTCACGGCAATCCAAATCGCCCAGCGGATCGAAGCTCGCTTTCCCCAATTGTCCGACCGGCTGTCCAGCACCTTGGCGTTTCTGAATCAAGCGGACGATGACGCGACGGCCGGCTCGTTCGAGCTGCGTCGAGCGGTTGTGGCGGAAACCCAAAGCCTCACCGAGCAGCTTGACTTCTACCGTTGCCTGGACGCTCGGCGACCGCGACGAGCCATGTTGTTGGCGCTCGCGACGCTGTTGTTGGCCGCGATCGCCGTTGGTATCGATTTCCAGTCGGCCGGGCTCGCGGCAAGGCGGTTGGCAACTCCCTGGACCGATGCGCCTTGGCCACGTTGGAATCATTTGGCGATCGTCGATGCCCCCGATCGGATCGCGGCCGGCCAAGCATTCGAAGCTCGCGTGGTGGATGAAAACGATCACTTGCCGGACGAAGTTCGCTTCGAGTATCGCTGGGCCGACGATTCGGATTCGTCGCCGGCGACGCGGTTGTTGAAGCCAATCGGTGACGCGGCCACCGTGCGGTTGGACAATGTCACGCGGGCGATCGAGTATCGGGCCGAAGGTGGAGATGACTCCTCGATGGCTTGGCGAACGCTCGAAGTCGTCGAACCGCCGGCGATCGAGTCGTTCGAGGCGATGGTTCAGCCGCCCGAGTACACGGGACTTGCCGCGCGTCCCGTGGGTCAGCGAGTCCGAGCGATTGCCGGCAGCGCCCTGTCACTGGCGGCGCGAGTGAACAAACCGCTGAAGTCCGTGCGGCTGCGTTTCGACGGCCAGTCTCCCACGTCCCAAGTGAACTTCGCGATCGATCGGGACGGCCGCGGTTTTCATGTCGAAGCTGCCGACGCGGACCGTTGGCGAGTTGAGCGGGACGGCGTCTTTTTCTTCGAGCTGACGGATGCGGAAGGGATCGTCGGCGAAAGCGAGGAACGCTGGTATGTCGAAGCCGTCGCCGACCAGCCGCCAACCGTGTCGCTGGATCAGCCGGTTGATCACGTGCAGGCGACGGCGGCGGCGACAGTGCCGCTGCGTGTGTTGGTAAAGGATGATCTGGCGGTCCGGCGAGTGACGTTGCGATTGCATCGTTCGGTCGCGGCCGAAGGTGAGTTCGAGACGATCCCGCTGTACGACGCCGGTGAGTCGCCGCCCGAATCGGCCGATGGCGGCGAACGCGGCGAGTCGCGGGTAATCGAACACGAACTGGAATTGTCGAAGCTGTCTGGCTTGTCGCCGGGCGCCTGGCTCGAGCTTC
>JAWKTM010000163.1:0-2059 GCA_041399085.1 Pirellulaceae bacterium
GTGTGATGGGGTTCTGCTCGCAAGATGAGTACACGGAGTTCATGCGGCAAGTTCCCGAATTTGAACGCAATCTGGTGCGTTCGGGAACGAAGCTGATCAAGTTCTGGTTCTCAGTCAGCCGCGAGGAGCAGTATCGGCGATTCAAAGAACGTAAGGCGCATCCGCTGAAGCAATGGAAGCTGTCACCGGTTGATATGGCGTCGCTCGACAAATGGGACGACTATACGCGAGCCAAGGAGGCGATGTTCTTTTATTCCGACACGTATGACGCGCCCTGGACCGTAGTCAAGTCGGACTGTAAGAAGCGGGCTCGGCTTAATGCCATGCGGTATGTGTTACACACGATCCCTTATGAGAACAAGGATCTTGAGCGAATCGGCCCAATTGATCCGTTGCTGGTGGGCCGCGCGAACATTGTGTACGAGCGAGGCGAACGGCTGGGTGAGCACGACGACGCCATCGACAAGAAGTGACCGTGGTATGAGCGGCCGCGCTATCCAGCGCGGACCGTGTCGATAGGCAACGTGGCGGCGGCGTCTTCCACGGCGACGATCGAAATTCCATGCCGGTTCGCTAGACGGACCACTTCGGGTTCATCCAGAATGATGGTCTTATGAGCTTCGATCGCTAATACGCGGCCGCCAGCGGCGGCCAATTGTTCGATCGTCCCGCAGCCAATTGTGGGAACGTCGAAGCGCATGTCTTGTTGGGGCTTGGCGACTTTCACCATCGTGAAACCGCCCGCCGGACACAGTTCGCCCGTGCGTCGGATACACGCATCGGTCCCCTCCACGGCTTCCACGGCCAGCACGGCGCGGCCTTTAACCGTCACCGTTTGGCCCACGTCCAGCCGGCCCATTTCCTTGGCCAGTTGCCACCCGAACTCGACATCCTGATGCTGGGATTTGGTAAGCGGCGAACCGCTGAGCAAGCCGGCTTTCACAAGCAACTCCGGGGCAAAATCCGTGGCGGGCGCGAAACGAATGCCGCTGTGCGCGTAGGCGTCGACGACGGCCAGCAACATCGTATCGTCTTTGCGATCTTTGGTGCGTGTGATGAAATGGGGGTAAAAGGCCATCACACAACGCCAATCAGGAAAATGCTTCAACCAATAGAAGCGATGAAACAACAATGTCTTGTGAATTTTGCCAGCCATTGTCGCCAGACGAACGCCACGTCGACGGAAGTAGCGAATTTGGGCTCCTAGGCGAGCCACGCCGACCTCACAATAGTCGTCGCAAATATCGGCCAGCGCCGCGTCCGCATGATCCTTGATGCCCAAGCAAAACACGCGATGGCCTTCGTGTTTCAACGTCCGAGCGACTTGAATCGGTAGCCGTCCCCAACCTGCCAACAAGCCGATCGGCTCGCCAGAATTCGCGACATCGTGGACATCTACCGAAGTCATCGGATTAGCAATCGTCGGTGTATAAGGAACAGGAGAGTCTTAGGCGGCGCCTTTTTGTTGCTCGTCCAGCGACTCGGTCAGCTTCCCGACTTGTCGCTCCAGTCGCTTCATATCCTTGCGCATTTCCGGCAATTTATTCAACACGACGATAGCCGCCATGGCTTCGCGATACGGACGGGCCGGGATTCCATAGTAAGCTTGGTTGCCAGACAGATCGTCCTTTACGCCCGCCTTGGCTGCCAACTGCACTTGGGAACCGATATTCACATGGTCGGAGATACCAACTTGGCCGGCCATCACCACATAGTCACCCGTCGTGCAACTGCCGGCGATTCCGACTTGAGCACATAACACATTGTGGCGACCGAGCTGGCAATTGTGGCCGATTTGAACTTGGTTGTCGATTTTCGTGCCGTCGCCAATCCGAGTCGCTCCGTAGGTGCCGCGGTCGATGGTGGTACCCGCGCCGATTTCGACATCCGCGCCGATCTCCACATATCCCAACTGAGCGCCGCGAACATGGCGGCCTTGTACGGTCTCATAGCCAAACCCGAAAGCGCCCAGAACCGCGCCGGCGTGGATCACGCTCCGATCACCGACCTTCGTGTTCTCATACAGCACGGCATTGGGAAAGATACTCACATCTTCGCC
>JAWKTM010000164.1:0-1969 GCA_041399085.1 Pirellulaceae bacterium
CGTTTACAAGGGGATTGGAGGTTGAGAGCGCGTGGACGGTCGTGCTTCTTGGAGGCGAGTGACTTCGGCGGTCCCAGGCGGCGTGGTGGATGTCTCAGGGCGAATAGAGACGGGGAATTTGCTTGCCTATCTTCCTTAATTTGTCGGTTAGGCGTTCTGTGGGCTTAGCTCGTGGCGCAGCACCGCCCAGCGGCTCATGAGTTTCTTCAAGTTGAACGCCGTCGCGGCCCAGCGCCACTCTTGGCCCACGCCTTCGATTCCGCGTAGCAAAAAGCGACGCAGGTCCAAGCTGGCTTTGATCACCGCGAACGGCGTCTCGCCGAAATGTTGACGACGCGAGTAGGCCGTTTGAGACGCCTCGGTCTTCATCCGCTGGCGATGACGGCGGCGAGCACCTTCGTGTTCGTCGTGCATCACTTCGCGGCCCCGCTTCGACTTCGGGTTCTTACGACAACGGTCGGCCAACGGGCAGCCCTCACAATCATGGCAAGTATAAGTATGTCGTTGGACCGGCTTGCCGCCTCTATAAGTGGTATTCTCTGTCGTGCGATGTGGCAGCGGTTTGCCGGCCGGGCAGTAATAACAGTCGGCTTGCTCATCATAGATGAATGCCGATTTATCAAAACGTTTGGTCTGGGGATTAATCGGCAGTCGGTCGAGATCCTCATCGGCGACCGGTTGTGTGAGATCCTCACGCACCGCCGGGTTGTCCATGCATTTTGTCTCGGCCAGCGGTCCGATCAATTCCACATTCTTGGCTTCCGCCAAGGTCAGATTCTCGCCGGTGGTATAAGCCGAGTCGACCAACGCCCGCTCTACTTCCACATCAAAGTCCGATTGCACGGTGTCGATGATGGAACCCAACTGATCGTGCTCGACATTGCCGATCACCACGTCCGCCATCACAATCATCCCACAGCCCGTCTCGGTCGTGACCATCGGCGTGTAGTTCGCCGCGTAGCCCCCTTCTTTGTTCGGCAAGATGCGGCTGTCTGGGTCGGTCTTCGGCAGCTGAGCCGGACCCTGGCTACCATAAGTTTTACGCACCTCATCCATTGTCTTGGCCGTTTCCATAAGAGCCGCCAGTTGCTCGCGACGCGATTGCAAGTTGGCGACTGCTTCCGGCAAACGATCCGCCGAGATGTCTTCGCCCAGCAGGTCTTCGTCCAGCGAATCGTTGGCTTCCAGCGTCGCCAAGGCCTCGACGATCTGTGAGTCCAATTGCTCTAACGCCCGCGCCAGCCGCTCGCTGGTCCACGTCTTATACCGATTCGCATTGGCCAGCACCCGAGTGCCGTCAATACACAGTTCCGCTAGGTTCGCGATCTTCAGATTAATGGCCAGTTGGATCATCTGCCGGAAGATGCCCCGCAGCTGTTGGCTGTGTCGGCGGCGAAATTCGCTGAGCGTCGTGTGGTCGATCCGGCGGCCCGATGTGAGCCACATGAAGTCGATCGAGTGCTTCAGCTCATATTCCATCTGCCGGCTGCTGCGAATTCGCCGGATCATGGCAAACAACAGAGTCTTAGCCAACACGCTGGGATGAATCGGCGGCTGGCCATGAGACCCATGATAGGCCGCTTCCCACGGCGTCCAGTCCAGCCGATCCAGGATTTCATCGACCAAGCGAACCGGATGATCCGCCGGAATGAGCTCTTCCAAAGCCGTGGGAATCAACACCAGTTGCTCGCGAGCCACCGGCGCATCTTGCCAGTAATTCGCCTTCCGAGTTCGTCGACTCATCGCCCCGCCTCCCCGCCAGCATCCACCAACCAATCCCCACCGGCCGCCCAAAGTCTAGCAAGCCAAAACCAATCGCCTACCTCCCCACCGCTCAATGTGCGGATACACAAAATCAACAGCCCGCTCGCGCCGTGCCGCTTGCATGGCAACCCACCATCGGAGCGGTAGGGCGCGAGCCCTCCGGTTTCGCAGTACCGGACGGCTTGCGGGCTGTTGATTTACTTGG
>JAWKTM010000165.1:0-1965 GCA_041399085.1 Pirellulaceae bacterium
AAGTGGTCGAGTATGTGACGGGCGCGTGTTCCTGCACGGTCAAGGAACAGAACCCCGGCATGGATCTCTTGATGCGGAACGATTGGGAAACTGCGGCCGAGATGTTGGCCGAACGTTTTGGCGCCGAGGAAGGAAACGAAGCTCAGTTCGGCGACGACGCGCTGTTCTCGACGCTGGTCATTCCCACGGCCGCTCCTGAAAAGATGTTGGCTGCGAACGCGACTGACGTTGAGCCAAACAAGCCGAGCGAGGAAACGGACAACGCCCCGCTGAATCCCGAAACCGCGTCCTCCGAAACATCCGCAGCTTCCGATTCGGTATCCGAAACCCAACCGGACGCTTCCGCAAGCGAGTCGGCGTCGGCCAGTGCGTCGACCGTCAACGGTTCCGGCGCCGGCGCTCCGACAAGCTACACCGTCCCCGTACCGGTTTATACCGTCGACTACGGTCCGGCGCTGGCCATCGGCGTGCTCGTCGGGCTGGTGGCCTTGGCGGTCGTCACGCTGGTTGTCGTGCGATCAAAATAGCGTGTGAAATCATGATCGAACTGCGAGACGTTACGAAAACCTATCCGTCCGAGCAGGGCGAGGTGCGAGCACTGGACGGGCTGTCGCTGTCGGTCGACGCGGGCGAGTTCGTTGCCGTGCGTGGGCCCAGCGGTTCGGGCAAGTCGACGCTGTTATCGCTGATTGGCGGACTGACGTTGCCGACCAGCGGCCAAGTGATCGTGGCCGGCCAGCCTGTTTCGTCGCTCGGTTCGTCGCAACGAGCCAAGTTTCGGGAAACGCACATCGGCTTCGTTTTCCAGATGTTCCACTTGCTGCCGTATCTGTCGATTGTGGACAACATCTTGCTGGCCGCTTCCCATGCGGATGACGCCGTGCGCGAGCGAGCCGACCGGTTGATCGAACGATTCGGCTTAAACGTTCGCCGCTCGCATCGCCCGTCGCAATTGAGTGCCGGTGAACGTCAACGCGTGGCGATGGCACGAGCCTTGTTGAACCAGCCCCGGTTGCTGTTGGCCGACGAGCCGACTGGCAACCTCGATCCGGAAAACGCCGGCACTTTGCTCGACATGCTGCGCGAGTTCCATTCAGCCGGCGGCACCGTGCTGTTAGTGACTCACGACAATTTCGCCGCCGATCAAAGCCAGCGGATCGTGCGATTACGTCAGGGCAAGCTGGACGAAGTGATCGCGGCCCCGTCCGCTTGAGCGCGTTGAGCCTGGGGGCTCGCTTCGCTCGACCCCATACGCATCAAGTTAACGCGCTGTGCGCGGGTCTCCCGACCCCGCACGCCGGTTCGACCGAAGGTCTCCTGATTCGCGATTCGGGAGACCTGCGGTCAGTGGTTTCGGCGAGGTCGGGAGACCTGCGCCGAGCGCTCGCTTCGCTCGACCCCAGGCACGTCTCGGTGCGACAAACTAATTGTCTTGAACAAATCGGGCTGAAATTTCCGCAAAAAGTCCGCGACTCCGACGAAGTACGGTGAACTTCCGGCGGTTCGGTGCGTCTTAGCGACGTTGGCGGTAATTCGAGACCGGCGGCGAGGTTACGGCGCGATGCGGACAAAGAGACGCGAGCGCCGTCAAGGTTTTGCCAGCCCCCGGAACGTCGCACGTGCCAGCGCGGTTGTTTCAGCAGCTTGTCCGCCGGCCGGATAATACCGTAGTTCTCGCGGCAGATTCAGGCGAAAAGGACGTCGTATGTTAGTGCTATCACGAAAACGCGATCAACAAATCATGCTTGGCGACAGCGTGGTCATCACCATTGTTGACATCCGTGGCGACAAAGTTCGAATCGGCGTCGAAGCGCCGCCCGACGTGCCCATCCATCGGCATGAAGTGTACGAAGCCATTCGTCGCTACAACGAAGAACATGCCGAGACGGATGCACCGTCGCGGTAACCGCTGGGATGTTGCCAAGCCGAGTGATGATGACGAGCCGGATAACGGCGCCGTTTCCT
>JAWKTM010000166.1:0-1904 GCA_041399085.1 Pirellulaceae bacterium
AGCAACGATCTGCGGCGGCGTAGACCAGCCGCGTAGGCCAGTCGCGCAATCTGCCCTACCGAGCGTTTCTTTGCGCCGCGGGCGGTTGTGTTTCAGGATGCGAGCAAGATTAACGAAAGCTAAGTGGCGTGCTTCAGCATGCTAGCGCGCCACTTCCGAATGCTTAGGGCCGTGAAGGGGTGTCCGTCGAAGATGATCTGGGTTACGGGGCCAGTGCGGTTTTGGCTTTCGGCACGCAGATACTCCGTGACATTCATCCAGCGGATCGTGCCGCGTTCGTCGCGGATGACCAGCATCACGGGATAGGCTTGCTGTTGCCAATATTCAACCCACCGTGGATTCTGGATCTGAAAGACTTCGGCGTCGTCGCGTTTGCGGTGCTTGAGATGCGATTTGCCCGACTTTAGCTGCAAATACAGCCGTTGGCCGGTGGCTTTGCCGTCGTCGTCTTTGAACTCGATCTCGCCGTCGATGCCATGATCGCTGTTGGTATAGCCCCGATATATCTGGCCAGCTTCGGCCACGATCGTATAGGCGTGGCCGACCAGAATCAGCTCGCGGCTTTCGTTGTCGATGGTCGCGTCTGCTTCGCGCTGCTCCTTGCGCACTTCGGCTTTGAGTTCCGGCGACTCGAACTTCTGCTCCATCGTGTCTCGCAGTTCTATTTTGCGGCCGCATTCGGGGCAGTTCACCTTTCCCTTGCCTTCGGGCGCGAGAGCCTTATCGATCAACGCTTGCACGGGAAACGGCTCGTGCCGTGAATCGCATTTCTTGTTCGAGCAGTAATAACGCCGCAATCGCTCGTAGTCGCGTGACTCGGCTCGTAAATGCTCGTGAACATACCGCATGAACAGCACACGCGAGTTCTCATCCACTTCCGCGGCGCAGTAGGCGTCCAGCCGGGCGGCACCTTCGGATTCTCGTGTGAGATTCAGGCCGAGCCGCGAGCGGCATTGAGTCACGAAATCGGCCGCGTCGCGCCAGAGTTCCGTCGTGTCGAAGGCCAACGTGTGATGCAGACGCACGACCAACGTCGAGTAAATTTCGTCCACCGGTCCGTTGAAGCGATAACGAACCAACTCGCTGGGGCGCTCGGGCGCCGGCGGGCGTTCGCGGCGGAAATAGCTGGGGAAGGTCAAGATCATGCCTTCGTCGCTGGATTGCCGCAGACACCAAGCACGCTTGACCACCGTTTCGTGTAACGCTCGCAGGATCACCTGCTCATCGTTCGGTGGCAAACGGATGAAGTCCTGATAGTCGAGGGCGCCGGCCAGCAGGTGGTCCTCGCGAATGCAACCCAGCTCCTGAGGATGTTTGCGGACCGTCCGCACCAAGGCCGCGGCGTAGCGGCTGAGGATTTCGGGGCGCAGCAACACCAGGTTGCCAAAGTCCAGACGTAGGATCATGCCGGGTCCGGCGAGGTGGCCAACGGCCGTGTCGAGCTGCTCCGGCGTAAAACCCTCGCCGGCCAGCGAGAGTTCGATCCGCTGCTTCAAAGCCTCGTACCGAATCAACACCATCCCGCTGTCGCGCAGCCGAAGCACTTCCTCCTTGATCCGGTGATACAGCTTCAGCGACGTCGTGATCGGAATCCGGCTCCAATCGATCGCGCCGACAATCGCTTCACGCAGCTCGTCGCATCCTTGCTCGGTCTTGGCACTGGTTCGGATCAGCGGCCGGGCAAAGCCGCGTTCGGTGCGAAACCGCTCGATGCTCGCCTCGCTGATCGTCAAGTCTCCGCGATCGATGCGCCCGGCGACCAGCAGCTTGGCGAATTCGCGGCGCGTCGCCTTTTGCAGATCGCGGTCCCATTGGCCCAGCCCGTCGAACGGATTTTCCTTCTGCGGATCGAAGACCAGGACGGCGGCCGAAGTTTCGTCCATGAACAATTGGTGGACCCGGCG
>JAWKTM010000167.1:0-1901 GCA_041399085.1 Pirellulaceae bacterium
GCTGGACTCGACAGTGAACCCGGCAGCGGTTAGCCCTGTACTGAGTGCCGTCAATACCGCATTGCTCTCAAGGCTATGTATCGCCGAATCGATCTCGCCCGAGACGGCGTTGAACACTGCTATCACCTTGTGGGCGATTTCTGGGGCCGCATCAGATTTGGGATAGTATTGCCAGTTAATCATTATGGTATAATGCTATAATTAGACGAACCTGCATCTTGAGAAATTAGCAGTTTGATAACCGCAATGGCCATACAAGGTTTAGTTCTTCATGGTCGAGAAGGGTTGTCAAGCTACGGCGGACATCTGAGGTTGATCCCCATTCATGCAATCAATCTGGCCGGAGCGCATACCACGAGGATGGGACTGACGTTGTGATTGCGTTACGCCGCGTCGCCGCTGGCCCAACGGGCGTCGTGGCGTTGATCGGTCAACGCGTGGCTGGCGGCGATGTCGCGGTGATATACGGTGCGGTGCGGGAACGGGATTTCGATCTCCAGTTCGTCGAAACGGTTCTTGATCCGCCGCAGCATCTCACGTTTTACCGTCCATTGTTGCAGCGGGCGCGTCTTGATGAAGAACTTCAGCGTGACGGCCGAATCGCCGAAGGAATCGACGCCCAGCATCGTCAAATCTTCGAGGATCAAGCGTCCGAACTGCGGATCGCTCCGCAAATCGCGACCGAGATCGTGCAGCACGTCGATCACCCGGTCGACTTCTTCCTTGTACGCAATGCCGATTTCAAAGACCGCTCGCGACCAACCGTGGGTCATGTTCGTCACGGTGTTGATCTGTCCGTGCGGAATAAAGTGAACGCGCCCTTCGAGATCGCGGAGCACCGTCATGCGGAGCGTGATCCGTTCGACTTGGCCGGCGATGTCGCCCACGCGGATCACGTCGTTAATCATGTACTGCTGTTCGGACAGCAACATGAAGCCGGTGAAGTAGTCCTTAATCAAGCTCTGAGCGCCAAAGGCCACGGCCAAACCGACGACGGCGGCACCACCAAGCAGCGGGCCGACCGGCAGGCCGAGTTCGTCGAGCACCATCATCGAGCCGCCGCCGATCGTGACGATGTTAGCCACGCTGCGGAAGACGCCGACCAGCGTCTTGGCCCGGTTCTCGCGTTCCTCTTGATTGCCGACCCGCGTGCGATTCGCCATCAGCTTGACCAGCCGCGATTCGCCGACTCGCGCCAGCCAAACGAACCCGCCGATCGCCGCCAAGATAACCAGCACGTTCACCCCGTGATTCAGTAGCCATTGAATCATGTTCCGCACGGCGAACGGGTTGCTGAGCTCGTCGACGCGCAGCCGCGCCTGTTCGGCTTCGTCGCGTTTCGATTCGGCTTCGTCCAGCGCCGTTAGCTGCTCGGCTTGCAGATTGCCAAGTTCGGTTTGCAGTTCGTCCAAATGCGTGGCGATCCGGCGCGATTCGGCCCGCGTCTCGGTCAGCCGCGACATGGCTTCCAGCACTTGCTGCTGCAGTTCGTCGACGTTTTCGTTCGCGTCCAGCTTGCGTTGCAGTTCGTCGCTGAGCGATCGCAGATGTTCTTCGGCGTTGTCGACCTTCTTGCGAGCGACGTCGCGAAGCTGTCGCTCGGCGACGATGTTCTGCTTGAGCAGCTCCATGTGCTCGCCGATTCCGCGAGCGACCATTTCCGCTTCGTGCGCCGCGGCGGCCGATTGCGTAGCGGCTTGCGTGGCAGCGGCGAGTTCCTTGTTTGCCGGTTTCGGAGGCGTCGCGCTCGCATCGGGCGCGGCAGCCGCCTGAGCCGGCGCGGAGGCCAGCAGCGCGGCGTCCACCGCCGGCGCTGGCAAGATCGCCGGCGGAACGGTTGGCAACGGTGTCGCCGACGCGGGCGTCGCAGCGACAGGCACGGCCGCCGCCGCACTTGCCGC
>JAWKTM010000168.1:0-1849 GCA_041399085.1 Pirellulaceae bacterium
ATCATCAATTCGGACGACGGGAAGAATGCAGGGCGAAGTGCTGGTCAGCATCACTTCATCCGCCGCCCGCAACTCGTCCAGCCGAATGTCGCGATAACTCCACGGGACGCCAAGTCCGGCGGCCAGTTCCTCCAGCACGGCGATGCTGGTGCCCGGCAGCACTTTGTCCAACCGCGGGGCGACGATCCCTTCGGATTCGCGAAACATCAACAGATTCGCCGTCGAAGTCTCGGCCACGAAATCATCGCGATCCAGCATCAACGCCCGCGCGTGAGGCTGTCGAGCGAGCGCTTCGCGATCGGCCAAGTAATAGTGCATCCGGCTGCGGCATTTCAGCTCGGGCGGCAAACAATCGGGCGGCAGGTGACGCACGCTGCTGACTACCAACGGTACGCCTTGGTCGTATTCGTCGGCCCAAGTGCCGAACGGCAATGGCGCGGTATGCATGCCGACCGTGGGCGAATTGGCTCCGGCGATCCCCGGCGTTACGAACAACGACAGATTCAAATCGTCGCCGGCCGCCAGCAAGGCATGATTACGGCGAGCCAGCTCGGTGGCGACTTCGCCCAGTTCGTCCATCGATTGATGCAGCGAAATGCCGACGATCGCGAGCGACCGTTCGAGCCGCTGCAAGTGTTGCTCCAGCCGAAACAGCTTGCCGCCAAACGTTCGCAGCCGTTCGGCCACGGTGGCTCCTAGCAGGAAGCCCAGGTCGTTGACCGAGACGGCCGCTTCCGCCGCCGAGATCCATTGTCCGTTGAGATAAGCCACCGGTTGTGCCATGCGGACGGTCCTAGCGGGACTTGGAGCCAATGATTCGTCGGAAAACCAACCAACCCAGCGGAAACAGAATCGCAAAGCCGAGCAGCACCGCGCCCAGCGAGCCGACGATCCAGGCGACGACGTTCAAAGCCGTGGGCGGAAGCGTCGTTTCGAGCGAGCGGAGCACGAACACCATGACCGCCGTGAACGCGCCGAAGACAACCAGCGTCCAGAGGCAAGTGAGCAACGTGACGACCGCCTTGCCGGCCGGCGAAAATCCGCGACTGCTCCATAACACCGGCAATCCGGCGGTAAGCGTGACGCCGAACAGCAACCCCAACACGGCGGCTTGGTTGTCGATCACCCGCAGCGGCGGCGCGACAGTTTTCGCGGCGTCGCGTCCGGAGCTCGCGGCCTCCGTATCGGCGGATTGCGCCGCGGAATCTCTCGCGGCCGAGTCCTGAGAGGCTGAAGCTTGTGCGGCGGGAACAGGTTCGTCGGTCACGGGGATGAAGCGAACGAGTCGCGGGATGGAGACGCGGGAAGCGGTTTTTGAGCGACATCGCCAAAGCGTCGAATCAAGCGACGGAGCGTATCGCGATGGCCGAAGTACTCTACTTCCAACCGATGGCGAGGTGAACCGACGTAGCGAACGCCGTGACCTAAATCGGGCTGGGGCGATTGTTTCAGGCGGCGAAACCACTCGGCTCGCTCCGGCGCCCGATCACAAGCCACGATGAACGCCGCCATCAATTGAGCTTGGTAGTCGACCAGCCGCCACAAGCCGCCGTCGGGTTGGATCATTCCCGCCACGAACAGGAAATCATGTTGCGGATGAAAGGCGTTCAAATACATTCGCGGCCATCCCGCTTCGTCCAGAATCAGCGAGCGGTCGAGAAAAGGAAAGTCGATTTGAAAGCCGGTGGCGTAAACGATTGTGTCGATCGCCTCCTCGGAACCATCGGCGAAACGAACGCGATCGCCGCACAGGCGGGCAATGTCGGGCTTGGGACGAATCTCGCCGTGGCCGACGAAGTACAAGAGCTGCGAATTCACGATCGGATGCGTCTCGAACAGACGGTGCTCG
>JAWKTM010000169.1:0-1749 GCA_041399085.1 Pirellulaceae bacterium
CGGATTCGGTCTCCTGTGTCGCTTTCTCGCCCGATGGCCGCTTTGCCTATTCGACCGGTCACGACAAACGATTGTTGGTTTGGGAAGGTCGCGGCCGCCGCGTCGAACCGTTGGCCGATTGGAAAGCTCACGACGGCAGCGTGCGTTTCACGATCTACACGCCCGACGGCAAGACGCTGATTACCGGCGGCCACGACCAGTTGGTCAAGCTGTGGGACTTGGAAACTCGCGAGTTGAAGCAGAGCCTCGCCGGTCACAAGGGCGGAGTCACCTGCGGCGCGCTCGATCCCAGCGGGCAAGTCCTCGTGACTGGAAGCTGGGACAAGTCGCTCTGCGTTTGGGATCTCGCGAAGGGCGAACTGACCAAGCGGCTTGCCAGCTTGGCGGGTGAAGTTCGCTCGGTAGCTTTCACGCCGGACGGCAAGCGGCTGATCTGCGGCGATTGGAGCGGCGGGTTGAAAGTGTTGGACACGCAGTCCTGGGAAACGGTCGCCGATCTGCCTCAGCAATCGAGGCCGGTGCTGCGAATCGCCGTATCACCGGATGGCAAGTTCTGGGCGACCGCCACGGGCAATTGGAAAGAGCGGAACGTACCGGGCGAAGTCGTGTTGTGGGATTCGACCACCCTGGAGCCGGTGAGGAAGTTGCCGACCACCAATGTGTACTTTGAATCGGTCGGCTTCAGCCCCGATGGCAAGCTGTTGGCTTACGGCGATTCGTCCGCTGGATTGCATGTCTGGAATGTTGAAGCGAACCGCATGGAACGCGAGATGAAAGACAAATTCGGCATCTACGGCATCGTCTTTACGAGCGACAGCCGCCGCATCGCGACGGCCCAGTGGAGCGGCCCGATGAGTCTGTGGGATATCTCGACGGGCAGAAAGTTGGCGGCTTACGCGGGACATGCCAAGAGCGTCTATGGCATCAGCGTTTCGCCCAGCGGCACCCAAACCGCATCGGCCTGCGACGACGGCACCGTGCGACTCTGGAGCCTGACCGTCGTCGAGTAACGCACGCCCCCGCGTTCAACCCTGTAGCCGAAGCTGAGACAATTCGTTTAACCCGTAGCCGAAGGCGAGGCCAGTTTTTTTAACCCGTAGCCGAAGGCGAGGATTTCTCCGGCACGTCCTCGCCTGCGGCTGCGGGTTAAACGAGGTTTCTTACGTGCTGCTGCCGGTGAACGCCGGCGGATCGCTGGCGGGGAACGACTCGACCGACGCTTCCTCCACCTCGTCGCGGCGAGGCGGCGCGGGAGTTCGGCAGATCGTCAGCAGCACCAGACTGTCCTCCAACGCATGCACGGCGTGCTCGGTACCGGCGGCCAACACGGTCATGTCCCCCGGCTTCAACGTCACTTGCTGCTCGCCAACTTGAAATTCGACGTGCCCCGTCAAACACTGCACCACCAATTCGCCCGGCGCGACATGCGACGGCAACCGTTTGCCGGCCTTCATCGCCAACCGCACCAGCTCGACCACCGGCGACTTGAACAAGGTTTCCGTCCGAGCTTCCGCGGCCGATTGTTCGCTGGGCAAAGCATGCAGGACAACGGCTTGGGCTTGAGCATTCATCGTTCTTCTCCCGTTTCGAGTGGCCTGGGATTTCTTGAGACCTTCGCTGCAACTTCAGCGGAACGGCGCGAACCGTCCGGTGCCGCTTGCCATCGAAGCGGCACGGCGCAAGCCGTCCGGTGCCGCGTTACCGGAGGGCTCGCGCCCTTCCGCTCCAATTGACGTTACCGGAGGGCTC
>JAWKTM010000170.1:0-1724 GCA_041399085.1 Pirellulaceae bacterium
TCCATCGCCGAGCGCCGCGTCGCTGATTTGGTTGGCCCGGCGTAGAATGCGCGTCGGCAACCGAGTTGGCTGTGGCTTCCGTTTTTCCAGCAGCAGCGGACATACTTGGCGTCATGCCTCGACAGCGGAAACTCATACACACATTGAACGCGGCGGCGAAAGATACAGCAGTCACATCAGAAGCCAACGCTCCTTTGGCGAGCCACTAGCCACTTTCGACGCCCCGTTATTTGTACAGCTACTTCACCACGAAAGCGAATCGGCATGTCCGTTCTGTCCAGCGAATTGGTTTTGAGTCAGCGATCTCTGTGGGCCGAAGGACAGCCGATAAGCGATCTGATGTCGCGGGCTTTGACGAATCCGGATTTGATTTCTTTGGCCGCTGGGTTCGTCGATCCGACATCGCTGCCGGTCGAAGTAACTCGCGATGTGCTGCACGATCTGCTGGCCAGCGACAGCGAAGCTCGGCGAATCCTGCAATACGGCACCACGGCGGGTGATCCGCTGCTACGCGAATACCTGCTGGAAGAACTCGTTGAACGCGATCTCGACGGACAGCGCGGCGATCTCTCGGCCGAGCAAGTGGTGTTGACCGCTGGCAGCAATCAACTGCTACATCTGATCTGCGAAACGCTGCTGAACCCTGGCGATATCGTGCTGTGTGCTTCGCCGACCTACTTCGTATTTACCGGGATGTTGACCAACATCGGAGCTCGTTCGATCGGCGTGGCCGTGGATGACGACGGCATCATTCCCGAATCGCTGGAGGAACACTTCGAGCATCTGCGGCGCGTGGGCGAGTTGGATCGGATCGCGGCAATCTACGTAGTTCCGTATTTCGACAATCCGCGCGGCGTGACGATGTCGCTCGAACGTCGGGCCCGCGTGGTCGAAATCGCCAATCGCTGGTCCAGCCGCCGCAAGATTCACGTCATTTCCGACGACGCCTATCGCGAGCTGCGATATGCGGGCGAGGACATTCCGTCGATGAAAGCCGTCGACGAAACGGGCGACACAGTAATCGTGACCGGGACCTTCTCAAAATCCTACGCGCCGGGCGTCCGAGTCGGCTGGGGCGTGCTGCCGCGAGGTTTGGTCGAGCCGATCTGCAATCAAAAAGGGAACGTCGACTTCGGCTCGCCCCATTTGAATCAGCATCTGATGCGACGCGTCTTGGAAATGGGGGTCTACCGGGCGCATATCGAACAGGTGCGAGCCAGCTATCGGCGCAAGCTGGAAGCGATGCTAGCGGCGGCCGACGAGTTTCTCTCGCCGCTTGCCGGCGTCGATTGGCGTCGCCCCAACGGCGGCCTGTATGTGTGGGCCGAATTGCCCGAGTCGATCGACACGGGGCCGGCCGGTCGCTTGTTCGATGTGGCCATCCAACGCGGAATGTTCTATGTTCCCGGCCAGTATGCGTTTCCGGCGGAAGGCGAGCCGGTGCGACGCAACACGATGCGATTGAGTTTCGGCGTACAGACGCCGGACAACATTCGCGAAGGCATTCGGCTGCTGGCCGAAGCGATCCGCGACGTGATGTAACGCGCGGCAAGTGTCGAGTGAAAGGATTCCCATGACGCGGTTCGATCGTTATCTGCTGCGGTTCTTCGTCAAAGTGCTGATCATTTTGTTCATCAGCATTTCCGGCCTGACGATGGTGATCGACGTGTTTTCCAACTTCACCGAGTTCGCTCAGTACGGAAAGGAAGGCGGCGGGATCGGGC
>JAWKTM010000171.1:0-1720 GCA_041399085.1 Pirellulaceae bacterium
TCGACGAGCGTCGATCCGCCACGTCGCGAACTCGATGATCGCAAGGGATTACCAATCGCCCGGCATGTTCGCCTCGTTCAATCTGAATACCAACGCCCGGCCCGGTCGCATACCAAGTCCAATTCGGACGCTTTACCGAATCAGTGATCTCGCGCGGGCTGGACCATGTGCGGCCGTCGTCTTCGCTGTGACATATCAAGACCGCATCGTTGTCGCGCGTGAATGGCAGCCAGATAATGCCAGTTTCCGTATCGACGACGGGACACGGATTGCCGATCGTGATTTTCGCCTCGCCCCCTTCTTCCGCCACCAACTGCAAGTCGCCCCAATGCTGGCCGCCATCCGTGCTGCGTTTCAGCACCAAGTCAACGTCGCCGTGATCGCTACGGCTGGTTTTGCGGCCTTCGCAAAAGGCCAGTAAGGTGCCTTGCTTCGTCGTCACGAGCGCGGGGATTCGATACGTGTGATAGCCGCCCTCGCCGCTGACAAACAACGGTTGCTCGGCGAACGATGGGTCACCCTGTGGCGCCGCGGACAAGCCATCGCTGACAGCCACGGCAGACAGCCACGCGCTTGCCGCAAGCCAAAATCGCAGGTGGTTGGTCTTTCGCTTCATATCACACCTCACACTTCCGCTTAGGAAGACTTCAACTGCTCTTTCGCTTGACGAACCGCGTCAGCCTCGGGCATTTGCTTATAGTACGAATCCAGCGGAAAGCAGCCGGAGACAATGCCGTTGCGAGGCGCCGTCGTGCAATCGCTGAACGTGCGACACACCCGCTTGCGCTCCATCAGTTTGCCTTGCAGCACGTCGGATGGCAAATCGGGATACGAGAGCACCATCCGGCCAAGTCCAATCAGATCGATCCAGCGTTCTCGCACCATAGCTTGGGCCACATGCGGGAGGTAATCCTGCAAATAGGTATAACCGCTGCCCACCATCGGTAGATCGGGAAACGCCTGTTGGCATTGGCGAGCCGCCTCTAACTGCCGAGCGACGCCCACCAATGGATCTTCGGGCGGTTGATAGCCATCGCTGGGCGGAAAGATCGCTGGACGTTGAATGTGAGGATTGTAATAGGGGCTGCCGCACGAAACATTGATGGCCGCGACTCCCATTGCCTGTAGCTCGCCAATTAAACGCAACGGCTCCGTCAAGTCCATGCCTAGCGGGTCGCTCTCGTTCGTTCCGAATCCCCATTGATAAGGCAACAGCGACTCGAAGCTCATCGGCTGTCCCACCTCGCGGCTCGTGCGGTACGGAGGAATATCGAACACGCTTAACCGCACACAGACCATAAGACTGGGAATCTCAACCCCAATTCTTTGAATGATCGTTTTCAGCAATCGAGTCCGTCCCTCATAGTCGCCGCCGAAACGGCCAGGGCGAACTCGGGCGCTGAGGAACTCGTGCATCAAATAGCCGTGGCAGGCCTTCACATCAACAAACCGATAACCCACGTCGGCTGCTAACCGCGCAGCGGCCACATAATTGTCAATCAATTGCTCCAGTTGATCGTCCGTCCAGACGACGGATGTGTCATCCGGGGCGATGTTGAATTTCTCGTCCAGCAACGGGTGGTGATACGCGATCCGAGGTTCCAACTGTTTCGTATTCGGCCGGCAAAAGCGACCGGAATGGGTGAGCTGCAGGCCGACTAGCAAATCGTCGGTCGTCGAGAAATGCTCGCGATGCGCGATTATGAGCGCATCGAGCAAC
>JAWKTM010000172.1:0-1703 GCA_041399085.1 Pirellulaceae bacterium
CACGATATTGCCTCGGGACGCTGGCGTCGCAAGCAGCAAGTAGCCGACAGTTGGCTCGGCAACGCTCGCACCATCGCGGAATCCATGTCCAAGGACCGTGGCGACGAGTACTTCAACCTACTTGTCGACTGCCAGACGCTGGCCGCCTATGAAGCGATCGGTGATGTGGGCGAAGTTGCCGAATTGGTGGAACGCACGATTGCTCGCGGCCGCGAACTGCTGGCCACGTCCGAAGACTCGTTGTACCAGCAGTGTTTGGAATGGGAACTGGGCGAGGCTTTGATTTACGCCGCCGCAATCGAACATCGTCGAGGCGACCAGGCCGCCGCGCTGAAGTACGCGGAGAATGCCAACGCGCTGCTGCAATCGCAAATCGAAACGGGGCGGATGACGACGCGAACTCAGTATCTGCTTGGCAAGTTGCGGTTTCTGATCGGAGCGAACCACGCGGTCTTCAAAGAGGATCATGCGGCGGCGATCGAATGGTACGAGCAAGCTTTGCCGCTGTTGCCGGGAACTCCGCCGGTCGAGTTCTCTCATCAGCTCGGCGCGCACGGCGAGCGATTCGTCAGTATGGGCGTTTCCTTCTGGGTGGCCGAACAACGCGAGAAGGCCATCGAGCTGACGCAACAAGGTTTGGGCATGATGCGGAAGGCGGTCGAGTCGCAAGGGTTCGACGCGACGGCCTTGAGCGTGCCTTACAACAACCTTGCCGGGATGTATCGACAAGTCGGCGACGACGAGAAAGCCGACGCCTATCAAAAGGCCATCCGTGCGTTAAAGACGGCGGAGAATACCAGCAGCACGACTTCGCGAAACTAGATCGCCGCGTTCAGGATAACGTTCGTGACCACCAGCTACGTCGTCATCCCAGCTCGTCTGGCTTCGACCCGCTTGCCTCGCAAACTATTGCTTGCCGAGACCGGGCGGCCGCTGATTCAACACACGTATGAAGCCGCCTGTCGGGCCGCGAAGCCACGGGCCGTGATGGTGGCGGCGGATCACGAAGAAATCGCGACGGCCGTGCGAGCGTTCGGCGGCGCCGTGCGAATGACCGACCCGGCCGCGGCCAGCGGCACGGATCGAGTGGCCGAAATCGCCCGCACTATGCCCGATGCGGATATCCTGGTGAATGTCCAAGGCGACGAGCCCGAGATCTCGGCCGACGCGATCGATCGCGTGATCGGTCTATTGGAATCGCAGCCGACGGCCGTCATGGCGACGCTGGCCACGCCGATTCGCGATCGCCAGCGGCTGAATGATCCGGCCTGTGTGAAAGTGGTGTTCGACGAGTCGGGTCGAGCCATGTACTTCAGCCGCAGTCCGATTCCTCACGCTCGCGAATGGGACGACGCGCTGCTCGACGACCCGGCCGGCAATTTCTTCCAGCACATCGGACTCTACGCCTATCGCCGCGAGTTTCTCCTACGCCTGGCGACGCTGCCCCGCTCGCGCTACGAGCGGATCGAGAACCTCGAGCAACTGCGCGTCTTGGAAGCCGGCCATACGATCTTGGTCGGAGTTGTCGATGAGCCGACGATCGGCATCGACACGCCCGCCGACTACGCCGCCTTCGTGCAACGTTGGAAGGCAGCCTAGCGACTTGGATCGGCCGGCTTGGTAGCAAGCTGCGCCTCGGCCACACGCCACACTACTCTTCGGCCACGCAATCTCTCGGCGCGGTCGGGTGGCACGCCCAGAGT
>JAWKTM010000173.1:0-1666 GCA_041399085.1 Pirellulaceae bacterium
CATCGGGATGCGCGTCGACAATCAAATCCAACGTATGATTCCGCAGCTCGGGCAACACGCGAGCCGGATGGCCCAGCCGCACGGCTCGCTCGCCGCGCGCCAACAGTCGCTCGAACACATTGTCGACCGCCAGATTGCTCGGCGCGCACGCCAGCACGGTGCGTCCCTTGCGGACGAGTTGCCGAATAAGTTCGACGACCGTCGTTGTCTTGCCCGTCCCCGGCGGACCATGAATGATCGCCATGTCCTCGGCCGCCAAGGCGAACGCCACCGCCTCGCATTGCGACTGGTTCAGCCCCGTGTTGAGCGGCTCGACCGGTTCGGCTTCAGGAATCTGCGGGCGTTTCGTCCCCAGCAAGAAGCCGCGAAGCTGCGACAGCCGATCGCCGCCCGCCGCGGCCGCCCGCTGCAAAGCTTGGCGTTGACGATGCCGAGCCACCTCGTCGCTGGCCGAGTCGATCCGAAACACGGGCCGGCTCCCTTGCGGCTCGGGCCAGCGCTCCAAGGCCAACTGCACCGAGTCGCTCGACCGACCGCACACGATCGCCCGCCAACCCTCGCCATCCTGACTCTCTTGCTCGGATAACAACACCGGCGAGCCGACGCCCAGTCGCGTCCACGGCAGCAACCGGTTCGTGTCGCGCTTGCCCAGTGTGATCAGCACCCGGCCGCCCAACCCCGCGTCGCTGTCGCGAATCGTCAAGTCCACGAGACTCGTGCCGGTCTGCTCGGCTTCGGCCGGCGTCAAGCGATGGATCGACTGCAAAGCCCGCGCGGCTTCGGCGTCGGCTTCCATCTCCAGCAGCCGGATCAACCGCTGGAAATGATCCTCGCGCCCCGTGCTGGCCGCGGCCGTTTCGCGCCAAGCTCGAATGTGTTGCGTCCCCAGCGGCGTGCCATCCAGGGCCGAGACCAGCTTGTCGATGGACCGATCGGGCACTTCGACCGTCGCCGCTCGGCCATGATTTTGAATCGTGCCGACGCGGCCGCGATCCAGTCCGCCGACTTGTTCGAGCAGCCGCACGATCGTCCCTTTGGTTGTCTTCGGCGGCAGCGCGTCGAGATGAAGAATGGCCATGCCTGGTTCACACAGGGAACAAACGTGCGTTTATGGAACGATCGGGAATTATTGCCGTCAGAGGCGAGGATACCAAGCCAACGGGACCGATTTGGTTTGCCCATCCGAGCGTTCCGCGGTCAGAAGCTCAGCGTTCACCAAGACCGAAGTCACGAATTCACGTTGCCGAACGTTTTTGCCGACACTCGCGGCAGCGAATCGCGGTGGCGTAGAGTGAGCCTTTGGCAACTTCGTAATACCATTTCTGCTGCTGGGCGCTCCACACTTGCCATCCTCTTCCAGTCGCTTCAATCGACGCTGTTCGCGCTTCGCATCGAATTTTCGCTTCTTTCGTTTGTCGCTCATCGTTGCTACGGCCTTAATCGCTCGGGGCTCGTCAAGTCGATCGGACCATATTATTGCTTCTAACCAGTTACTACGCGCACATGCCTTTTGCGGATAGTTCGGCAATACCCACGTCGTGTTCCAACGTTCCCTTTCCAAGACACGCGGTATGGCTTGCGAGGACGCGTACGCGTATTCGTTGACGAGGATTAGATGCTGCGTCGCTAGGCTGACGAGGTTGGAGCCGGAGCAGGTGACTGGCCG
>JAWKTM010000174.1:0-1556 GCA_041399085.1 Pirellulaceae bacterium
AATAAACTCCCAAGCATGCTCGTCCGAGTTATCGGTTGCCGGAAGCAGGTTCGGAATGCGAAGGCGAATGACATCCTGAGCAAATCGGTTCAAGGCGGTCGTGTCGGATACGCTGAACGCGTGTGGTTTGTTTTCGGTTTGAAGCTTGATCAAATCGGATCGATCGCCCCAGAGAGCGATCATCACCATTCGCTGCGAACCATTCGGCAGGTTGTTGACCGCATCGTCGAAGATGTTCTTCCCAGAGGCTGGATCGCCGGCGTTTCGGATCGCCATCCGCCATAAACGTCCCGCTTTCGTGAGGTCGCGATTTTCGGTGGTCCACAATCGAGCGGCGGCGGCCCACAGTCGTTGTTTTTCGTAGGCATGACTGAGCAGCAAGCGACTCCGTTCGGAATGTTCCCCGGTCGGCCAGGTCTCGATTTGAAATTCGAGCATCTCTCGATACTTCGCGTTCGTGAGATCAGCACCTTCATTTGCTGGGTTCGTACGCAACAGGATCGCTTGCAAGTGCGCCGCTTCAGCCATCACATGACTTGGCAGCGAACGCGCGGCCAGCACAAGCATGTTGCTTGCCGCTTCATGATCCTTGGCTTTTTGAAAGGCGGCCGCGGCTTGCAGTCGATACTCGAATGCCGCTTCGGGTTGTTGATCCGACAAGGCCTGCGACGCGGCCAACATATACTGGTTCGCCGCCGCCATCGTCTCGCCGCGCCGTAGCATTGCCGCCGCGGACGCTGCGGCGACGCGGGCGTCACTCGTTGTCGATGAACCAGCCGACATCAGCTTCAAGCTCGCCAATCGCCCTTCGTATGCACCATGTCGTGCTTGAATCGCTTCCGCCCAGTCCGCCGCCGCTTGGATATCGGGACGGTCACCGAACAACAGATACTCCAACCGGGCCAAGTCCAAGCTTGGGGGCGCGTCCTTCGCCGTCGACGCGGAGTCCGCGCCGTGGTAGTACGCGTCCAGCCAAAGCTTGGCGCACGCTGGTTCTCGATCCAGCAAGGCAATGCGAACCAATAGTGCTCGCGTCTCGGGAACCGGTTGCCACGACAAGTCCGCCGGCTTGGGAACCGATGCGGCCCGCTGGGACAACGCATCGCGTGGCATCAACGGCTGCAAGGCCGTCAACGCCTTTCGTGCATCGCCGGCACGAACCCACGATTGCGAGAGAAGTCGGACGGCATCGCGGTGGGAGGACTCGTCAGGCGCAAGACTTTTCAGTAGTTGCTCGGCCTGTTCGGCAGCCTCGACGGCGGCGGCCAATGCATCATCGCTGTCGGTCGGATACAGATCCGCACGGGCCAGCAATGCTTCGATCCGACGTTGCCTGACCGAAGAGAGCACCACCCGCAATTCCGTTGACGGCGGCAACGATTTGTCGCGTCCCAAATCGGCCAATGGAATGGTTTGCTGAACATCGTCGGCCAGACGCAGGAGATCTTCCTCACATGTTCGTATCGAAGTCAACGCTTCGGTTCGCAGTTTCTCATTCTGCGGATCCGCGAGAAAGCCAAGCGTTGCGATCTGTCCGCGTCGATAGTCAATGAGGC
>JAWKTM010000175.1:0-1553 GCA_041399085.1 Pirellulaceae bacterium
CCAACCGTCAGAAGCGTCCAAAGGAAAAAAGGCAGTACCGTAGCTCGCTCGCTCCACGTTGTGCGCAGTGCAATCACCACGGCGTAACCGAGGTATCCTATCGCGTCGGCCAAATACATCAGAAATCCGAGATTGCAGGGACGACGGGAAGCGGCGATCAGCCGTTCGAATACCGTGGTATGAAATGCCACATAGGGAACATATAACCCCACGCCACAAGCCACCATAAATACGAACGGCGTGATCCGTCCGCTCATTTGCAGACCGACCGATGCGCCCACCGCCAACAGCGCCGCACACATCAGCGCCATCGTCACACGCATGGCCACGCGATTCGACGCGATCCAAATCGCGAAAGCGTTCAACGCCGTGACGCAGAAGGCGACCACAATTTCGGCCCGCGCGAAAACCGACGGCGTTTCGTTCACTCCCATATCGCGCCAGATCTCGACTCCGAAATCGTCACGAATGGTTCGAATCACGGTAATCGCCACATACACGAACACTAACAATGATAGTCCGGGCCAATAGGCAGTCAGAAACTGCTGCCGATGGCTGCGGAGCATCGTGGTGCGGTGGCTGCGATGCAAGCGATCCGTGTCGTCCGGCGGCGGTGTCGCTTGTAACACCCACACCGAAACAAACAGTGGCAGCAGAAAGATCAGCCCCGTTAGCATCGGCATATGAAATTCACTAATGCCCCAATCGTCGATCAGCCAGCGTCCCACCGACTTCACCACGCCGGACGAGATGATAAAGCTGGCGCACAACGCGGCTGACAACGCTTCGGTTTGCCGGCGGCCTTCGAGGTAACCCAGCACCAGGCCGAACACCATTCCCAGCGGCAATCCGTTCAAGAACATCATGGCCACTTTCAACGGCAGCGGCGCGTAGGCGAATCCGACCAACGCGGCCTCGGCCGTCAGAATCAAGCCGACAATCGTGGCCGCGCGGTACTCGGCGCGCATTTCCGAGATCACCTTGATCCCGATGAATTTCGATAGCATGTAGCCGAGCAATTGGGAGATGACCAATGTGGTCTTTAGTCCCAATCCCCAAATTTCTTGGCCCTCGAAGGTTCCGGCTGTGAACGGTTTGCGAAAGGCGTACATGCAGAAGTAGGTGCCGAACGCCGCGCTGGCCGCGATCAAAAGGCGAACGGTGCTGGAACGAGGCGTCGACATAACAAAACAAAGGTTATACGTCCACGGACTGAATCACACGTCGGGCCTGTTCACATAGTTCTTGCGAGGCGGAGTCAGACTCGGCTTCGGCAATGATTCGCACGATCGGCTCGGTGTTGCTGCCACGGACCAGCAACCAACGGCCGGGCCAATCCAGCCGCAGCCCGTCTTGGCGACTCGCCTCCGCCGATGGGAAATGCGACTCCAGCCGATCGAAAGCCGCCGCCGTCTGCTCGCGAGACACTTCGACCTTGGTCTTATGGATCGCATAACGCGGCAACTCATCCACTAACTGGCTCAGCGGCAACTCCCGCGACGCCATCGCATCCAAGATCAACGCCATGCCCACAAAGCTGTCTCGCACCCAGC
>JAWKTM010000176.1:0-1502 GCA_041399085.1 Pirellulaceae bacterium
ACCCGTTTACTTGGCTGTACGGAATCCTGTTGAATTTGGAGCGGCAGCAGCGGCGGCGCGATGCAACTCGACGCCGCAAATTGCAAGTGCTGGGGGACGAAGAGTCGACGCGTCCGACGGCCGGGCCGGCGGCCGATATGCCGATTCAGGCGGCCGAATGGAAACAGAGCCTATGGTCGCGGGTCCACGAATTGCCCGATGGCCAACGGCAAACTTTGGTGTTGCGGTTCAGCGAGAACTTGCGATACGAAGAGATTGCCGACGTGCTGCAATGTCCGCTGGGGACGGTCAAGTCGCGCATCTATCACGGCCTGTTGGCTCTGCGCCAGCGGCTGGAAAGCGAACCAAACGACCTGCGGGAGCTGCCCGCTTTTCCGAACGAAGATCAGAACTATGCCATTTGAACCTCGATTGATCGAACCGGATGACGCGCCGCAGTCGGCCGACGGCGAATTGTTGCTGGACGATTCGTTGCGGCAGATTGCCGAGCGATTGCGGACGGACGCCAGCGACTTGGCGGCCAAGTATCCGTTTGGCTCGAGCGCGAGGACATTGGAAACTGTGTCCGAGGAGACTGTGTCCGTGGAGACTGTGTCCGAGGAGACTGTGTCCGACTTGCCGTCGCCGAAAACCGAAGCGGAGCGACTCGATCCAAGGCAGCCGGTGGGCCTTTATCTGGTCGGCGTCGCGGCGGGACTCGTTGGCTTAGCCATTTGCATCTCGCTGGTTTTCCAGATCGGATGGTATGTTCCTCGCGCGGCGGTGCGGCCTTCGAGCCCGCTGGTTTCTGGCGACTCGCCGCGACCTGGGGAAGCGGAGGATTCCGGTGCGGCCCGTGAATTCGCGCCAACCGAACAGCCGCTGGAAGTGACGCCGGTGATCGCGTTGCCCCCGCTGTCCAGCCCGGAACTGGAAGGCTATATCGACTTGCTGGAAGACGACAACGCCGGCGAGCCGCGCGTGGCGATCTAAGTTTTTGTGAAGCAGGCAGTAGGTTTTCTCCCACCTATTTTGAGCCCAGGCATCTGAGATGACGCATAACCGTTTGGCTGGCAGTGTTTGGCGCGTGTGGTTGTGGTTGATCGCGGCAGCCATTTCCGTAGCGGCGCAGTCGGGGATCTCGCGAGCCGCGGAGCCGCCGGCTTTCGAGGCGGCGGCCGAGAAGCTACAGGCGGCGACGGTCACCGTGCGTGTGAGTCTGGCGGGACGCGAAGCCAGCGACGGTTCGGCGGAATCGACGGATCGGAAGTCGATGGTCACCGTCTGCTCGGGCGTGACGCTGGGCGAGCAATTGGTGGTCACCAGCGCCTTCGCCGCGGCGGATTCCAACATTCGGATCACGTTGCCGGGCGGCGAGCAAGCGACGGCCAAGCTGCTCGTGATCGACGACTATTCGGGGTTGGCGTTGCTGTCGATGGATCGCAAGTCGACGGCGTCAATGACTCTGAACGAGGCCGAGCCCAAAGTCGGTTCGTGGGTGATGAGCGCCGCGGCTTGGGGCG
>JAWKTM010000177.1:0-1479 GCA_041399085.1 Pirellulaceae bacterium
TGCGTCACTTGACGCTCGGCGACTGGTTCGTCGAACGTTACGAATCGAAGGCCATCGGCGTGGCCTACACGATTTTCGGCCTGCTGTTCTTCATGGTCTATGGCTCGATGTTCTTCTCGGCAATCGGCAAAGTCGCCGCGCCGATGGTCGGCTACGAGAAAGTCACGATTGGTGGCGAAGCCTATCCCATCGAGTACATCCTGGTGCCCGCCATCGGATTCGTGGTGTTGATTTATGGCATCGCGGGTGGATTGGAAGCCGCCTACTACACCGATTTGATTCAAGGGCTCTGCATCATTTTGCTGTCGGTGCTGTTGGTGCCGTTTGGCTTGAACAAGCTGGTCGAGCAGTTCGGCACGCCGGGGCAAGACGGCATCTTGGATGGCTTTCGGATCATGCACGAGCAATTGCCCGGCGAGTTCTTCACGATCGTGGGAGCCAGCGGGGCCAGCGAGTTTCCGCTGCATCGAATCATTGCGGTCGTGATTATTAGTCTGGTTGGCATCGTGGTCCAACCTCACTTTATCGCCACCGGCGGCGGTTCGGCTAAGACGGAAACGAACGCCCGCGTTGGTCTGGTCACCGGTAATTTTCTGAAGCGGTTCTGCACGATTGGCTGGGTGCTGACTGGCTTGATCGCGTTGGCCTTGTACTCGAATAACCAAGAGCTGATTGCGGACCCCGACAAGACTTGGGGCGTCGCTTCGCGCGATCTGTTGCCGTCGGGCTTCACCGGTTTGATGCTCGCCTGTTTGCTGGCCGCTTTGATGAGCAGCGTGGATGCCTACATGGTGGTTGGCTCGGCGCTGGTTGTGCGAAACATCTATGCGGCCTACATCAATAACGAAGCGAGCGAGAAGACCTACATCCGGCTTGGGCGAATCACGGGCGCGATCGTCGTCGCCGGCGCGGTGATTATCTCGCTGTTCATGATGAATGTGTTTGCCCAGTTGCAATTGACTTGGGTGTTCGGTGTGTTGTTCGCCGCGCCGTTCTGGATCGGCATGTATTGGCGCCGCGCCACGACCGGCGCCGCTTGGATCACGGTTGCCTACTGCACGCTGATGTTCTTCGTCGTTCCGTTTCTGGCTCCCCGACTGGTCCCCAGTTTGCGCAACGACTATTTGGAAACCAACGAACTGGTGCGCGTGACCGAAACTCGCGCGGCTTCGCCATCGGACGTGGCTCGGCGGCAAGCGGAGATCGACCAGTGGACGGCGGCCGAGCAAGCCGCGTTGGCGATCGACGGCGCTACGCGCAGCCAGGAAGCCCTTGAACAACTCGGCCCCGCGCCGGAACCGTTGGCCGTGGGCGAGCGGTTCTCGACGACCAGCGTTCGCGGTGGACAAAGCGTGTTCTGGGGCGACGGAGTGAAGCCGGTCGACGACGAAGGAAACGTGCTCGGCGGTGTGAAACCGAAACCGATCGGCGAGCCAGTCGTGGTGGACGAAAACATCACTCGCCAGCGACTGGCTTACG
>JAWKTM010000178.1:0-1468 GCA_041399085.1 Pirellulaceae bacterium
CGCCGTTCCGGCCGCTTGGTCCGACCAAGAGCGACATGGTGCTGAACGGAATCACGACCGACCGATTGGGCGATCGACAGAGTTTGCTTAGCAGCATCGACCGCTTCCGCCGCGATGTGGACGCCAGCGGCATGATGAACGGCTTCGACGCTTTCACTCAACAAGCAATGGGCGTGCTGACATCATCCCAGCTCGCGGACGCCCTGGATTTGTCGAAGGAGGATCCGGCAATCGTAGCTCGCTACGGCACGGGCGATCCGACGAAACACATGGACGGCAACGGCGCGCCCCGCGTGCCGCAAAGCTTTCTCGTCGCCCGCCGGTTGGTCGAAGCGGGAGCCCGAATTGTTACCGTCAACTACAGCAAATGGGACTGGCACGGCGGAGCGAACAACTCAATTTTCAAACGGGAGCGTGAGGACTTTCCGGCCTTCGACCAAGGCATCACGGCATTGGTCGAGGACTTGCACGCCCGTGGATTGGCCGAGGATACGAGTGTTCTGGTGTGGGGCGAATTTGGCCGCACTCCGAAGATCAGCGCCCAAGTCGGCCGCGATCATTGGCCGCGAGTCGCATGTGCCTTGTTAGCTGGCGGCGGCATGAAGATGGGCCAAGTGATTGGCGCTACGGACCGTTTGGCTGGTGAACCGATCGATCGCCCCGTCGCCTTCCAAGAGGTTTTTGCCACGCTCTATCACAACCTGGGCATCGACGTCGGTCACGTCACGATCCCCGATTTGCATGGCCGCCCGCAGTATCTGGTGGACACCGGCGTCGGGCCGATTCGCGAGCTGATCTAATCCTAGGTTCGCTCCAACCAAACAACTCCGGCCAAGGCGACTCGCTTCGATGAGGGCGTACGTCGCTCAATTCATCGCCGGACGAGTGAATCTCCATGGAACTGGCGAAAGTCCGTTCTGCCAGGCAGCAAGCAGCGCGAATCGTAGGACCACACGTTCGAGAAACCTCTTCGCTGCCGCTGCTTTCTAAATGCCGCCGCTTTGGCTGTTGACAACGATTGTGCAGGAAGTACAATCCGTCGTATTGATACTGAGTATCAGTTGCACTGTTCCAGCCAGCTTTGCGGCCAGCCAACCTCGTGACGCTATTCGCGCCACGAACCAGCCAGCTCCTGCGGCCAGCCAGACGAACCTACCGGCAACGTATCCCACCTGTTTTCGCTTGCCAGACGCTGGAGGCTCCATGTCCTGTTCCCGCTCGCGCCGTTGCGCGTCCGTCGTTGCTCGCCGAGGCTTTACCCTCGTCGAACTGCTTGTTGTCATCGCCATCATTGGTGTGCTTGTGGCAATGTTGCTGCCAGCGGTTCAAGCCGCCCGCGAAGCTGCGCGCCGCTCGTCGTGCTCCAACAATCTGAAGCAGCTCTGCTTGGCGTTGCACAACTATCACGACACCTATCGACGTTTCCCGCCCGGAGGCGTCTTTAATCCGAGCGTGACGAATCCCAGTT
>JAWKTM010000179.1:0-1450 GCA_041399085.1 Pirellulaceae bacterium
AAAGATCATCCTGCTGAACGGCCACGGCTCGAACATGCCGAACTTGGATCTGGTAGCGCGGCGGACGAATTTGGAAACCGACGCCGAATGCGTGCTGACCGGTTGGTGGCAGTTGCTGACCGTCGACAAACAGTTTCTGCCGAACTGGCGCGAGAGCAAGTTTCCCGGCGGCTGCGCGCATGCCTGCGAGCTGGAAACGTCACTGTATTTGTTCTTGGACGAGGACGGCGTGCGGAAGGATCTGATTAAGAACGAGGAGATCAGCTTCAACCGCGAGGACAGCCCGTTCTGTTGGGTCGATCTATTTGCGCAAGGCCCCGGGACCGTGGTGTCGTGGACCAGCAGCTACAGCGAAACGGGCGTGCTGGGCGAGCCGGAATTGGCCACCAAGGAAAAGGGGCAGCAAGTCTACGAAGAAGCGGTCAAGCAGCTTTGCCGATTCATCACTTGGTTCAAAGACCGCCCAAAAGATCAACGCCGCGACAACCACCGCCGACCACCAACCATGCCGATCCCGTGGAACCAACGGCCGCTGTGATTCGGCGAGCCGACAAAGTTTTCCGCGAAACTACGTCGCTTGGCCTGGGTTGAATTAGACATTCGTGGGAATCGGTGTGTGGTTCAACGTTCTCTCCTCTCGGAAGGGTCTTGTTTATGAAGAAGTGGTTGTTCGGCAGCGCGGTGTTGATGTTGGCGGCTTTGGTGACCGTGACCGCCAGTGCCCAGCGTCCGCAATTTGGCGGCGGTTTTGGCGGTGGCTTCGGCCGTGGTGGTTTCGGCGGCGATCCGATTGTCGGTCTGTTGCGCGTGGATGCGGTTCTGACCGAGATCGAGGCGTTGGACGAACAAAAGGAACAAATCGCGAAGGTGATGGAAGAATCGCGCGGCGAGCGTTCGCAGGTGAACTTCCGCGAGCTTTCGGAAGAGGAACGCAACAAGTTCTTCGCCGACATGCGGGCTCAATCCGAAAAGCGTTCGGCGGAAGCTCGCAAGAAGCTGGATGCGATCTTGTTGCCACACCAGCTCAAGCGGCTGAAGGAAATCAGCCTGCAACAACGGGGCGTACAAGCGTTGACCGATGCCGAGGTGGCAAAGGAAGTTGGCTTGGACGAAAAGCAGCAACAGAAGCTGAACGAGACGGCTGAAAAGACCGCGGCCGAAATGGGCGAAAAGATGCGCGAGCTATTCCAGAGCGGCGATCGCGAAGGGATGCGCGAGAAGATGCAGGCGTTGCGTTCCGATGCCGACAAGCAGTTGCTGGCGCTTCTGTCCACGGACCAACAAGCCAAGTTCGAGTCGATGAAGGGCGAGAAGTTCGAGATGCCCGAGCGGACGTTCGGCGGTCGCGGCGGCGATAACAATCGTCCCGGCGGCGACAACGGACAAGGCCGCCGCGGCAATCGTCGCCCCGGCAGCGATAACCAATAGCGGCGGTCATTCGCCCACCTAT
>JAWKTM010000180.1:0-1450 GCA_041399085.1 Pirellulaceae bacterium
TGAATCCCAGTCCAACTGGTTTCATGATATCTTCGGCGGGTGGTTCAATGCGCACGCCGTCGGCGCCGACGACTATGTGTTTCACCTTGAAAAGATCATCTACTTGGCGGCCATCCACGGCCGTGTCGTCTTCGTGGGCCGTGGAGCCCACTGTTTGCTGCCGCGCGAATGCGGGCTAAGTGTGCGAATCGTCGCGCCGCTGGAATGGCGAATCCACAACTTCGCACAGCGCATGCATCTTGATGAGAAGGAAGCCAAGCAAAGGCTCGAAGCGCTCGACAACGGTCGCAGCGAACTCTGTAAGTTTTACTTCCAAAGCGAAGCCTGCGATCCACACCATTTCGACTTGGTGCTGAACGCCGAGCGTTTCTCGGACGAAGCGCTAGCTCGCATGATCGTCTCGGCGTACCGGGAACGATTCGCGAGCAGCGCCTAATCTTTCGCCTAATCCATTGCCGAACGACCTGCTAACTCATCCGGCGATCGTCGCCCCACAGCAAATCCTCCAGCGCCACGTCGGACGCCAAGCTTCGTCGCTTCCGATCCACTTCGGTCGTGATTTCGTCCAGGATCGAATCGAAATCATCTTGCCCGGCCGCCGAATTCAGGCCCGCTCCCGGCAACGCCCGGGGACTGCTGGCCAGCAAGTGGTCGACCAACCGAGTGTGCAGATCGCCCGGCGTCTGCCGCACGGTCTGCTCCGGCGCCGACAACAGGGACGGTGACAGAGCCGCGTCGGAGGTCGTCGAGTCGCTGGCTAATGCAGCCGCGACCAGCGATTCACTCGCGAGCGAATTCGCCGCTCCGATCTGACCTGCCGCTTCGCCCTCGGCCGACTGCGTGGCGGCAATTCGGTTCAGCTCGGTGATAATCACACCCACGTCGTTTGGCGACAGCGTGTTGTCGCCCGTCGGATCCAGGTAAGGCGGCGGCACGTCTGGCGCAACGGGCGGAATCGGCAATGCTCGCGAACCATTGCGGTTGATCTCGTTAATCAAGATCAATGCGTCGATTGGCGACACCACGCCGTCCGCATTCACGTCGAACGGATTCGTCGGATTGCGGTGCGGCGAGTTCGATACCGTGATTCGCACGTTCGCCACGTTCGACACCGCGCCCAGATTGTCCGCCACCGTGTAGGTAAAGGAATCGGTGCCGGTGAAGCCGGAATTCGGTGTGTAGAACACGGCCGTCGGATCGGTGCTGTTGAAGACCAGCGAGCCATTGGTCGGGAAGACCTGGATCGTGATGCTGGACGGATCCAGCGAACCGTCCTGATCCGAATCGTTCGCCAAGATCGACAGCTTGTGATTGACCGCGTCGATTGGCACCACAAACGCGTCGTCCACCGCGACGGGGAAATGATTCACGTTGATCGTGACGTTTGCCACATTGGAAGTGGCGCCCTGTTGATCCTTGACTGTATAAGTCAACGTATCGACGCCGTTAA
>JAWKTM010000181.1:0-1404 GCA_041399085.1 Pirellulaceae bacterium
CACGGATAAACCACAGCCAGGCCACTACGGACTCGAAGGCATTCACGAGCGCGTGCGGTTGCTCGGCGGTCGGTGTTCGATCGAAAGCGCGCCGAGCAAGGGGACGCGGATTCATGTGGAAGTGCCCATGACGGTGGCCGACGCCGATTAGACTGTCTGTTCGGCAAGACTCCGCCACGTGGCGCCATCGTCCCTTCGACCGCATTCCAATCTTTCGGGAGCCCCGACCATGTCCGAGCCCGTTTCGTCGTCGCATGCCAACTCCTCTCAACTCGGCCGTCGCGAACTCTTGGCCTATTCGGCTGCCTTTGGTTCCGCGTTCTTAGCCGCCCAAGGCATCGCGACGGGCGACGAACCGGCTGCCGAAGTGCCGCGGACGAAACCAGTGCGCGCTCGAGCCGGCCAGCGTCGCTACGACATGAAGAAGTCCATCAACATGTGGGCGTTCCCTTATCCCGATATTTGGTCGCTCAAGGAGTGTCTCGAGTTGGCCAAGGACGCGGGCTTCGACGGCGTGGAAATCAATTTCGCCTTGGAGGGCGAATTCTCGGCCGAGTCATCCCAAGCAGACATACGCGCGATCCGTAAAATGGCCGACGACATCGGAATCGAAATCAGCGGCGTCTGCTCGTTTCTGTTCTGGCCTTACGCGCTGACACATAACGATCCCGAGCGGCGAGCCAAGGGCGAAGAGTTGGCCGCCAAGATGATCGACGCGACTCATTGGCTGGGCATCGAAAACCTATTGGTCGTGCCCGGAGCCGTGTGGGCGCCGTGGATGCCCGAATACGATCCGGTGCCGAACGATGTATGCGAACGACGAGCCATCGAGGCGCTGCGGCGATTAATCCCCAAAGCCGAGAAGGCTGGCGTCTATCTCAACTTGGAGAATATTTTCGCCAACGGGTTTCTATTCAGCCCCCAAGAGATGGTCGCCTTCGCGGACAGTTTCCAGAGTCCGCACGTGCAAATTCACTTTGACACCGGGAACATTATGCACTACCAGTTCCCCGAACATTGGGTGCCGATTCTCGGTAAACGTATTCGCAACATCCATTTCAAGGAATGGGACAAGCGCATGCAGGAATTCAACCTGCATACGTTTCGCACACTATTGGACGGCACCACCAACTGGCCTGCCGTTATCAGCGAACTGGAAAAGATCAACTATCGGGGATATCTGACGTTCGAGTATTTCCATCCCTTTAGCCACTATCCGGAAGCGTTGATCTACCAAACTTCGGACGCACTGGATTGGATGCTGGGGCGAAAGTCTTAATCAGCTTGCCAAAACAGATTCGACGCCATGTGTTCGAGCGACCAGCTTGAGCCGAAGAACCGCGATTCGTCGTGTGACTTGCCAACCGAGTTGCACATATTGTATTGCCGAAGTTTGTCGCCGTC
>JAWKTM010000182.1:0-1316 GCA_041399085.1 Pirellulaceae bacterium
CCAGCACGCCGTGATAAAGCCGTCGTTTGCTGCCATCGCCTCGCTTGGCCTCGGGCGGAAAATAGGGCGAGTGAACATCGTCCGGCCAAACGTTGATGTAGCACGGCTGGCCATCCGCGGCCGCCTTTTCCATGAATTGCCAAGCCGCTCCAGCAAAGCCGGCCGTTAATTGCGAGCGGTCGTACCAGATCACTGGCCCGCGGCCGAGCTTATCGGAGCCCAGCGCATGGCGGCGAATCGGCCGGCCGTTATGGGCGTCGCACAACCCCAGCAATCGCGGGCCGAGTCCTTCGAAATTCGTAAGCGATTCGTCGAAACCGTACTCGGTGATCAGCGGCGCTTCGCCCACATCGCGCTGACCGCCGAGATGCCACTTGCCAAAATGCCCCGTGGCGTAACCGTGTTGTTTCAAAATCCGAACCAACACCGGGGCAGCGGGATCCAACCATTGGGCGATGCCACGCCGCTCGTTCTCCGCTCGATTGCTCAAGTACGATTCGATCCGCCAACGCTGTGGGTATTGCCCGGTTGTCAACGCACAACGCGACGGGCTGCAAATCGGCGAGTTCACATAGAACTGGGTGAATCGCAAACCTTCCGCCGCCAACCGATCAATATGAGGCGTACTGGCCGCCGTGTTGCCAAAGCACGAAAGATCGGCCCAGCCCATGTCGTCGATAAAGACCACCACCAGATTTGGGCGAGTTGCTTCGGCGGCGAAGGCGGTGTTTCTACAACAAGTGAGGCAGAACAAGATCGCCAGAGAGAGGAAGCTTCGCATCGCATGTCGGCTGGGGTTGGAGTTATAGCTTGAGTTCGCCCGACACGATCACTTGTTCGGCGCGGCCTCGCAATTCCCAGCCGGCGAGCGGCGTGTTGCTGCTCTTCGAGCGGAAATTGGCAGGCGTCACCGTCCAGCGATGATGCGGGTCGATGATCGCCACATCCGCGTCGGCGCCAACGGCCAAGTGACCTTTGTTCTTCAGCCCCAAGATTCGGGCCGGATTGGTCGAGAGCATGGCGATGGCGGCCGGCCAATCCAAATGACCCGGCTCGATCAATTGTGTGATGACCAAGGACAACGCGGTTTCGAGCCCCGCCATGCCGAATTCAGCTTCGTCCAGATCGCGCATCTTCTTCTCGGCGGCTCGGGGCGAGTGGCCGCTGGAGATCACGTCCAACGTACCGTCCTTGATCCCCGCGATGCAAGCTTCCAGATGATCGGCCGAACGAAGCGGCGGCTTCAGTTTGCAATTCGGATCGAAGCTACGCAGCGTGTCGTCGGTCAGCGTGAAATGTTGCGGGCAGATGGCGGC
>JAWKTM010000183.1:0-1290 GCA_041399085.1 Pirellulaceae bacterium
CTCGTGCGTCGCCGTTTCGGCGGGAGAAGTGTGTACTGTCGATGGCTTTGAAAGGCCCGTGCAAAACGCATTGGCCGGATATCGCAATCCGTTTCAAGCCGCGCCGTCGTCCTGCACGGCGCGGCGTTTGCCCGAAGCGGCGCGCGGAACGGACGGGAGAGGTTTGCGTTTGGTGGCCAACCGCGAGGTTCGCGGTTTCTGCGGCTACTGGCTACATTTGTTTGACTTCAAAACGCGCGAGCCCCGGTTCTTCGATGCAACGCGATTTTCGTATCTGTCGTTTTGGGTGCGGGGCGAGCGGGGCGGTGAGCGATTCGCCGTAAAGTTGGCCGATCGAAATTGGGCCATGAAAGAGGACAGCATCTCCGTTGGGGATGTCGATGTGCTCTTGCCGGGCGGGGTGACCACGAATTGGCAGCGAGTCACCGTGCCGCTTGGCGCCGACCCGCGACTGAAATGGTCTGAATTGGCCGGCGTGACATTCGATTTCAACATGCCGGGACAGTATGTTGTGCATCTGGATGATGTCTATTTTCATCAATCGGCTGACGATCCGGCTCCTGCCAATCCCGATGCTGCAACTCAATCATCCCGGACGCCCTCGCCGCCGCGGGCCATGTGGATTTGGAACACCGAACCGCTGCTGGTCGACGCGGCGCAGCGCAATCAGCTCTGGGAATTTTGCGATCAACACCGGATCGACACACTGTGGATTCAATTGTTATATGAGAGTCAGCCGGAGTCGAGGCAGTCCGGTACGGAGGGCCATGATGATGAAAATCCGGCCACGCCCCGACGGTTGCGTTACGAAGTGCAATGGCAGTCCGTACTGCGCGAGGCACACCGGCGCGGCATCAAGGTTCATGGTTTGGACGGGTTGCCTGAGTGGGCTTTGCGCGAGTTCCACTCGATTCCGCTGTCGATCGTGGATTGTGTGATTACTTTCAACCAACGGCAACCGGAGGAGGCTCGATTTGACGGCGTTCATTTCGACAACGAACCGCATCTACTGATTGGTTGGCACGAACCCGAACGTCGCGAGGAAATCCTGAGCGAGTTTCTGGAGCTCAATGCGGCCTGCCAACTCCGATGTGATCATCACCCCGAGTTGGAGTTTGGCGTCGATATTCCGTTCTGGTGGCAATATAAAGATGACCAATCGAGAGAGCCGATCGGCGTTGTGTCCTTTAACGGAAAACGCCAAGCGGCCGATCGGCACTGTATCGACCTGTTGGACAATGTGGGTGTGATGAATTATCGCGACACGGCGGACGGCGCCGACGGGATGAT
>JAWKTM010000184.1:0-1287 GCA_041399085.1 Pirellulaceae bacterium
GGAGACCTGCGGTCAAAGACGTGCGGGGTCGGGAGACCCGCGCACAGCGCGTTTTGAGTAAGTGCAACGTCTTGCGTCTGGGGGCTCGCTTCGCTCGATCCCAGGCACGTCTGCTTTCGTTGCGGCGATTTCCCCTCGCGGGTTCGGCAATTAGCCTGCTAGGATGGCTCGGCGAATCGGGGTGTTCGTCGCGACCATGGGAGATCGACGATGGGAGTCACGTTGTTGTTATTGTTGGGCTTGGTGTTCGTGCTGGTCGCGGTGATTGCCGTGGTGGCGTTGTTGGTGTTGATGATCGGGCGGCGCGACGAGCGGCGTCGGGAACCTTAGCGGATTGACGGGAATCGCATGTCGGAACCGAAGCGGTTGTATATCGAAACGGTCGGCTGCCAGATGAACATGCTGGACAGCGAAATGGTGGTGGCCAGCTTGCGCAAGCAGGGTTACGAGCTGTGTTCGGACCCGCAGCAGGCCGACACGATTCTGTTTAATACGTGCAGCGTCCGGCAACACGCCGAGGACAAAATCTACAGCCAGCTTGGCAAGCTGCGCGTGACGAAGCAGCGGCATCCAAACAAGGTGATCGGCGTGATGGGCTGCATGGCTCAGAAGGATCAACAGTTGATCTTCGAGCGGGCGCCGTATGTGGATCTGATCGTCGGGCCCGGTCAGTTGCAGCAGGTGCCCGAGCTGATCGCGAAGGTCGAGGCAGGCGGCGGACGGCAACAGGCGCTGAGCTTGGGGCGGCGCGACGGAGCTCAGGAGGAAATTCGTCGCAGTCACGAGTCGTTCGATCCGCTGCGCGATCCGACGATGCGGCCGACGCCGTTTCAGGCTTATCTGCGGATACAGATCGGTTGCGACAAGTTCTGCACGTACTGCATCGTGCCGATGACTCGCGGGCCGGAACAAGGTCGGCCGCCCGAGCAGATCGTGGCGGAGGCTCGAATTTTGGCGGATCAAGGATGCAAGGAGATCACGCTGCTAGGCCAGACCGTGAACAGCTATCGCTATCGGTCGGGCGAGCAAACGACGCGGCTGTCGGACTTGTTGGGTCAATTGCACGAGATCGACGGCCTCCTGCGTTTGAAGTTCGTGACGAACTATCCGAAAGACATGACCGACGACTTGCTGCAAGTGATTCGCGATCTGCCGAAGGTTTCGCCGTACTTGCACGTGCCGGCTCAGAGCGGTTCGAACGAGATGCTGCGGCGGATGAAGCGCGGCTACACGATCGAAGAGTATCGCGACATGATGCAGCGGATTCGGGCGACGGTGCCGGACGCG
>JAWKTM010000185.1:0-1266 GCA_041399085.1 Pirellulaceae bacterium
GATGCTCCGCAGTTGCCAAGTTGCTTCGCCCGTTTTCTCGTCGTAGCTGCGCCGCAGCGCGATTTCGATTTCCATCGCGTTGGTCTCCATGCCTCGGCGATCCGCGAAATCGTACAGCAGAACCACTTCCTGGCCAAACGTCCCTTTGGGCGGAACCGTACCGCTCACGAACTGGTAAGTTCCCTCGTCGCCGGAAGACAGGAGGGCGTCGATCGGCGCCATTTCCAGGAACGACTTCAGCTCGGACTGCCGGTCGGCGTTTCCTTCCGTGAACTTCTCGATGTCGGCTTCCTTTTCGGGACGAAGCGAGCGGTCCTGGGTCAGCAGATACAGCTTCAAACCCTCTTGCTGTTGAAGCAAGTCGATCACTTGCTGGGCGTGATCGCGAGCTTGGTTAATCAGCACCTGCTGACGCGTTGTTGGCCGAGTCACTCCCCAAGCGCCGAAGAACACGGCCAACATCATGCCGGCGATCGCCCAACCGCGACCTGTCAGCAGTTGCGGATTGGCGTTGATTCGCGACAAGGCAACGCCGCCAATCGCCAGCGCGACCAGCGGCACGACCCACAACAGGGGCGTGGCCAGTGCGGTCGCCGAAAACACGCCGAACACCGCCGCGGCCAAAGCCCACCGGCTGAGCGAACGGTACTCGACTAGCTCATTGTCCTCTTCGTGCGTGAAACCCATCTTGTCCATATCGGCTGTGGTCATCTCGGCTATTGTTTCAAGGCTCGCTGGAGTTCGGTCAACGAAGTAATGCCCTGCGCGACGAGCAGGATTCCTTCCTCTTGAAGCCCGCGACAGCCGCTCTGCCGCACCGCCTGCCGCACGCTGTCCAGTGTCGGCGAGCTGACCAATGCCTTGCGGACTTGGTCGTCGACGAAGCAGACTTCGAAGATCCCGATGCGCCCCTTGTATCCCAAACCGTGGCAATCGCCGCAAGGCGGAGGTGGCGGCAGCGGATTGCCTTTCTCGTCCACCAACGTCTCGGGTGGCGGCGGTTGATACTCGCGATAAAAGGCTTGCACGCGACCCGGCGGAATGCCCAACCGCTGCATCAATTGCGGCGCGGGCTGATACGCTTGTTTGCAACTCGGGCACAGTCGTCGCACCATACGCTCGTTGACCACCAGCTTGACGGCCTTGGCGAATTCGGCGGGTGGCGCCTTATACATCAGCATCCGCATCAACGCTTCGGCCACTTCTTTGGCTTGCACGCGCGTGATCACGGGGCGTTTGTCTTTCGAAGCTTGCTCGCACAACAGA
>JAWKTM010000186.1:0-1245 GCA_041399085.1 Pirellulaceae bacterium
CAAACACTTGCACGCCTCGCTGGCCCACGCTTTCCACGTCCGCGTTGCTCGGGAAGTCACCGTCCACGAAGATTTCTCCGCCGACCGGCATGCCCTTCGACCGATTGGATGTGGTCGTACAAGGCGGTCAAGTCCAAGCCCTCTACCAACGTCCAAACGAGTCGCGCTTTGTGTTCGGGCGGAATCAAGTCATCCATTCTCTTGGGGTGGGGAGCGAGCAAAGAACGGTCAGGGGAATCCATGCGCGGTTTCCGTGGATGTTCCGAGTTGATCGGGGCGTTCCAAGTCATCGGTCCGTCCTCCATGCATAAGAACTCGCAGCCATCCAGTACTACGAAACTCACCCCCGCTTGCAGCTCAATCTACCCTCCGATCAAGTCACGCTGAACGAATCCAGACAAGTCGCACCTGGTCACACAAGATTCTTTCACAACCTCGGAGCGAAAGGAGACTAATGGGCGACTTTTTGGGGCTTACGTCAGTAACGGTGGGCGGTTGTGGAAGGCGAGAAGTGGTTCGCAGGCTGCGGCTGTTGCCAAAAGCTGTTGCTCGCTGTGCGGCCCGCCGATTAATTGCAGCGACACGGGAAGGCCGTCGGTCAATACCGCGCAAGGGATGCTGACGGTTGGCAAACCGGTGTAAGACCAAGGCGAATTGAACGCCGGATCGCCGGTCGTCTCCAGTGTCGGGGCCGTCGTGCGTGTGGCGGGAGTCACGGCGATACGGCCAGGCGGCAGCAACGCGGCGAACTCCGCCCGGCAACGACGTTGGTGTGCGACCGCCTCGGCGTACTGGTCCGCGGTTGTCGCCAAACCGAATTCGATCAACCCGCGAACGTGCGGCCCGAACCGCTCGGGGCTCTGCTCAAAGGCCGCTCGGTGATAAGCCGCTGCGTCGTAGGCCATGATCCGGCGGTGCATCGTCGCCAAATCGGCGAATGACGGAGGCAGCTCGAACCGTTCGCCCTTCCCGCGTCCGCAAATCAAATCGATCGCCTCTCGCGTCGCTCGCCGCACTTCATCGGCGGCCGTCTCCATAAAGAAGGACTCGATCACCGCCAGCTTCAGCGGCATCTCCAACACGGCGGCCAGCAGCGCGTCGCCTTCGCGGTTATCGGCAATTGCTCCCCAAACCGCGGCTAGATCCAGCGCGCTTCGTCCGATTGGACCGACGTGATCCAGCCGCGGCGAGATCGGCACCACGCCCGCGAGCGGAACGGCGCCGTGCGTCGCCTTAAGTCCCGCC
>JAWKTM010000187.1:0-1242 GCA_041399085.1 Pirellulaceae bacterium
CCAACTTGCCATCGGCGTCTCATCCGCCCGTTGGTGCGTGCGTCCTTCCGACCTTGCGCCTTCGCGTCTTTGCGTTTCACTGTTCCCAACGTCCGCCGAAATAAAGCACGACGTGCGAGCGACTGAATCGACAAACTCACTGGCTTGCGCCGCGTGCTGGTATCCGTTCACCCGCCGCTCGCCGCGAGCGGATTCGCAACTATCGCCGGCGGATTCGTTCGGAGAATTCGGGATCGTCGACGTAGGTGCGGGCCAAGTAATTGATCTGAGCTTCGCGACGCAAATCGGCGAACGGCCGCGATGTGTCGAGCAGCCCGAGGTCATATGCCATCTGGTCCGCGTAGCCGGGCAGCAGCAACCGCAGGTCGGCCAGCGGCACTCGGTTCGGCCGCACGCGGTTCACGTGCATGACGATGTTCGACGTGCAGTTGTTGGTCAGCGAATCGTAGAACTCGGGCTGCCGCGCCAATTGGTTGGCTCGCCGCAGAATGTCGACCAAGATTTCGCGGCTCTGCTCGGGCGTGGCGTTCGTGCGGTACAAAAACACGTCGACATCGCGCACCTGCGTCCGCAGCCGAATCAAGTCTCGCTCGTCGCCGATGACGTACATCAATTCGTATTGCCGAGCGGAACCGGCCAGCGGCGAGTACGCCTCGCCCTTCTCCAACCGGGCTTCGACCGACACCACCACGTGGCCGGACTGGCCGAAGTCGAAGCTGAGCATCGTGTGAGCCAGCGTCGGGGCTTCCTTGAACGGCACGACGATGAAGTCCACGCCGCGCAGCTCGGCCAGTTGAAACGATTTGTCGTAATGATCGACCTCGTAGTCGTCTTCGGTCACATACGAGCAGTTGCGAATGTTCCGAATCGTCACTTGGTCACGCTGGATCGACGCCGTGGACAGCACGGCCAGGTCGTCTCGCCACGGTCGATCGTTGGACGGAGCCAGTGCGGCTTCGACCGGCCCGCCGCCGCGTCGCAGGGATTCGGGCAGCGACAACGAGCCCATCGCGCAGCCGCCCGCGCCGAGGCATACGAGTGCCATCGCGCCGAGCCAGAATGGGTGCGACGAGTGTCCGACCATCGATTGGTTGCGTGATACGCGGGGAACGTGCGTGAAACGCGGAGATAAGCGGCGGCAGTTGATAGCGGCGACTGGATTTTGTGACAAGATGAGTCGCCGGGGATTCGCAGCGGCTGCGGCAGGTGTTTTTCTTGGCGAGCGAGCGGTTCCTCGGGGCG
>JAWKTM010000188.1:0-1215 GCA_041399085.1 Pirellulaceae bacterium
CATATCGTGCAGCCGCGCGGTCACTCGCACTCGCGCGGCGCCGGCGACTCCCACGACCAACAGCAACACGCCCACGCCGGCCACCAAATTCGGAAACCGCACGACCAAGCCGCACATCTGCTTCCAGTACGGAGCCAAACGATCCGGCCGGTGCGACTTGTAAACCTTTCTGGCCCAAGCTCGCGGCGGCGTCAGCACCAGCGCCGCGGGAATCGCCGTGAACAATAGAGCCAACGCGCTCAACGTCCCCAGCGCCGCGTACGTGCCGAAGCGGCTGACCGGGATCAAGCTGCTTACCAACAGCGAGCCCATCCCCAACGCCGTGGTGAAAGCCGCCAGCGAACAAGGCCGCCAAGCGTGCCGCACCGCTTTCTCGGCCGCGCCCGGCAGTCCGTGCAAGGCAACTTCGTCCCGGAAATAGTTGATCAAATGCACGCCGGCCGAAATGGCCAACACATACACGACGGCCGGCACCATCAACGAAACGCTGTCCGGCGTCGCTCCCAGGTAGAACATCCAAGCGAAGCTGAGCCGCTCGCTGAGCACCGCCGTGCAGAACACGAACCACGTCAATAACACGCTGCGAAACGCCACGTACATCAAGCTGACACAGATCGCCAACGACGCGATCGTCAACGTCATCATCCGCTGGCTGGTTGCCTGATTGATCGCCACGCCATCAATGGTGTTGCCGGCCACTCGCAAATCATCGCGACTCAACCCATCCACTTTGGCAGCGGATTGATAAACGTGTTCGATCGCGGCTTCGCGATGGTCGTAAGCTTCGGGAGCGATCAAGGCGACGGCGCACGTCGTTTGATGATCTTCGCCGATCAACCAACCTTCGAGCCGCCGCATCGCTTCGTCGCGAGGCAACTCTAGCGGCGGCTCGGTCATCTGCTCGATCATCCGCGGCCCGGTAAACACCTCGCGGAACAGCGGAAAATCGATGGCCGGATCATCGGGCGGTTGAGCGATGTGGCGAGCCAACTCGGGCAGCCGCGGATCGTCCAGCGTGCAGCCCTCGTAGCTAATCATCAGCAGCTCGTCGCTGCCGAAGCGTTCGGCAAACCAATACAACCGCTTGGTCTCGTCGAATCGCTTGGGCAGCCACTCCTCGATGCGGTTCTCTTGCGTCAGACCGGCTCGATACGCTCCGTAGAGGATCGGCGGCGCGGCGATCAGCAAGAACAGAATGCATCCAGTCGCAAACCG
>JAWKTM010000189.1:0-1199 GCA_041399085.1 Pirellulaceae bacterium
GAATAATGTGATCGAAGGCAACATCATCTATGGCAACGGCTCGGGCGGCGGCGCGGCGATCAACTTGGACGGCGTGCAAGACAGCCTGATCCGCAACAACCTGCTGTACGACAACCATTCGACCGGCATCGTGCTATACGTGGGCTTCGCGGCCGAGCCGTCGACGAACAACGTCGTCACGAACAACACGGTCGTGATGGCCGAAGACGCTCGCTGGGCGTTGCTGATGTGGAACGGCAGCTCGGGCAACGTGATCGCGAACAATATCTTGCTGAACCGCAACCCGAATCGCGGCAGCATTGATGTCGACTCGTCGAGCCTGCCGGCCTACTCGGCCAACAACATCCTGCAAGACAAGTTCTCGCTGGACGGCTATTCCGGGTCGTTCGCCGATTGGCAAGCGTTCTCGGGCGGCCAGGATGTGTTGTCGCTGGTGATTCCGCAAACCAGCGTGGCCACCGAGTTGAACAATCTGTTTGTCGATCCGTCGGCCGGCGACTTTCATCTGCGAGCCGGCAGTGCGGCGATCGACGTGGGCGATCCGTTCCACACGGCTGCGACCGATATCTTTGGACACGCGCGACCCAGCGGCGCGGGGATCGACATCGGCGCCTTCGAAGCCGGTCAGTTCTCGCCAACCGTGCGGTTCGAGTCGGCCGATTGGATCGGATACGAGTTCATCGGCATGGCCGAGATCGCCGTCACTCGCAGCGGCGACACCGAGCAACCGCTGGCCGTGCAAGTGCGTTCGATCGCCGGCATCACGGACGGCACCGCATCGGCCGACGATCTCCAAGGCGTCGACGGCTATCTAGTGTTTCGGCCGGGCGAGTCGCGAAAGACGTTCCGCATCTTCATCCACGACGACGCGGCGATCGAATCGCGCGAAGCCGTGCGGCTCGATCTGCGGGTGGTCGGCGATCCCACCGGGCTGATCCCGACCGACCAAGTCGGCGATCCGACCGGCTTGATTCCCACGGATCAAGTGGGCGATCCCACGGGCGTCGGCGATCCAGTCGGCGTGGGCGATCCGATTCCCTGGATTCCGACCGATCAAGCGACGCTGCATCTGGTGAGCGACGATGCTTGGCGGCCCGGTACGATCGAGTTCGACAGCCGTTCGATTTCCGTGAACGAAGCCGACGGCGTGGCGACGATCACCGTGCGACGCACGGGTGGCAGCAGCGGCGAAGTCAGCG
>JAWKTM010000190.1:0-1155 GCA_041399085.1 Pirellulaceae bacterium
GACGTGGGCGGCACGGCGCTGGGCGCCCGTCATTGGCTTTGTCGACCGGCCCGATGCCACGCGAAAACTGCATGGCCGCGAAGTTCCGTTGTTGGGTGGCGCGGCGGTGTTGGGCGGCATCTTGTTGACGATTCTGGCGGCCTACTTGTTCAACCGGCCGCAACTGGGCGAACCGCGGCAAGCCATTTCGGAATTGGTGCCGATCCTGATTTCGGCGGTTGCCTTCTGCGTTCTGGGATTGATCGACGACCGCGTGGGGATGCGCGCCCGCACCAAGTTTCTCGGGCAAATACTGTGCAGCTTGCCATTCGCTTTGCTAGGCGCTCAAGTGGAGAGCATCGAGCTGTTGGGGAACCATCTTTCGTTTGAAGGCTGGGGTTGGGTGTTCACTCTGTTTTGGTTGGTCGCCTGTTCGAACGTCGTGAATCTGATCGACGGAATGGACGGTCTAGCCTCGTCGATCGGCATGATCGCGGCGTTGTCGTTGTCCGCGGCCACGTTCTTGACCGGCCGATTGGAAGTGGCTTTGCTCGGCCTGGTGTTAGCCGGCAGCCTGGCTGGTTTCCTGGCTCACAATTGGCCGCCGGCGAAGATATTCCTGGGCGACGCGGGCAGCTTGACGATCAGCTTTCTGCTGGGAGCGATCGCGATTCAAGGAGCAATGAAGCAAACGACTGGCTTCACGCTGGCCGTGCCGTTGGTGATTATCAGCGTCCCGGTGTTCGACACGTTGATGGCGATCCTGCGGCGTAAGCTAAGCGGACGCGGCATTGGCGAAGCGGACCGTTGTCACATCCATCATCGGTTGCAAGATCGCGGTTTGAACCGGCGTCAAGCGTTGATTGTCATTGTCTCCTTGTCCTCGGCGATGGCGGCCAGTGCCGTGGCGGCCGTGTACTTCGATCACGACTGGATTGCCATTTGTAGCTGCGTCGCGATCTGCTGCGGATTGATTGCGGGGCGAGTGTTCGGGCATTACGAGACGCGGTTGTTCTTTGGGCATCTGCATGAGATGACGGGACTGGTACTCGACACATCGCGGCAGCTTCCCACGCGACTGTTGGCCGCGCGGGTGAAGTACGTGGATCGGCAAGAGCACGGCAATCTGTGGGACGACGCTTGCGAGCGGGTGGCCAAGATGGGCGCGACCCAGCT
>JAWKTM010000191.1:0-1151 GCA_041399085.1 Pirellulaceae bacterium
TCCCCTTGCCTTGAATGCAATACACGGCTTCTAAATGGTTCTGGTAGTGCATTTCCGTCGACGTGCCCGCGTGAATAATCGTGTCGTGCAACGAAAACCCCATTCGGTCGCCGCTCAACAACAACCGCCGACTAACCCAGTTGTTCGCGGATGTCTCTCGATTGGTTCCGCGGATCTCATTTAGTTTGCGCACAATCATTTACTTATCTCCCAAAGTATTGGCGGCGGGTTCAACCACATCTCCCAACACGGCGGCCAAGCTCTCGCCGATAATATTTAACCCTTGCTGTAACGCTTCGTCGGAAATCGTCAACGAGGGCAAGATCTTCAAAACTTCGTCTTGTGCCCCTGCCGTCTCGATAATCAAACCGCGATCAAAGGCGGCGCGGGCGACCTCGGTCGCCGTTTCCGAATTGGTGAACTCAATTCCTTGGATCAGTCCACGGCCTCGGACTGTTCCACCGTAAACATCGGCGAATTGCAGCAAACGGTCGCGCACCAATTTGCCACGCCGTTTGACATCCCGCGACAACTGATCGTCAGCCCAATAGTTCTCCAAAGCCGCGGTCGCGGTGACAAACGCCAGATTGTGGCCCCGGAACGTACCGTTGTGCTTGCCCGGCTCCCACACGTCCAGCTCCGGCCGAATCAACGTCACGGCCATCGGGGTTCCATATCCCGACAGCGACTTGGATAGACAGATAATGTCCGGATCCAACTCGGCGGCCTCGAAGCTAAAGAACGAACCCGTTCGGCCACAGCCAACTTGAATGTCGTCCACAATCAACAGAATCTCGAACTTCTTCAGCAGATTTCGCAGTCGTCGCAACCAAGGATTGGATGCCACGTTTACACCGCCTTCGGCCTGAACGGTCTCCAGAATCAATGCGGCCGGCAAATCGACGCCGCTGCTGGTGTCTTGCAGATGCTGCTCCAACAAGTCGATGGTGTCGAGTTCCGAGCCCATATAGCCACAGAAGGGCATCCGTGTCACATCCGTCAACGGCACGCCCGCACCTTCGCGCTTGCTGCCATTGCCTGTCAACGCCAGCGAGCCAAGCGTCATCCCGTGAAAGGCGTGGGTAAAGGCAATCACATTGGAACGTCCCGTCACCAATCGAGCGATCTTCAACGCCGCTTCCACACAGTTG
>JAWKTM010000192.1:0-1150 GCA_041399085.1 Pirellulaceae bacterium
CGCCTAAAACGTTTCGGGGTAGATCACCAGCTCGATGCGGCGATTCTTCGCTCGGCCGGCCGCCGTCGCGTTCGACGCCAGCGGATGATTCGCTCCGTGTCCGACCGTGAAAAGCTGCTTGGCCGGCAACCGATTCCGATTGGCCAACTGGTCGAACACCTGCAAGGCCTGCATCGTCGACAACTGGTGCGACGTGGCCCCGGCGCCGCCGACCACCATCGCATTGTCCGTATGCCCTTCGATCCCGACGATCTGCTTGGGATAGCTACGCGTGACCGCCGCGGCGACTTGATCCAGCAACTGGTACGACGTCGGATGAAGCTGGGCCGTGCCGGGCTGAAACAGTTGATCGGCCGGAATCTCGATGCGAACCGTGTCTTGGTCCTGGCGAACTTCCAAGCCCGGCAAGCTCACCACGTCCAGGGCCTTCGTCAAACTGCTATTGGCCGTGATGATCGCTCCGCCGCGCTGCCGCGTGGAAGCCAGCACGCCGTTAAGCCGCTGTTCCACCTCGTCCCGAGCCACCTGCGTGTCTCGCAGTTGCGACGCGGTCTCGCGAATCTGTTTCTGCAACAGCGCGATCTGATCCTTATAGACCTGCGACTCCTGCCGCGACTGAGCCAGTTGTGCGTGCAGTTGGCTATTGTTCGCGTCCAGCTCGGACATGCGTCGCTGGATGTCTTGCACCTGCGCCGCCATCGGCTGAGCGGCCGGATTATAGGCGGTCTGCGGCGCCACATACGGATTGCCATTACAGCCGGCGATGGCCGCAAGCAAGATCGCAACGGTGGCAAGACAATTCCGCATGACAGGAACGAATACCGGCTGTTCGATGGAAGTGATCGACTGAGGCAAGATGCGAGCCCCAGCCGCCTCGGGCTCGGGCACTAAATGCTTTGCCGAAGTACCGCGGCGCCAAAGCCCTTCGCGCGGCGGGATCGTATCAACGGGCGTGAGTGCCAGCAATATCAGTTCGCGACCAAGCCAGCGTGTCCAGCATGTCGGCGGCATCAGTCATCACTTGGAACGGATGAACAAGCTGATCGACGCGTTCCGCACGACGCCGGCTAGCATCGCCTTCGCCGAATCCTATCTATCAGCCCGCACCATCGACGGCCGAGGCCACGGCCCCAAGCCAACACCACCCCCA
>JAWKTM010000193.1:0-1145 GCA_041399085.1 Pirellulaceae bacterium
GCTCGTCTTCCAGCAGGCGGAACGGGCGCTCGCAAATCCTGTAAATCCCTTCCAAAATGCCGCTTGGTGCGTGGCCGACTGTTTCCGGCGGATCGGTTGACAAGTTCGCCCCGCCAGCCAACTCGTTGCTGTCTCTCGGCTCTGTCCGACAATCAAGGCTCAACCGCAGTGTGTCGACGCACTGAATCGAATTCGCAAAAATTGGGTGCGAAGTATTGACACAGACGTGGTGAGCCGGCAATCATTCGGAGGGGACGGCGGTGGTAGTCTGTGGCTCGTGCGAGCTGCCCGCCAGCGTCCAATGGTTGCGTGGTGAAAGGAGCCGAACATGGCTGATTTTCTGCCGCGGGATGAGGGAAGGTTGTCGTCGTGGCTGACAAACTTCCAGTCAGGCGTCACGACTCACGGCGCATCGGTCGGGATGACGCCCGAACAGATCGCCGAAGTCGGGACGGTTTGTCAATCGGTGAAACAGGCGCTCGACGACGCGGTGGCCAAACGCGCCGCGGCCAGCGCCGCGACCGCTGCCAAGAACGAGGCCAAGGCGGAAGGTTTCCGCACGCTGCGGGCCCTGGTCCGACAGATCAAGGCCCATCCGGCAATGACGCCGGCGTTGTTGCAAGAGTTGCAAATTGACGGCGGCGACGATGCCGTGGACCCGGACGCTTACAAGGCCGAATTGCGGGCCGAGGTGTTCGCGGGCCACGTGCGAATCTCGTTCGTCAAACGGAGTGTGGATGGGGTGAATATCTACCGTCGTCTGGCGGGCCAAGATGGTTGGGTGTTTCTCGCCCGAGATACCAATTCGCCCTACAACGATCACACACCGTTGGCCACGCCCGGGGTCGCGGAGACGCGCGAGTATCGAGCCTTGGGCGTGATCGATGATGCCGAGATCGGACAACCCAGCGACATTGTCAGCGTGGTATTCGCCGGCTAACGCGGGTTGGGGTCGATAGACGAGACACCCTGGATGTTTATGGCATCCAGGGTGTTTCTGTAGGTGGTTGATAATGGTAGTCTTTTCAATGGTGAATACGCGAGTATCGCGAAGATTGCGGTTACCACATTGCTGAGGGCGAGTACGAGTACGAGTACCGCTTCGCTGAGTACGAACAGTGATCTCCAACCCCAACTTCCTACTC
>JAWKTM010000194.1:0-1129 GCA_041399085.1 Pirellulaceae bacterium
ACAACACGTACCTTGGACTGACCGATGTGCGGCAAGGCGTATTGGTGGCGGATCATGATTCCGCACTCGGCTCGCCGCTCACCGGCGACACGCAAGTTCAAGCGGGCGCGTCGCTGCATATCGTCGGCTCGCGAACGATCGCCGAACCGCTGGCGATTCGCGAAGGGGGCGTGGGCTTCGGCATTGGCAGCGACCCGAGCGAGTTGGGCGCGTTGCGATCGATCGGCGGTGCGAACACCTGGACCGGGCCGATCGAATTGGCTGGCGGCGACAATCTGATTGGCGTGGACGCAGGCGGCTCGCTGAACATCACATCGCGATTAGCGGCCATTACGTCCAGCGGGCGAGACTTGGTAAAGACGGGCGACGGCACGTTGCGATTGAGCGGCTCGGAAGCCAACCTGTTCACCGGGACGACGACCGTTTTGCAAGGCACGCTTGAATTGGCCAAGTCGCCACATGTCGATGCGATTGGCGGCAACTTGGTGATCGGCAACAACATCGGCGGCGATGACGCGGCGACCGTGCGAATCTTGGCCGATGAACAGATCCCGCTGCTGAACTTTTTCGACGCGGCGCTCAACACGGTGACGATCCTGAGCTCTGGTCGGCTGGAGCTGCTGGATAACTCGATCGAAGAACAGATCGGCAATCTCACCTTGACCACCGGCCCGACCTACAGCGCCGACGTCGACTTGAATCAAGGACGTTTGGTGTTGGGCGGATCGGGTTTGACCGTGAGCGCGTCGGCGCAAGGCGGCACAAGCGGGCTCAGTCCCGCCGCGACCATCGTGGATGGCGTGCTGGACTTGGGGACGTTCTTCTCCGGTTCTGGTGGCGGGCTGAACAAGAACTTTAATATCGGCGACACCCAGATCGCGAACATCGCCACCGATCTTTTGATCTCGGCCAACATCGTGGGCAACGCCGACGTTCAGCTCTTGAAATCGGGCGCGGGAACGATGCGGCTGGACGGCGCCAACACCATGAGCGGGCCGTTCGTTTGGGTCGGTGGGCTGTTAGAAGCGGGCAGCGACAGCGCCTTCGGAACCGGCGTGTTTTCATGGCAAAGCGACAGCAACACGCTGATCGCTGTCGGCGGACCGCGGACTATCAACAATCCGATCTA
>JAWKTM010000195.1:0-1121 GCA_041399085.1 Pirellulaceae bacterium
GGATATTAATCGCCGTTTGGAAGAAGAATTGGAAACGGTGACTTCGCCGCAAGAGATCATCGAAGTGACGCGCTCCACCGGAGCGATCCGAGTGGACGAGAAGCTGATCGACTACATCAACAAGATCGTGCGGCTCACGCGTCAATGGCCGCAATTCCATCTGGGCGCGTCGCCGCGAGCCGGGATCGCGTTGATGCAAGCCGCTCGCACGTTGGCGGCGTTCAGCGGCCGCGACTACGCCGTGCCGGACGACGTCGTGCAGATCTCGTTGCCCGCCCTTCGGCATCGCGTGATTCTGACGGCGGAAGCCGAAGTCGAAGGTCACTCGGTCGATCAACTGTTGACCGATTTGATCCGTTCGGTGGAGGTGCCGCGGATTTGAACGAGTACTACGGGTCGCTGCAAGAAGGCCTGGGCGTATTGAAGACGCTGCCTTGGCTGATGCTGACGTTGTTTTCGGTACCGCTTTTCTTGTTGGCGGTCTGGCGACGCGTTTATCCTCACGTGCCGCTTGTGCTGGCGTTCTTGGCGCCGACGTTGCTCACGTTCGCGCTGATCGTTCATCCCGAATGGTTTTTCGCGGTGGTCTTGGCGGATTTGGTCTTTGCGGGATTGGCGATTGTCGACCTGCTGACGTTGCCCACGCAGCGGACTTTCTCGGCCGAACGGCATTCGACGCGCGTCGCGTCGCTGGGCAAATCGCATCCGGTCGAGCTGCTGTTGACGAATCACTCGCGGCGGAGTTTCTTTGTGACCGCCCGCGATGACTTGCCGCAAGAGTTCACGCCGACGCCGGAAGAGTTTCATCTGCGGTTAGAGCCGCGCAGCCGCACCACGGTGAAGTACGAGTTTGTCTCGCGGCGACGCGGTGCGTTCGATTTGAACTGCGTGCATTTGCGAGCGCGTAGCCGGTTCGGTTTGTGGCGGGCGTTGATTCGATGTCCTGTCGAGTCCGTCGTGCATGTGTATCCCGACATGAAGCAGCTTGGCGAATACGCGGTGCTCGCGCGAACGAACCGGCTGAGTTTGCTAGGCGTGCGTCGGACGCGAAAGATCGGCCAAGACAACGAATTCGAGCGGCTGCGCGACTACACGCTGGACGACAACTACAAGTTCATCGA
>JAWKTM010000196.1:0-1075 GCA_041399085.1 Pirellulaceae bacterium
TTCGCGACATCGTTTTACAATGGCGTGATTGATGCCGAGCATTCGACGGTGGTGAACGAAGTTCGCTTTGTCGACGAGACGAGCGGCGATTTCCACTTGGCCAAGGGTTCGCCGGCCATCAATGCCGGAACTGACCTGCGGCTGGATGTGCCGACCGACATGGATGGGAATCCACGACCGGCGTACAAGGCGTTTGAGATCGGCGCCTATGAGTACACCGAACCGGAAGGCTCGTTGAGAATCCTCTCATGGACTGAAGAGAAGTAAACAGGGCACGCCGACTCGTGGCCCACGAGTTTAACCGATGGCAGAGGCATCATCCGTCGGAGTTGGCGGCGGTTCAACTTCGACTTCCTCCGACGCGTCGCCCATGGTTGCATAGTAGACGCCGTATTGCCGTGCTTTTCGGCGAAGAGAAGCCGGCTGCTCGCGGCGATAGGTGAATTCTACTTCGTCCCAAATGTCGCGGATCAGCGCGTCGACCTGATCGCGGAGAGCTTCCACGTCTTTTTGCTCATCGTGGTAGGTGCTTTGCTTCGAGTTCCGTTCATCGCGCAGGGTTTTATACTGCTCCCATTCCAATCCGACTTCGGCGGCCGTGGGAAATGCCACAGGCAATCCACCCGCCGCCGCGCGGGCAGCCGCGCCGGCGACCAGCCGTTCGGCCCACAACATGATTTGCGGTTCGGACACCAGTTTTGGCAGAACGTTGCTTGAAATGTCTAACTGGTAATGGGCCATCTCGCTGGCTTGAATCACACCGCGCTCGACGCCCATAAACAGCGACTGGAAGTAGTGAGAAATCCACATGCGGAGTCGCAGTCTTTGGGACGTTGCCGCTTCGACTGCCGCAGCCTGAGCGGACAGGGCCTGGCCGCGTTCCTGTAGCTCGGTCTTCCAGCGAGGCAGCAAAACGTCCAACTGCGCCTTCGTCGTCGAGCTGAACGCCAGTTCGTCGGCAGCCACATGCTCCGCACGATCCGACGCCGCTTGCATGGCATTCAAACGCGTCGCATCGGTGATGGGCAGCTTGCGATAAGGCATGACTAGGCTCCTTTTAAGCGAAAGAGGGCGA
>JAWKTM010000197.1:0-1074 GCA_041399085.1 Pirellulaceae bacterium
CCGCGCACGGCGTGGGTGGGGTTGGCCGTGGCCTCGGTTGATGAGTTGGCGGGCGGAAGAGCGATTTTGTTAGTCACGGATCGACTTATGCCGACGGTATGCGGCGACTAAGATGGCGTCTCACTTCGCCGGAGAACGCCCACGATGAGCCAGTTTTCGCCCTACCAGTCGCCGCAGTTTCCCAATCACGCCTACGCCGCTCCGCCAGCCCCCAGGCCTGGCGTTTACATCGGCTTTGCGATCTACTGCGGGATGTTGGCCCTGCTGTATTTGGCCGTCGCGGCACTCGGCGTGGGCTTGATGGTCATGTCCGAACAAGTCGCTGAGTCGGATCCCGAACTCGATGGCCCGATGCCCGTGATCCTGATGGGCGTCGTGATGACGTTGGTCGGTTTAGTCTTCGCCGCGATTTTCGCCGCCGGACCTCTGTTGCCGCGTAAACGCTGGGTGTGGATCTACGGCATCGTGGTAATCGCGATCGGGCTGACGAGCATCTGCACGTTGCCGTTCAGCGTGTTCTTGCTGATCTTTTGGCTGAAGCCAGAGGCTAAGGCGTACTACGGCCATTCATAATCGCCCGTGGCGAGTGTCACTCTTTAACTTGGTGCGGGGGACTCTCAGCCGACCACGAATCGCTGCGGATTCAAGATGCCGCGCGGATCGAATTCTCGCTTGACCGCCTCCATCAACTCCAACGGCGAACTCGGGATTCCCCAGACGCTTTGATGCGTTCGCTCCGAGCCGCTCGGGTTCGACAGCACTGATACGGAGCCAAGGTGTTTCGAGGCGACCGGTTGCAGCCGGCTCAGCAACGTGCGCGACAAGCCTTCCGCTGGCGTGTCGGCGAACGTGGCGGTAACGACGCCGTTGCCCGCATGCGAGTGAATCGAACAGCCGGCGTCCACTTGCCGGAATGCGTGGATCATCGGCGCGACGCCGCTGGGCGTCACGTTCGCTCGCACAACCAGCGGCGATTCGCCATTCGCGGCGAAATCGACTAACCGCTGCCATAGCGCCGTCGCATCGCCCCCGGCGAAGGCTTGCGACTTCGTGGCGTTCAGCTCGCGCCACTCG
>JAWKTM010000198.1:0-1073 GCA_041399085.1 Pirellulaceae bacterium
CCGAGCCGCTCGCGACGCCGACTTGGTGTTGCTCGTTGTCGACGGGCCGCTACGCGAATCGGAGTTCTCGCTGTTGGCTCGGCTGGCCGACATGGAAAAGCGGATCGTGGTCTGCTTGAACAAAGCCGACTGGTACGACCAACGCGAGCGCGACCGGCTGCTGGGGCAGATTCGCGGTCAGGTTCACGAGTTCGTGACGAGCGACGATGTGGTGGCGGTGCGAGCCGAGCCGGTCGATCGCACCCGAATTCGCTTGACGGCCGATGGCCAGGAGATCGAAGAAACGGTCGCCGCGCCGGCCGACATTCGAGCGTTGGCCGATCGGATGTTGTCGGTGGTGAGGCGCGATGGTCGTGACTTGCTGATGGCAAATCTGCTCCTTCAATCGCGCGGGCTGGTCGAGGACGCTCGGCGCGAAGTGCGTGAATCGCTGGACCGACGGGCTCGTGAGATTGTCGACCGTTATATGTGGAGCGCCGGCGGAGCGGCGGCGCTCAGCCCGCTGCCTCTGTTGGACTTGGCGGCCGGCGGCGCGATCACGACGAAAATGGTGCTCGATCTGGCCAAGGTTTATCGGCAAGAGGTCGACGTCAATACGGTCGTCCAATTGCTGGCTCAGTTAGGAAAGAATTTGATTGCGATCTTGGGCGTCAGCGCCGCCACGCCCGCGATCACGACCGCGATCGCCACGATGTTGAAGACGATTCCCGGCGCGGGCACCATCGCCGGCGGCGTGCTGCAAGGGACGGTTCAGGCGCTGGTGACTCGCTGGATCGGCGCGGTGTTCATGGAATACTTTCGAAACGAAATGCAACAACCCGAAGGCGGTTTGTCCGGGCTGGCTCGACGCGAATGGGATCGCGTGACCAGTGTCGCCGAGCTGCGAAAGCTGGTTCGCTCGGCCCGCGATCATTTTGGCCGCCGTCAAGAATCCGAGGTCTCGCCTTGAACGAACACGCGGAAACCTCGTCGCCCGAATCGCCGATCACCGACGATCGTTATCAACAAGCGCTATTGGCGGTCGAACGGACGATTCGCAAGTTTGAATCCGGCGCCGCGCCGGAATTGGAGCA
>JAWKTM010000199.1:0-1055 GCA_041399085.1 Pirellulaceae bacterium
AGCAAGTGAATTCGCCGACACACTCGCTGGCGTGTCGTGCTCGTATTTCGGTATATTCTCATCTGCCGGTCGCCTTACTAGCGTTAGTCAGCGATTACTAGTGATTGCAAATTGTGATCTACCGGCCGGTGGGCATGGGTAGACGTTGTGGTTGTGAGGTTTGGTATTGTGCCGGGGCGGCTTGGTCCGGGCCGGCCGAGTAGTAGGTGGCTTGCCGAGCCGGCGCGAGCGTCGGTTCCGGGCGGCGCGACGACGCGGGCGGCGGTGGCGGAACCGGTCCGGCCGGAGGCGGCACGGGCGTTTCCGTTGGCGGCGCGGGAGTCGGGCCGGGCGGCGACGACAGCACCGGGCCTGGCACGTAGATCGGCTCCGCTTCCAAGACGGTTCCCGGCAGCAAGTCGGCCGTGGGCGTCAAGTCGGGATAGATCGTCGGTGCGCTGGGCGGTCCCCACAATCCATGTCCGCCGCTGAGCGATTCGGCATAGCCGTGCATTTCGACCACATCGGCAAAGCACCAGCTCATACGATCGGATTCGGTATAGTTCATCCATTCGATATCTTGGTCATCGTCGATAATGTGAGGTGTGAGAATGATCAACAGTTCGCTCCGCATCTCCGACTCGGCATCGAATCGGAACAAGCGCCCCAGGACCGGGATGTCCGACACATAGGGAACTCGGCGTGAGGCGATCGTCTTGCTCTTTTGGATCAAGCCGGCGAAAACAATGGTTTGACCGCTCTTAGCACTCACGGTGGTTTGGGCCGTGGTCGTGTTAATGGGTGGCGAGTTGACCGCTTGGCCGCCCGGCGTCACAGCGACCGGCGTGCCGTCGGCAGGATCGCCCACCGTGGATCGTTCGGCGTCCAATGTCATCACAACCACGCCATCCGTATTCACGCGAGGCTGGATTCGCAACAACAAGCCTACATCCACGTCCACGGTGGAATTGGATGTACCGCCCGCTTGGGCATTCGTGCTGCTGCCGGTGATTCGAGCCACGCGTTGGCCCACTTGAACGAACGCCGGCTCGTTATCCAACGTCATCACTTGGGGC
>JAWKTM010000200.1:0-1052 GCA_041399085.1 Pirellulaceae bacterium
ACGGTTGGTCGGGGCGGCCGGCCGTCTGCGTGTCGGTTCCCTTCGGCAAGCTGAGATAGCTGACCAGATTCAGGCCGTCGCGCGTCGGGATCACTTGCGGATGCATTTTCACCAACGGCAGCTTTTCCAGCGAAGGGCTGCTGGTGAATAGATACTCGGCCTTCTTTTCGTCGCGGTGATACAAGTAGAACTTGACCGGCCCATTATCCACGGTGAACGCCACGGTCCAAATCTTGTCGGCCAGCGAGCGGCTGGTCAGTTGGATCTCGCCGTCTTCGACCGTTTTCAGATAATCCAAGTCGGCTTGGATCGCGTCGTCCAGAATCTTCCATTCGGTGCGTGTGTAGGTGAACGAAACCGCTTCGATGTTCTTTTCGGTCGGATGAGCGATCACGCCGTCGATGTCGGCACGGTCGTCTTCGGCGATCACGGTTTGTTCGCCCGACGACAAGTCGATCACGGTCAACGCGGCCGTGTCGCGATCGCGGCTGTCCAGGAAATACATCTTCTCGCCCGACTTGTCGAAGCCCGCGGGGCCGGTTGTCATCGCGTCGCTGGGCGGAATCTTCAGAAACTCCTTCCAACCCCCTTCGGCCTCGGCGTCCGGCTGCAACAGAAGCTGACCGGCGTCGGGCGTCACGGTCACGGCAAAGCGAACCTTGTAATCGTCGTCGGTCATGAAGCCGGCGAATCCAGGGTTCTCTTGCACCAGCTCGCGTTCGCCGGTGAGGATGTTGACGCGATAGATGTCGTGCAGTTGCCGCTCGGCTCGATCATTGATGCCGACCAAAATCGTCTCGGGAAAGTCGGGACTGACTTCCTGCACGCGAGCCGAAATCTTTTCGACCGGCGTCAAATCCTTGATCTCGTCCGTCTCCAGATTCACAGCGTAGATGTGCCAGTCCTCGTCGCCGTCCTTGTCTTGCGTGTACAGAACGTGCTTGCTGGTGTAAGCCCAGAAGTACGAACGAACGCCACGATGCGTATCTTTCGTGATGGCCTTGGCGGCCGAAAGATCATCGGCCGGCGCGACCCACACGTTCAACACGCCC
>JAWKTM010000201.1:0-1024 GCA_041399085.1 Pirellulaceae bacterium
CTGACGCACTCAAGAGAAACCGGAGTGCTCGCGCACTGCCGCTTGCATGCGACTTTGGAGTGCTCCGCCTCGTCGGAGCTTTCTTTTCGCAATCGCAACGACGACGCGGCAGCGAACGAATGGCGGAATCTGGCCGTGTCCGAGGCAGCCAGCCTCGCTCGAACGTCGCGATGAGGCGTATCGCCACGCATCGCCTTCGGAGCGAAAACGCGGGACCTCGAATTTCACTTTGAACGAAAAGTAATCCGAGTTACGGTTCGATAAGCATTCATGTAATTGGGGCAGTAGCCACGGCATACTGGGGCAGATGCGTGGCGTACTTTGAGAGCCGTGGGGGCGAATGCCAGACACCCTCCCACGGCTCTTTTTTTTCGCGCCGGCCAGCGTCCGGGCCTACTTCGCCGTATCGTCGTACAACGGCAAGTGACGGTAGTAAACCTCCAGCGACAACAGGTTCATCGTCGTCACGTACAACCGGCCGGCGTGCGGCGCCCAGCGATCGGGGATCGGGCCGCGAGGCTCCCAACTGCCGGCCATCGCACCCTGCTGGATCTGCGTCTCCGACAGCAGCGGATGCAACGCCTGATTCCACGATTCCCAATACTTGCCGCCCATGTGAAACATCACTTGGGTGCCGTAATACCAGTAATACGTGTCGCGTTGCGGATCGCGCGACGTGCCCAGCGTCGGCAAGTTCTGCAGCAAGTAATCCGCCCCTTGCTGCATCCGACCCTCGTCGCGCCGCCAACCCAGATAGAGCCGCATTAGCAGGCCGACCGAGGTCATCGTGTTCGAGGCATATCGGCCGTGACGCTGCGTGGGCGTGTCGGGAGCGTAAGGATTGTAGCGGAACAGATGCGGCTCGTTCTTGGAAGCTTGAGCCAAGTCCAACCAGTGGTCGATCCGCTGATACGTCTCGTCCGGCACGTCCAAGCCGGCGAGTTCGCCGCTCTTGAGCGCCATCATCATCCAACCGGTCACCGAAGTGTCGCTGCCGTAGTTGGGCGAATACCGCCAACCGCCG
>JAWKTM010000202.1:0-1023 GCA_041399085.1 Pirellulaceae bacterium
GGTGGAAGCTGCCGTGGTGGACGCTGCCAGCGTCCCAATGGATACATTCTCGCCTGCTCATCCGCTCATCTGCCGCTCGCCTAATGTGCTGTCGCTACTTTCGCGGAGCGAAAGGCGACGAAGGTCGCTCACTCCGTCGTCGGTTCCGCGGCGCCGGGCCATTGCGAACGATCGGCCTCGCCGGCCACGACCACGCCCTTCGCGTTCCAGCCGAGGTGCGCGGCCACGTCGGCCGGGCAGTACCGCAACGTCAAACCACACCGGCGGCGGTCCGAGTTGTTCGCTTCCGAACCGTGCAACAACAAATCGGAATGGATCGAAATCTGACCTGATCGCAGCACGATATCGGCCGCTTCGCCGAACCGTTCGATCTGGTCGATCGTCTGATTCAACACATTGTTCTCGACCGTGTCGCTCTCGCGGTATTCCAAATGGCCGTGCAAATGCGTGCCGGGGATCACTCGCATACAACCGTTCTCGCGGTCCGCGTCGTCGATCGCCAGCCACACGGTGACGGTCTTCGACGGCGTCAGCGGCCAGTAGCTGGCGTCTTGATGCCACGACACGGCTTTCCCGTCGCGCGGCATCTTGCAGAAATAATGCGAGCCCCAGCCGACGACGTTCGGGCCCAGCAAATCGGCCACGTAATCCACGATCCGCGGCTCGGTCAGGATTTGCCAGACGCGGCGGTGTCGCAAATGAGCGCTGCTGATCGAGTAGCTGTCTTTTCCCTCGGCCAACGTGCGAGCCAGCAGGTCGTCGAAATAAGCTCGGTGCTCGACGATCTCGGCATCGGTGAACACGGGCAGGCCGGTTAGATACCCCTCGCGGTTAAACCGCTCGACCTCGTCGGTCGTAAGCCGCCGCGGCTCGCGGGTCGTGCTGGGGAAGAACCGCAGCTCGCGATCGAGGCTGGCGAGTTCGTCGTTGTCGGGGACGATCTTGAATTGGTTGTTGGTATTCATGCCGGTATCGTAATTCGACGCCAGCGGATCGAGTCAGGGGGCTTGGCCGGAAAATCGC
>JAWKTM010000203.1:0-1017 GCA_041399085.1 Pirellulaceae bacterium
GGCGGACGAACGTGCATTCATGGATTGGGAATCGGACGAATTATTTACGGGCATGATCTGCCTCCAAAAGTCATAGGGGAGAGAGCGAGTGGAACAGCGTCCGCTCCGAGGGTGATAAAGTACCACCGTAACATGCCATAACTGATCGCTCAAACCGGAACCGTGAACTCGACGATATCAAACATCGCCGGCCATTCATCGCGGATCAGTCTTCCTCGCGAACGCTGAATTCCAGCTTCCATTGTCCCGGCGTCTTGGTTCCGACGCACCAGAGTTCGAACATTCCTAATTCGGTAATGCGTGACTGAAAGCGAACCGGCACGTAAGGCTCGTCGATCGCTTCATCCGCCGGCAACGTCGTCTCCAGCGGCGCTGTCTCTTCCAACTCCGTCTCTTCCCACTCGGAAATCAGATCACCCGGCCGATCGTCTTTGCGCAGCGTCGAGCTGAAGAAACGGAACTCGGCCGGTTCGCCCAGCACCAAGCCGATCTCGCCCGAAGGCACGTCGGTCTCGGTCCCTTCTTCCATGCCGAACGGCACCACGCACAATGCTCGCAGCGGCCGCGGAGCGCCAGGGATCGCCAGCCCCGCCGTCTCGATACCGACGTAGTACGATCGCGCCACGCCGCCGCGAATTCGCATTCCCCCGCGTTGTTTGGTCCAGGCGTAATAGGCCGCTCCGCGCGCCACCGCGTGATCCAAATCATGTTCGCCTTCGAGCGATTGCGTGCCGCCCGCTTCGTTCCAGCCCGATAACACCTCCAGCAACCGCGACCGCAACGCGTCGGCTTTGAACACGCCACCGTTGAACAACACATGGGTCGGAACCGTCGGCCCGCCATCCTCGGCCGCTTGAGACGAAAGAAACTCGGCCAAATGCCGAGTGACCGCCGTGTCATGCTCGAACGGCAATCCGATCTCTTGAAAGCCCGAAGCCCGCTGACGCCGCGGCCGGTCGCTCAAACCACAGTCGGGAAAGAACCCGTCGACCAGCAGCCCCGAAACCCGCTCGCGAT